>NZ_JBIVUY010000003.1:87754-776720 GCF_044757425.1 Streptomyces sp. NPDC091281 | reverse complement strand
ACCCCCGCAACTACCTGGCATTTCTCGGCCTAGCCGCCGCCCTCTGCTGCTACAAACGACTCATCCGCCTCACCACGTAGGACACGGTCTAAGGGATGGATGTCAGGGGAGTCTCAGGGGTGTCGGCTGGAACCGTGCGCCGCTCGGACCCGTTTTCCTTGCAGAGAGCGGCGAGGGCCGCGGAGGAGGCGACGCACATGTCGAGAAACACGAAGATCGCCGTAGGAGGTGTCGCGGTAGGGCTCCTGCTGCTGATCTGGCTGCCCTGGTGGGCCGCCCTGCTGATCGTGGTGGGAGTTCCGGCGGCGGCGTACCTCACGCTGGACCCCGCGCAGCGCCGGAGACTGCGCCGGGTCACCCGCAAGGAACTGGGCCGCTGACGGTTCCCGCGAGGAACCGCACGACGAGCGCGCCGTCGTGCCGAGGCGTCGGCGGGGGGCGCACCGGCCCCCGCCGGGCGGATCACAGCGGCCGGACGGCCATCTTGTCGAGCGCTTCCAGCAGACCCGGAAGTTCCGGTCCGCGTCCCACGGGCAGCACCTCGCCGGGTGCCTCGTCGAGCAGGACGAAGGCGATGTCGTCGGTACGGGCCACCAGCGACCATCCGGGGCCATCGGCCCGCAGCGTACGCGCGTCGCCCGCCGCGAACGACGAGCGCACCCGCCCGAGCGGGGGCGGGGCATCCACGTAGCCGCGCACCTCGGCCAGGACACGCCGGACACCGCTGTGCCCCTTCGTCGGGGACTCCTTCTCGGTGGCTGCGGTGGCTGCGGTGGCAGCGGTGGCGTCCGGCGCGGCGGCCTCCGTGCCGGTGGTCTTCTCCGCGCTGGCGGTGTCCCCGGACGGTGCCGAGAACTCCGAGTCGTCGATCTGGTCACGCCACTGTGCCCACTGGAGGGCGATCTCGTCGGCTCCGAGGCGCCGCTGAGCGGGGCCCCAGGTGGTGGTGTCCGGCGGGGAGAGCGGGGGACGGTCCCCGGCTTCCGGCTCGGGGTCGTGCGGAGCGGGTATCCCGGGTGCGGCGACGGCCACCGCCAGGGGCCAGCCCGGCAGGGCGGCGATCATCGTCCGGTCGTCGGGCGACAGGTCGTACTCCATGCCGCAGTCCCAGGACGCGATCGCGACCGCGACCAGGGACACGTCGTCGATGACGACCGTCCAGCGCGCGCCCTCACCGTCCTGGCCCAGCACCAGGCCGTACCCGTCGGTCAGCGGCGCAAGGTCGAGCGCAGCACAGGCTTCCGGATAGTCGTCGCCCAGCACACTCGGGAA
The DNA here is from genome assembly GCF_044757425.1 of Streptomyces sp. NPDC091281. Lineage (NCBI taxonomy): Bacteria > Bacillati > Actinomycetota > Actinomycetes > Kitasatosporales > Streptomycetaceae > Streptomyces > Streptomyces sp. NPDC091281. Next base: position 775,448 of record NZ_JBIVUY010000003.1, on the reverse strand, counting down.
CTTCGCCGGCGTCAGCAGCACCGCCGTGAGCACGTAGAGCGCGTCGTCCTCGGCGGCGACGGCGTTCTCGTCCGTCCCGGCCATCCCAGCCTCCCCATCACTTCGTCCATCGGCGCGCACCCTAGTGCGGCGGGAAGGCCCTTGTCACGACTCCCCGACAGTACCGGAGCTGCTGTTTTCCGTCCGGACAGGGGCGAATCGCCTCGTGGCGGTCGGGAGTCTCACACCGGAGCGGCCCGGCCCGTGCCCGCGCATCGGCCGGTCCCGCCGGTCGATCGCGGCCGGCCCTCCAGCCACCCCGGCCCGACATCTGTCAGCGCTCGCGTACGGCCAGCACCAGGAAATGGCTGGGCTCGTCCTCGTACGACGTCATCCGCCAGCCCGCGCCGGTGAGCAGCGGGCGCACGTTGGGCTCGGCCCGCAGATCGTGCGGGGTCAGGGTGCGGCCCTGCCGGGCGGCGAGTGCCGCCCGGCCGAGGGGATGGAAGAGAGCCAGGGTGCCGCCGACGCGCACGACGCGTGCCAGCTCCCCGAGGTCGTCCGACGGCTTCGGAAGGTGCGCCACGAGTCCCGCCGCGAACACCGCGTCGAGTGATCCGGCGCGCAGCGGAAGCGCGGCCACGTCGGCGAGCAGCAGCCGCCCGTCACGGTCCCGGCCGGCCCGTGCGGCCTCGGCCAGCATGGCCGGGGTGAGGTCGGCGCCGAGCACCGTGCCCGTGGGGCCGACGGCGGCACGCAGGGGCGGCAGGGCCCGTCCGGTGCCGCAGCCCGCGTCGAGCACCCGGTCGCCGTCGCGCAGTGCGAGCCGGGCGACGGCCGCCGCGTACGCGGGGCCGTCGTCGGGGAACCTGCGGTCCCAGTCCTTCGCGCGTGCGGTGAAGAACTCCCGGACCTGTGCGGCGTCGTCGTTCATGTCCCGCATGATTCCGTACCCGCCGTGGAGAAGGCGCCGTTGTGCGGGGCATCCGGTCGGGCGGAGTCGCACAGCCCGACCGGGTTACGCCCGTGCGGCCCGGCTGTGTCACGCGGCTCCACCGCGCAGCGGCCGGTCCGCCGTCTCAGCCGGTGAGGGACTTCAGGGCCACGACCTTGTCGATCTCGACGCGGACGAGGAGTTCGCCCGGAACGGCGTTGCGGTTCCCGAATGCCTCGGCCTGTTCCTCGCCCATGTACCGGGCCGCGATGCGGGTGGCCCAGTGGCGGATCTCGTCGAGATCCTCCGAGAGCTGTGCCCGGCCCTGGATCACGACGAAGGAGAACGGCGGCCGTTCGTCGTCCACACAGAGGGCGACACGGCCGTCGCGGGCCAGGTTGTGTCCCTTCACAGACTCCTTGCCGGTGTTGAACACCAGGTCGTCACCGTCGATCACGAACCAGATCGGCGCCACGTGCGGGCTTCCGTCGGCTCGTACTGTCGACAGCTTTCCGGTGCGGGTGCCCTGCGAGGCGAACGCCCGCCATTCCTCGTCGGTCATCTTCTGTGCCATGCCCCCATCCTCCTTGCCCGGCGGCCCGCCGGTGGGGAAGGCTTGCCGAGAGACCCGCCGGTCGGGCGGGAGCAACACACGGAGAACATGACACGGGGAGAAGGACCATGGCGCAGAAGCAGACCCTGGGTTGGCTGCTGGACGACCTCACGGAGCGGGTGGGTCAGGTGCGGCACGCGCTGGTCCTCTCCAACGACGGGCTGGTGTCGGGCGCGAGCACGGGATTACGCCGGGAGGACGCCGAACATCTCGCCGCCGTCTCCTCAGGTCTTCACAGCCTCGCCAAGGGCTCGGGCCGTCACTTCCGCGCGGGACAGGTCCGCCAGACGATGGTCGAGTTCGACGACGCGATGCTCTTCGTCACCGCGGCGGGCACCGGCAGCTGTCTGTGCGTACTGAGCGCCGCCGAGGCCGACATGGGGCAGATAGCGTACGAGATGGCCCTGCTGGTCAACCGGGTGGGCGAGCACCTCACCGTGGACGCCCGCCTGCCCAACGCCGACCCGCTCACGGAGCTTTGAGCTGCACGTTTCCTCACCCTGGCGGAGTTATCCACAGGCCCGCCACGATGTGCGCGAAGAGGGCTACGGTCGTGTCCGAGGTCATCGCGATCGGCGCGGGGCCCCTCACTCCACGGGGGAGACGACCATGTCCGGCAACACCCTGGCACACCCGTACGCCCACTCTGTCACCTGTGTCCGCGCGGCCCGCGAACTGGGCCTGAAGCGCACCCAGTTCGACCTGGCCGTGCACCTGGGACGCATCAGGACCGTGCCCGACGAAGGCGGCGGCGGTCGACGGGTTCCGCGCGCGGAGATCGAACGGCTGCGATCGTCGCCCGGCTTCCCCGCCACCCTGCGGGGCAGCGTCGAGGCAGTCGGCACCGGTGACGCGGCCGCCGTCATGGGGGTGCCCCCGAGCCGCTTCACCCGCCTCGCCCGGCTGGGTCTCGTCGTCCCAGTGACCTTCTACCTGAATCGCTACCGCGCCGTCGTCTGGCTGTATCTGGCAGACGAACTAAGGCAGTTCGCTGCCGACGAGGCGAACGCGCCCCTGCTGACGGGGCGGGCTCCGGCGGACGTCACGCACCGACTGGCCGCCGGTCTGGATCTGCGGGCCCGCAACTGGCGCGGACGGCACCTCGGGTTCCTGCTGCGTCGGGCCGAGGGGCCCTGGCAGCGGGCGGGTGCCGTCGCCGCTCTGCTCGACGCGGCCCAGATCGCGGAGATCGTCCATGACCCCTGGGAACGGGCCCACTTGAACCGCTTCCGGCCCGGCCCACCGACGCACGCCGCCCCCGGCACACCCGCGGCCGATCTCGTCCAGGGGCTCATGACGGCGGACGCCCCGGACGAGATCGCCTGGCTCCGCGCCGACCTGACGCAGACGCTGGAAGAGGCCCGCCTCCGGCAGCCTGCGCCACGCCCGGCAGACAGTGCACCCCCGTCCTCCAGCCCCGTCGCGAACCTTGTCCTGCCCGTCCCGGTCAGGGACTCGGAACAGGCCGCCCAACCTTCGCCGGACGCCGAAGAGCCGAGGCCGGCGAAGCGCCGTCTGCTCGATCGCCTGCTCCTGCGCAGAAGGGCATGAAGCCGGGCGCGACCCAGGCCGACCGCCGCCCCCGCCCCCGCGTTCACCGCCCATCCGGCCGTGTGCGCACGGGGCCCGCTCGCTCGGGAGTCAGAGCTTGCGGAACAGCCCTTCCTGGACGACCGACACCAACAGGCGTCCCTCCAGGTCGTAGATCCGGCCGCGGGCCAGACCCCGACCCCCCGTCGCGATAGGTGACTCCTGGTCGTACAGGAACCACTCGTCCGCCCGGAACGGCCGGTGGAACCACATGGCGTGGTCGAGCGACGCCATGTCGAAGTTCCGCTGACCCCACAACGGCTCCACCGGCAGCCGGACGGCGTCCAGAAGAGTCATGTCACTGGCGTACGTCAGCGCGCAGGTGTGCACCAGCGGATCGTCGCCCAACGGACCGACCGCACGCATCCACACCGCGCTGCGCGGCTCGGCCTCCTTGACGTCCTCGGGCGTCCAGCGCAGCCCGTCGGCGTACCGGATGTCGAACGGCTGACGCCGTGCCATCCGCTCCAACTGCTCCGGCAGCGTTCCCAGATGCTGCCGGATCTCATCCACCACCGTCGGCAGCGACTCCGGGTCCGGGACTTCGCGGGCGGGCGGCAACTGGTGCTCGAAGGGACCTTCCTCGGGCTTGTGAAAGGAGGCGGTGAGATTGAAGATCGTGCGTCCCTGCTGCACGGCGGTGACCCGGCGGGTCGTGAACGACCGCCCGTCCCGCACCCGCTCCACCTGGTACACGATCGGCACGCCCGGCCGCCCCGGACGCAGGAAGTACGCGTGCAGCGAGTGCACGGGCCGGTCGCCCTCCGTCGTCCGACCGGCCGCGACCAGCGCCTGGCCGGCCACCTGCCCGCCGAAGACCCGCTGGATCGACTCGTGCGGGCTGCGGCCGCGGAAGATGTTGACCTCGATCTGCTCCAGATCGAGCAGGTCCACGAGCCGCTCGGCCGGGTTCGGCGGACTCGCCTCGTTCGTCGGGTTGTTCATCGGGGCGCTTCTCCTGTGCCTCGTGCTGTGCTCAGAGCTGACCGACGTCCGTGACGCGGACGACCGCACGGCCCTCGGCGTCGGAGGCCGTGAGATCGACCTCCGCGCTGATGCCCCAGTCGTGATCGTCGTTCGGGTCGTCGAAGATCTGACGGACGCGCCACAGCGCGTTCTGCGGCTCCTCCTGGATGACCAGCAGCTTGGGGCCGCGGGCATCCGGACCGGTGCCGAGATCGTCGTACTCGTCCCAGTACTTGTCCATGGCCTCACCCCAGGCGTCGGCGTCCCAGCCCGCCTCGCCGTCCAGCTCGCCGAGCTGGTCGACGTGATCGAGGGCGGCGAGTTCGACACGGCGGAACATCGCATTGCGGACCAGGACGCGGAAGGCTCGCGCGTTGCGGGTGACCGGCTTGACCTCATCGGCCTTCTCCTGCGCCTCCTCCGCGGTCATCTCCTCGGGGTTGGCCAACTGCTCCCACTCGTCCAGCAGACTGGAGTCGACCTGACGCACCATCTCGCCCAGCCACTCGATCAGGTCCTGGAGATCCTCCGACTTGAGGTCGTCCGGCACCGTGTGATCCAGGGCCTTGTAGGCGCTGGCCAGGTAGCGCAGCACGATGCCCTCGGTGCGGGCCAGCTCGTAGTGCGAGACCAACTCGGTGAACGACATCGCCCGCTCGTACATGTCACGGATGACCGACTTCGGCGACAGCGGGTGGTCGCCGACCCACGGATGGCTCTTGCGGTAGGTGTCGTAGGCGTGGAAGAGCAGTTCCTCCAGCGGCTTCGGGTAGGTGACGTCCTGGAGACGCTCCATGCGTTCCTCGTACTCGACGCCGTCGGCCTTCATCGCGGCGACCGCCTCGCCGCGCGCCTTGTTCTGCTGGGCGGCCAGGATCTGCCGCGGGTCGTCGAGCGTGGACTCCACGACGGAGACCATGTCGAGGGCGTACGACGGCGACTCCGGGTCCAGCAGCTCGAACGCGGCGAGCGCGAACGTGGACAGCGGCTGGTTCAGCGCGAAGTCCTGCTGGAGGTCCACGGTGAGGCGGACGATACGCCCGGTGGCGTCCGGCGCGTCGAGCTTCTCGACGATGCCGCCGTCCAGGAGGGAACGGTAGATCGCGATCGCCCTGCGGATGTGCCGCAGTTGCTGCTTGCGCGGCTCGTGGTTGTCCTCCAGCAGATGGCGCATCGCCTCGAAGGCGTTGCCCGGCCGGGCGATCACCGACAGCAGCATCGTGTGCGTCACCCGGAACCGGGACGCCAGCGGCTCCGGCTCGGAGTCGATCAGCTTGTCGAAGGTGTTCTCCGTCCAGCCGACGAAGCCCTCCGGCGCCTTCTTCCGCACCACCTTGCGGCGCTTCTTCGGATCGTCGCCCGCCTTCGCCAACGCCTTCTCGTTCTCGATGACGTGCTCCGGCGCCTGGGCGACCACCAGACCGGCCGTGTCGAACCCGGCCCGACCGGCCCGCCCCGCGATCTGGTGGAACTCCCGCGCGCGCAGCGTCCGCACCCGGTTGCCGTCGTACTTCGTCAGCGCGGTGAACAGCACCGTGCGGATGGGCACGTTGACGCCGACGCCGAGGGTGTCGGTGCCGCAGATCACCTTCAGCAGGCCCGCCTGGGCAAGCTTCTCCACCAGACGCCGGTACTTGGGCAGCATGCCCGCGTGGTGCACACCGATGCCGTGGCGGACGTAGCGGGAGAGGTTGCGGCCGAACTTCGTGGTGAAGCGGAAGTTGCCGATGAGTTCCGCGATCCGCTCCTTCTCCTCGCGCGAGCACATGTTGATGCTCATCAGTGCCTGCGCCCGTTCCACCGCCTGCGCCTGGGTGAAGTGCACGATGTAGACCGGCGCCTGCCGCGTGTCGAGCAGGTCGGTGAGCGTCTCGGTGAGGGGCGTGTAGCGGTACTCGTAGGAGAGGGGCACCGGACGGGTCGCGGAGCGGACCACCGCCGTGGGCCGGCCGGTCCGGCGGGCGAGGTCCTTCTCGAAGAAGGACACGTCACCGAGGGTGGCCGACATGAGGACGAACTGCGCCTGCGGCAGCTCCAGGATCGGGATCTGCCAGGCCCAGCCCCGGTCGCCCTCCGCGTAGAAGTGGAACTCGTCCATGACGACCTGGCCGACGTCCGCCTGCCTGCCGTCGCGCAACGCGATCGAGGCGAGCACTTCGGCCGTGCAGCAGATGACGGGCGCGTCGGCGTTGACCGAGGCGTCACCGGTCAGCATGCCGACGTTCTCGGTGCCGAAGATCTTGCACAGTTCGAAGAACTTCTCCGAGACCAGGGCCTTGATCGGCGCCGTGTAGAAGGTGACCTCGTCACGGGCGAGAGCGGCGAAGTGCGCACCTGCCGCGATCATGCTCTTGCCGGAGCCGGTCGGCGTCGACACGATCACGTTCGCGCCGGACACCGCCTCGATCAGCGCCTCCTCCTGGTGGGAGTAGAGCGTCAGACCGCGCTCCTGGGCCCAGGACTCGAAAGCCTCGTAGAGGGCGTCGGGATCTGCGGTCGGCGGCAACTGATCGATGAGGGTCACGCCCCCATCTTGCCTGTCCCCGCGCCCGAGGGGGGAATCGGATGCCGGACCCAAGATCGCGGGAGCTACGCTGTGTCGCCGACGGAGCGTCATCGCACCCGGTCAACTGGACAGCGGCACACGAGGAATGGGGCGGGGAACGGCCATGATGGGACCAGCACACTCACTGTCGGGCGCCGCCGCCTGGCTCGGCGTCGGTGCCGCGGCCGCCGCCGCGGGCCACACCATGCCCTGGCCGGTCCTGCTGGCCGGCGCCCTGATCTGCGCCGGCGCCGCACTGGCCCCGGACCTCGACCACAAGGCCGCCACCATCTCCCGTGCCTTCGGCCCGCTCTCGCGCTGGCTGTGCGAGATCGTGGACAAGCTCTCCTACGCCGTCTACAAGGCCACCAGGAAGCAGGGCGACCCGCGTCGTTCCGGCGGCCACCGCACGCTGACCCATACGTGGCTGTGGGCGGTCATGATCGGTGGGGGAGCCTCCGTCCTGGCGATCACCGGAGGCCGCTGGGCGGTGCTGGCGATCCTCTTCGCCCACATGGTGCTGGCGATCGAGGGACTGCTGTGGCGGGCGGCGCGCGGCTCCAGCAGCGACGTCCTGGTCTGGCTGCTGGCGGCGACCAGCGCCTGGATCATCGCGGGGGTGCTGGACAAGCCGGGCAACGGATCGGACTGGCTCTTCACCGACCCCGGCCAGGAGTACCTGTGGCTGGGCCTCCCGATCGTGCTGGGCGCACTGGTTCACGACATCGGCGACGCGCTGACCGTCTCCGGCTGCCCGGTCCTGTGGCCGATCCCCATCGGGCGGAAGCGCTGGTATCCGCTCGGTCCGCCCAAGGTCCTGCGTTTCCGGGCGGGCAGCTGGGTCGAGCTGAAGGTGCTCATGCCGGCGTTCATGGTGCTCGGCGGGGTGGGCGGCGCAGCGGCCCTCAACTACATCTGACCCCCGCGCGCCCGGTCTCGCTGGCCTCTCCGGTCATTCGGGACGGCGCCCGGCGGTCAGGTCGCGTCGTCCCCGCCGTAGCGCCGCTCGAAGCGGGCGACGCGTCCCTCCGTGTCCACGGTCCGGGCCTTGCCGGTGTAGAAGGGGTGGCTCTCCGAGGAGATCTCCACATCGACCACCGGGTACGTCTCGCCGTCGTCCCACTCGATGGTCTGATCGCTGGCCGCGGTGGAGCGGGTGAGGAAGGCGAAGCCGGCGGTGCGGTCGCGGAAGACGACCGGGTGGTAGTCGGGCTGCTTGTCCTGCTGCATACCTGCTCCTCGTGGTGGGGATGCGGGAACGGCGGCCGTGGGTCTGCCGGGCGGGGGACGGGCGGGTCAGCCGGACAGATGGTCCTCGTCCACGATGTGCATCGCGGCCTCCTCCGCGGAGGCGGCGGCGCCGTCGATGCCGACATCGGTGGCGACGAGGGCGCTCTCCTCGTCCTCGTGGGCCCCCTCGTCCGGTGCCACCAGGCGGCCCGAACGGAGGGTGCCGACCTCGTCGTCGAGGAGTTCCCCGTCGGTGCCCTCGCTGTCGCCGAGACCGTCCCCGTCCGGTGTCGCGAGGTCGGGGACCTCCTCCGCGAGCCGCTGGTCCAGCGTCTCGCCCGCGTGACGCTCCGCCGCCGTCACACCGGAGTGCTCCACGGCCCACGGCCGCTCAGGCGGCGACCAACCACGGTCGAGGGGATCACCGACGCCGTCGTTCTCCAGGGTGTCCTCGGCGTCGAGCAGACCCGAGTCCTTCTGGATCTCCGATCCGTCGGGCTGGTAGACGTCGTCTCCCCATCCGTCGGCGCTGTCCACGACTACCTCCAGAGGGTGACGATCCCGTCCGCACCGCGTGGTCGGCGGGGGAACACCGTCACACGGGGCACCGGCGGAACACGGAGCGGACCGGGAGGCCCGTCCACGCGGGTGCCGCTCTCCAGCGTTCCACCCCGATTCGGGGGTGCGCAACGGCAGAGCGTCCGGTGGCGGCCGGGGCTGCCGGTGGCCGCGGTGCCCCGGGTGTCCTCAGGAGGCCGTCACGACGACCGGCCACCCCGCCGACCGGCCGCGCGTCCTCGGTCCGCCGACGTCGTGCTCACCGGCCCCGGGGCCGCCGTGTACGGGCGGCCCCGAAGGTGCCCCTTGCCCGTGTCACCCGTGCCAGGACCGCCACAGCGCCGCGTACGCGCCGTCGGCGGCGACCAGCTCTGTGTGGCTGCCCAGCTCGCTGATCCGACCGTTCTCGACGACGGCGATGACGTCCGCGTCGTGGGCGGTGTGCAGGCGGTGAGCGATGGCCACGACCGTGCGGCCGTCGAGGACACGGGCCAGCGAGCGTTCCAGATGACGCGCCGCCCGCGGATCGAGGAGCGAGGTCGCCTCGTCCAGGACCAGCGTGTGCGGATCGGCCAGGACCAGACGGGCCAGCGCGATCTGCTGGGCCTGCGCCGGGGTGAGCGCGAGACCGCCCGAACCCACCTCCGTGTCCAGGCCGTCCTCCAGCGCCCGCGCCCAGCCGTCCGCGTCCACCGCGCCGAGCGCCGCCCACAGCTGGGCGTCCTCGCCACCGTCCGGCGCCGGCTCGCCACCTTGCGACTTCTTGTCCAGCTCGTCTGCCTTCGGCCGGGACCGGGTCGGCGACAGGGCGAGGCGGAGGTTGTCGCGGAGCGAGCCGACGAACACGTGGTGTTCCTGGTTGACGAGCGCCACGTGCGAGCGGACGCGCTCCGCGGTCATCCGGGACAGCTCCGCCCCACCGAGGGCGACCCGCCCGTCCCGAGGCGCGTAGATCCCCGCGAGAAGCCGACCCAGGGTGGACTTTCCCGCCCCCGAGGGGCCGACGAGGGCCAGCCGGGTACCGGGCGCCACCTCCAGGGAGACCTTGCGCAGGACGTCGACGCCCTCGCGATAGCCGAAGTGGACGCGGTCGGCCAGCACGTCCCGGCCGTCCGGCTCCAGCCCGGCGTCACCCGCCTCCGGCTCGATGTCCCGCACCCCGACGAGACGGGCCAGCGACACCTGCGCCACCTGGAGCTCGTCGTACCAGCGCAGGATCAGGTTGACCGGGTCCACGAGCATCTGGGCGAGGAGCGCACCGGTCGTCAGCTGCCCCACGTCGATCCAGCCGTGGAGGACGAAGACCCCACCGATCATGAGGACCGATCCGAGGACGGTGACGTGCACGGCGTTGATGACAGGGAAAAGCACCGAGCGCAGCCACAGGGTGTAGCGCTCCCAGGCCGTCCACTGCGCGATCCGCTGCTCCGACAGTTCGACGCGGCGGTCCCCGAGGCGGTGGGACTCGACGGTGCGGCCCGCGTCGACGGTCTCGGCGAGGGCGGCGGAGACGGCCGCGTAGCCCGCTGCCTCGGAGCGGTAGCCGGCCGGTGCCCGCTTGAAGTACCAGCGGCAGCCGACGACCAGCAGCGGCACCGCGACCAGCACGGCCGGTGCCAGTGGTGGCGCGGTGACGACGAGGCCGCCGAGCAGCAGCACCGCCCACATCACGCCGATGATCAGCTCGGGCACGGCCTCGCGCATGGCGTTGGCGAGCCGGTCGATGTCCGTGGTGATGCGGGACAGCAGATCACCCGTTCCGGCCCGCTCCAGCACACCCGGAGGCAGTCGGACGGACCGGACGAGGAAGTCCTCGCGCAGATCGGCCAGCATCCGCTCGCCGAGCATCGCGCCGCGCAGCCGCATCTGCCACACGAACGCGGCCTGCACTAGGAGAGCCGCGACAAGCACCGTCCCCGTGAACCCCAGGTGGAGGTCACGGTCTCCCTCCGTCAGACGCTCCACCACGTCGCCCAGCAGCCAGGGGCCGACCATCGAGGCGACGGTCGCGACCGTGTTGACGGACAGGAGGATCAGGAAAGCACGCCTGTGCCGGCGCAGCAGTTCGGACACGTAGGCCCGTACGGTCGCGGGAGCGCCGACCGGCAGGGTGCTCGCCGTCTTCGGTGCACCCGGGTCGTACGCCGGTGGCGCCACGCCGATCATGCGGTCTCCTCGATCTCGTGCAGGGCGGTCTCTTCGAGTTCTTTGAGCCGGGGGACTCCTGCGGCGTCGGGGGACCGAGGGAGCGGCCCGTGCGGCTCCTCGGCCCGTCGCCGGTCCGGTGCCTCTCCGCGGGGCGCTTCCTCCTCGGTCTCCCGGCTCACCACCGCGCGGTACCGGGGCTCTTCGCGCAGCAGATCGCGATGCGTGCCCGACGCCAGGGCGCTGCCCTCGTGCACGAGGACGACCCGGTCGGCCCTGTCCAGCAGCAGGGGGGACGTGGTGAACAGGACCGTGGTGCGTCCCGACCGTAGCTTCCGCAGGCCTTCGGCGATGCGGGCTTCGGTGTGGGAGTCGACGGCCGAGGTGGGCTCGTCCAGGACGAGGACCTCGGGGTCGGTCAGCAACGACCGGGCCAGGGCCAGCCGTTGGCGCTGCCCACCCGACAGGGAGCGTCCGCGTTCGGTGATGTGGGCGTCCATCGGGTCGTCCGCGTGGGCCGAACCCTGTACGAGCGCGTCCAAGACGTCCCCGCAGTGCGCGGCGGCGAGTGCCGTCCCGGCGTCGACCCGACCGGAGGCGGGGACGTCGAGCAGCTCGCGCAGAGAACCGGAGAGCAGCACCGGGTCCTTGTCCTGGACGAGAACGGCCGTGCGCGCGCTGCGCAGCGGGAGTTCGTCCAGCGGGACCCCGCCGAGCAGGACCGACGGGCGCTCCTGCGCGGGATGTCCGCCGAGCCGTTCGGCGAGCAGTCCGGACGCGTCGGGGTCGCCCCAGACGACGGCGGTCAGCAGGCCCTCCGGTGCGAGCAGCCCACTCGCGGGGTCGTACAGATCGCCCGACGGTGCTTCCTCGCCTCGGGAACCGCCCGCGTCCGTGGCCCGTTCCAGGGACAGCACGTGCGCGGCGCGTTTCGCCGACGGGCGGGAGAAGGAGTACGCCATCGCGATCTCCTCGAAGTGCCGCAGCGGGTAGGCCAGGACCAGGACGGAGCTGTACACGGTCACCAGTTCGCCGACCGTGATCCGGCCCTCGCGGGCCAGGTGGACGCCGTAGAACACGACCACGATCAGCAGCAGGCCGGGCAGCAGCACCTGGGTGGCGCTGATCAGGGACCACATGCGGGCGCTGCGCACGGCGGCGTGGCGGACCTCCTGGGAGGCGCGGCGGTAGCGGTCGAGGAAGAGGTCCTCACCGCCGATGCCGCGCAGCACACGGAGTCCCGCGACGGTGTCCGAGGCGAGTTCGGTGGCGCGGCCCGCCTTCTCGCGCTGGATGTCGGCGCGCCGGGTGGCACGGGGGAGGAGAGGCAGCACCGCGAGCGCGAGCACAGGCAGGCCCGCGGCGACGACCACGCCCAGGGCGGGCTGGTAGATCACCAGGCCGACGCAGACGACCACGACCGTGAGAGCGGCGGCGGTGAAACGGGAGACGGCCTCGACGAACCAGCCGATCTTCTCCACGTCGCCGGTGGAGACGGCGACGACCTCGCCCGCCGCGACCCGTCGGCTCAGGGCGGAGCCCAGCTGGGAGGCCTTGCGGGCGAGGAGTTGCTGGATGCGTGCGGCGGCGGTGATCCAGTTGGTGACGGCGGTGCGGTGCAGGAAGGTGTCACCGACCGCGACGGCGACGCCGCACCCGAACAGCAGGCCGCCCGCGAGCGCCAGACGCGCACCGGAGCGGTCCACGACCGCCTTGACGGCGAGACCGACGCAGAACGGCAGCGTCGAGACGGCCACGAAGTGCAGCAGGCCCCAGGCCAGGGCCTGGAGCTGGCCGCTGAGTTGGTTGCGGCCGAGCCACCACAGGAACCGTGGTCCGGAGCGCGCGTCCGGCACACCCGGGTCGGGATACGGAAGGTTTTGGATCTGCATGGCGTCCCAGTGGCTCGACTCGCGGAAAGGGTGCGGACGTGGGTGGCGTCGACCGCGAGGAGCGGCGACAGCAAACCGTGCAAGGTTCGCGTCGCGGGCTGGTCGGAATCAACCTCTTTTCCGGTGGTCCCGTGGCTCTCGGCCACGCCCGGTAGGCCGCGCGGCGGGGCGCGCGAACGGGTGTCCGAGCAGTCGGGCGGCATCAGGGGGCGGTCGGGCTCACGGTCGGGCGGGCTCAGCAGGGGGGTCTGGTCGGTCCCGTTCCGTCGATCAGTGTGTCCAGCAGTTCCCCCAGCACCGCCCGCTCCACGTCTGTCAGCGGAGAGAGGATCTCGCGGGCCGCGACCTGGCGGGCCCGGCGAAGCTCACTCAGCGTCTCCAGGCCGTCCGGGGTGATCTCGATCCGGATCACCCGGCGGTTCGTCGGATCGGGCACCCGGCGCACCTTGCCGCTGGCCTCCAGACCGTCGACCAGGGTGGTCACGGCGCGCGGCACGACCTCGAGGCGCTCGGCGAGATCCGCCATGCGCGGCGGATCGCTGAAGTGCGCGAGGGTGCGCAGCAGCCGGGACTGGGCGGGCGTGACGCCCAGCTCCGACAGTTCCAGGTGGCGTTTCTGGATGCGGTGCACCCGGCGGGTGAACCGCAGCAGCTGCTCCGCGAGCACGCCGTCCGGATCGGGGATGGTCATGCGGGAACAATATCAGGACGCCATTCATTGTGAGTATAGGTAACAATGAGCTACGCTCTCTGAGAGGCTCGCAGGCTCTCAGGTCCTGGAGCTCTCCGAGATCCGTCATGCCTCACTTCCCGAAGGAGCCCATGCGCCCCGAGAAACCGAACCCCACGGCCGTGACCTCGATCCGGCCCCCGTCCCCTTCCGCCGACACCATCGACGCCGCCGACGAACAACCCCGGCAGGTGCGGCGCATCCTCAGACTCTTCCGTCCGTATCGCGGTCGTCTCGCGGTCGTCGGACTGCTCGTCGCCGCCTCCTCATTGGTTTCGGTCGCCACGCCGTTCCTGCTGAAGGAGATCCTGGACGTCGCCATCCCGCAGGGCCGCACCGGCCTGCTGAGCCTGCTCGCCCTGGGCATGATCGTCAGCGCCGTGCTCGCAGGGATCTTCGGCGTCCTCCAGACGCTGATCTCCACGACGGTCGGCCAGCGCGTCATGCACGACCTGCGCACCGCCGTCTACGACCGCCTCCAGCGCATGTCGCTGGCGTTCTTCACCCGCACCCGCACAGGCGAGGTCCAGTCCCGCATCGCCAACGACATCGGCGGCATGCAGGCGACCGTCACCTCCACCGCCACCTCCCTGGTCTCCAACTTCACCAGCGTCGTCGCCACGATCATCGCGATGATCGCCCTGGACTGGCGCCTGACCGTGGTCTCCCTGCTCCTGCTGCCGGTCTTCGTCTGGATCAGCCGCCGCGTCGGCGACGAGCGCAGACGGATCACCACGCAGCGCCAGAAGCAGATGGCGGTGATGGCGGCCACCGTGACCGAGTCCCTGTCCGTCAGCGGCATCCTCCTCGGCCGCACCATGGGCCGCGCCGACTCGCTCACCCGCGCCTTCTCCGACGAGTCCGACAGCCTGGTCGACCTGGAGGTCAGATCGAGCATGGCCGGACGCTGGCGGATGGCCGTGATCGGCATCGTCATGTCGGCCATGCCCGCCTTCATCTACTGGACCGCGGGCGTCACCCTCCAACTCGGCGGACCGGCCGTCTCCCTGGGCACCGTCGTCGCCTTCGTCTCCCTCCAGCAGGGCCTGTTCCGGCCGGCCGTGAGTCTGCTGTCCACCGGCGTGCAGATCCAGACCTCCCTCGCCCTCTTCCAGCGCATCTTCGAATACCTCGACCTGCCCATCGACATCACCGAACGCGAGAACCCGGTCCACCTGGACCAGGTCAAGGGCGAGGTCCGTTTCGAGGACGTCGAGTTCCGCTACGACCAGGAGGACGGGGTCCGCCCGATCCTCGGCGGTGTCGACATCACCGTCCCACCGGGCGCCAGCCTCGCCGTCGTCGGCCCCACCGGCGCGGGCAAGTCCACCCTGGGCCACCTGGTGCCGCGCCTCTACGACGTGACGGGCGGGCGGGTCACCCTCGACGGGGTCGATGTCCGCGACCTGGACTTCGACACCCTCGCCAGAGCCGTCGGCGTCGTCTCGCAGGAAACGTACCTCTTCCACGCCTCGGTGGCCGACAACCTGCGGTTCGCGAAGCCGGACGCCACCGACGACGAGCTGTACGCCGCCGCGCGCGCCGCCCAGATCCACGACCACATCGCCGCTCTGCCCGACGGTTACGACACGGTCGTCGGTGAGCGGGGCCACCGGTTCTCCGGAGGGGAGAAGCAGCGGCTGGCCATCGCGCGCACCATCCTGCGCGACCCGCCGGTCCTGGTGCTCGACGAGGCCACCAGTGCCCTAGACACCGGAACCGAACAGGCCGTCCAGGACGCCATCGACGCGCTGTCGGCCGACCGGACGACGCTCACCATCGCGCACCGGCTGTCCACCGTCCGGAGCGCCGACCAGATCGTGGTCCTGGACTCCGGCCGCGTCGCCGAACGAGGCACGCACGAGGAACTCCTGGCGCAGGGCGGGCGGTACGCGGAACTCGTCCGCAAGGACGCACGTCTGGAGCCGACAAGATGACGATACGCCAGGTGATACCGGATTTGGGATGATATGAGGGTTACCGTGCCCGTATGCAGACGACCACTCCGCCACGGAGAACGATTCGACTGACGCGCCGGGGCCGTATCGCCCTCATCGCGACCGGTGCCGTGATGGCCGGGACCGCCGTGGCGGTGCCCCTGCTGAGCACGGACACGCCCGAGGTGAAGAGACCCACGAGCCTGGTGGTCCCCGAGGGATGGCGCGCGAGCCAGATCTACGCCGCGCTGGACAAGGCCCTCGCCGTGCCGGCCGGAACCACCCTCAAGGCCCTGCCGAAGGCCGGGTTGAAGCTCCCGTCGGACGCCGGAGGCAACCCGGAGGGCTACCTCTTCCCGGCGACGTATCCCCTGGACGACAAGGCGACACCGCAGTCACTGCTTCGCCTTATGGCCGACACGGCGAACCGGAAGTTCAACGGCGCGCCCACCGCGGCAGGGGCGCAGCGTAACGCGATGAACGTCTATCAGGCCGTCACCGTCGCCAGTATCGTGCAGGCCGAGGCCGCCGGTCCGACCGACATGGGCCGGGTGGCGCGGGTCGTGTTCAACCGGCTGGAGCGCGGTATGCCGCTCCAGATGGACTCCACCGTCAACTACGCGCTCAACCGCTCCACGTTGCGGACCACCGCCGCGGACACCCGGATCGACAGCCCCTACAACTCGTACCAGCGCATGGGTCTGCCGCCGACGCCGATCGACAACCCGGGCGAGGAGGCCATGAAGGCGGTCGTCGACCCGCCCGCCGGGAACTGGCTCTACTTCGTCACGGTGAAGCCGGGCGACACGCGTTTCACGGGCAGCTACGAAGAACACCAGCGCAATGTGGCGGAGTTCAACCGGAACCAGCGGAGTGCGAACGCCTCGCCGAGCCCGGCGAAGTAGGAAGTAGAGGGGGGAGTCGGAGGTGGCCCGGCCGAGCGCGGAGGCGGGTCGGCGGAGTGGGTGAGTTCGGTGCCTGAAGCGGCAGAGCCTCAGGCGGCGGACTCGGCCGGGGCGGCCCGTTCGGCGTCTTCCGTTCGTCTCGGGCAGTCCGTTCGGCCGGTCCGGGGATCGGCGCGGTCGGGTCCGCGAGCAGGCGCCTGATGTCGCGTACGGCTGCGCGGCCCGCGCGGTTGGCGCCGATGGTGCTGGCGGACGGGCCGTAGCCCACCAGGTGGACGCGGGGGTCGGCGACCGCGCGGGTGCCGTCGACGCGGATGCCGCCGCCCGGTTCGCGCAGCCGCAGCGGCGCGAGGTGGTCGACGGCCGGACGGAAGCCGGTCGCCCACAGGATGACATCGGCGGGCACCCGCCTCCCGTCGTTCCACTCCACCCCGTCCGGGGTGATCCGGTCGAACATGGGCTGCCGGTCGAGCACCCCGTCCGCGAGCCCTTGCCGGACGGCGTCGTTCAGCGGCAGGCCCGTCACGGAGACGACGCTTCGTGGCGGCAGCCCCTGGCGGACCCGTTCCTCGACGAGGGCGACGGCGGCGCGGCCCGCGTCCTCGTTGAAGGGGCCCTCGCGGAAGACCGGCGGACGCCGGGTCACCCAGGTGGTGGCAGCCGCGTACGGGGCGATTTCCAGCAGATGCTGCGTGCCGGACGCGCCGCCGCCGACCACGACCACTCGCAGTCCGGCGAACGCCTCGGGGCCCGGATAGTGGGCGGTGTGCACCTGCTGTCCGCGGAAAGTCTCCTGTCCCGGGTAGCGGGGCCAGAACGGGCGGTCCCAGGTGCCGGTGGCGTTGATGAGCGCTCTGGTCGCCCACGTGCCGGCGGACGTCTCGACCAGCAGCCGTCCGTCGGGTCCCTCGCGGACCGCTCGGACGTCGACGGGGCGGTGGACGCGAAGGTCGAAGGCGCGTTCGTAGGAGGCGAAGTAGGCGGAGATGACCTCGAAGGAGGGGCGGGCCGGGTCCGCGCCGGTCAGTTCCATGCCGGGCAGCGCGTGCATCCCGTGCACCTTGCCGTACGTCAGCGAAGGCCACCGGAACTGCCAGGCGCCGCCGGGGCCGGGCGAGTGGTCGAGCACGACGAAGTCACGGTCCGGCTCGTAGCCGGTGCGCCGCAGGTGGTACGCGCCCGCCAGCCCCGCCTGACCGGCGCCGACGACGACCACCTCGACCTCACGTATGTCGTTCACGCTTCTACCAACTGTGGGACGGCAGGGGATCTTCCCGAGTGCCGTGCGGCGCCGCGGCGTGCAGCCCCGTGCTGTGCCGGGCCGTGCGTAAGTGTGCCGGGCCGTGCCGAGCTGTGCGTGACTATGTCGCCGTGCCGTCTCCGGCCGTTCCGGTCACTGTCGGGTGCGGCGACGTGTGCGCGTCCGCGTGTGCGATCCGGTGTGTGGGTGAGGATGGAGTCATGTCCGATGCGTTCACCACCCGCGTCCTGCACATCACCTCCGGCCGACGGGAGCGGGTCGTCGACCTGACCCGTGACTGCGAGGCCTTCCTACGTGAGGCCGCCGACGGACGAGACGGTCTCCTGAACGTCTTCGTCCCGCACGCCACCGCCGGTATCGCGGTCATCGAGACCGGTGCGGGCAGCGACGACGACCTCCTCGCCGCCCTGCACCACCTGCTCCCGGCCGATGACCGCTGGCAGCACCGCCACGGCAGTCCCGGCCACGGACGCGACCACGTCCTCCCCGCCCTTGTCCCGCCGCACGCGACCCTGCCGGTGGTGAACGGCCGACTGGAGCTGGGCACCTGGCAGTCGGTGTGCCTCGTGGACACCAACAAGGACAACCCTGACCGTACGGTGCGGTTGAGCTTCCTCGGCGGGGGCTGAGTCGCCGCACCCGACGCCTGCGAAGATCCACTCATGGACAGAGCGAGCGGCACGGGTGGTATGGGCGGCGTGGGCCACGAGGGCGGTGCCGTCGGTGGGGGCGGCTTGGGTGCCGGGGACGCGTCGTACGTCCTCGCGGGGCTCGACGACGTGCCCTGGGCGGAGCGGGGACACGCGTACGGGGCGGCCGACGATGTGCCGGGGGTTCTGCGGGACCTGGCGGTCGGTGACGACGAGGCCGCCGCCGGGGCGCTGGACGAGTTGTACGGCTGCGTCCTGCACCAGGGCACGGTCTACGCCGCGACCGCCGAGGCCGTGCCGTTCCTGGCACGGATCGCGGCGGACGGGCGGCGTGCTGCCGATGTCCTCGTCCTGCTCGGCGGGATCGCGGAGAGCACCGACGAGCATGGGGTGGCGCCCGGCACCTGTCGTGCCGCCGTCGCGGCCCAGCTCCCCACTCTCCTCGCGCTGACGGACGCTCCGGACGCCGACGTGCGGCGGGCCGCGGTCTGGGCCGTCGGGCACACCGCCGCCCCTGCGGAGGCCTGGCCCGTCTTGGAGCGGCGCTGGGCGGGGGAGACGGACGCGACTGTTCGGGCCGAGCTGGTGACGGCGCTGGTCCGCCTGGACCCGGAACGCGGCGCCGCCCATGCCGTGGCGTCGCTCCCGCCTGAAGAGCCGCCGGGGGTGCGTGTCACCGCCGTCCTCGCCTGCCTCGACGCCGGTCTGCCGTGGGACGCGGCGCAGCGCGACGCCGTGCTCGAGTCCCTGCCTGCCGACGGGCTGGTGTCCGCCTTCGAGCAGTGCGAGCCTCTTCAGGCGATCGTCGGCGCACTGCTGCGGCGCGACACGGCCGAGGACCGGGAAGCCGCCTTCGCCCTGCTGGAGACGGCACTCGCCTGGCGGCCCACCAGCACCGTTGCGGACGCAGCCGACACCGTGACGGAGGCGGGCGGCACCGTCACAGACACCACCGGTACGGTGACGGACGCGTCGGGTACCGCCGAACTCGTCGATGTGGCGGACGTACGGGCCGAGGCCGTGTGGGCCGCGGACCACGCCTGCATGGTGTCCCGTTCCGCGCCTGCCCGGCTGGTGCCCGCCCTGCTGCCCCTGCTCGACGCACCCGAGTCTGCGGCTGCCGTGCTGAGCCTTCTCGACAAGATCGGCGAGCACGCGGGCGCCGCCGCCGACGTGCTCGCCCGGCTCGCCGCGGAGGACGGGCCCTCGGCCGACGCCGCGCTCACGGTGCTCGTGACCGCCGACCCCGAGCGGGCCGCGCCGTTGCTCGCCGCGCACCTGCCCGCGCGCCCGCGCGCGCTGGCCGCCGCCTCCGGCGCGCGGGCCGTGGGCAATACGCCGCCCCCGCCAACCTTCCCGTTCGACGCCGCCCTGCTCGACGCGGTCCGGCGGCGCCTCTCCGGCGGCGCGCAGGGCGGGGACACCGGGGGAGACGCCGCCGGACCGCCGATGGGCGCGAAGGAGCGCACCGGTCTCGCCTTGCTGCTCGCCTCCTGGGGTGTCCGGGCGGCGTCGGCCGTACCCGAACTGCTCGACGCGCTGCCCACCGTTCCGGTCATCGGTCCGAAGGCGCTTGCCGCGGTCTGCCCCGACGACGGGCAGGCGCGCACCCGCGCGGTGGCGCGCCTGCGGGAAGCGGCCACTGGCGGCCCCGACGAGGGGCGGCTCGCCGCGGGGCACGCCCTGTACGTGCTGGCCGGAGAGAGCGGGCCCTTGCTCGCCGCGCTACGGCCCCGGCTGGCCGCGTCCGGGTTCGGGGCGCGTGAGGCCGCCCGGCTCGTCGGTGTCCTGGGGGAGGCGGCCCGGCCGCTCGTCCCCGAGATACGGGCCACGCTCCGCGACCGTGCCGACGGCCGCCCCCTGCCCCGACTCGACGCGGACGCCGAACTCGCCGTCGCACTCTGGGAGATCACCGGCGACACCGACACCGATACCGTCGCCGACAGCGACAGCGACAGCGACAGCGACAGCGACAGCGACAGCGACTCGGCCGTCAACACCGCGGTCGCGGTCCTCGACGCCGTCATCAGGGCCGACGCTGGGCCCTGGACCCGGTGGACCGCGCTGCGAGCGGCCCGCAGCGCGGCCAGGATGGGGCCCTCCGCCCGGCCCCTGCGTCCGGTCCTTGAGGACCTCCTCGCGACACCTCCGCACGCGCCCGCCGCCGTACTGGCCCTGCTCGCCGCCCTGCCCGAGGCGGAACTGCGGGGCCCGCTGGACCGTACCGTCCTCGCCGGGCGGGTGCTGGACGCGGCGGAGTGCGGGGTCGACGCCGACACCGCGTTCGAGGCGCTCGCCGCGCTGGGCCGGGAGTCCCTCACGGACGCGCACGCGCGACGGCTCGCCGACCTGGCCGAGAGGGACCGCAGGGTCGTGACCTCGGGGATCGAGGACCAGATCATTCGCGCCGACGACCGCCTCGCCGACCGGGCCCGCGCCACCCTGACGGCCCTCCGCCCCGAACGGCCCGCCTGACCGCCCCTGCCCCGCCGCCCGATCACCTGGCTGCCTGCCTGCAAACCACACCCGCCCGCCCCCGGCCTCCTCCCCCCCGCACGGAAGTTTTCCGTCACTCAGCGGCCTGCGATGTCGGAATTCCCCGGACAGGGCGGTTCTGGCTGGTCCGATCGGGTCGGTGTGGCGGAACGTGGGCGGCGTTCGCAGCCGGGCGCCGTGCCCGGTGCCGCAGGGAAGAGAATGCCTTGAACGTCACCCCTCCCCACGCGCAGCCCGAGACGAAGGACGGGCGGGTCGCGACGCTCGTGATGGCCTGCGTCGGTGTCTTCGTGGCCTACCTCCCGGTCACCACCGTCTCGGCCAGCCTCCCGGCCCTCCAGCGGGCCCTCCACGCGTCGACCGCCCAACTCTCCTGGGTGCCCTCGTCGTTCGTGCTGCCCGTGGCCGCCCTGATCCTGACCGCCGGTGTCTTCGGCGACGTCCACGGACGCAAGAAGGTCTTCCAGGCGGGACTGCTCTTCTGCGTGGCCGGGGCCGCCGTGAGCCTGTCCGCGCACTCCGTGCAGGGCGTGTGGGCCGGGCAGGCACTGTCGGGCGTCGGGTCGGCGGCGCTGCTGCCGATGACGCTCGCCCTGATCAGCCACGCCGTGCCGGACCCGCGTGAGCGCGGCAAGTTCATCGGCCTGTGGGCGACCTCCCTCATGGGCGCGCTCGCCGTCGGCCCCCTCATGGCCGGGCTGATCATGGAGCACGCGGCCTGGCGCTGGATCTTCCTGCCCGCCATCCCCGTAGCGCTCGTCGTGCTGGCCCTGTCGGTGCCGCTGCTGGCGGACTCGCGCGCGGCCGGCACCCGCCGACTGGACTGGCCCGGCCAGATCACCGGCGCCCTCACGATCACCGCACTCGTGTACGGGGTCATCGAGGGCGGTGCCGGGTCCTTCACCGACACCGAGGTGATCGTGGCGCTCGTCTGCGCCGCGGTCGGATCGGTGGCGTTCGTGCGGGCGGAACGGCGCAGCGACAGCCCCATGCTGGATCTCGCGCTCTTCCGCAGCCCCGCGTTCACCGCGACGACCGTCGTCATCATGATCAGTTTCCTCGGGCTGATCGGCTTCTTCTTCGTCCTGAGCCTCTACTTCGGCATGGTCCAGCAGCTCAGCACGTTCCAGGCCGGTCTGCGGCTGCTGATGGTCACGATGATGCCGATCCTGCTCGGCGGCGTGTTCGGCCGGTTCGCGCACCGGGTGGCTCCGCGCGTCCTGATCACGGGGGGACTGCTGCTCACGGCGGTGGCTCTGCTCTCACTCGGCACGATCGACGCCGAAACCTCCTTCGGTTCGCTCGCGTGGCGCCTGGCCCTGCTCGGGCTGGGTTTCGGCACCGCGTTCACGTCCCTCACCGCCACCGCGGTCGCCTCGGTGCCGCACCGGCTCGCCGGGATGGCAGCGGCGGGCAACAACGCCTTCCGCCAGGTCGGCGCCGCCCTCGGCCCGGCCGTCCTGGGCACCCTGCTGACCACCCGTGCCGTCGACACCCTGCCCGGCCACCTCTCCGACGTCGGCGTGGCGGGCCCGACCGCCCGCGCGGTCACCGCGGCCGTCGACACCGACGGACTGGGCGCCGTGGCCCGCATGGACCTCGGCCCGGCTGACCGGGGCCGCGCGCTCGGCGCCCTCTCCGAGTCCTTCCTCGACGGCCTCCACCTGTGCCTCATGGTGTCCGCCTGCCTGATGGTGCTGGCCGCCGCGACCGCCGCCGTGATGCTGCGCCCGTCGGCGGACCGATCGGGCGGCGACGCGACGACCGGGCAGGGACGCGCAGCGACCGGGCAGGCGGGAACGCCCGCCGGGCAGCAAGGTGGTACGGCCGCCGGGAACGCCTCGGCCGCCCAGGCCGCGCCCCGTGTCGCAGCCGGACAGGGCCCGGCCGCACCGGCATCGGCCGCACCGACTTCGACCGGACAGGACCCGGTCGTACCCGCTCCGGGTGGGCCGACCGGCCGCTGACCACAGCGCCCCGACCAGGGAGCCCCGAATACGCTCCCGGGGCTCCCGAGAACCGCCGGACCAGGCCCTGTGCGGACAGCGGGCAGGTCCGGCGCGGCGCCCACCGTGGGGACGAGTGGAGCGCCGCCCGCGGTCCGGGCCCCCTCCTACCGGGGCCCGGACCGCACGCGTGCGGCCTTCCCTCACCGTCGTACGTACGCGCGTCAGTGGCGTACGTACGACGGTGGTGCCCCACGCGACGGCCTGACCAGGCCGGGCCATCGCGCCCCTCACCTCATCCCCGGCGGTGAGCCGACCGCGCCTCTACCCCATTCCCGGCGGTGAGCCGATCTCGACCACGCGGGTCCAGGCGGGCGGCCGGTCGGGGACGTAGTCGGGGTCGTCCTCGTCGTAGGAGGTGACGGGTCGGCTGCGGGGGAACAGGCCGACGACCGTGCGGCAGGACGGGCTCGTCGCGGGCCACGGGGTCTGGCCGTCGGTCAGGACGACGATGGCGTCGGGCGGGTGCGGTGCCCGGAGCGCCCGGCTGAACCCGGAGCGCAGGTCCGTGCCCCCGCCGCCCATCAGCGGGATGCCCTCACCCCGGCACAGCGGGTGGACGATCCGGGCGGACGCGTCGCACGGCACCACGGTGACCAGGTCGCGCCGCCCGCCCACCGCGCGGGCGATCGCCGCCACCTCCAGCAGCGCGCTGCCGAGTTCGGCATCGCTGACCGACCCCGACGTGTCGATGATCACGGACACCCGCGGCGGCCTGCGCCGCAGGCTCGGCAGCACCACGCCCGGTACTCCGGCCGCACGGCGCGAGGGCCTGCCGTACGTGTAGTCCTCGCCCGCACCGGGCGCCGAGGCCGCCGAACGCACCGCCGCCCCCAGCAGTTCCCGCCAGGGCTGCGGCGGATGGAACGCCTCCTCCGCCCACCGCCGCCAGCCCTTCGGAGCGTGGCCGGGGCGCCCGGTGATGCCCTCGGCCACCCGGAACCGGACCGCGTCCTGCTGCTGCGCGCTCAGCCCGTCCGCGCCCTCCGCGCCCAGCTCCCACTCCCGCTCCAGCCCGTCGGCGCCGCTGCCGCAGTCCAGCCAGGCCAGGTCCCCGAGAGGGGACCCCAGGCGGAACATCCGCAGGTAGTCCTCCATGAGCTGCCCGCCAGGCAGGCCCAGGGCACCGGGGAGGGCGGCCCCGGAGGGCGGGACCAGGCCGTCGCCGTAGATGTCGTCGTTGATCTCGAAGTCCGCGGCGATGTTCATCCGCAGCCGCTCGTGCGGGCCGGTCAGACCGCGCTGCCGGGCGACACGGTCACCTCGGCCGTGGTGGTCGCGCAGCAGGTGCGACACCTCGTGCACCCACACGCCGGCGAGTTCCTCGACGGGGGTGCGCGCGACGAACGACGGCGAGACGTAGCAGCGCCAGTGGCGGTCCACGGCCATCGTGAGGACGCGCCGCGACTCCACGGTGCGCAGGGCGAACAGCGCGACCGCCAGATACGGGCGGACCCGTGCGGCGTGCAGCCGCGCGGCGAACAGCTTCTCGCGCACGGCGTCCCAGCCGACGCCGCTCGCCCTGACGACGTTCCCCTCCTCCATCTCCATGACGCCCCCGGTCACGACACTCCCGCTCCTGACGTCCCCGCTTCTGACGTTCTCGCTCACGGCGTCCCCGTTCATCGGCGGGCGGACGTGGAGGTTCCGGAACGTCCCGTCTGGCGGGCCGTCGCCCGTTCCGCCGCGTGGTCGGCCGCACGGGACACCGACACCACCCCGGCGAGCCGCTCGATCGACGCCGGCACGTCCCAGTCGTCCTGCCGCAGCGAGGCCAGCGTCGTCGCCGGGACGACCACCAGGTCCGGCGCCCCGGTCTCGACCGCCCGCACGAGCAGACTCCAGGCCGCGTCCCAGCGGGACCGGTCGGGACGACGGCGTACGGCGTCCACCACCCCGTCCAGCAGGGCCTGCCGCAGGTCGCCCCGTTCGGGCAGCTCGACGCCCGCCGGGTCGGCGAGCACCACCTCCGGGTCGGGCAGGTCCAGCCGGTCCAGGCTCGCCATCACCTCCAGGCCCGCCCCGTCGCCCACCGCCCCTCTGACCAGCAGCGAAAGCACTTCCCGCGACGATCCCGCGGCGGTCGCGAAGGCGATCAGGGTCAGCGTCATCTCCCAGCTGCGCGGAGAGGGCCACGCACTGCCGCGCCGGGTCTCGCCGTTGGGCAGCCGGTGGACCAGCGTCGGCCGGGCCGTCAGCAGTCCGCACACCGCCCGGCGCGCGAACGCCACGGACGAGGGCACCTTCCCGGGGTCCAGCCGGGGCAGCGTGGCCCGGGGCCAGGTCCCGCCCAACCCCCTCACGACGACGTCGGGGTCGTGCGTCCACTGGAGGTGGACGAACCGGTTGGCCAGCGGCGGGCTCAGCTCCCAGCCGTCCGCCGCCGAGGAGCGCGGGTTGGCGGCGGCGACGATACGGACCTCGGGCGGCAGCCGCAGGGTGCCGACCCGCCGCTCCAGGACCAGGCGGAGCAGGGCGGCCTGCACGGCGGGCGGGGCCGTGGACAGCTCGTCCAGGAACAGCAGGCCCCGCCCGGCCCGCACCAGCCGTACCGCCCAGTCCGGCGGGGCCATCGGCACGCCCTGGACGGCCGGGTCGTCCCCGACGACGGGCAGGCCGGAGAAGTCGGACGGCTCGTGCACGCTGGCGATCACCGTGGTCAGCGGCAGGTCCAGGGTCTCGGCGAGCTGGGTCAGGGCGGCCGTCTTGCCGATGCCGGGCTCACCCCACAGCAGGACGGGCAGGTCGGCGGCGACGGCCAGCGTCAGGGCCGCCAACTGGTCGTCGGGACGCGGTTCCGTCCGCGTGTCCCGCAGCACGGCCAGCAGATCGGCGGCGACGTCCAGCCGGGAGGCGCCGGAAGACGAGACGGTGGGAGGGGTCGAGAGGGTGGGTGGGGTCGAGGAGGCGGGTGGAGTCGAGGAGGCGGCGGGGTCGGTGGCGGCGGAGAGGGGACCGGCGGACATGGTGGAGTCGGGCAGGGCGGGGGCAGCAGCGGGCATGCGACATCACCTGTGAGGGAGAGAGGAGAACGGAGGAGGGGGGCACCGACGGCGGGTGCGCTCGGGCGTCTGACGCCTGGTCAGGGCCGTACGCGCGCTGGTCAGGGCCGTATGAACGCTGGTCAGGGCATGGCTGGCGCAGGGTCGGGCCGGTGGGGAGCGCGGATCAGCGCGTGGTGGCGTTCCGGGGGCGGGAGCGGCCCGTACGAGGCGGGGGGCGGTCGTGGAGTCCGGCGCGGCCCGGTCCCGTCAGACCCGACCGGAACAGGCCGTAGGTGAGGCGTTGCCGGGCGGTGGCTTCCAGGGCGTCCCGGAGCGGGCCGTCCCGCAGCAGGGCCTCGGGGCCGAGCAGCCCCTCCACGACGGCGAGCGCACCGGCGACGTCACCGTGCTGAAGGCGCTCGCGTACGCCGGTGAGGCACTCCGGCCGCCGATGCGCGTCGTCGATGGCCCGCAGACAGGGCAGCGGGCTGCCGGTCAACGCGACCAGCAGTCCCTCCCGGCGGATCTCGTCCGGCGGATGGTCCAGCGCGGCGAGCACCCCGTCGACGAGGCCGATCCGGTGCCGGGCGCCCCGGCACTCGACGAGCCGAGGGCGCCCCGGATCGTCCGGACCCGCGGACGGGCCGCCGGGCACGTACCCCGGCACCAGGGCGGCCGCGACCAGGGGATGCAGCCGGTCGGCGTCGATCGCGCCGCCGCGCAGCAGCTCCAGATCGGGGGCCACCCAGGTGGCGGCGTCGGGCAGGACGGGCAGCGCGGCGGCGGCCGAGCGGGAGACGGAGCGGAGCCGTACAGCGGCCTCGGTCGGCCCCGCGGCCTCGACCGTCCCGGCCGACCCGGTTGTTCCGGCGTCCGGGTCCAGCAGGGCCGCCGCACCCTCGGCC
Organism: Streptomyces sp. NPDC091281; assembly: GCF_044757425.1. Taxonomy (NCBI): domain Bacteria; kingdom Bacillati; phylum Actinomycetota; class Actinomycetes; order Kitasatosporales; family Streptomycetaceae; genus Streptomyces; species Streptomyces sp. NPDC091281. Next base: position 749,122 of record NZ_JBIVUY010000003.1, on the reverse strand, counting down.
GGGTCGAGCACGACCCGCCGCGCGCCCCCGAGCCGTACGAGCACGGGCGTGTCGGGGGGCCGACCGTCGGCGGCGAGGAGGATGCGAGCCTCGTCCGCCCACCGCGCCACGGCACAGCGGCCGCCTTCCGGGACCGCGACCGGCAACGCCGCGGAGTCGGCCTCGTCCGGGAGGTCGGCCCCCGCGCGGGTCGGGAACTCGTGCGCCCGCCCCGCGTCCCAGAGATGGCGGTGCAGATCGAGCCGGAACCGCCTGTTCGGGCGCGGATGCGGATGCGGAGCCGGATACGAGTGCGGAGGCGCGTGCTGACGTGGCGGGCGGTGTGGTGGGTCGTCCACGCCTGCGGTGGCGCCGGGTGCGGCGTCCGGCTGGGATGCGTCCCAGAGGGTGAGGCTGATGCGCTGGCCGGCGTCCGCCCAGGCGGGTGCCGTCCGGGCGACGAGGTGGACGGGGCGGACGCCGTCTCGTCCGGCCGCGTCGTAGCGGGCCAGCGTCAGGGTCAGTCCCGGCCGCAGCAGGCCGTCGGGCGCGATCCTCGGCATGTGCCAGCGCAGCAGATCCGGTGCGAGGCGACGGAGATCTGACCGGACGCGGGCGACGAGGTCCGTGCCGTGCGTACGGGCCACGGTGCGCAGCCGCAGATCGACGTCGAACCCGGCGGCGGCACAGGCCCCCGCCCAGTCACCGGCGAGACGCCTGGCGGTCGCGGTCTCGATCATGGAGGGCGGCACGGCGAACTCGCGCACACGCGGCCAGAACGAGGTGAAGGGGGTGAAAGGGGTGACGGCGGTTCGGGAGATCCCGTTCGCGGTTTCGATGAGCATCAGCACTCACCTTGCGCGGACGGGTCCCCCAATCTGAGAACAGAAGGAGTGGTCATCCCGATGATCGTATCGACGCCCACGAAGGCCGCGCCAGCTCTTTTCTCCGCCCCGTCCCACCCCCGCCCTGCGCGTAGGAAAGTGATGCGGGAAGCGGCACGGGAAGCAATGCGTGCATGGAGGTGATGCTCGTATGACAGTCATCCTGGAGATCAACACCCTCGTCTGGCTGGGTGAGCTGAGTGAGCGGTACGCCCGCCGCGTCACCCTGGGCGACGTCCCCGAGGAGGTCTGGGACGGCATCGCCCTGCCCGGCATCGACACCGTCTGGCTGATGGGGGTGTGGCGGCGCAGCCCGGCCGGTCGGCGGATCGCGCTCGACGACCCGTCCCTGCGCGCCGCGTTCCGCGCCGTGTTCCCCGGCCCGCCGGGCACGGAGGACGGCCTCCGCGACACGGACGTCACCGGATCGCCGTACTGCGTACGGGACTACGTCGTCGACGCCACCCTCGGCGGTCCCGACGGGCTGGCCGCCGCCCGCGCCCGCCTCGCCGCGCGGGGGCTGCGCCTCGTCCTCGACCACGTCCCCCACCACATCGCCCCCGATCACCCCTGGACCGCCACCCACCCCGAGCGCCTCGTCCGGGGCACCGCCGCCGACCTGGCCCGCGCGCCCGACGCCTACGTCGAGACGGGGAGCGGCCACGTGTACGCCCGCGCCCGCGACCCGTACTTCCCGCCCTGGCCGGACGTCGTCCAGCTCAACGCCTTCCACACCACGCTCCGTGACGCCACGGTGGACACTCTCGTCGCCATCGGGGACCAGGCGGACGGCGTCCGCTGCGACATGGCGATGCTGCTGATGAACGACATCTTCACGGGCACCTGGGGCGAGGCGGCCGGTCCCGTCCCCGCCGAGGACTTCTGGACGTACGTCATCCCCCGCGTACGCGCCCGCCATCCGCACCTCCTGTTCATCGCGGAGGCCTACTGGGGACGCGAACAGCCCCTGCTGCGGCAGGGGTTCGACTTCTGCTACGACAAGGGCCTCTACGACCGCCTCGTCCAACCGGACGCCTCCGCCTCGGGCTCCGCTGCGGGCGCCGCCGACGCCGTGCGCCACCATCTGCGGGGCGGCCCGGACGACCTGCCCGGACTGGTCCGCTTCCTGGAGAACCACGACGAACCACGGGCCGCCGCCGTCCTCCCCGGGGAGCGGGGGCGCGCCGCCGCCGTGACCGTCGCGACGCTGCCCGGCGCGACGCTCTGGCACGAGGGCCAGTTCGAGGGCCGCCGCACCCACCTGCCCGTGTTCCTCACCCGGCGCCCGCGCGAACCGGTCGACGGTCCGCTGCGCGACTTCCACACCCGGCTGCTGCGGGCCGCCGCCACCGTACGCCGGGGCGAGTGGCGGCCGGTGACGGCGGAGGGGTGGCCGGACAACGACAGCCACCGCTCCCTGCTGGCCTGGACCTGGACCGCCGCGGAGACCCGTCATCTGGTCGTCGTCAACTACTCCGACCGCCCGGCGCAGGCGCGGCTGCCGCTCCCGTGGCCCGGACTCCGGGGCCGTACCGTCCGCCTCACCGACCTGCTGACGGAACGGACGTACGACCGCGACGGCGACGAACTCGCCGAGCAGGGGCTCTACGTGGACCTGGAGCCCTGGCACGTCCATGTGTTCGGGGTCGACCGGCCGGGAGCCGGCACCGAGCATCAGGGGGCGGGCCGGGGAGCGGGCTGAGTCCCCCCGGTCCCGGCTCGCCCCTCCCTGATCCTGACCGGCGGGTCAGCCCATGCTCTTCTGCCCGTCCAGGGCCTCCCGGATGATGTCCGCGTGTCCCGCGTGCTGCGCGGTCTCGGCGATGACGTGGAGCAGCACCCGGCGGGCCGACCAGCGGGCGCCCGGCTCGAACCACGGTGCGGACGGCAGCGGGTGGGAGGCGTCCAGGTCGGGCAGGGACGCGACCAGCTCGTCGGTGCGGCGGGCCACCTCGGCGTAGGCGTCCAGGACGTCGGCCAGGGTCTCCCCGGGCAGCATCTGGAACTCGGCGGCGCGCGCTGCCCAGTCCTTCTCCGTCATCCGGTCGAAGTCGTCCTCGGGCGACGGGCCGTCGACGATGAAGTCCGCCCAGTTCTTCTCGGCCGAGGTGACGTGCTTGACCAGGCCGCCGAGACACAGCTCGCTGACCGTCGTCCGCAGCCCCGCCTGCTCGTCCGTGAGGTCACGCGCGGTGAACCGGAGGAAGGCACGGTGCTTGGCCAGCGTCTCCAGCAGGTCGGCGCGCTCACCCGTGACGGCCGGCGAGGGGGCGGGGGAGAGGGTGGTGGATTCGGTGCCGGGCATGACGGTCTCCTGCTTCTTCGGTACCTCGTGGGACTCGGCCGGGGTTCCGTGCCCCGCGGCCGAGGCCCACGTTAGGAGCCGTACAGGTCAGATCCTGTCCTAAAGGGGCAAGGGTGGCGCCTTCGGTCTCTCCGGTTTACGCCCCCACGGCCACCGCCCCCGCGGCCACCCTCGCGGCGTCCACGCCCCAGGCCTGCGCGCACAGCGCCCGTTCGACCTCCGCCGTGTACACGGCGGCCCCCAGCCAGGCGTGGGCGAACCGGCCCGCGTTTGACGGCAGGAGACGACCGAACACGTCACGGCCCCGGTCCGCCGCGGCGGCGTGCAGGGCGTCCAGGAGGTCCCCGGCCGTGCCCAGGCCGACGCGCCGCAGCCGGTTCCCGTCCCCGGCCGCGCCGCCGGGGAAGGCCAGCACCCTGCGGCCGCCCGACACCGCCTGCTGGACCCGTCTGCGCAGCAGATGCAGCGGTGCCTCGTCCGCCGACGGCGCCGTCGGCGCGGCGGCGGGCCGGGCGGCCGACGGCGGCAGGTCGGCGTGCTGGAGCCGGTCGAGCCCCAGGTCGACCCGGGCCGCCGCGTCGTTCGGATGCTCGGTGGCCAGCAGCAGCGCCCGGGGGAGCGGCCCCGGCACCAGCCGCGCCACGACCCGGACCCGCGTGCCTCCGGCGGCCGCGAGCAACCGCAGGTTCTCCCGGTACGGCAGGCCCGGCGCGTCGTGGGCCGTGACCAGCCGGACCGGTACGCCGTCGCAGTCGGCCAGCAGACAGTCGCCGCCCGTCTCCCGCACCGGTCCCACGAGCGTCACGTCGAGGAACAGCAGATCGTGGCCGCCGCCCTGCCGGACCGGGGCACCGGGGCCGCCCGGCGCGCCCAGCGCGCGGGACACCTGGTCGCCGACCGGCACGCCCCACAGCCGGTCGAGCGGCTCGCCCCGCCAGTCGGCCCCGGCCGCGCGCACCGCCCGTACCCCCGCCCCCGCGCCGAGACGGCCGGTCGGGGAGACGGTCGCGCCGGACACGGCGAGCCCGGCGCGCGACAGTTCACGGTGCGTCAGGGAGGTGTCCCCGATCCGCACCGCCCGGTCGGCGGCGCCCACGGCCCGCCCGGCACCGCCCGGCGCCACGTCGGACACCGTGTACAGCCGCCCGTCGGCGTCCGCCGTCCAGGTGACCGCGCCCGCGTAGCCCGAGGCGGTCAGCACCGGCTCGGAGAACAGGCCGTACAGGCGCAGCGACCCGTCCGGACGGTACGGCTGCCGTGCCGTGCCGCGCAGCGCGGCCAGTTCGGCGCCGGTCGCGTCCGGGAGACGGCCCGCCACGCCGAGCACGTCCCGCAGGCCGTCGGTGAGGTCGGCCAGCCGGAACGCCGGGTCGGCGGAGCGGGCCGCGCGTACCCCGGTGACCACCGACACCGCCGCCGAGGCGGCCCGGGGGAGACCCGCGAGCCGTGCGGTGTGCGCGGCGCGCAGCACCTCCGCCTGGACCACGGCCCCGGCGCCGTCCGTGCCCGCCTCCAGGAGCGTCGCCACCGCGTCCCGGACAGCCCGTGCCGCGTCGCGCTGCGCGGGATCGGCCACCTCGGCCTCCGCCGGACCTTCGGCCGTAGCGGCGCCGGTCCCAGTGGCTGCTCCTGAACCCGGTGCCGACGGCGACGACGCACCTCCGGAACCGCCCGGCCCGTCCGCCTCGGCCGTCCCGTTCGGCAGGGGCGGCGTCGCGGGCGGTTCCGCCGACTCGTCCGCGACGGGCGCGAGCGAGACCGCCGCGGCGCGGTGCAGGCAGTCGGGCGCCAGCAGACAGCCGCAGCGGACCGCGTCCGCGCCGGTCACCGTGCCGCCCGGCGCGTGCAGCGTGAGGTCGGTGTCGTCGTCGACGGAGATCCGTACGGTGTCGCCGTCCCGGGTCATCGGACGCGCCGCCAGCTTGGCGATCCCGCCGTCCAGCCGCTTCCGCAGCCGCGGCGACAGCGCGCCGACCAACTCGGCCGTGACGGCCGGGGACACGGCGGGCAGCCCGGCCACCCCGTCCGCCCCTTCCGGGCCGCTCGGCGGGCCCTCGGGCGCGCCGCTCCCGGTGCCGGCTCCGGCCTCGGCTCCTGCGTACGTTCCTGCGTCCGCGCCTGCGAACTTTCCTGCATCGGTTCCTGTGCCGGTTCCGCCCTGTGGCGATTGCGGGCTCATGCGATCTTCTCCCCTACCCAGCGGGCGAGTTCGAGCGGACTGAGGGCGGCCACCGGCATCCCCGCGGCGACGAGCTGCCCGGCCACCCCGGTCGAGTAGCGCGGCCGTCCGGTGTCGTCGAGGCTGGCGCAGCCCAGGACGTGGCAGCCGGCCCCGACCAGCGCCCGGACCTCCCCGAGCAGCCCGCCGAGCGGATAGCCCTCCTCGAAGTCGCTGACGACCACCACGAGGGTGCGCGACGGCACCGTGACCAGTTCGCGCGCGTGCCGCAGGCCCGCCGCGATGTGCGTGCCGCCGCCCACCCGGACCTCCAGCAGCAGCGACAGCGGGTCCTCCACCTGTTCCGTGAGGTCCATGACCTCGGTGGAGAACGCCAGGAAGTGCGTGGACAGCGTCGGCACCCCGGCCAGCACCGAGGCGGTCAGCGCCGCCCACACCGTGGACGCCTCCATCGAGCCCGACACGTCCGTGACGAGGATCAGCCGCCAGTCGGCGGCCCGCCGCGCCCGCGTCCGGAACACCGGCCGCTCCGGCACGACGACCACGTTGCCGTCCGGGCCGCGCCGCGCCGTCGTCAAGTTGGCGCGCAGGGTGCGCGGCAGGTCCAGGCCGCCTCCGGGCCGCCTCGACGGGCGGGGCACCACGGTGCCGTGCAGCGCCGGTCGCAGCCGGGTCGCCAGTTCCTTCGTCAGCGCCTCCACCAGCCGCCGTACCAGGGGCCGCAGCGCAGCGAGCCGCGCCTCGGGCAGCCCGCCCGCGTGCCGCAGCACGGTCCGCAGCAGGTCCACCGACGGCCGTACCCGGTCGGCGTCGAGTTCGCCGAGCACGTCCGTACGGCCGCCCGCGGCGGCCGCCGCCAGCACCTCCTCCCGGATGCCCGGCCCGAACAGCGCGACCAGTTCCTCCGACCACTCCCGCACGCCGGGGTACGGCGCCTCCCGGCCGCCGTTCGTGCCGCGCCCGGTGAGTTCGCCCCGGCTGCCCTCGCCACGCCCGCCGCCGTACAGCTCGTCCAGCGCGGTCGCCAGCGCACCCGCCTCCCCGCCGAGCCGGTCCTTGCGGCGGCCGAGCACCAGCCGCCAGCGGTCGGCCGGCACCAGGCGCCGCTCCTCGGCCGGGGGAGCGGACCCGCCCGGCACAGCGCTCTCGTCGCCGTCCTCGGCCGGACCGCCGTCCCCCTCGGCCGGACCGCCGTCCGTCGCGGGCGGCAGCAGGCCCAGCGCGCGCAGCCCGTCCCGCGCCACCAGGTCCGCCGCCGCCCACGCGGCGAGCGCGGCCGGGTCGACACCGCCCGTGTCCGCCACACGGCCCCCGTCCAGCCGCTCCTCGACCGCCGACAGCAGCCGCTCACGGGCCGCCGGGCTCAGCGTCTCGAACCCGCCCCGCAGCGCGGGCAACCGGTCCAGGAAGTCCCGGTCCGGCAGCTCCACCACCCGCTCCAGCAGCGGTTCCAGCGCGGGCGCCGCCGCCTCCAGCAGCGGTCCCGCCGCCGTCAGCAGCCCCGTCAGCCGCTGCGCGAGGGCGGTCCGCGCGTCGGGGTCGACGGCCCCGTCGACCCACGACGCCACCCGGTCCCCGAGCACCCGCGCGTCCTCCTGCCCGAGCAGCACCCGTACGGCCCCGGCGGCGCCCCGCATCAACGGGGAGCCGTCCGCCGCCAGCCGGGCCAGCGCCTCGGTGAGCCGGATGCCGCCCAGCAGGTCGGCCCGGTGGGCGAGTTCGAGCAGAGCGTGCGCGTCCGACGGCTCCTCACTGCCCGTGAGACCGTCCACCTGGCGTACCGCCGCGGCCGTCAACTGCTCGGCCACCGCCTCCGCGCGGGCCGTCCGCCGCTTGTCCGCGCCGAGACCCGGCACGTGCCCGGCGCGCAGCCGGTCCGACAGGGCGAGACCGGCGAGGAGTTCGGGCAGCGTCGCCGCGTGCGGCAGCACCTCGGCGACGTCGTCCAGCCGTTCGTCCACGAGCGTGTTCAGCCCGCACTCCGCCGCCCGCGCCAGCCCGTCCAGCGCCTGGGCCGCCGTCGGGCCGCCCTCCGCCCGCTCGGTCCGCCGCCGCTCGCGCAGCACGCCCTCGGCCGCCTGGGCGGCGGTGACCCCGCGCACCCCGGCCGCGGTCAGCATGGCCGCCGTCGCGGGCGTCCACCGCACCTCCCATCGCGAGGTGACCGCCTCGGCGCCCCCCGCCGCCACGACCTCCTTGGGCTCGCCGTACGGCACCCCGCACACCGCGAGCCGCCGCAGCAGCAGTTCGCGGCGCCGATCCAGGTCGGAACGGAGCGGGTCCAGCCGCAGATCCTTCGGCGCCTTCGGGCCCGCCGCTCCGGGGCCGGGCAGGCCCAGCTCCGCCACCTCCGCCTCCACGGCGGGCGCGAGACCGCTGCGCGGGGCGCCCGGCGCGGGACGCCCGGTGCGAGCGCCGACGAGCACCCGTTCCATCGCCCGCGCCACGGCCCTGCCCCGCCCGTACGGCTCGCCCTGCGCGAGGACCGTCTGCACCGCCTCCACCAGCTCGCCCCGCCCCGCCGCGGGCAGACCCCGCAGCCGCGCCAGGTCGGCCGCGAGCCGGGTGATCTCCCGCGCGTCGGCGGGCCCCGACGGATGGCCGAGGCCGCGCAGCTCCGCGCAGATCCGCACGGCCGCCCGCGTGAGCGCCACCTCCAGGGCGACCGGATCGCCCGCAGCCTCCAGCACCAGGTGCTGCCACTCCGGGTCCCGGATGCCCGCCGGGTAGCCGGACCGCTCGTCGAGGAGGGCGTACGTGTAGGGGATCAGGGAGGTCGTCCAGGCGGCGTCGCGGGCCGCCCCGGCGGAACCCTTCCGGGAAGGAGTCCCCGTGGCCGTCCCCTTGGCTGCACCATCCGCCGCGCCGCCCGCCGCGTTGTTCGTCGTGCCGCCCACGGCCCCGTCACCGGCACCGTCGCGTCCGCCCTCGCCGTCCCCCCACGGCTCCGGGCCGAGCAGCGCCGGAGCGTGGAAGGCCCCGATCACCAGCGCGGCCCGCTCGCCCCCGGCGGTGGCCTCCGCGAGCCGCGCCCGCATCCACCGCTCCCGCCGCAGGTCCACCTCGGGCACCCCGCCCGACGCCACCGCGTCCGCGCGCAGCGCCCACCCGGTCAGCAGGGCCGCGCGGCGCAGCGCCTCGGGCGGCGAACCCGGCGCGGGGGCCTCGACGAGCCGGTCCCAGAGGTCGTCGCCGGGACGGCCGGTGAGCCCCGCCCGCAGGGCGGCCGCGAGGCCGGGCCCGGCGGCGGACGGGGCGGCCGTGTCGTCACGGCCCTCGCCCCACGCCCGGTCGGCGAGCGGCAGGTCGCAGGCCACGACCGGGACACCGCGCCCCAACGCCCAGCGCACGGCGGCCAGTTCGGGGGAGAACTCGGCGAACGGGTAGAAGGCCGGGCCCGTACCGCCGCCCAGGGTGCCGGGAGCCGCCGCGAGGGCCACGGGCGCCCGCGTCTCCGCGTGGCCGAGCCACGGCAGCCATTCCTGCATCTCCGCTGGCAGCTCTACCAGCAGCACGTCCGGCTTCGCCTCGTCCAGCAGCGCGGGCACGGCGGCGGCCAGGGAGGGCGCGTGGTGCCGTACACCGACGAGATACGGCGCGGAGGCGTCCGTCAGCGCGGCCAGCGCCGCGTCAGGCCCGTCGGGACCCTCCGGCCCGCCCGGCCAGGCAGGAGCCCCGGGGCCGCCCGGCCCCGGCGCGGAGTCCGGCCCGTGCCCCGGTACGGAGAACCCGCCGACACCCGGCAACGACGACGACTCTGGCCCCGGCAACGACGACGCCTCGGGCCCCGGCAGCGAAGAGGCACCGGGACCCGGCAGCGCGGCCCCGCCCGAACCCGGCAGCCCGGAACTCCGCAGCCCCGCAAGGAAAGCACCGGCGGGAGCCGGGAGGGCGGGGACGGTCGGGCGGGAAGGACCCGCCGGAGCCGGGAGGGCCGAGCCGGACGACCCACCGGGCACCCCGGACGCGGCCCCCTCGGACCCTGGCATCGCGGACCCACCGGGCCCCGAACAGAGCAGCGCGGACCCCCCAAGCCCCGCACCGGGCAACTCGTACCCGGCGCGCCCCGGACCCAGCGGCGCGGCCCCCTCGGACCCCCGGCCCGGCAGTGCGGACCCACCGGGCCCCGGCAGGGTGGACCCGCCGGAACCCGGTGCAGCAGACGGAAGCGACACGGCCCTCAGCCCTCCAGGACCGGACGCAGGTCCCACAGCGTCCGCCAGGTGGCGGAGCCCTGTTCGGCGCGCCGCCGCACGGGCCCGTCCCAGTAGCCGCGCAGCCGGTCCGCGTCGGCCGGGTCGTCCTTGCGGACCACGCCCAGGAGGTGCCCCGGCAGCAGGCCGAGCACGTCCCGGTCGCCCGGGAAGTACGCCGCCGCCAGCGCGAGCGCGCCCGCCACCGCGACCGCCTCGGCCGTGCTCATCACGGTGGAGGGACGCTCCACCTCCCAGCCCTCGGCCGACCGGCCCTCCCGCAGATCGCGGAAGGCGGTGACGAGGGCTTCCAGGACCGCGTCGTCGACCTGGAAGGGGGCACCGGCCCGCTCCACGGCCGCCCGCGCCTGCGACCGCACCAGCGCGGTCTCCGCGTCGAGGTCCGGGATCGGGCCGACCGTCTCGAAGTTGAAGCGGCGCTTGAGGGCCGCGGACATCTCGGAGACGCCCTTGTCCCGCAGGTTGGCGGTGGCGATCAGGTTGAACCCCGGTGCCGCGTGCGCCGACGAGTCCGTGGTGCCGGAGAGTTCGGGCACCGCGATGCGCCGCTCGGAGAGCAGCGACACCAGGGCGTCCTGGACCTCGGGCAGGCACCGCGTCACCTCCTCCACGCGGGCGATCGCGCCCCGGCCCATGGCGGTCAGCACCGGCGAGGGCACCAGCGCCTGACGGCTGGGCCCCTGGGCCAGCAGGAGCGCGTAGTTCCATCCGTACTTGAGCTGGTCCTCCGTGGTGCCCGCGGTGCCCTGCACCACCAGGCCGCTGGTGCCGCACACGGCCGCGGACAGCAGCTCGGACAGCATGGACTTGGCGGTACCGGGCTCGCCGACGAGCAGCAGACCCCGTTCGCCCGCCAGGGTGACGACGCACCGCTCGACGAGGGCGCGGTCGCCGACGAACTTGTCCGCGATGACGAGGCGGCGCGGCACCCCCTCGGGCGCCTCGGCGTCGTCGGGCAGCTTCAGGGCCCGGCCCTGGCTGCCCATCACGAAGGTGACGACCGCGCGCGGCGTCAGCCGCCAGGCGGGCGGGCGCGGCCCGTCGTCGTAGGCGGCGAGGAAGGCCAGTTCGGTGGTGTGGAGGTCCTCGGGCGGCACGATCTGGCGCGCGGGCCCGGACGCCTCCGCACCCGTCGCGGGGTCCGGGGCGGCGTCGGAGGAGGGGGACACGGTGGTGGTCATGGGCGCGTGGTCTTCCGGGTTCGGCAGGACGGTGGTCATCGGCGGCGGCCCTTGCGGGTGGCGCGGGTGGTCAGTTCCTCGTACGCGGGGGCGTCCCCGCTCCGCACCCGCTCCCAGGCACGGGCGAACAGCTCGGGCACGGGCAGCGGGGGCACCGCGCGGGTGTACGAGCCGACCGGGTACAGGCCCCGCTTCCACAGCTCGACCGGCAGCGCGGGCGCCTTGAGGTCGAGCCAGCCGCAGGGCAGGAACAGGGTCCGTCCCGCGCGGGGCCGCTTCGCCTCGACGACGAGGTCGGTGGCCGCGAGTTCGGCGCGGGCCTTCTTCAGCCGGGCGGGCTTCCAGCCGGTCCAGCGCGCGATGTTGCGGTCCGTCGGATCGGGCAGTGCCAGCAGCTGGAGGTACAGCGTCGCGGCGTCCTCGCCCAGGCCGAGGGCGGTCGCCGCCTCCGTGACCAGCTCGGGCACGACGACGGTCGGGTCCTGGGCGTGCCCCTCGGGGGTCTCCGGCCCGTTTCCGGCCCGCAGCGCGCGGGCCAGGTCGTCGCCGAGGACGGTGCGCAGCGTCCGCAATCCGTGGTCGCGTGCCCCCGCGACCAGCCCGTCCACGAGCCCGAGCGCGGGGTCGTCCGAGCCGGTGAGCCCGGCCGGGCGGATCAGCACGTACTCCTTGTCCTGGTACCAGGGCCGCAGCACCAGCGCGTCGCCCAGCGGGGTCAGCCCGCGCGCGTCGGCTCCGCCCGTGGGCTCCAGGCCGTACGCCTTGCGGAGTTCGGGGGCGATGGTGCCCTTCTCGCCCCAGGACACGCCCAGGTCGAGCAGCAGCTCGGGGTCGCTCAGCCGGCGGCGCAGGGCGGCCAGCCCCTCGGGCAGCAGCGCCCGCCACGGGTGGCCGTACGGGAGGAGGTAGCCGAGGGCGGTCAGCGCGTCGACGGAGTGCGCGAGCTGGTACCGGCCGGGCACGGCCGAGCCGTCGACGGGGACGAGGTCGCCGTCCTTGTCGAGGTGCATCCGCGTGGTGCGGCTCATCCAGGGGGTACGGGCCGGGTTGAGGACGCTCTCGACGGCGCTCGCGGACAGGCCGGTCAGTTCGAGGTCGGCGGCGATGTCCTCGGGCACCCGGACGAACCCCGACAGCCGCTCGGTCCACACCCGGCCCGCGGCGGCGGCGTCCGGGCCGGACGTCCACAGGTCGCCCGGCGCGTCGGGGAGCAGTGCGCCCACGAGCGCGCGCACGTCCTCGTCGGCGAGCGACTGGAGCAGCCCCTGCCCCAAGTCCCGCTGACGCGGCTTCAGGCCGATCTCCGCGAGGGTGGCGGTCGGCAGCTCCGACGGCCGTCCGGCGATCAGCAGCGTGGCCTGGACCGGGCCGAGCCCGTCGCCGGTCAGGGGCGCCAGGGTCTGCGGCGCCTCCGGCTGCCAGGGCGCGGCGCCCTTCTCCCGGACCAGCCGGGTCACTGCGGCGAGCCGGTCCGCGGGGAACACCGGCGGGTGCGGCTTCTCCTTGTCGAGGGTGAAGTGCGCGACGGCGCCGAACACACCGGCCGGGTCGTGGTCGAGGACCAGCCACCGCACCCGCTTCTCGTCCCGGTCCACCGACTGGCAGCCCAGCACGACGACGGTCCGCCCGTCCCGGCGCAGCACCTGGCCGACCCGCTCCTGACGGTTCTCCTTCTCGTACGTCTCGGCGAGGACCGCCTCGCGCAGGGCGCCGTCGGCCGTGGCGGCGAGGGGACCGTCCTGGACGGCTTCGAGGAGCAGGAGCAGCGCCTCGCGGTGCGCGTCGGTGATCATCGGGGAGGCGGCGCGGTAGGCGAGCGGGCGCAGCGCGTCCAGTACGGACGGCCAGGTGATGCCGATGCCGGGCACGGTGAACTCGTCGCTCACCCAGCCGTCGGCGGTGCCCGCCATGCCCGCGCGCCGGGGCAGGGCCTTGCCGTCGGCGGGCTTCCCGGACAGCACGTGGTTCACGGCGCGGATCTGGCGCAGCGCGTTCCACTGCTCGCCGCCCCACCAGCCCTGCTGGTCGGTGAGGCCCTGGGTGGCCTCGCGCAGGGTGCGGTCGTCGCCGTGCTCGGGCCGGTAGTCGGCGAACATGCCGTGGACCCGGCGGTTCTCCTGCCGGGGCCGCTCCACCGGGGGCGCCAGCAGGTCGGCCGTCGACACGGCGAACGCCAGGACGGCGCGGACCAGCCGGACGACGCCCTTCAGCAGGTGCGGCTCGGTGAGGCCGGGCAGCACGCCCGCGACGGCCGGGCGCACGAAGTGGTCGGCGTCCGGCGAGGGGACCTGGACGACCTTGGCGGGGTCGGCCGCCGCCTCCTCGGCCCGCTTCGCCGCGGCCTTGTGCGCGGCCACCGCCTCCGCGTACGCCGTGAGGGCCTGCCGCCCGGCGCGCAGCAGGTCGTCGGCGTGCTCGTCGGTCAGCGCGCGCAGCACCGCCGAGGACGCCTCGTCGCGGGGGCGCAGCGCGTGCCAGAAGTCGGCCGGGGGGACCAGACGGGTGCCGGACGCGAACTCCCCGCCGCGCTCCAGCGGCGTGACCCGGCCCAGCTCGCCCGCCGCGCCGGTGTCGTCCGGCGTGTAGAGGGCTATGTCGTTGGAGCGGACGGCGGCCACCGGCGCGGCACCGCCGGGCAGGCGCAGCGCGCCGAGCGGCAGGCCGCGGACCCGGCCGTCGGGTCCGGCGGGCACGGACACGGTCCGCCCGTCGGGGGTCCCGGCGACCGTGCGGGCCTCGTCGCCCTCGCCCTCGGCGCGCACCCACCGGCCGAGGACGCTGCCGTCGGTGCCGAACGGGCTGTCCGCGAGGCCCGGCTGGAGCGGCAGCACCACGCAGTGCTGCTGGAGGAGCCTGGTGTCCTCGCGGACGGCGCCCGCGAGGAACGCGGGCAGCGAGGCCCGCCCGTGGGTGCCGGTCGCCGGGTCGTACTCCAGCCACACCCGGTCCCGTCCCTGACGGCCCTGCCGCCAGAAGGAGGTGCCGTCGCCCAGGACGGCGCGGTTCGGCGGCAGGACGGTGTCCCCGGCGTGCAGGGTGCGCCCGCCGGTTGCCCGACCGCCCCCGGCGAGGGGGATCGACGGCTCGTCGACGTCGCCGCCGCTGTACCAGTGGCCGATCTGTTCGCCGCCCAGCACGAACGGCTCGGACGGGCGGGCCGACCAGTAGCCGTGCTGCTTGCCGTCGCGGCGCCACATCACCAGCAGTTCGCCGTCGGTGTAGCGGAACGACGGGCGCTGCCAGTGCTCCAGGTCGGCGGGCAGGCGCAGGTCGTGTTCGAGGAGGATGTCCTGCGGTCCGACGACGATGACCTTGCCGCGCCGGGAGAGGATCAGCGCGGGCCAGGCCTCGTCCACGCCCAGGCTGTCGTCGCGGTCCTCGCGCTTCTCGGCGTCGAGCCGCTTCAGCGCCGTCTCCAGCGCGGGCCAGCCCAGTTCGTCGAAGAGGCCCGCGCGCAGGGTGCGGCCCAGCAGGGGGGCCGTCTCGTAGGCGGCGACCTTGGCCAGCGCCGCCGGGGCGACCCGCGCGGCGATCCGGCGGAAGGGCCGCATCCGGTCCAGTGCGGCGCGCGCGCCGGGCAGTCCGGTCGCGGCGAGCAGCGCGTCGGCGGAGTGGTCCAGCCAGTCGCGCAGCACTTCGGCGAGGACCGGCTGCCCGGTCAGGCCCTCCTGGAGCGCGGGGGAGAGGCTGTCGCCGCGCAGCCTGCCGACCGCCTGGTACAGCAGGTGGCGCAGGCTCGGGACGGCGCCGATCCCGGCCAGGTCACGGCGGCCCTCGCGCTCGTCCTTGAGCCACTGTTCCAGCGGCAGGTAGACCTCGTCGTCGGCGGCGGGCGGCGTCAGCGGCACCCCCTCGGCGGCGCACAGGTCGAGCAGGTCGAGGTCCGCGCCGGGGTGCCAGCGCCCGGAGAACAGGCCGACCGGGCGCCCCAGTTCGCGCAGCCGGGGCGCCATCCGGGTCACGAGGTCCAGGGTCGCGGGGGAGCGGTCGCTGACCGACGCGCCGTGCTTGCGGTGCAGGGCCCAGCGGGTGAGCCAGTCCGCCGGGTCCACCTCGGGGCCGTCGGCGGGCGCGGCGGTCTCCCCGGTGAGCAGCAGGTCGGCCCCGCACTCGGTGAGCAGTCCGAGCCAGTACTCGTCGTCCTCCACCGTCCTGCCCAAACCGGCGGGCATGATCTCCAGGAGCCGCGCGCGCACCGAGGGGCGTTCCGCGGCGAGCGCGGCCAGGGTCTCCCGGTAGGCGTTCCAGAAGGAGGCGGGGGCGCGCACGGACGCGGGGGAGGCGATCAGGTCGGCGACGAGCGCGCCCTCCTCGGCAGCCCGGTCCAGGCCCGCCGCCTTGACCAGCCCGCGCGCGTCCTGCGGCAGCGACGCGTACGGCGGCATCCCGGCCGCGCAGCGCTCCACGGTCAGCTGCCGGAACTGCTGCCACGCCTCGGCCGGGCTGAGCCGGGCGGCGAGCGCCCGCACGTGCTCCTTGAGCGCCTTGACGGTGAGCGCGCCCGCGAACGCGAACTCCAGGAACACGGCGCGCTGCCGCTCCTCGTCCACGGCCAGCGCGTGCACCCGCTCGGCGTCGCGCGCCTTGCCGAAGAAGGCGGCGGCGTACGTCGTGTTCTCGAACTGGAGGAAGACGCGCGCGGCCTGCTCGTAGAACGTCGGCAGGAAGTGCGGAACGGCCCGGCCGAGCTGGTTGCCGAGCGCCTCGAAGCCCTCCTTGGCGTTGCCCGGACGGGACTTGGCCTGCCGGGCGAGCCGCTCGATGTCCTTGACGAGGGCCAGCGCGTGGTGGCCGTTGGCCGGGTCGTGGACCAGCGCCCAGGCGGGGAAGCCGAGCGTCTCGCGGCGCACCTGCCCGACCTCGGGCGTCTCCTCGGCCCGAACCAGACCCAGGAAGTCCAGTGCCAGGTCCTCGGCCTCGCCGAGGGTGCCGGGCACGAGCCGCACGATCGTCCGGTCGTCGAGTCCGGGGTGCGTGTACGTGCGGACGGTGAGGACGTCGGCGTCCTCCCGGTCGGTGGTGCCCGGGGGCAGGACCGCGCCGGCGTCGAGCAGCGCGGCGGTGGTGGTCTCGTCGTACGTCGTCATGCCGTCTGCTCCTCGTCCTCGATGTCGCGTCCCGCGTACAGCGCGGCCGCCATGCGCATGCCCTCCGACCAGGCCACCGGCCCGACCTGACCGAGCTTCAGGGTCCGTCCGGCCTGGTCGGCGAAGACCAGGGAGCCCGTCTCGGTCTCCTCCCAGCCGTCGTAGTCGCCGACCCAGACGCGGGCCTCGACGGTCCGGCCGTCCTCCAGGACGGGGCAGACGGCGTTGCCGCCGCGGACGCGGTAGCCGAGCGTGGTCACCCGGCCGTGCAGGAACCGGAGCTGGCCGTAGGCGCCGCCCGCGTACTCCTCCACCGAGGTGGCGTTCGCGTCGATCGCGGCGGGCCGGTGCCAGACCTCCCGGAACAGCTGCTGCGCCCGCTGCTCGACCCCCAGCTCGACCGCGAACTCGCGCAGGTCCTCCAGGTCGTCGAGGAGCACCGGGTGCGGCAGGTGCACCAGGTCGGGCGCGATGCGGACCGTGTCGCCGTCGAGGTCGACGAGACCGAGCCCCCGCTCGGTGTCCGCGTCCCGCAGGAAACCGGCCACCGCGCCGTCCGCGCCGGTGACGACGACGTCCCGCAACGCGGCCTGCCAGGCCGGGTCGGGCCAGACCCGCGCGAGCACCGCGAGCGGCACCGGCAGCGAGCGCACCATCCACCGCTCCACGTCCGCCAGGCACTGCCGTTCGTGCCGTTCCAGCCATTCGACGAGCTGCCGCAGCCCCACGACCGCCGGTTCGTCGGCGATCTTCGGCGGTACGGACTTCAGCCGCCGCCCGGCCGCATTGCGGCACACCACCTTGCCGTCGTCGAGGGCGACTTCGTAGTCGCCGGCCGACACCCACCCCATGTGTGCCTCCCGCACCCGCAGTGATCAAGTGACCGGAACTGTAGATCAGGCCACTGACAACGCACCCCGGACGGTGGACGACCGGGGTGCGCGACACGGCGTCCGGGGCCGCGCGACAGGGAGTCCGGGGCTGCGCGGCACGGAGTCCGGGGCCCGCCCGCACCGTTCACCGGGCCGCCCGTCACCCCGCAACCGGGCCGCCCGTGCCCCCCTCCACAACCGGGCCGCCCGCGACCCCTCCACCACTGGGCCGCGCCCCACCCCCGTACACGGACCACCCCCGCCACACACGACCGCGCCCCCTTCGGTCCGGGGACCGAAGGGGGCGCGGGGGCGAGCGGGGTGACGGAGGGTCAGCCCTCGACCCAGCCGTGGTTCTTCGCGAACTGCGTCAGCGTGGACCGCACCTGGAGGATCTGCTCGGCGGTCAGCGAGGGCGCCGCCGACAGCAGCGTCTCGGTGACGTCGCGGCTGAACTCCTCGGTGCTGAGCACGTCGCACAGGACGTCGTCGTCGGCGGCGAGCGGCTTGCCGTCCTCACCGCGCGCGAGCCGCACGCCGGACGCCTTCGGCCCGCGCTCGCCGTCCTCGATCTCGAACTCGACCACGACACCGCGCCGCACCTGCGACTCCGGCATCAGCATGTCGTTGACGTGCAGGAAGACATCCTCCCCGCCGTCGTCGGGCGCGATGAACCCGTACCCCCGCTGGCTGTCGAAGCGCACCACACGACCAGCAACCATCCCAACCCCCAGCAACCTCGGAAAACACCACGTCGGTGACCGGCCGGATCGTGGCCGGTCCGACGGCCCCGGGCGACTCCCGGGGACTCACCGCGCACGTTACAACGGTCTCCCGCTCCCGACGCCCCCGGTGCCGATCCCGCGCCTCACCAGGGGGCGCGGGTCAGGACTCCGCGCGCTGGGCCCGCTCGGCGTCGCGCCGCTTGATGCGCACCGACTCGTTGCGGACCTCGACCTGGGTGGCGCGTTCCTTCTCCAGCCACTCCGGCTTCGCGTCCTTGAGCGCGTCGATCTCCTCGGTCGTCAGCGCGTCCGTGACCCCGCCGCGGGCCAGTCCGGCGATGGAGACGCCGAGCTTCTCCGCGACCACCGGGCGCGGGTGCGGGCCGTTCGCCCGCAGCGTCCGCAGCCACTCCGGCGGGTTCGCCAGGAACTCGTTCAGCTCGGAGCGCGAGACGACCCCCTCCTGGAACTCGGCGGGGGTGGCGGGGAGGTACACACCCAGCTTCTTCGCCGCGGTCGCGGGCTTCATCGTCTGGGTGTTCTGCTGCGACGTCATGCGTTCCAGGGTATCGGCCGCCGACGGGCGCCCCGACCACAGCCGGTAGCCTGGCGGGATGACCGACTCGGCGGACACCCCCTCGTTCCGGCTCGCGTACGTCCCCGGAGTGACCCCCGCCAAGTGGGTGCGGGTCTGGGAGGAGCGCCTGCCGGACGTCCCCCTCGCCCTGCTCCAGACGTCCCCCGCCGAGGCCGCCGACCGGCTGCGCGAGGGCGCCGCGGACGCGGCCTTCGTCCGGCTCCCCGTCGACCGTACGGTCTTCAGCGCGATCCCCCTCTACACCGAGACCACCGTCGTCGTGGTCCCCAAGGACCACGTGTTCACCGCGGCGGAGGAGGTCACTCTCGGCGACCTCGCCGACGAGGTGGTCCTCCATCCCCTCGACGACGTCCTCGACTGGGAGACCCTTCCGGGCGAGGCCGCCTTCGAGCGGCCCGCGACCACGGCGGACGCGATCGAACTGGTCGCGGCGGGCATCGGCGTGCTGGTCGTGCCCCAGTCGCTGGCCCGGCTGCACCACCGCCGTGACCTCACCTACCGCACGCTGGCCGAGGCGCCGCAGTCGGCCGTCGCGCTGTGCTGGCCCGAGGACGCGACGACCGACCTGGTCGAGGACTTCATCGGCGTCGTCCGGGGCCGCACCGTGAACAGCACCCGCGGCCGTGCCGGACAGGCCCCCGCCGGAGCCGAGCGTGACGGCGGGCGCGACGGCGGGCGCCGTGCCGGGCCTTCCGGCGACGCCCGGCGCGCGGCCGGGTCCGGTTCGGGGTCGCGCGGCCGTGCCGGTTCCGCCAAGGGCGGCGCGAAGAGCGGCGGCGGCAAGGGAGGCGCGAGGGGGTCCGCCCGCGGCGGTGCCCAGGGGAACGCGAAGGGCGGCTCCGCCCGGCGCGGCTCCGGCGGCAGGCCGGGCCGCCGCTCGTAACCCCCGGACCCGGTCCTGCACCGGGCAGGACAGCGGGAACAGCGCTACTTCCCGCCCGCCGCCCGCCCGACCGACTCCACCAGCGGCAGCAGCCGGTACGGCACCCGCTCGCGCAGGGCCACCTCGGTGCGGGTGCGGACCACTCCGGGCAGGCTGATCAGCTTCTGGATCACGTCCTCCAGGTGGGCGTTGTCCCGCGCCACGACCCGCGTCAGCAGATCGCCGCCGCCGGTGATCGAGAACGCCTCCACGATCTCCGGTACGGCGGCGAGCGCGTCCCCCACGTCGTCCAGGTGCCCCTGGGTGACCTCGATGTGCACGAACGCCAGCACCGGGTGCCCCAGCGCGGGCGGGGAGAGCGACGGGCCCGTGCCGGTGATCACGCCCTCCCGCTCCAGGCGGTCCAGCCGGGCCTGGAGGGTGCCGCGCGCGACGCCGAGGAGACGGGCGTACTCGCGCGCGCTGGTGCGCGGCTGTTCCAGCAGGAGCCGCAGGATGCGGGTGTCCAGCTCGTCGACGGCCATGGCGCGCTCGCCCTCCCGGGTCCCGGATGATCGCGCCGACTGTACCAATGGCTCAGCAGGACGCCCTGTGGCTGGACCACCGCGTCCTGGTCCAGTGGACTGCCACCGGCACCGACGCACCCATTCTGACTGGGCCAATGGACCAGTGGCAGGGGAGCGACTTGAGCCAGAGGCGTCCCGGATGCTGTCATGGAGGTGTCGATGGCGCTGCGGACCCCGCGGCGCCTTTCTCATGCCCGGGGAGCGGCGGTACGGCGTGGCCGTGCGGCCCGGCTGCTCCGAGGGCTGTCCGAAGGGGGCCGGAAGCAGTGCTGAAGAGGGTGTTCGCGGCTCCTGATCCGGGGCGGGCGCGGCTGCGTTTCGCCGCGCGGGCCGTCCTCGGCATCGGTCTGGCCGTCGTGGTCGTGGGCCTCGCCGGGCACAGCCTGCCCGGTGCCGTCACCGGCGGGCTCGCCGCGCTGCTCGCCCTGTTCACCGTCACCGACGCCACCGTGCGCGGCCAGGCCGTCACGACCGCGCTGCTGCCCGCCGTCGGCCTCCCGGTGCTGGCCGCCGCGGCCGTCCTGCACGACCATCCCGTCGCCCGCGATCTCACCTTCCTCGCCGTGATCGGCGCGGGCGTGTACGCGCGCCGCTGGGGGCCGCGCGGCCACAGCCTCGGCGTCTTCGCGTTCATGATGTTCTTCGTCGCCCAGTTCCTGCACGCCACCGCCGGGCAGCTCCCCGGACTGGCCGTCGCCGTCGTGCTGGCGGTGCTGACCGCCTCGGCGGTCCGCTTCGGCCTGTGGTGCTACGAACGGCGCCTGCCTCCCGCCGCCGTGCCCGGTCCGCCGGGCGGGCGCGGCCTCGCCCGCGTGACGACCCGGCAGGCCGTCCAGGCGACGGCGGGCGCGGGCTTCGCCCTGGTGGTGGGCCAGCTCGTGTCGGGGCAGCGCTGGTACTGGGCCGTCGGCGCCACCTGGTGGATCTTCGTCAACACCACCTCGCGCGGCGAGACGCTGGTCCGCGGTTTCCGCCGGGTCCTGGGCACCGTCATCGGCATCGGACTGGGCCTGCTGGTCGCCGTCCCGCTGCACGGCGCGGGCGTGCCCACGGCCGCCCTGGTCGCCCTCTGCGTCTTCGGCATCTTCTACACCGCGGCCGTCTCCTACACCTGGATGATGCTCTGCGTGACCCTGCTCGCCGAGCTGCTCTACGGCCTCCTCGGCGTCCTCACGCCCGGCCTGCTGGCCCTGCGGCTCGCCGAGACCGGCGTCGGCGCGCTCGGCGCCGTCCTCGCCGTGCTGTTCGTCCTGCCCGTCACCACGCACGCCGTCACCGACGCCTGGATACAGCGGGCCCTGCGCTGCGTCCACGCCTGCACCGCCGAGGCCGCCGCCCGCCTCGCCGGGGACGACACGGCCGACCCCGGCGCGCGCGTCGCCGAGCTGGAGCAGCTCCTCGGCCGGGTCCGCCTCTCCGTCGCCCCCCTCACCCACCCCCTGCACGCCGTGCGCGGCCGCAAGCGGCGCGCCCGCCACGTACTGGCCCTGCTCGACGACTGCGCCCGTGAGATCCGCGGCCTGGTCGCGGTCGCCGCCGACCCGGAGGCCTCCCACGACGCCCGCCTCGCCGCCGCCTGCTGGCGCGTCCAGGCCGCGGTGGAGGCGCTGACCGACGGCGGCGCCCACCGCCACGCCCCCGCCGAGCGACCGCCCGCCGGTGAACGGGCCCTGACCCACCTCTACGGCCTGGAGCAGGCGCTCGCCGCACTCGCCCACCCCCTGAGCGGCCCGGACACCGCGTCCCGGCCCGCCGCCCCGTCACCGCTGGTCGGCGCCTGACCCGAGCCGCAGCGCCACCGCCGACGCCGCTCACCCTCCTCGCCGCCCGCCCGGTTCGCGCCACCCACCGCTCCCTGGTCTAGACCGCAGCGGCTCGGCTGCTACGGTCACCCCGGAATATGCCGACACGAGAGGGGACAGTGGTGGCAGACGTCGGCAGACGACGGAAGCGCGCGTTCATCGGGTCGTTCACGGCGGCCGGGGGGCCCGGGATCGTGGCCGCGGCCGTACAGCCGGACAGCGGCGAGCTGACCGTCCTGAGCAGTGTGAACGGCCTCCCCGACCCTTCCTGGCTGGAGCTGGCGCCGGGCGGCGGCACGCTCTACGCCGTCAGCGAGACCGCCGAGGGCGCGGTGGCCGCGTACAGCGTCGCCGGGGACGTGCCCGAGCCGGTCGGGGCGCCGGTGCCGGTCGGCGGCAACGGGCCCACGCACCTCGGTGTGTTCGACGGCCACGTCCTCACCGCCAACTACGGCTCCGGCAGCGTCACCGCCGTGCCCGTCCGCCCCGACGGCACCCTCGCCCCGGCCGCCTCCGGCGTGCTGGAACACACCGGGTCCGGGCCCTACACCCCGCGCCAGCAGGGCCCGCACGCCCACCAGGTGCAGCCCGACCCCAGCGGGCGGTGGGCGGTGAGCGTCGACCTCGGCACGGACTCCGTGCGCGTCTGCGACCTGCGCGACGGCGTCCCCGTCCTGCGCCGCGAGTTCCCGCTGCGCCCCGGCTCCGGGCCCCGCCACCTGGCCTTCCACCCCGGCGGGGCGTACGCCTACGTCGTCAACGAACTCACGCCGACGGTCACCGTCTGCGCCTGGGACGCGTCCGAGGGCGCCCTGAAGGCGCTGGTGGAGGTGCCGCTGCTGCCCGGCGTGCCCGACGGGGACGCGTACCCGTCCGGGATCGTCGCCTCGCCCGACGGCCGCTTCGTGTGGGCGGCGACCCGCGGCGAGGACGTCCTGTCCGTGCTCGCCGTCGAGGGCGGGGGAGAGGGCCTGCGGCTCGTCGGCACGGTTCCCTGCGGCGGCCACTGGCCCCGCGCGCTCACGGAGGCGGACGGGCGGCTGTACGTGGCGAACGAGCGCTCGGGCGACGTGACCTGGTTCGCCGTCGACCCCGCGACGGGCCTGCCCCGCCGGACCGGTTCTCTGCGGGTGCCCGCCGTGTCCTGCGTCGTCCTCGGCTGAGCCGGGCCACGACGCCTCGGGAGCCTCCGACACGCTGAGGGCCCGCTCCGTTCATCCGGAGCGGGCCCTTCGGCGTCCTTGCGGTGGTGCTGTCGGTGCGGTGGTGCCGGCTAGCGGGCCGGTGCGCCCTGCTGCTGGGGCGGGGCGATACCCAGGGCCGCCGTGTACTTGGCGAGGGCGAGCTTGCCGATCGCCGGGTACGGGCCGAGCGGCTCGGCCGCGGCGCAGCCCGCCTCCTTGGCCGCCTCCTCCAGCAGGGCTGCGTCGATCTCGGGGCCGATCAGGTACGGCGCCAGCGCCAGCTGCTGGGAGCCCGAGGCGCGCAGCTGCTCGGCCACGGAGGAGATGGAACCCTCCTGGTCGAGGGCGGCGGCCATCACCGGCACGGCGAGGCGCGCGGCGAGCAGCATGCCGGTGATCCCGGCGGCCTGCACGGCCTCCTCGCCGCCCACGGAGGCGAGGACGATGCCGTCGGCGGCCGTCGCCACCGTGAACAGGCGGGCGCGGTCCGCGCGGGCCAGCCCGGCCTC
The DNA here is from genome assembly GCF_044757425.1 of Streptomyces sp. NPDC091281. Taxonomy (NCBI): domain Bacteria; kingdom Bacillati; phylum Actinomycetota; class Actinomycetes; order Kitasatosporales; family Streptomycetaceae; genus Streptomyces; species Streptomyces sp. NPDC091281. The sequence continues at coordinate 726,154 of NZ_JBIVUY010000003.1, read as the reverse complement.
GGAGAGCCGCACGTGCAGCGCCTCGGCGAGAAGCGGGTGCGGGCCGAGCGAGTCGGTCAGGTCGGCCGCCACGCGGCTCTCCATGACGGCGTGGCGGACCTGGCGCAGCAGCGCGCTGTCGGGTCCCGCCAGCAGCGGGACGACGACGGCGACGGGCCCGTCGGGCTCCTTGACGTCCGCTCCGGCGGCGAGCGCCTGCTCGTAGCGGGCGGTGCGCTCGTCGGCGGCGTGCGCCAGGACGGACTGGAGGGTCGGGAACTCGGCGTCGTCCCCGTCCAGGTAGCCGATGCGCGCGTCGATGCCGGGAAGCTCGGAGCGGGTGATGCTCACGATCTCCTCGGCGGTGCCGCGGGTGGCGGCGCTGGGCGCGCCGGGCACGGCGAGGACGAGGGCGGGCGCGCCCTCGGGAGCCGCGAGCGGCTCGGGTCGCCGGTGCCGCCCGGGTTGACGGGGGCGCGGCATTCGTACAGGGAGGCCGGACGCGGGCCCAGTGGGGGAGCTCATGGCGCCGCATGTTACTGGCTTCCTGGGCTCCCCTGTTCGGGGAGGGTGCAGGTGAGCGGTATCCGTCCGGTTTTGTCTGATGAGTTACGTACGGATCAGAAGTGATCGGCGTGTGTTCCGGGCGACTTGCCCCCGGAGGGGTCAATCCCCCTGTTTGCGGTCCGACGCGGGAGGTGTCACGTGCAACAGCCATTCATCGGGCGGCAGCCGGAGCGTGCCGGACGCCAGCGCCCGGCCGATGCGCAGGGCTCCGGTCAGCGGATCGCCCTCCGCCGTCACTCGCCGGGCGGACGGCAGGCGCCGGTCGAACTCCTCCGCCAGCGGCACGAGGAGGGCGTCCCCGAGACGCAACAGGCCGCCGGTGACGGCGATCCGGGCTGTCCCGTCCGGCGGGCAGACGGCGGCGGCCGAGTCGGCCAGGTGCCGGGCCGCCGTCCGCAGGATGCGGGCGGCGAGCGGGTCGGAGGGCGCGCAGGCGGCCACGTCGGGCGCGAAGGAGGCGAGTACGGCGGGCCGGTCGGCGCGCGGGTACAGCAGGCCGGGCAGGCCGGGGAGCGGCCCGAACCGTGCCTCGGCGCGGGTGAGCAGTGCCGTCGAGCCGTCGGGGCGCCCGTCGTGGGCGCGCAGCGCGGCCTCCAGGCCCGCGCGCCCGATCCAGGCCCCGCCGCCGCAGTCGCCCAGCAGATGGCCCCAGCCGTCCGCCCGCCGCCAGACCGTCAGGTCGGTGCCGAGCGCGATCACCCCGGTGCCCGCCGCCACCACGGCACCCGGCCCGATCCCGAGCGCGCCGACGTACGCGGTGACGGCGTCGGCGGCCAGCACGGTCGTCCGCACCCCGAACGCCCGCGCCAGCGCCTCCGGCAGCTCCGCCCGCAACGCGTCCCCGAGTGTCGCCAGACCGGCCGCTCCGACCACCGCGACCCCCGGACCCGGTGGCGCCCCGGTGGGCGGCATCCCGGTGGGCGGCGTTCCGCCGCGCTCAGCCGCCGCCTGCTCGGCCAACGACCTCACCATAGGCACCAGTTGCTCCATCAGGTGCCCGGGATCGATCCCCCGTGTCCCGGTACGGACCGGAACCGCGGAGACCCGCGTCCCCGACCACCGCCCCTCGACGTCAGCGAGCATCACGCGCAGCCCCGACCCGCCTGAGTCCACGGCGAGCACGGAAGCCGTACCGGGGTCGGGCGGAGGGGCCGCGCCGGGTGTCACGGCAGGCGCCAGTCCACGGGTTGGCCGCCCTGGTGGATCAGGAGGTCGTTGGCGCGGCTGAACGGGCGGGAGCCGAAGAAGCCGCGGTCGGCGGACATCGGGGACGGGTGGGCGGACTCCACCGAGGGGAGTTCGCCCAGCAGGGGGCGGAGGTTGCGGGCGTCGCGTCCCCACAGGATGGAGACCAGGGGTTTGCCGCGCGCGGCCAGTGCGCGGATCGCCTGCTCGGTGACCTCTTCCCAGCCCTTGCCGCGGTGCGCGGCGGGTTTGCGGGGGGCGGTGGTGAGCGCCCTGTTGAGCAGGAGCACGCCCTGCTGGGTCCAGGGCGTCAGGTCGCCGTTGGAGGGCTGGGGGAGGCCGAGGTCGGTGTTGAGTTCGCGGTAGATGTTGATCAGGCTGCCCGGCAGCGGCCGTACGTCGGGCGCGACCGAGAAGGACAGGCCCACCGCGTGCCCCGGGGTGGGGTAGGGGTCCTGTCCGACGATCAGGACGCGGACGTCGTCGAAGGGTTGCTGGAAGGCGCGCAGGACGTTCGCCCCCGCGGGGAGGTAGGTGCGTCCCGCGGCTATCTCCGCGCGCAGGAAGTCGCCCATCTCGGCGATCCGTCCGGCCACCGGCTCCAGGGCCTTGGCCCAGCCGGGTTCTACGATCTCGTGCAAGGGTCGTGGTGCCACGGCGTTCACCCTACTGCCGCAAGGCCGTTGACGATCAATCGACGGCCCTGGCCGCCGGACGCCACGACGCGCGGCGCCACGACCGGTCCCCCCGGCGTCGTCATGCCACCACCGCGGCCCGTACGCAGAGCACGTCCGGCAGGTGGGCGGCCAACTGCCGCCAGCTGTCGCCTCCGTCGGCCGACGCGAACAGCTCGCCGTTGCGATTGCCGAAGTACACGCCCGCTCCCTCCGTGTCGTCCGTGCAGAGCGCGTCGCGCAGCACGGTGCCGTAGTGGTCGTCCTGGGGGAGGCCCGCCGACAGGGGTTCCCAGGTCTCGCCCGCGTCCGTCGTGCGGTAGACGCGGCAGCGGTGGCCGGCCGGGACCCGGTCCGCGTCGGCGTTGATGGGGAACACGTAGGCCGTACCGCCCTGGTGGGGGTGGGCCGCGACGGCGAAGCCGAAGGTGGACGGCAGGCCCGCGCCGATGTCCGTCCAGTGGGCGCCCGCGTCGTCGCTGCGGTACACACCCCAGTGGTTCTGGAGGTAGAGGCGGTCGGGATCGACCGCGTCGCGCGCCACCTTGTGCACGCACTGCCCGAACTCGGGGTCCGGGTCCGGCAGGAACACCGCGGAGACACCGGAGTTGGAGGGCGCCCAGCTCGCGCCGCCGTCGGTGGTGCGGAACACGCCCGCCGTCGACACCGCGACGGTCACCGCCGCCGGGTCCCGCGCGTCGGTGAGCACGGTGTGCAGGCCCTCCCCGCCGCCGCCCGGCACCCAGCGGTCGCGCGTCTCGTGCTCCCACAGCGGCCGGACCAGCGTGAAGCTCTCGCCGCGGTCCTCGGAGCGGTACAGCGCGGCCGGTTCGGTGCCCGCGTACACCACGTCCGGTTCGGCCGCCGCCGGGTGGAGCTGCCAGACCCGCTCCAGCGAGGCCCCGGTGTCGCGGGGGAATCTGACGGCGGGCTCGGCCGGTTCGGTCCAGGTCCGCCCGAGGTCGTCGGAGTGGAACACCGACGGCCCCCAGTGCGCGCTGTCTCCCCCGGCGAGCAGCCGGGGCCGGTCGCCGCGGGTGTCGACGGCGACGGAGTAGACCGCCTGCGCGTTGAAACAGGGCGCCGGATCGAACTCCCAGACGCCGTCGCGGCCGCGCCCGATGAACAGGCCCTTGCGGGTGCCCACGGCCAGCAGTACCTCGGTCATACCGGTCACCTCCGCTGTGTCCCTCGCCGTCCCCGACGCCTTCGTCGCGCACGCGTCCCGGACACCAGCCAGTCTGCACCCCACCACTGACAGTCACCCCCGCAGAGGGCTTCCGTGCAGGTCACAGCCGTTCCGCCCGCCGCGCGGGCACCGACCGACGCCGTGCCCCGGAGACCTGCCCTCGGACCCGGGCCGCCCCCGTCCGAGCCGGACCGTGAGCATCCGGGGCGTCGCGTTCGTATGAGAGGACGGCCGGGGGTTCCGCGCGCTCACGAGGAGGAAGCCGCCGATGGCGTTCCGTGGTCGGAAGGTGTGGCTGTGGCGCTGGCGGCGCAACCCGCTGAAGCGCCGGTCCGACACCGTGGAGGCCTGGGTGGTGCTCGGCGCGGGCGTGCTGACCCTGCTCTGCGGGCTCCTGGCGGCCTGGGCCGCCGCCCGTACCGTCGAGACCGAACTCGCCCGCGAGCGCGTGGAGTGGCGGCCGGTCGCCGCGCGGCTCGGCGAGGCCGCGCCCGGCCGGGCCGGGGCACGCTCCGCCGACCAGGTCTGGGCCCGCGTCGGCTGGACGGGTCCCGACGGTTCCGCCCACACCGGTCAGGTCCGGGTCGCTCCCGGCAGCGCGCCCGGCACGACGGTCACCGTCTGGACGGACCGCCGGGGCAGGCTCGTCACCGAACCGGCCTCCGCCACCCAGGCCCGCGTCCGCGCCCTGCTGGTCGGCGGCCTCGCGGGCGTGGCCGCCGCCACCGTCCCGCTCGCGGCCGGCCGGGCGCTGCGCGGGGGCATGGAACGCCGCCGGGTGGAGCGCTGGGGCACGGAGTGGGCCCGCTTCGAGGTCATGTGGAGACGGTCGGCGGGCTGAGGAGACCGGGTCCGGGTCCGGGGCGTCTCACGGCGGGGGGCTTACGTCGCTCCCCGCTGCGCCCCGTCGGCACCGTGCCCTGCCCTGGCGACTCTTCGACAGACACATGCCCCCGGCTGCCGGTGCCGTTCCGGTGCCTGCCGCCCGGCTCAGGATCGGCTCTCCGCCTCGGCTTTGAGGTCGCGCAGCCAGGCCTCCAGGCCCGCTCCCAGGGCCGCCGTGGCGAGGGGGACGTCGGCCTCGACCTGGTCGCCGGTCCAGGTCTCCTCGGTGTGCACCCGTACACCGCCCCTGACCTTCTGGAACGTCCACAGGTGGACGCCCTCGTCGACCCGCAGGCCGTCCCCGACGGCGGGCCCGCTCCACAGGACACAGGCGCCCTGGCGCAGGGCGCGGACGGTCGAGGTGATGTCCAGGGTGGTCGCGGGAGTGGACGGGGTGGCGGGCACGGGCGTGGTCCACCGGAACCGCGAGCCTGCGCGCAGCGGGCCGTGGTCGAGCCGGTCGGCGGTGAGGACGGGGCGCTGCCAGGACGGCCAGCGTTCCACGTCGGTCTGGAGCCGCCAGACGGTGCTGAGCGGGGCGTCGATCACCACGTCGGACCGGTAGCGGATCAGGGCGTCGCCGTCCACGCCCGCTCCCCGGCACGTGCCCCGTGAGGGGGTCTCCGCGCCCGCCGGAGCGGCGGTTCCGAGCACACCGGCCAAGGTGACGGCCGCGGCGACGGTGACGGCTCCGGCGGTGGCCCCGCGCCGCCGCACAGAGCGACCGGGGGAGTCGGGGAAGGCGGGGGTGGTGCGTCGGCGCATGCCGAACATGAGGGTGTTCCTTTCGTGGACCGGGCGGAGTGACCCGGAGAAGGCCCGGAGAAGGTGCGGAAAGGCCCGGAGAAGGTCCGGAGAGAAGCCCCGGCCGGGGGGCCGCAGGGATACGCATGAACACGGCCGGAGCGATACGGAGGGATACGCAGCGATACGGAGGAGAGGGGGACGCGAGGACCGACCCGCGCGCGGAGGCGGCCACGCGTGCGGAACCGGAGGCCCGTTCAGGCGACGGGACCGGGCGACGGGACCCGGTGACGGCACCCCGCATCCCGCTCAGGGCGTCAGCACGACCTTCCCCGCGACCGTGCCCGACTCGGCCAGCCGCAGGGCCTCGGAGGCGCGGTCCAGGGGCAGCCGGGCGGCGATCTGCGCGGTGACCTCGCCGCGCCGGAAGGCGTCGAACACCTCGGTGAGGTCGGCGCGCAGCCGGGCCCGGAACCGGTCCTTGGCCAGGGCGCGTCCGGCCCAGACGTTGAAGAAGTACGCGTGGCGGCCGTTGGGCAGGGCGTTCCACACCCACACGCGGCCCAGCAGCTTCAGCACCGGGAGCTGCTTGGACCCCTCGTCGTCGCGGGTGGCGGCGCTGCCGTACGAGACGAGCGTGCCGCCGCGGGCGAGGAGCCGCCAGGAGTCGACGATGCCGGGTCCGCCGACGTGGTCGAAGACAGCGTCCACCCCGCCCGGGGCGAGGGCGCGCACGCGGGCGGCGACGTCGGTGTCGCGGTAGTCGACGGGGAACACGCCCCGCGCGCGCAGCGCGTCGTGATGGCGGGCGGAGGCCGTGCCGATCACGGTGGCGCCCGCGGCCAGGGCGAGCTGGACCAGGACCGAGCCGACGCCGCCGTTGGCCCCGTGCACCAGGACGGTCCCGCCCGCGCGGACCCGGGCCTTGCGGTGCAGCATCTGCCAGGCGGTGATGCCGTTGACGACCAGCGTCTCCGCCTCGGCCGCGCCGATCCCGTCGGGCACCGGCACGACGTCCGCCGCGTCCACGAGGACGTGGCTGGCCCAGCCGCCGACCTTGACCAGCGCGGCCACCCGGGTGCCGGTGAGGCCGGGGCCGACGCCCGCGCCGGTCGCCTGGACGGTGCCGACCAGGTCGTAGCCGGGCACGAAGGGGAAGGGCGGCTGGTCGTAGTAGCGGCCGCGGCGCATTTGCTGCTCCGCGAAGGAGACGCCGGTGGCCTCCATTCGGACGACGACCTGACCGGGGCCGGGGGTGGGGACGGCGCCGTGCCGGATCTCCAGCCCCTCGGGCTCGACCTTGCCCGGCAGGACGACCTCGACGAGTCCTTCGACGGTGACGGGACCTTCGGCGTTCATGACGACCTCCATGCGATGGCTGCGGGACGCGGTCGGGCGGCTTCCCCGGAGTTGGCGGTTACCTGTCCTCGCGTTCGTTATAAGTTGTAACTCCATCGCATGGCGAGTGTCAATAATTTCAGTGAGACCCTCTAACTCTTCTTGTCTGTCTCTCCCGTCTTCCCGCATCCGGGCTGTCGTCGCCCGGCCCGCCCCGGTCCGCTCCAGCCCGCCCCGGTCCGCCTCGGGCCCGCCTCGGCCGCCCCGCTAGCCCGCGACCAGCCCCGTCGGCAGCGCCCGATCGAGAATCCCGTCGAGGTCCGCCCCCTCGGGCAGGGTTCCGAAGGCGTACCCCCAGTCGCCGCCGAGGCGGGTCGCGCAGAAGGCGTCGGCGACGGCGGGCGGGGCGTGCCGGACGAGGAGGGAGGCCTGGAGGGTGAGGGCCATCCGCTCGACGAGGCGGCGGGCCCCGGCCTGGGACGTGCCCGCCAGTCCGTCGCGCAGCCCGGCGACGGCCGCGTCCAGGCGGGCGTCGGCGCCGCGCGCGAGGTCGAGCTCCACGAACAGGGCGTGCGCGGTGTCCGGTTCACGGGTCAGCGCCCGCAGCACGTCGAGGGCGTTGACGTTGCCCGAGCCCTCCCAGATCGACAGCAGCGGCGCCTCCCGGTAGTGCCGGGGCATGCCGGAGTCCTCGACGTAGCCGTTGCCGCCCAGGCACTCCAGGGCTTCCGCGGTGAAGGCCGGTCCGCGCTTGGTCACCCAGTACTTGCCGACGGCCGTGGCGATCCGCCGGAAGGCCCGCTCGCCCGCGTCCCCGCGCACCGCCCGGTCGGCGGCGCCCGCCAGCCGCAGGGTGAGGGTGGTGGCCGCCTCCGACTCCAGCGCCAGGTCGGCCAGGACGTTGCGCATCAGCGGCTGGTCCAGCAGCCGGGCGCCGAACGCGCTGCGGTGCCGGGCGTGGTGCCCCGCCTCGACGAGGGTCTTGCGCATCAGCGCGGCCGACATCATCACGCAGTCCAGCCGGGTGCAGTTGACCATCTCGATGATGGTCTTCACGCCCTGTCCCTCGGGGCCGACCCGCCAGGCGACCGTGTGGTCGAACTCCGGCTCGGAGGAGGCGTTGGACCGGTTGCCGAGCTTGTCCTTGAGCCGCTGGATACGGAACGTGTTCCGCGTCCCGTCCGGCAGCACCCGCGGCACCAGGAAGCAGGTCAGCCCGTCCGGCGCCTGCGCCAGCACCAGGAACACGTCGCACATCGGCGCCGACGTGAACCACTTGTGCCCGTGCAGCAGGTACACCCCGGTCCCGGCGGTCGGCGTCGCGGTCGTGGTGTTGGTGCGTACGTCGGAGCCGCCCTGCTTCTCCGTCATGCCCATCCCGGCGAGCAGCCCGCGCTTGCCGGTCGGCACCCGCAGTCCGGGGTCGTACGCCCGGCTGGTGAGCAGCGGCTCGTACACCTTCGCGAGGTCCGGTTCGCGGCGCAGCGCCGGGACGGCGGCGTACGTCATCGAGGTGGGGCACCCGTGCCCCGCGTCCGTGTGCCCCCACACCAGGCCCCCGGCGGTGCGGGCGACGTGCGCGCCGGGCCGGTCGTCCGCCCAGGGTGCCCCGGCCAGGCCCTCGGCGACGGCGACCCGCGTCAGCTCGTGCCAGGCGGGGTGGAAGTCGACCTCGTCGACGCGGTGGCCGTAGCGGTCGTGGGTGCGCAGGACGGGCTCGTGCCGGTTGGCCAGCTCGGCCCACTCCTGCGCCTCCGCCCCGCCCGCCAGCAGACCGAGACGGCGCACGTCGTCGGCCGCCCACCCGGCCCCCTCCCGTCGCAGCCCCTCCAGCAGCGCCGCGTCGTCGGCGGCGTCGTAGGGCGCCGACGGCGGCGGCTGGTTGGTGACGTCGTGGGTGCGGTGGCCGGAGGGCACCGCGGCGGGCGGGAGCGCGGACGACTGTTCCTGGAGGAAGACCATGCCGCCATGTTGCACCCTAAAAACAGTCGCAGCAATAGTGCAACACGATGGGCGGTCGAAGGTGCGCGGCGACGTAAAGTACGGGGCCATGCGCACGAACGAGTCGGCGGGACCCGGTGGACCGGAGCTGCGGCCGCTGTCCGCGCGGTCGGTCGTGCTGAGCCTGCTGCTCGGCGTCCACCCGCCGCGGCTGCCCGTCAAGGACCTGGTCCGGCTGGTGGAGCCGTTCGGTGTCGGCGGCTCCACCCTGCGCGCCGCGCTCAGCCGCATGGTGACCGCCGGGGACCTGCGCCGCACCGCCTCGGTCTACGCGCTCAGCGACCGTCTCCTGGACCGCCAGCGGCGCCAGGACGAGGCGGTCGCGCCCGGCACCCGGCCCTGGGGCGGCGACTGGGAGATGGCCGTGGTCACCGCCACCGGCCGTACCCCCGCGGACCGTGCCGACCTGCGCGCCGAACTCACCCGGCTGCGCCTCGCCGAACTCCGTGAGGGAGTCTGGCTGCGCCCCGCCACCCTGCTCCGCCCCTGGCCCGCCGAACTCGCCGCCACCGTCCGGTACTTCGTTGGCCGACCCGAGTCGTCGGCGCGTGAACTGGCTGACTCTCTCTGGCCGTTGGCGGACTGGGTCGCGACCGGGCACGCCCTCCTGGAACATCTCGCCCGCACCCGGGACCCGGCCGGGCGCCTCACCGCGTTCGCGGCCGTGGTTCGGCATCTCCTCGCCGACCCGGTCCTGCCCGCCGAACTCCTGCCCCCCGACTGGCCGGGCACCGCCCTGCGCGCCGCATACGCCGCCTATCAGGAGGAGTTGACGCTGCTCACCCGCGAGCGGGTGTGAGGGCCCGCCCCCGGACGGCGGCAACTCGACCGGACGGGCCGGAACTTCTGCTCAGGCATCGGACCGGCCGGAGGTACCGCTCCAGCATCAGGCCGACCGGGGTACCGCTCCGGCGTCAGACAGGTCGGAGGTACTGCTCCGACGTCAGACCGACCGGAGGTACTGCTCCGGCACCCGCACCTCGCCGCCCGTCTCCCGGGCCGCCTGCCGTGCCCACGACGGGTTGCGCAGCAGCTCACGGCCGAGCAGCACCGCGTCCGCCTCCCCGTTGGCGAGGATCTTCTCCGCCTGCTCCGTGCCGGTGATCAGGCCGACCGCCGCGACCGGCATCGGCGTCTCGGCCTTCACCCGGGCGGCGAACGGCACCTGGTAGCCCGGCCCCACCGGAATCCGCACCCCGGAGGCGTTGCCGCCGGTCGAGACGTCGAGCAGGTCGATGCCGCGCGCGTGCAGCTCGCGGGCGAACCGGACGGTGTCGTCGGGTGTCCAGCCGTCCTCCGCCAGCCAGTCGGTGGCCGAGATCCGGAAGAACAGCGGCTTGTCCTCGGGCCACACCGCCCGTACCGCGTCCACGACCTCCAGGGCGAACCGCGTGCGGTTCTCGTACGAGCCGCCGTAGGCGTCCGTACGGTGGTTGGAGTGCGGGGAGAGGAACTCGTTGATCAAGTACCCGTGGGCGCCGTGCAGTTCGGCGATCTCGAAACCGGCGGCGAGCGCGCGCCGGGCCGCGTCGGCGAACTGGCCGACCAGCGCGCGGATCTGGTCCACCGTCAGCTCGTCCGGCACCGGATGCCCGTCGTCGAACGGGACCGCGCTCGGCGCGAGCGGCTGCCAGCCGTGCGCGTCCGGGCCCACCGGCGCGCCGCCCTTCCAGGGCCGTTCGGTGGACGCCTTGCGCCCGGCGTGCGCGAGCTGGATCGCCGGCACCGTGCCCTGCGCGGTGAGGAAGCGGGTGATCCGGCGGAACGCCTCCACCTGGGCGTCGTTCCAGATGCCCAGGTCGTACGGGGAGATGCGGCCCTCCGGCGACACGGCCGTGGCCTCCACGACGATCAGGCCGGTCCCGCCGGTCGCGCGCGCCCCGTAGTGGGCGAGGTGCCAGTCGGTGGGAGCGCCGGTCAGCGGGCCCTCCGGGGCCGCCGAGTACTGGCACATGGGCGGCATCCACACCCGGTTGGGGATCGTCACGTCGCGCAGGGTGATCGGCTGGAAGAGCGCGCTCACGGCGGACTCCATTCGTCTCGGGCCGGTGGTCGCTCATACGATAGCCTTCGTAGTACGGCGACTGTCAAACTACGGTGACTATCGAACTAATGCGGACCCTGGGACGGCGGTCGGTGCCGGACCGTGGCGGGCCTCGAAATACGACGCCTGTCGTACCATGGAGCACCCGACGAAGTGGAGTCCGCCGTGACCACCCCCGCCGTGAGCAGCCGTGACCTCCCGCACCCCGCGCGCGAGGAGATCCGGCTCGCGGCCGTACTGCACGCGCTCTCCGACCCCATGCGGCTGCGGATCGTGCGGGAGCTGGCCGCCGACGGCGACGAACTCTCCTGCTCCGACATCGACCTGCCGGTCACCAAGTCCACCAGCACGCACCACTTCCGGGTGCTGCGCGAGGCCGGGGTCGTCCGGCAGGTCTACCGGGGCACGGCCAAGATGAACGGTCTGCGCCGAACCGACCTCGACGGCCTCTTCCCGGGACTGCTCGACGCCGTCCTCGACGCCCTCGCGCGCGAGTCGCTGCGCTGACAGGGTGCGGCTGCCCGGCCGGGCGCGCGTGTCCGTTCGTATGGAAAGTGATCATGCGGTTACTTTGCGTCCGTGTGGGAACCATCGTTTCTTAATCTTTCCGACCGCCGCGCCGAGGACGGCACCGTCACCGTCTCCCCCGAGTGGGAGGTGCGCGACGGGTCCGAGGGGGAGACCGCGACGTCCTGGTACACCGTCCGCCTGGTGTTCACCGACGGCGCCCGCGTCGAGGCGCTGGCCGTGGTCCGCGCCGGGCGGGTGTCCATCGAGGACGTCAGGGCCCGCCCCGCGCTCTCCCTCGTCGACCTCACCGTCCTCGCGGACTGGATCGAGGGCCCCCTCTTCGACCGCTGCGGCGGCGACCTCCCGGACGCGGACGCCGACGCGCGGGAGGAGCGGTGGAGCGAGGGGGAGTGCGGGAGCCGATGGGACGCCCCGACCCGTACCGACGCGCACGCACCTGGCACCGTTCACGGGCCGGACGCCGTCGAGGAGGCACTGCCGGCGGCGCGCCGTGCCCGTCCCGCCTGGCCGCGCGGCACCGAAGGGCGACTGCTGCTCGCGGAGGAGTACCGCGCCGCCCAGGAGGACGGCGTCGACCCGGTCCTCGCCGTCATGTGGGCGACCGGACACAGCCGCCGCAGATCCCTCCGTCTCATCGCCCAGGCCCGCGACGCCGGACTCCTGACGCCCCGTCACGCCCGACGCTGAACGCCCTGGCACACAGGGGGGATTGACGGACGGCGCGCCGATGTGAGGCTGGCGGCCGCGCGGTCACCGCGGCAGCCCGGCACCTGTCACTCCGTCACATCATCGCCCGCATGCGGGAGATCTCCGTCGTCTGCTCCGCGACGACGTCGTCCGCCATCTCCTCGATCCGGATGTTGTTGCCCTGCCCCTTCACGTCGGCGGCCATCGTGATGGCGCCCTCGTGGTGCGTGATCATCAGGGTCAGGAAGAGCTGGTCGAAGGCCTTCCCGCGCGCCGCCCGCAAGTTCTTCAACTGGGCCTCGGTCGCCATCCCCGGCATCGTGGCATGGTCGTGGGCGCCGCCCGCGCCCGCCGTGGCGTCCTTCTTGCCGTGGGTCGCCAGCCAGCTCTCCATGGCCGCGATCTCCGGCCCCTGCGTCGAGGAGATCCGGGACGCGATCGCCTTGACCTTCGCCGACTCCGCGCGGTCCGGCACGAGTTGTGTCATCACTAGTGCCTGCCGGTGGTGCTCGATCATCATCGTCGCGTAGTCGACGTCGGCCGAGTTGGGGGTGTCGTCGTCGACCCGCTGGTCGGCCGCGTCCTGCGCGGACAGGGTGCGGTTGTCCTCGCCGGGCCTGCCGGGCGCGATCACCGAGGGCCCCGCCGCCGCGCCCGCCCCCTTGTCCGAACCGCCACCCGCACCGGAGTCACAGCCCGTCAGGACGAGCGCGAGCAGGGCGGCGGCGACGAGGGGCGCTCGACGGACGGGCACAACGACCTCCTGGAACAACTGAGTTGGGGACGGGCGGACGACCCGACGGCGATCCGGGACGAACCCGACGACGCTCAGGGTCCGTCCTAGCACGAGTCTGCGCCCTACTGATCAAAAACATTCATTACGAGTACGTTGCCGACTGTTGATCTGTGCATGATGAAGACGATACTGCGGAGGACCGTGCACCGTTCCCAGTGAACGGCAACGAGGGAGGACGCAGTGACCCTGTTGAACGACCCCCGAACGCGCCGCAGACGGATGGGAGTCGCCGCCGCCTGTGCCGGGCTCATGGCCGCGCTGCTCACCGCCGTCCCGGCGTCCGCGACCCCCGACCCCGGGGACGCGCCGTCCGTCGGACAGGAGGTGTCCCAGAAGGTCCGGGCCCAGGTCGGCGAGGCGATAGCCGAGGGCGAGGTGCCCGGCAAGGACGAGATCATCCACTCGGACAACATCGAGCACCTCGTCAACATCCCCAAGGACGCGCTGCCGGGCCTCAACTCCGACATCGCCTTCCAGGGCAAGTACGCCTTCTCCGGCAACTTCGACGGCTTCCGCATCTTCGACATCAGCCGCCCGAAGGCCCCGAAGACCGTGGCCCAGGTGCTCTGCCCGGGTTCGCAGAACGACATCTCCGTCTCCGGGGACCTGCTGTTCCTGTCCACCGACTCCTCGCGCAGCGACAGCAGTTGCAACAGCACCACCCAGCCGGCCACCGAGAAGTCCTCCTGGGAGGGCATCAAGGTCTTCGACATCAGCGACAAGCGCAACCCGAAGTACGTCGCCGCCGTCGAGACCGCCTGCGGCTCGCACACCCACACGCTGGTGCCCGAGCGCAAGAACGTCTACGTCTACGTCTCGTCGTACTCGCCCAACGCGGCCTACCCGGACTGCCAGCCCCCGCACGACGGCATCTCGATCATCAAGGTGCCGCGCAAGGCACCGGAGAAGTCGAAGATCGTCAACTTCCCCGTGCTCTTCCCGGGTGAGGGGCCTGACGGCGGCGGCAACCCCGGCGGGCCCACCAACCCCGGTGTCTCCAAGACGACGGGCTGCCACGACATCACCGTGCTGCCGGAGAAGGACCTGGCGGCCGGGGCCTGCATGGGCGACGGCATCCTGTTCTCGATCAAGGACCCCGAGAACCCGAGGATCATCGACCAGGTCCAGGACAACGTGAACTTCGCGTTCTGGCACTCGGCGACCTTCAACCTCAAGGCGAACAAGGTCGTGTTCACCGACGAGCTGGGCGGCGGCGGCGCGGCCACCTGCACGCCGGAGATCGGCCCGGACAAGGGCGCCGACGGGATCTACGACATCGTTGGCAAGGGCGACAAGCGCAAGCTCGTCTTCCGCAGCTACTTCAAGATCGACCGCCCGCAGGCGGCCACCGAGGTCTGCGTCGCGCACAACGGGTCGCTCATCCCGGTCAAGGGCAGGGACATCATGGTCCAGGCCTGGTACCAGGGCGGCATCTCCGTCTGGGACTTCACCGACTCGTCCCGCCCGAAGGAGATCGCCTTCTTCGAGCGCGGTCCGGTGAACACCGAGCAACTCACCACCGCCGGGCCCTGGTCGACGTACTACTACAACGGCTACATCTACTCGAACGACATCGCCAAGGGACTCGACGTCCTGCGCATCGACGACCGGCGTACGGATTCGGCCAAGCGCGTGCGGCTGGACGAGCTGAACGTCCAGACCCAGCCGGACTACTACGACTACTTCGACTGAGCGGAATGATCCGACGGACCCGTCCGGCCCGACGACGGCCGTGACGGGTCCGCCTCGTCGTCCGCCGAGCCCGGACGGTCCGACGGTCCGGCCCCGTCGCGGGGGCTGGACCCGCCCGTCCGGTCCGGCTCTCCCGTGGCAAAGAAGCGGGACAGGTCGGGGTCCAGGGTCCCGGTGGGCGCCTCGGTGTCCGGCGGGACCCCCAGCTCCCAGGCCAGCCGGTAGCGCGCGAACAGCTCGGCGCGCAGCGGCGCCTGGGCCATGCCGACGTTCGGCAGCACCATCGCGTAGACCGCGCCCATCAGCAGCGAGCGCAGCATCGGGTAGTCGGTGTCCACGTCCCGCGACCCGTACCGCGCCATCGTGTCCCGCAGCAGCTCGGCCAGCCGCCGCTGCTCCGGGCACTGCACGAACCCCTCCGCCTGGAGCAGCCCCGCCATGTGCTGACGCATCAGCACCGTCCGGTCCCGGGCCAGGCCGAGGATCGCGTCGACGGCACGCGCCAGGCACTCCCGGCCGTCCCGCGCGCGCGGCTCCCGCTCCAGCGCCTCCTCCAGGGTGCGGTGCATCAGCCGGTGCACCGCCGACTGCACCAACTGGCGCTTGCCGGGGAAGTAGTACGACACCAGGCCGCGCGCCGAGCCCGCCCGGTCCGCGATGTCGCCGAGCGTCGTCGCCTCGTAGCCGCGCTCGTTCACCAGCTCGATGGCGGCCTGCAACAACCGTTCCCGGGAACGTCGCCGCAATTCTTCATTGACCGAGGCGCTGCGCGGGGACATCCTGTAACTCCTGCGTTGACTGGTTGCCAGCCAACTATACTCAGCGCATCCCGGTCGGGCCGTCACGGTCCGCACCGGGCAGCCGCCTGCTCGGGGCGACACGGGGGATCGTCCCGAGTGGGCGCGCTTCCGGGCCGATGGTGGCCTCAGGCTCCCTTCCTGCGATCTCACGCGGTTCTTCCGCGGCCTCGCGCGGGCTCCCCGGCCCCGCCCGTCCCTGTCGCACCCGGCCCGCACCCTCCCTACAGTGGGCAGCAGGTCCGAGCCGAGGAGGGTGTGGCGCCATGGCAGCCGACGACGGGCAGGACCGGGAGATCCTCTCCCGGATCACGGCGATGGTCGACGACGAGCGCAGGCTCCGGGAGGACCTGGCGGCCGGACGCATCGACGACACCACCGAACAGCGGCGGCTCGCGGAATTGGAACGCGCCCTCGACCAGTGCTGGGACCTGCTGCGGCAGCGACGCGCCAAGGCCGAGTACGGCGAGGACCCCGGCGAGGCGCGCGTACGGTCCGTCACGGAGGTCGAGGGCTACCAGAACTGAACCGGGCCGCGCGGCGGCGTCGGCCCGGACGGGGACGGACCGCCGGTCTCAGCCCACCGGGTCGGGGTCGCCCACCAGGTCCAGGACCGGACGCAGGCCGTCCGGGCGGGCCGCGGCGGGCAGGTGGTCGACGAAGTGCACCGCGCAGCCCAGCGCCGCCGCCCCGCCGTCGGCGGCCCGGCTGTCGCCGACCATCAGCGTGGTGCGCGGATCGGCGTGCAGCGCCTCGCAGGCCGCCGCGAACAGCCGGACATCCGGCTTCTGCACCCCGTGCTCGTACGACAGCACGTACGCGTCGACGAACGGGTCCAGCCCGTGGGCGCGGAACACCGGCCGCAGATCCCAGCCGATGTTGCTCACCACGCCGACCCGGACACCGCGCTCGCGCAGCCCGGCCAGCACCTCCCGGGTGTCGGGGTACGGCGTCCACGCCGCCGAGGTCATGTGCCGCTCGTACAGCGCCTCGTGCAGGGCCGGGTCCGGGAGCGTGACCTGGCGGGAGAGCCCGGTGTACGCGGCCCGGTGCCGCTCCGCGCTCTCGTCCCGCGTCGCCCAGAGCGCGGCCAGGTCGCCGGGCAGCCGCAGGGGGTCGGCCCCGCCGGGCAGCGCGCCGGCCTCTTCCAGGGCGCGCGCGGTCGCGGTGAACTCCGCCACGGGCAGGTCGACGCCCGCCGCGTCGAGCACGGCGCGCAGCCAGGACTCGGTGGACTCGACGCGGAAGAGCGTCCCGGAGAAGTCGAAGAGCACGGTGTCCGTCATGCCGATGATCCTAAGGACGCGCCCCGGGCCGCTGCCAGAGCGCCCGGATCACGTCCGAGGCGGCTCCCCGGGCGGTGCCGCTCAGCTCTCCGGCCGCCGGCGCAGGTGCACGGCGATCGCCAGCGCCACCAGCGTCCCGCCCAGCAGCCAGCCGCCCAGCACGTCCGACGGCCAGTGCACGCCCAGCCAGATCCGGGTCAGGCCGACGCCCACCACCGACACCGCGACCACCGCCACCGCCGTACGCCACACCAGGGTGCGCGGGCCCGTGCGGTGCAGCAGCCACAGGAGCAGGCCCAGGACGACGGTGGCCGTCAGGGCGTGGCCGGAGGGGTACGCGGCGTAGTGGGCGGAGTCGACCGGATCGGGCCAGACGGGGCGCTCACGGCCGACCGCCGCCTTCAATCCCTGTTGCAGGAGGGTGCCCACGGCGGACGTGGTGACCAGCCAGGCCGCCGTCCACCAGGCCGCGTGCCGCCACACCAGCCAGATCACCGCCGCCGCGGCGAGCAGCCGCATCGTCAGCGGGTCCCAGACCCAGTCGGTGAGGATGCGGCAGGCCCGGGTCATGCCCGCGTCGGCCACCGCCCAGCGGTGCGTGGTGCGCGCGACGTCCCCGTCGAGGGAGATCAGGGGGGACCACTCGACCGCCACCAGGACCAGCAGGAGCAGCGAGGACCCGCCCAGCGCCAGTGCCGAACGGAGCGCCGTGCGGTACGGGGAGGGGCCGGGCGGGGCGGCGAGGGAGAGAGACATGCAATGAATCCTTGCCGAACTCCCGGATTCGAAGCACCTGGGTCCGGATTCCGGGGCTCCGGGTCACCGGTGTGACGCTCTCCTCGGCCCGACGGGTTCTCCTCGGTCCGCCGGGCTCTCCTCGGTCCGCCGGGCTCCGATCGGCGCGTGCGCCCAGCTCGGGCCGGGTTCTCGGCCAGGGCCGGGTTCTCGGTCCAAGGTCCTCAGCCCATGGTGTTCAGCCCAGGGCGCGCAGGCCCGGTACCAGCGTCACCAGGACCGGGATGACCGGGACCAGGGAGGCCGCCGCCGTCAGCCGCAGGCGCCGGGCCGCGGTGAGCCGGTCGGGCGGGGTGAGCAGGCGGTGCACGCGTTGCGGGACGTGCGCGTGCGGGGTGGGGGAGGGGCCGAACACGCCCCGGTCCTCGTTGAGTTCGACCAGGGCCAGCGCGGTCGTCAGCCGGCCGAAGCGGCGGGAGGCCATGTCGTCGGCGGCGAGTTCGACCAGGCGGTGCATCTCGTCCCGGAACCCGGCGAACACCGGCACCTGCGGGAACCCGGCGGCCAGCGCCGCCGAGCAGTGCAGCAGCCAGTCGTGGCGGGCCTGCGCGTGGCCCTGTTCGTGGGCCAGTACGGCGTCCAATTGGCGCCCCTTCAGGCGGCGCAGCGCGGACGTCGTCACCACCAGCCGGGGTGTCCCGCCCGCCAGCCAGGAGGCCTCGGGGCGCTCGCCCTCCAGCACCACCAGCCGTCCCGGCGCGGCCTCCTCACCCGGCAACAGGGGCGCCCGCAGGAGGAGTTCGGCACGGCGTCGGCGCCGCCGGGAGCGGGCCCCCGCGATCTCCCGGACCAGCATCGCCCCGCTCCACAGTCCGCCGCCCGCCAGCGCCACCGCGGTCACCGCCGCCCAGGACGCCCCGGCGCTCAGCGCGTACGCCTCGACCACCGCGGCCGGAGCCGGGGCGAACACGTGCCCGCGCACCGCCTGCCAGGCCGCCGCCGCGCTCAGCGTCATCGACAGCGCGCAGCACACCAGGACGCCCGCCACCACGCACTGCCACACCCACAGCGCCACCACGGGTTCACGGTCCGGCCAGTCGGCGCGGGCCAGCAGCCGGGGAGCGGCGACGGCGGTCAGGGCAGCGAGCAGCAGCAGGACCGCGGGGACCATCATGGACAGCACCCTATGAGCGGGGGACCGCTCAGGGGACGGCCCGCCCCGGCGAAGTGACGCAGACCACGGAACGCCGCCCGCCCGCGACGGAACCCGGTCCGTCGCCCAGCCCCCCTCACGCAGTCTGGCGGCGGGCTCGGCCCTTGCGCCCCGCTCACATCGTCAGCAGCATGGCGAGCATCCCGATGCCCATCGACAGGCGGCAGACGCGGGCCAGTTCGGGCCGGTCGCCCCAGCCCCGCGCGACGGAGCCCGGCGGACCGCCCGCGACCCCCGACACCCCTGTGGCCTCCGTGACGCCCGTGACACCCGCCACCGGCAGCAGGCGGACCCCGGCGACGATCACGTAGCCCGCGAAGTAGGCCAGCAGTACCCCGGTCAGTGCCGGGACGCCGTCGGCCGTCGTGCCCGCGTGGTGGTGGCCGCTCGCGGGAGCGGCGACCGTCATCGCCACCGACAGGTAGGCCATCGCCCCCGCGCCCACCAGGTGGTGCAGATGGTGGGCGCCGGACCGGGCCGCCCACAGGGCGCGCAGCGCCGCCGCCCCGAACAGCACGGCGTAACCGGGCCACACCCACCACGGCGGGGTGAACACGCCCGCCGGGACGGCCATCACGGCCATCCCGAAGCCCATCAGCGCCTCGTCCCCCGCGGCCCGGCGCTGCTCCGCGTCGCTGCTGCGCATCCGCAGGAGGCAGTAGGCACCGGTCGCCGCGCACAGCGCGACCAGGAGCCAGCCGGGCGAAGCCGGTCCGTGCACGCGCACCTCCCCGCTCGACGATGGGTCGAGGGATGCGATGCCCACCGCCCGCGGCGCGCACACGAGCGCAAGGGAGTACGCGGGGAGCGTTCGGCGGAGCGCGACCCATATGTTTTACGAGTGAAACACCTGTTAAATTAATGGGATGCGTACCCGTAAGACGACCCCTCGACCGCCCGGTCCCGGCGACCGGCGTCCCGTGCGGGAGCGGTTCCCGCTCGGCGGGGCGCTCCGGCTGGGGCGTCCGTCCGACATCTGGTTCAAGCCCGCGCTCAGCGTGGTCGCCGCCACGGCGCCGCCCCACCTGATCCTGCTGGCGGCCGGGCGGCTCGACCTGGCGATGTACACGATGGCCGGTTCCCTGTGCGCGCTCTACGCCCACCATCGCCCCTATCGGGCGCGCGCCCGGGTCCTGGCCGGTGTGGTGCTCGGCATGACGGGCGGCCTGGCCGTCGCGCTGGTCACGGCCGCGCTCACCGCGAACGCCGTCCTCCTCGTGAGCGTCGGCGCGCTGCTCGCCGCCGCCCAGAAGGTGCTGTGCGAGGCCACCCGCCTCGGCCCGCCGGGCAACGTCGTCCTCACCTTCGTCACGTCCGCCGCGCTCTTCGCCCCGCAGACCCCGGACCGGGTCCCCGCGCACGTCGGGCTCGCCCTCGCCGCGGGCCTCTGGGCGTGGCTCGTCTGCATGGCACCGGCACTGCTCCGCCCGCACGGCCCGGAGCGGCGCGCCACCGCGCAGGCCCTCGACGCGGTGGCCGCGTACGCCGGACAGGCGCGCGAGACACCGGACGGCGGCGCCGCCACGCACCTCGACCGGCCGCGCGCCACCGCCGCTGCCGCCGTCCACGCAGCGCGCGACACCCTGCGGTCGGCCCGGCCCGGTCCATCCCGCCCCGGCGGCGCACACCACGCCCTGGCGCACCTGCTGATCCGCGCGGACGCCACGCTCGCCGCCCCGGACGCCACCGACCCCGAACGGCTGCGGTCCTGGGCCCGCGCCCTGCGCGGCAACCGCCCTGTGCCCCGCCCCGACGACCTCACGCCGTATCCGACGCCGTACGACGCGACGCCGTCCGACTCGGTGGCGCACGACTCGGCGGCGCACGATCCGGCGTCTGACGGCCGGGAGCGCGCGGAGGTGCGGGTCTCGCTACGGCGGCGTCTCGCGCCCTTCCTGCCGCTCGCCGTCCGCACCGTGCTGGGCTGTGTCCTCGCCGGTCAGGTCTCGCTCGCGCTCGGCGTGGGCCGCCCCTACTGGGCCCTCGTCACCGCGGCCTCCCTCTACCAGGCCAACGTCACCCTCACCTGGAGCCGCGGCGTCCAGCGGGTCGTCGGCAACCTCGTCGGCGTCCTCGCCTTCGCCGCCGTCGTCCCCCTGACCCGCGTCCACCCACTGATGCTCGTCCTGGTCTGCCTCGCCCTGAGCTTCGGCGCCGAGGCGCTGATCGGCCGCAACTACTGGCTCGGGACCGTGTGCGTGACACCGATGGCGCTGCTCGTCACCGGGTTCGCGCACGCCCCGGACGCGGGCGCCCTCGTCGTGGAGCGGGTGGCGGACACCCTGGTGGGCGCCGTGGTCGGCTTCGCCGCGGCGGTCGCCGTCACCGACCGCCGGGCCGCCGACCGCCTCCACGCGGCCCTCACCACCGCCGAACGCGCCCGCGAGACCACCGACCGCCTCCTCGCCGCCTACGACGCCGAAGGCGCCCACGGCACCCCGCCCCACCCCGGTCCCCGGTCCTCCTCCGCGCCCCCGCCCGCCCCCGGCCACGGCTCCGGGCCGGTCCCCGTTCCCGCCCCCGCCGCGTTGGACTCCGCCCGCCATTCCCTGGCCGCCGCCCTGGTCGACCTGCGGGCGCGGGCCGACGCCGTCGCGGGGGAGTGGCGGCGGCACGCCCTGCCCGAGGAGCGGGTCGTCGCGGCCGAGCGGAGCGGACACCGTACGCTCGCCGCGACGGTCCGGCGCCAGGGACTCCTCCCGGTCCGGAGCAGCATCGGACGAGCGGAGGGCGCACAGCCATGACGGGCACGCAGGGACAGCCGACCGGCGGCGACGGCGCGGCGCGGGGGCGCACCGTCGCGCCCGTCGACGGCGGCCGGGGCGACACCGTCGCCGCGGTGGTCCGCCAGTGGCGGGACGTACGGCCCGACCTCGACACCGCGCCCATGGAGATCATCGGCCGGGTCAACCGCTGCGCCGCCCTGCTCCAGCAGGCCGAGGACGCGCCGCTGCGCCGGGCCGGGCTCAGCCGCCCCGAGTTCGACCTGCTGGGCGCGCTGCGCCGCACCGGCCACGAACTCACCCCCGGCGAACTGGCCCGCGAGACCTTCTCCTCGGGCGCGGCCGTCACCAAGCGCCTCAAGCAGCTCACCGAACGCGGCCTGGTCGAGCGGCGCGGCGACACCCGCGACCGCCGGGTGGCCCACCTGAGCCTCACCGACGCGGGCCGGACCCTCGTCGACAGCGTGCTGCCCGAACAACTGGCCTACGAGAGCGCCGTACTGTCCGCTCTCGACGGCGACCGGCAGGACGAACTCGCCGGGCTGCTGGGCGAGTTGCTGAGCCGTCTGGAGGGGCACGCGCGGGCGCTGCGGATCTGAGCCGCGCGCCCGCGGCCCCGTGCCGCCGCGGGCCTCCGCCGGTGTCCCCTCACGGCTCGTCCTCCGCCCGGTACACCCCGAACTCGGCGCCCTGCGGATCGCGCAGCACCGCGATCCGCGGCCCGTCCGGGACCGACACCGGCCTGCACAGCGCCACGCCGCCCGCCGCGGTGGCCGCCGCCGTCGAGGCGTCCACGTCGGCGACCGCGAAGTACGGCAGCCAGTGCGGCGGCACCCCGGACGCCTGGCCCTCCTCCTCGGCGACCATGCCGCCGAAGTCGAGGCCGCCGACACCCCACCGCGTGTAGTGCTCCGAGGTGCCGACGGTCCAGCCGAACACGGTGGTGTAGAAGGTCACCGCCCGCGCCCCGTCCCGGGCCAGCAACTCCACCCAGCCCAGCGAGCCGGGCGCGTTGAACAGCCCGGCGCCCGGGAAGGTGCGGCCCTGCCACAGCTGGAAGGCCGCGCCGCCGGGGTCGTAGGCGACCACGAAGCGTCCCGTGTCGAACACGTCCATCGGGCCGACCAGCACCTTGCCCCCGGCCTCCTCGATCATGCGGGCGGTGACGTCGGCGTCGGAGGTCCCGAAGGACACGCTCCAGGCGACGGGCCGCGACTCCTGGTGGCGCGGGGCGAGCGCGGCGACGGCGCTCTCCCCGAGATGCGCGACGGTGTAGCAGCCCGCCTCGGTCCGCTCGTCGGTCACGCACCGCCAGCCGAACAGTTCCGCGTAGAACCGCCGGGCCGCCGCCAGGTCGCTGGTGCCCAGCTCGACCCAGCAGGGGCCGCCGGGCACGGGCACGTCGAGCTTCATGGCGCTCCTTCCGCAGGGAGAGCACCCCTCTTCAGCACGCTAGACCCGGCTCCGGGGCACGGCATCCGGGACACGGTCCGCGCGCCCCGGCCGCGCCCGTCGAGCTGGCATTTCCCCAGGTCAGATGCCGGGCCGGTAACGCAGGGGATGATCGGCGGGCACCTCGACCAGCACGATCGGCGTGCCGTCGGGGTCGGCGATCCACATCTCGACCAGACCCCACGGCTCCCGCACCGGCGGACGCGTGACCGTCACGCCCTTCGCCACCAGTTCCTCGTGCGCGGCCGTCACGTCCGCCACCTGCATCCAGATCCGCGGGCCGGGCTCCGGCGCGCTCTCCGCCCGCCCGGCGACCTCCAGGAACCCCCCGCCCAGGAAGTACACGGTGCCCCGCTCCGGGCCCGTGCCGAACTCGCGGTGGATCTCCAGCCCGAGTTGCCCGCCGTAGAAGGCGCGGGAACGCTCGGGGTCGGTGGGACGGATGAGGATACGACTGCTCAGTACATGCACCATGCATCCGGAGACTAGAGCAGGGTTACGCTCGGGCTGAGCACAACCCGCGCCAAGATCCGGAGACCTCCCCATGGACACCACCACCGCTCCCACCGGTTCCACCACACCCGAGTTCAGATTCCGGGACGCCGTCCCGGCCGACGTGGACGCGCTCGTCGCGCTTGTCGAGTCGGCGTACCGGGGCGAGTCCAGCCGGGCCGGATGGACCACCGAGGCGGACATCCTCCAGGGGCAGCGCACCGACCCCGACGGCGTCCTCGCCATCGTCGAGTCCCCCGACGCGCGGGTCCTCACCGTGGAGCAGGGCGGCCGGATCGTCGCCTGCTGCCAGCTCGAACACCGGGGCACGCACGCCTACTTCGGCATGTTCGCGGTCAGCCCCACCGCACAGGGCGGCGGCCTCGGGCGGCTGGTGCTGGCCGAGGCGGAGCGCCGGTCGCGCGCCGAGTGGGGCGCCACCGAGATGCACATGACGGTGATCTCCGTACGCGAGGACCTCATCGCCTGGTACGAGCGGCGCGGCTACCGCCGCACCGGCCGCATGACGCCGTTCCCCTACGGCGACGACCGGTTCGGCGTCCCGCAGCGCGACGACCTCCAGTTCGAGCTGCTGGTCAAGCACCTGGTCTGACCCGCGGGGGAACAGTCGGGCCGCCGGCGGGTGCGCGGACCCGCGTCCGGCACACCGGCCACCCGCCCCGCTCACACCTCACACCGGCCGCGCGTCGTCCCCCGGCTCCCCGCGGGCCGCGCGGCCGGTGTCCGGGAGGTCGGTGGTGACGCCGTCCAGGCCGAAGGCCCGCGCGAGCCGCAGCTCCCGCGGGGTGTTCACGACCCAGCCGATGACCCGCAGCTCCCGGGCGCGTGCCTCCTCGACGGTCTCCAGCGTCAGGCGCCGCAGCTTGAGGCAGAGGGTGGCGGCGCCGACGGCCGTCGCGCGCTCCACCACCTCGGGGCCGTGGCGCCCGGCGATCAGCGCGGTGCGCACCCCCGGCACCAGCCGGGCGATCTCGGCGAGCGCCTCGTCGTGGAACGAGGACACCTCGACCCGCCCGACCAGCCCGCGCGCGTGCATCACCGCCGCCACCGCCCGCGCCGCCCGCACGTCCTTGATCTCGGCCTGGACGGGCAGCGCGACCGCGTCCAGCACCTCCTCGAACACCGGCACCCGTTCCCCGCGGCCCGCGTCCAGCGCGCGCAACGCCGCCAGCGGGTGCGCGGCGACGGGCCCGGTGCCGTCGGTCGTGCGGTCCACGTCCTCGTCGTGCATCACCACCAGCGCGCCGTCCGCGCTCAGGTGCAGATCGAGTTCCACGACGTCGAGACCGGCCCGCTCGGCGGCCACGAAGGACCGCAGGGTGTTCTCCGGCTCGACGCCCATGACGCCGCGGTGACCGATGGTGAGGAGTTTCACGCCGGGAGACCTACCCGCCGACGCCCGCCGCACCCCGCCGCGCCTCTGTGGGATGTCCCACAGGAAAAAACGCGGTGACCATGAAGGTGGGCAGGATAATTTCCGGAGCCTCCCCTTGCTGGGAGGAACCTCGTATGCATACGGTGTTCTGACGCTAGGTTCTCCTGTGGAGGGTGGGACATGACGGAAATTCTTGTGCAGGTGGGGACGGAGGACCAAGGTCCCGCCGCGGCCCGGGTGGTCGACCACCCGGCCTGGTCCGTGCTCAAGGACGCCGTCGAGCGCATCCGGCCCTGGCAGTCCAAGGACGGCTCGATCGACTTCGAGGCGGAGGGCGCCCCCGCCCCGTCCGACGCGCGGGACGCCGTACGCGAGGTCGCCGCCGCCGTCGAGACGCTCTCCCCGCTGCTGCCGCACGACGCGGACTACCACCGCGCCCTGGTCAAGGACCTGACCCGGTGGGCCGAGGGCGGCTTCGCCGTGCCGGACTTCCTGGACTCCCTGCTGGCCTTCCAGCCCGCCGCGAACCGCGCCGACGGCCTCCAGCACCTCGTCGTCTTCCCGATGTACACGCAGAACGGCAACCCCGACCGCAACGTCGAGGCGGTCGTGCTGCGCATGGTGTGGCCCGAGTGGCTGGCGGAGCTGGAGCGCACCCGCTACGACAACCCGCTCTTCTGCGGCATCACCTTCGAGGACTTCACCTCCGGCTACGACACCAACTCGGCCGTGCTGTTCCCGGAGACCATCGCCGTGCGCGAGGCCCCCGAGCGCTTCACCTGGGGCGGCATCTTCTGCGACCGCGAGGCGGCCCGCTTCCGCCGGGTCACCGACGCCGCCGTGGAGATCCTCGGCCTTCAGCTGCCCGAGGACATCGCCGCCATGGTCCACGACCAGAAGCGCTGCGAGGAGGCCTTCGTCCTGTGGGACATGGTCCACGACCGCACCCACAGCCACGGCGACCTGCCCTTCGACCCGTTCATGATCAAGCAGCGGCAGCCGTTCTGGATGTACGGCCTGGAGGAGCTGCGCTGCGACCTCACCGCCTTCAAGGAGGCCGTGAAGCTCCAGGGCGACGGCGTCCCGCAGGCCCGTGACGTGCAGTACGCGGTCCTCTTCGACCGCATGTTCCGCTTCCCCGTCACCGGCGACCGCGTCCGCAACTACGACGGACTCGGCGGCCAGCTCCTCTTCGCCTACCTGCACAAGCACGACGTCGTCCGCTGGACCGACAACAAGCTGCACATCGACTGGGACCGCGCCCCGCAGGTCACCAACCAGCTCTGCGCGGACATCGAGCAGCTCTACCGCGACGGCATCGACCGCCCCAAGCTCGTCCACTGGTTCGCGGGCTACGAGCTGGTCTCGGCCTACCTCTCCCCGCACCCGGGATCGAAGTGGGCCAAGGGCCCCGACGCCCTGGACCTGACCCAGCCCCCGCGCAAGCTCGTCGATGACGTGCTTCCGGACGAGTTTCCGCTGAGCATGTTCTATGAGGCACTGTCCAAGAAGCTGAAGAACGTGATCGCCGCGACCAAGGGCATCACGGCGGACGGCGTCGAGCGGATGGCCGCGTGAGCGACCGCCGTACCGAGAACACTGCTCAGGAGGCGAAGACCATGGGGAACGGGGCTCTCAGCGGTGCGGTGATCGCGGTGGCCGGAGCGGGCGGACCCGCCGGCCGGGCGACACTGCTGCGACTCGCGGAGGCGGGCGCCACGGTGGTGGGCGCGGACAACGACCCGGAGCGGCTCGCCGAGGCCGTCGACGCGGCGAGCTACGCCTCCGGCGGCGCGACCGTCACCGGGGAACCGGTCGACCTGCTCGACCTCCAGTCCACCCAGGACTGGGCGAACCGCGTCGAGAAGGAGTACGGCCGGGTCGACGGCCTCGTGCACCTCGTCGGCGGCTGGCGCGGCAGCGAGACCTTCACCAAGACCAGCCTCGACGACTGGGACTTCCTGGAACTGCTGCTCATCCGCACCGTGCAGCACACCTCCCTCGCCTTCCACGAGCCGCTCCAGCGCAGCGACCGAGGCCGGTACGTCCTGATCAGCGCCGCGGGCGCGAGCAACCCCACCGCCGGGAACGCCGCCTACGCCGCCGCCAAGGCCGCCTCGGAGGCCTGGACGCTCTCCATGGCCGACTACTTCCACAAGGCCGGGGGCGCCGACGGGCTGACCTCCGCGGCTGCCATCCTGGTGGTGAAGGCGCTGGTGCACGACGCCATGCGCGCCGACCGCCCCAACGCGAAGTTCGCGGGCTTCACCGACGTCAAGGACCTCGCCGAGGCCATCGCCGACGTCTGGCAGCGGCCCGCCGCAGAAGTGAACGGACACCGTCTGTGGCTCACCGAGAAGCCGTGAACCCCCCGCGGACCGACGCCCGTCGTCATCACGACCCGGAGGTCCGCGGTTTCGCCAGCGACAACTACGCCGGGGCCCACCCGGAGGTGATGGCCGCCCTCGCGCTCGCCAACGGCGGCCACCAGGTCGCGTACGGCGAGGACGACTACACCGACAACCTCCAGCGGATCGTGCGCGGCCACTTCGGCCCCACTGCCGAGGCCTTCCCGGTCTTCAACGGCACCGGCGCCAACGTCGTCGCGCTCCAGGCGGTCACCGACCGCTGGGGCGCGGTGATCTGCGCCGAGAGCGCCCACATCCACGTCGACGAGGGCGGCGCCCCCGAACGCATGGGCGGCCTCAAGCTGCTCACCGTGCCCACCCCCGACGGCAAGCTCACCCCCGAGCTGATCGACCGTCAGGCGTACGGCTGGGACGACGAGCACCGGGCGATGCCGCAGGTCGTGTCGATCACCCAGAGCACCGAACTGGGCACGCTCTACACGCCGCAGGAGATCCGCGCGATCTGCGACCACGCCCACGCGCACGGCATGAAGGTCCACCTCGACGGTTCCCGCATCGCCAACGCGGCGGCCTCGCTGGACGTCCCGATGCGCACCTTCACCAACACGGTCGGCGTCGACATCCTCTCCCTCGGCGGCACCAAGAACGGCGCCCTGTTCGGCGAGGCGGTCGTGGTCATCGACCAGGACGCCGTCAGCCACATGAAGCACCTGCGCAAGCTGTCCATGCAGCTCGCCTCCAAGATGCGCTTCGTCTCGGTGCAGTTGGAGGCGCTGCTCGCCAAGGACCTGTGGCTGCGCAACGCCCGGCACGCCAACGAGATGGCGCAGCGCCTCGCGGAGGGCGTGCGCGCGGTGCACGGGGTGGAGATCCTCCACCCCGTCCAGGCCAACGCCGTCTTCGCCCGGCTGCCCCACGAGGTCACCGAGCGCCTCCAGAAGCGGTTCCGGTTCTACTTCTGGGACGAGGCGGCCGGAGACGTCCGCTGGATGTGCTCCTTCGACACCACCGAGGACGACGTGGACGCCTTCCTGGCGGCGCTCAAGGAGGAGATGGCGCGCTAACCTCCGCCTCGTCGCCCTCCCCCTGAATGCATAGGTATGCGGTCACCCGTAAATTGATTGACGCCGGGTGATCGCTTTCCTATGCTCTGCCAGCATGCAGCTCATCCAGCAGAACCCCGACCTGTCCGCCTATCTGGCGGACGACGAGGTCATCGACCATCACCACCCGGTGGTCCGGGCGACCGCCGCGCGCCTGGCCCGCGACGCCGAGGACTCGTATGCCTATGCGCGCCTCGCCTTCGCCTACGTCCGGGACGAGATCCCGCACTCCCAGGACTCCGGCGACCCGCGCGTCACCTGGCGCGCCTCCGACGTCCTGGAGCGCGGTACGGGGATCTGCTACGCCAAGGCCCACGCCCTGACCGCGCTGCTGCGGGCCGAGGACATCCCGACCGCGCTCTGCTACCAGCTCCTCGGCGTGGTGCACGGACTGGTCGCCGTGCGCTTCCACGGCGCCTGGCACCGCCAGGACCCGCGCGGCAACAAGCCGGGTGTCGACGCCCGGTTCTCCCTGGACGGCGAACGGCTGGCGTTCACCCCCGACACGGCGGCGGGGGAGAGCGATCACCCCGTCCTGTACGCGGCGCCCCACCCGGCCGTCCTGGGCGCGCTGCGGGCGGCACCCGACCGCGCACACCTCTGGAAGACGCTCCCCACGGCTCTGTGAGCGCCCACCACGACGGGGACGGCGGCAGCCCGCAGGCCCGCCGCCGTCCCCGTCGTGGAGTGGTCCCTCGTGTGCTCCGCCCTCAGCGGGCCTCGGCCGCGCGCACCTGCTCGGGCGTCGGCGCCGTGCCCCCGAGATGGGCCGGCATCCACCAGGTGTCGCTCGCGTCCTTCGGGCGCACCGGATAAGCGCGCTGGGCGGCCTCCAGCAGCTCCTGGACGCGCTCGCGCACCTGACGGGTGATTGCGCCCGCGTACTTGTCGCGGGAGGCCTCCAGCGCCTCGCCCACCCGGATCGTGATCGGCGTGTGGCTGCGCTTGAAGTTGCGCGGGTGCCCCTTGGTCCACAGGCGCTGGGTGCCCCACACGGCCATCGGGATCAGCGGCACGCCCGCCTCTTGCGCCATACGGGCCGCACCCGACTTGAAGCTCTTCAGCGTGAACGACTCCGAGATCGTCGCCTCCGGGAAGACGCCCACGATCTCGCCGGAGCGCAGCGAGTCCAGCGCGTGCGCGTACGCCGTCTCGCCCTGCTTGCGGTCGACCGGGATGTGCTTCATCCCGCGCATCAGCGGACCGGAGACCTTGTGGCGGAAGACCGACTCCTTCGCCATGAACCGCACGAGGCGCTTCTGCGGGAGGGCCGCGAGTCCGTTGAAGATGAAGTCGAGGTAGCTGATGTGGTTGCTCACCAGCACGGCACCGCCCGAGCGCGGGATGTTCTCCGAACCCTTGCAGTCGATCTTGAGGTCCCAAGCCTTGAACAGCGTCTGGGCGAAGCCGACGACGGGACGGTAGACAAGCTCTGCCATGGGTGGGGCGGACCCTTCCAGCTCGGGGCCGGGACACACCCGGCGGGCAAGTTACGCGGCCGTAGGTCTACGGCATCTCGCAGATCGTGCCCGAAGAACGGCCGGGGAGCCAGTCCCCGTGCCCGCCGACCGCGAGATCCTCGTCACGTCGCCCCTTGACCCACCTCGGCGTTTTGTCGCCCCTTTACCGCCCGCCCCGTCCGTCACGCCACTCTTCACACCGTCGTCCGGCCGCTACGAGGGACGTGCCGTCACCCGCCGCAGCAGGAGGTACATCTCGCAGCCCAGGCAATAACCGAAAGCGGCGTTGAGGAAGGCCGCCGCGAGGGCCGCGCCGGTCGCCGCGAAGCCGAGCCACTGCGGGCCCAGCGTGAAGCCGACGAGCCCGAGCGCCGCGAAGACCAGCCCCACCGCCTGCGCGAACCGCGGCGGCTCCGGCGCCTCGAACTCCGTCGGCGGCCCGAGCCGCGGCCGCACCGCCACCCGGAACGCCCAGCCGTACGGCGAGCGCCCGACCCCGCCCGCCGCGCCCAGCGCGAACGCCAGCGTCTGCCACGCCAGCAGCCAGGGGTTCGCCGTGATCAGCACGACCGCCAGCACCACGGCCGTGACGGTCGCCCCGAACCGCGGCCCCCTCACATCGATGTCCATGAATCAAGCATTCCGCAACGGGTTCCCTTCCGGGAGGCGGGAATCTTTGCAGTCTGATGAATGCTGGTGCACGTGATGACCGGATTCCTGGTGTGCGTGGCGGTGCTCGCGGCGGCGAGCTTCTACGG
This sequence comes from Streptomyces sp. NPDC091281, assembly GCF_044757425.1. NCBI lineage: Bacteria > Bacillati > Actinomycetota > Actinomycetes > Kitasatosporales > Streptomycetaceae > Streptomyces > Streptomyces sp. NPDC091281. The sequence continues at coordinate 696,058 of NZ_JBIVUY010000003.1, read as the reverse complement.
AGTGCTGCACCGGCGGCGGAACGGGAGGGTACGCGTGCGCGGGCGCGACGAAGGAAAGCGGCTCGGAGCCGACCGGCTCGGCGGCCAACTGGGGAAGAGGGCCACGCTCGTACAGTTCTCCAGCGCCTTCTGCGCCCCCTGCCGGGCCACCCGCCGCATCCTCGGCGAGGTGGCCGACATGGTCCCCGGCGTCACCCACATAGAGATCGACGCCGAGGCCCGCCTGGACCTGGTGCGTGACCTCGCCGTGCTGAAGACGCCGACCGTGTTCGTCCTGGACGCCGACGGCCACGTCGTCCGCCGCGCCGCCGGACAGCCCCGCAAGGCCGACGTCATCGCCGCGCTGGGGGAGGCGGTGTGACTCCGCTCATAGCCGCGGGACCGGTACCCGCGGCCCGGCATCACGGGGACGCCGGGGGCCAGGGGACGTACTTGACTGCGCGCACCACCTATCGTCAGTCTGACCGTATGCCAGAGGAACTCCTTCTCCACGCGCGGGTCCACGTCGACCTGGCCCGCACCGCGAGCGCGCGCTGTCCGGGCCCCTGAGCCCCGACGCCCCCGCCCGCCCCGCCACCAGAAGGACCCCTCCATGACGGCCACGCCCGGCCTCGGCACCCCCCGGCTCGCCTCGCCCGACCTGCTGCGCTCGGTCTTCCGCCGCCACGCCGCCGGTGTCGCCGTCGTCACGGCCGCCGGGGAGAACGGCCCGGTCGGCTTCACCGCCACCTCGCTCACCTCCGTCTCCGCCGAGCCGCCGCTGCTCTCCTTCGGCGTCGGCACCGGCGCGTCCAGCTGGCCCGCCCTGTCGGCCGCGGACCACGTCGGCGTGCACATACTCGGCGAGCACCAGCGGGAGCTGGCCGCCACCTTCGCCCGCAGCGGCGCCGACCGGTTCGCCGCGCCGACCGCCTGGCGGGAGGGCCCCGAGGGCGTGCCCGTCCTCGACGACGTGCTCGCCTGGCTGGTCTGCCGCGTGGTGGCGCGCGTCCCGGCCGGGGACCACCGGATCGTGCTGGCCGAGGTCGTCCTCGGCGACCCGGCGGGCCCGGGGCGCCCGCTGCTCTACCACCAGGGGCGGTTCACGGCGCTGCGGGATTGATCACGGCCCGGCGCGCCTGCGCGGTCGCCGGGTTCCGATTACGCTGCGTTGCAGACGTCACAGTTCAAAGCGCTTGCTTAGTGGGCAGGAACTGGATGTACTGGCGAGTAATATTTCGCTCGGGAGCGCAGGCCGCCCCGATCGGGATGAGCCGCTTGTGGCGCCTATGCTGCCTGAAAGAAGGCAGCCGAGAACTGACGATTGCAGTAGGAGAGCCGGCGTGAGCTTGAGGATCGTTGTCACTGTGAAGTACGTGCCCGACGCCACTGGCGACCGGCACTTCGCCGATGACCTGACCGTCGACCGGGACGACGTGGACGGTCTGCTCTCCGAGCTCGACGAGTACGCCGTCGAGCAGGCGCTGCAGATCTCCGAGAACTCCGACGACGACGTGGAGATCACCGTCCTGACCGTGGGCCCCGAGGACGCCAAGGACGCGCTGCGCAAGGCACTGTCCATGGGCGCCGACAAGGCGATCCACGTCGAGGACGACGACCTGCACGGCACCGACGCCATCGGCACCTCCCTGGTGCTGGCCAAGGCGATCGAGAAGGCGGGCTACGACCTCGTCGTCTCCGGCATGGCCTCCACCGACGGCGTCATGGGCGTCCTCCCGGCCCTGCTCGCCGAGCGCCTGGGCGTCCCGCAGGTCACCCTGCTATCCGAGGTCTCCGTCGAGGACGGCACCGTCAAGGGCCGCCGCGACGGCGACGCCGCCTCGGAGCAGCTGGAGGCCTCCCTCCCGGCCGTCGTCTCGGTCACCGACCAGTCGGGCGAGGCGCGTTACCCGTCCTTCAAGGGCATCATGGCCGCCAAGAAGAAGCCGGTGGAGTCCTGGGACCTGTCCGACCTCGACATCGAGGCGGAGGAGGTCGGCCTGGAGGGCGCCTGGACGAAGGTCGACTCCGCGGCCGAGCGCCCGGCCCGCACCGCCGGCACGATCGTCAAGGACGAGGGCGAGGGCGGCAAGCAGCTCGCCGAGTTCCTCGCGGGCCAGAAGTTCATCTGAGCCCCGCAGCCGCAGACCGCCCCTCACTCTCGTTCCGCAGGAGAACAATCCCATGGCTGAAGTCCTCGTCTACGTCGACCACGTGGACGGTGCCGTCCGCAAGCCCACCCTGGAGCTGCTGACCCTGGCCCGCCGCGTCGGCGAGCCCGTCGCCGTCGCCCTCGGCAACGGCGCCGCCGACACCGCCGCCGTCCTCGCCGAGCACGGCGCCGTGAAGGTCCTCACCCACGACGCCCCCGAGTACGCCGACTACCTGGTCGTACCCAAGGTGGACGCCCTCCAGGCCGCCGTCGAGGCCGTCTCCCCGGCCGCCGTCCTGGTCGCGTCCTCCGCTGACGCCAAGGAGGTCGCCGCCCGCCTCGCACTGCGCATCGGCTCCGGCATCATCACCGACGCCGTCGACCTGGAAGCCGGTGACGAGGGTCCGGTGGCCACCCAGTCGGTGTTCGCCGCGTCCTTCACCACCAAGTCCCGCATCGCCAAGGGCGTCCCGGTCATCACCGTCAAGCCGAACTCGGCCGCCGTGGAGGCCGCCCCGGCCGCCGGTACCGTCGAGGCGCTCGCGGTGACCTTCTCCGCGCAGGCCACCGGCACCAAGGTGACCGGCCGCACCCCGCGCGAGTCGACCGGCCGCCCCGAGCTGACCGAGGCCGCGATCGTGGTCTCCGGCGGCCGCGGCGTCAACGGCGCCGACAACTTCGCGATCATCGAGGCCCTCGCCGACTCCCTCGGCGCGGCCGTCGGCGCCTCCCGCGCCGCGGTGGACGCGGGCTGGTACCCGCACACCAACCAGGTCGGCCAGACCGGCAAGTCGGTCTCGCCGCAGCTCTACATCGCCAACGGCATCTCGGGCGCCATCCAGCACCGCGCCGGCATGCAGACCTCGAAGACCATCGTGGCCGTCAACAAGGACGCCGAGGCCCCGATCTTCGACCTGGTCGACTACGGCGTCGTCGGCGACCTGTTCGACGTCGTCCCGCAGCTCACCGACGAGGTCAAGTCCCGCAAGGGCTGAGCCCCACCGGCAGCCCCGGAACGACCCGAGGCCCCCGCGACCGAACCGCCGGTCACGGGGGCCTCGGCCGTGTCCGCGCAGTCCTGCCCGCCCGGCGACGCCCGGACACGACCTGGGCCGTCCCACGCCCCGAGCGGCGTACGGTCCGTCAACTCACCCGCAGCGAGACGCACGCGGGCAGATGGTCGCTCGGGTACTGCCCGCCCGCGTGATAGGTGTCCACCCACGCCCGCTCCACCCGCACCTGCGGCGACGCCAGAATCCAGTCGATCCGGTCACCGTCCGGCACCGGCCCGCGGAACGCGTGGTACGTCGCGAAGGCGGGCCCGCGCCGCGCCGCCGTGTCCCACGTGTCGACCAGTCCGGAGGCCAACAGGCGGTCGTACACCGGGCTGTGGTGCGCGATGGTGTTGAAGTCGCCCGTCACCAGCACCGGCAGGTCCGCCGCGAACCGCCCGAGCCGGGCCACGATCATCTCGGCGGCACGCTCGCGCGCGTAGGAACTGCCGTTGTCCAGGTGGGTGTTGAGGACGCAGAACGGCCGACCGCCCGCCGCCAGGTCGCGGAACCGCACCCACGTCACCATGCGCGGGTACTTGGCGCCCCACGTGTTGGAGCCGCGTACGCGCGGGGTGTCGGAGAGCCAGAAGTGCTCGTGCGCCACCGGCTCCAGCCGCCGGGTGTCGAAGAAGACGGCCATCGACTCCTCGTCGCCGCCGCCCCGCCCGGTGCCGATCCGGTCGTAGTGCGGCCCCAGATCGCTCTCGATGTCCGCCAGTTGGGGCGGTACGCCCTCCTGGGTGCCCATCACGTGCGGCGCCGCCGCGCGCAGCAGGTCCCGCATCACCGGACGCCGCTGCGCCCAGCTGTTGGGCCGCTTGTCGCTGGCGAAGCGGAGGTTGAAGGTCATGACCGTCACCGCGGGCACGGCCGCCGCGGACCGCACACGGCCCTGCCGGGCGCCGGAGCCGGGCAGCGCCCCGAGGAGCGGCACCGCCAGGGCGGCGGCCGCCAGCGTCCGCAGGCCCGCCCGCCGGGTCGGTCCACCAGCCTCGCCACCGTCGTCGGCCAAGGGGCCTCCCTCCGCTCGTGAGCAAGGACGAGTGTACGAATCTTCGAACCGGAGGGGCACGGGTGACAGCGGAACGATCGGAGGCACGAGGGGCCGCAGGGGGTGCGGAGACGGTGTCCGGCGCGTGGGCGGGGTGTTGACCAGGCGGAAACGCCACGCTTAGCTGTCTTCAACGGATTGTTGATTCCGTACGGCGGAATACGTCCGGAACGTGGTCGGACAGGCCGAGCGCGTCGGAGCACGGCGGAAACGGAAGGGGCCGCGATGGGCCAGGGCCGGCAGGAGACCGTCACGACCAGCCTCGCGGCATCCGTCACCGAGGCCGTCGGCGCGTCCCTCGCCCCGGTCGACGCCGCACTCGCCCGCCACTACCCCGGCGACCCCGGCACCCGCCAGCCCGTCCACACCGTCTACGTCCCCGCCGACGCCTACACCGCCGACACCGTCCGCGCCTGGGGCGACCGCGCCCTCGCCGCCCTCGACGAACACGCCCCGGACGCCGCCGCCTTCGCCGCCGTCCTCGGCCTGCCCGACGACCTCGCCGAACCCGTCCATGCCCGCGTCCGCGCCAAGCTGGAGCGCGAACCGGTCGAGGACCTCCGCGTCGACTTCGAGGACGGCTACGGCCCCCGCCCGGACGCCGAGGAGGACGAGACCGCCGCCCGCGCGGCCCGCCTGGTCGCCGAGGCGTACGAGCACGGCACGGCCGCGCCCTGGACGGGCATCCGGATGAAGTGCCTGGAGGCGAACGTCCGCGCCCGGGGCATCCGCACCCTCGACATCTTCCTCACCGGCCTCACGGCCGCCGGTCCGCTCCCCGACGGGCTCGTCCTGACGCTGCCGAAGGTGACCTACCCCGAGCAGGTCACCGCGATGGTCCGCCTCCTGGAGGCCTTCGAGAAGGCGCACGGACTCCCGGCCGGGCGGCTCCGCTTCGAGATCCAGATCGAGACCAGCCAGGCCCTCCTGGCCACCGACGGCACCGCCACCGTCGCCCGCCTGATCCAGGCCGCCGAGGGCCGCGCCACCGGCCTGCACTACGGCACCTTCGACTACAGCGCCGCCCTCGGCGTCTCCGCCGCCCACCAGGCGAGCGACCACCCCGTCGCCGACCACGCCAAGGCGGTCATGCAGGTCGCCGCCGCCGGAACCGGCGTCCGGGTCAGCGACGGCTCCACCAACGTCCTGCCGGTCGGCCCCACCGACCGCGTCCACGCCGCCTGGCGCCTCCACTACGGCCTCACCCGCCGCGCCCTCGCCCGCGCCTACTACCAGGGCTGGGACATGCACCCCGGCCATCTCCCCACCCGCTACGCGGCCGTCTTCGCCTTCTACCGCGAGGGCTTCGACCGGGCCGCCGAACGGCTCGCCCGCTACGCCGCGCGCGCCGGGGGCGACGTGATGGACGAGCCCGCCACCGCCAGGGCCCTCAGCGGCTACCTGCTGCGCGGCCTGGACTGCGGCGCCCTGGACGCGGCCGAGGTGACCGCGGCGACCGGACTGGGCCGCGCGGAACTGGAGGGTTTCGTGGCGCCGCCCGGACGGCGCACGTGAGACGGGCCGGCCGGGGGCTCCACACCCACCGACCGGCCCGCGCGTGCTCAGGCCCGCCTACCGCTCCGGGAAGGTGTACGGCGTGGTGATGATCTCCATCCCGTGACCCGCCGGGTCCATGAAGTACAGGCCCCGGCCGCCGTGGTGGTGGTTGATCTCACCGGGCCGCCTGCCGTGCGGATCGGCGAAGTAGGTGATCCCCGCCTCCCTGATCCGGGCGAACGCCGCGTCGAACTCCTCGTCCGAGACGAGGAACGCGTAGTGCTGCATGGCGATCGACTCCGCCGGGACGGTGACGAAGTCCAGGGTGACCTTGTTGCTCGTGTCGACCGGCACGAACGGGCCCCACTCGGAACCGACGTCCAGACCCAGGACGTGCGCGAGGAACTCGGCGGACTCCCGGTTGTCCCGGGCGTGGACGATGGTGTGGTTCAACTCGACTGACATGTGTGAATGCCTCCGTAAGGCACACTCACGGGCGCCTCCATGCCTCACCCGGACGGTGACCGACACGCGATGCCGTACCGCCAGCCTAGGCCGTTCAGACCCCGCCCCGCACCAGGTGTTCCAGCCCGGACCGCGTGACCCGTCCCTCGCCCGCCAGGAGGCCGGTGCCCCGCGCGCACCGCTCCGCGTCGGCCCGCGCGCGGGCGCAGAACTCCTCCGGCGTCGTCCCGAACAGCTCCCTCAACCCGGCCGATCCGGCGAGGAGTTCCGTGATCAGGGCGCGCTGTCCCGGATGGGCGCGCGGGGCGCCGGAGCCGTCGCGCAGGACGCCGTGGCGGTTGACGTACACGCCCACGTCCGGCAGCAAGCGCGCCCCGCCCTCCGGTCTGAGCGCCTCGACGCGGATCTCGTCCGGCAACCGGGCCCGGTCGAAGTGGGGTTCGGTGGCGTCCACGGCGGCGAGCTGCGCCGGGTCCGGCCAGATGACGTACAACTCCCGTACGGTGCCGGGGGCGTGGACCGGCGAGGCGGACACGTAGCCGTGCAGGCTGATGTGCGCGGAGACACCCACGTCGAGGCCGGTGACCCGGACCCGCAGCATCGGCAGCGGCGCGGTGAGGCCGAACGCGTCCATCTTGTGGCGCAGTTGGCCCGGCGACGCGTTGGAGCCGATGGCCAGGACCGGCGTCCGCCCCGGGAACTCCGTCCCCTCCAGCGGCAGCAGCCGGTCCCCGTCCAGCAGCCCGGAGCGCGTCGGCCAGGCGCCCGGATACGACAGCGGGTGGTCGCGGGGCGCCTCGGCGAGGCCCAGCGCCGCCAGGCCGTACTCCCCGCCCTCCACGCGCCCCGCCCCGTCCGCCGTGCCCACGCGCGGCTCAGTCCGCCGGGGGGAACTCGCCGGAGCCGCGCGCGATCAGCCGGGTCGGCAGCTCGATCCGCTCGGGGGTCAGGAGGGTGCCGTCCAGCTGGCGGAACAGGCGCTCGGCGGCGGTCCGGCCCAGCGTCGACGCGTCCTGCGCGACCACCGTCACCCCCGGCTGGAGCAGATCGGCCAGCTCCAGGTCGTCGAAGGCGACCAGCGCCACCCGGCGCGCGTGCTCGGCGAGGACCCGGATCACGGTGACCGTCACGCGGTTGTTGCCCGAGAAGATGGCCGTGACCGGCGACGGACCCGTCAGCATCTCCTCGGCCGCCCGGCGCACCCGCAGCGGATCGGTGGCCCCCAGCGACATCCACCCGTCCTCGACGGTTGTCCCCGCGTCCTCCATGGCCGTGCGGTAGCCGCGCAGCCGCTCGGCGGCCGTGTGGATGCGCGGCATGTCACCGATGAAGCCGATCCTGCGGTGCCCGTGCGCGACGAGGTGCGCGACGCCCGCGCGGGCGCCGCCGAAGTTGTCCGACAGCACGCAGTCCGCGTCGATCCGACCGGCGGGGCGGTCCACGAAGACCGTCGCCACGCCCGCCTTGATCTCCGGCTCCAGATACCGGTGGTCGTCCCCGGCCGGGATGACGACCAGCCCGTCCACCCGGCGCGCGCACAGCGCGAGCGCCAGCTCCTGCTCACGCCCCGGGTCCTCCGCGCTGGAGCCGTTGATCAGCAGCGCCCCGTGCGCGCGGGCCACCTCCTCCACGGCACGGCTGAGCGGACCGTAGAAGGGGTCCGCCAGATCCTCCAGGACCAGGCCGATACTCGCCGTCCGGCCCTTGCGCAGCACGCGCGCGCTGTCGTTGCGGCGGAAACCCAGCGCCTCGATCGCCTCCTGGACCCGCCGCTCGGTGTCCGGCGTGACGCCCGGTTCTCCGTTCACCACGCGCGAGACCGTCTTGAGACCCACCCCCGCGCGCGCGGCCACGTCCTTCATGGTGGGACGATTGCCGTAGCGGTTTCCGGAGATGCCGACTGCGCGGCGGGGCGTCTCGGGCACGATGCGGTGTCCTGTCCTGTTGTCCACGGAAATGCGTGCGTCCTCTGAGGCGTTTGAGGGCGCGCGGTCGAGCATAGGCCCTGGACAACGTTGTCAGGTGCGGGAGAGACTGTCCAGCGCACGATCCGGCCCTCGTCCCCCAGCGCGGGACCGGCGTGGCCCAATTCCGATGGTGGACGGGGAGAACCGAAACTGATGCAGACCGACCTCGTGGCCGCACTCGACATCGGCGGCACCAAGATCGCCGGGGCGCTGGTGGACGGCGCGGGCACGATCCTGCTGCGCGCCCAGCGGCCCACTCCCGCCCTGGAGGACGGCGACACCGTGATGCGGGCCGTCGAGGGGGTCCTCGCCGATCTGACGGCCTCGCCGCTGTGGGTACGCGTGCACGCCCTCGGTATCGGCAGCGCGGGGCCGGTGGACGCCACCACGGGCACGGTCAGCCCCGTGAACGTGCCCGGCTGGCGCGGCTACCCGCTCGTCGAACGCGTCCGCGCCGCCACCGGCAACCTCCCCGTGCGGCTCATCGGCGACGGCGTGGCCATCACCGCCGCCGAACACTGGCAGGGCGCCGCCCGGGGCCACGACAACGCGCTCTGCATGGTCGTCTCCACCGGCGTCGGCGGCGGCCTCGTCCTCAACGGCCGCCTCCACCCCGGCCCCACCGGCAACTCGGGCCACATCGGTCACATCAGCGTCGACCTGGACGGCGACCCCTGCCCGTGCGGCGCGCGCGGCTGCGTCGAGCGCATCGCCAGCGGCCCCAACATCGCCCGCCGCGCCCTGGAGGGCGGCTGGCGGCCCGGCCCGGACGGCGACACCTCCGCCGCCGCCGTGGCGGCCTCCGCGCGCGCGGGCGACCCGGTCGCCCTGGCCTCCTTCGAACGCGCTGCCCAGGCCCTCGCGGCGGGCATCGCGGCGACCGCCACCCTCGTCGAGATCGACATCGCGGTCATCGGCGGCGGCGTCGGCAAGGCGGGCGAGATCCTGTTCACCCCCCTGCGGCGCCACCTCGCCGACTACGCCACCCTCTCCTTCGTCCGCCGCCTCACCGTGACACCGGCCCAGATGGGCACAGACGCGGGCCTGGTCGGCGCGGCGGCAGCCGCCCTGGCGAGCGGGACGGGGGTGGAGGCGGCGGGGGTGTGAGGTGGCTGGGGCGGCTGCGGTTCGGGGGCCGTCTGCTGCGGGGTGTTCGTCTGCGGCGCGGCCGCTCTTGGGTCCGGGGGCTCTCTGGGGCTCGCCCGCCCTTCTGCCGGGCGGCCGACCCTCCACGCCATCCCCGCTCATCCGATCCGGGGCCCTGGCCGCCCCGCTCTCCTGCACAGCCGATGGTGTACCGCCTGCCCGCCCGCGCGTGACCTCTGGGCGTCCAGGGAGTTGTTGCCGGTATGAAGAAGCGCAGCATGCTCGCCATCGCCTCCCTCGCCACCGGTTTCGTCGTCGCGGCCATCACGCCGTCGCACGGTCACGGGACCGATGACCTCGACGCGCTGAACGTCGGTGACGCCCTCAGCACCCTCGACAAGACCGTCGCCAGCGACAGCCTCGCCGTCGACGAGAACGCGCTCGGCCAGAACGGCTGACGCCCCCCGCCCCCCGCCGTGGCGCCGGCACCCCGCAGAACGGGGGCCGGCGCCACGGTGTTGTGCCGCCTCAGAGGGAGGTGGTTTCCGTGGCAGGGTGGAGCGGGCAAGCCACAGGGGGCCAACGGAAGAGGGGGACACGTGACCGTCGTCTGGATCAACGGCGCGTTCGGCGCGGGGAAGACGACCGCCGCGCGGGAGCTGATCGACCTGATCCCGAACAGCACGCTCTTCGACCCGGAGGTCGTCGGCGCGGCGCTGCCGCAGCTGCTGCCGGCCAAGAGCCTCGCCGGGGTGAGCGACTTCCAGGACCTGCCGATCTGGCGCAGGCTCGTGATCGACACGGCCGCCGCGCTCCTCGCCGAGCTGGGCGGCACCCTGGTGGTCCCGATGACGCTCCTGCGCCAGGAGTACCGCGACGAGATCTTCGGGGGCCTCGCCGCCCGCCGCATCCCGGTCCGCCATGTGCTCCTGGCCCCGGCTGAAACGATTTTGCGCAGGCGGATAGCCGACCGGGAGACACCCGCGGACCCCGCCGACGGCGAGATACGCGTCCGGCAGTGGTCCTACGACCACGTCGAGCCCTACCGCGCCGCCCTCGCCTCCTGGCTCGCCGCCGACGCCCACCTCGTGGACACCGGAGCGCTGACCCCGTACGAGACCGCCGTACGGATCGCCGAGGCCGTCGGCAGCGGTGCCGCGCGCGCGTGCGACATCGTGCAGACGCCCGAGCCGACCGCCGAGACGCTGGCCGCCGGGGTGCTGCTCTTCGACGAACAGGACCGGTTCCTGCTGGTCGACCCGACCTACAAGCCCGGCTGGGAGTTCCCCGGCGGCGTCGTGGAGCCCGGCGAGGCGCCCGCGCGCGGGGGCATGCGCGAGGTCGCCGAGGAGACCGGCGTCGTCCTGGACGAGGTCCCCCGGCTGCTGGTCGTCGACTGGGAACGGCCCCGCCCGCCCGGCTACGGCGGCCTCCGCCTCCTCTTCGACGGCGGCCGCCTCGACCCCGCGGCCGCCGCGGGCCTGCGCCTGCCCGGCCCCGAGCTGCGCGGCTGGCGCTTCGTCACCGAGGAGGAGGCCGCCGAACTCCTCCCGCCGGTCCGCTACGAGCGGCTGCGCTGGGCTCTGCGCGCCCGCGAGCGCGGCGCCGCGCTCTACCTGGAGGCCGGCACCCCGCTCGGCTGACCCGCCGCGCGCGGACCCCGGCCCCCTCGGCGGACCGTCAGCTCGCCGCGTACGTCCGCAGGAACAGCGCCTCCGCGAGCGACAGCCGCTCCAGCTCCTCGGGCGACACGCTCTCGTCGACCGCGTGGATCTGCGCCTCCGGCTCACTCAGCCCGATGAGCAGGATCTCCGCATCCGGGTACAGCGAGGCCAGCGTGTTGCACAGCGGGATGGAGCCGCCCTGACCGGCGTACTGCATCTCCTGGCCGGGGTAGGCCACCGCCATCGCCTCGGCCATCGCCGCGTACGCCGGGCTGGTCGTGTCCGCGCTGAACGGCTGGCCCAGCCCGACCTGCTCGACGCGCACGCGCGCGCCCCACGGCGTGTGCGCCTCCACGTGCGCCTGGAGCAGCTTGGCCGCCTCGGCGGCGTCCGTGCCCGGCGGCACCCGCAGGCTGACCAGCGCGCGGGCGCTCGCCTGCACCGACGGGGTCGCGCCGACCACGGGCGGGCAGTCGATGCCGAGGACGGTGACGGCGGGCCGCGCCCAGATGCGGTCCGCGACCGTGCCGGAGCCGATCAGCTCCACGCCGTCGAGGACCTTGGCGTCCTGGCGGAACTGCTCCTCGTCGTACTGGAGCCCCGGCCAGGGCGCGCCGTCCGCCAGGCCGTCGACCGTGGTGGAGCCGTCTTCCGCGCGCAGCGAGTCGAGGACGCGGATCAGGGCGGCGAGCGCGTCGGGGGCGGCGCCGCCGAACTGGCCCGAGTGGAGGTTGCCCGCGAGGGTGTCGACCTGCACGCGCAGCAGCGTCATGCCGCGCAGGGTGGCGGTCACGGTGGGCAGGCCCACGCGGGAGTTGCCCGCGTCGCCGATGACGATCGTGTCGGCCGTGAGCAGCTCGGGGTGGGCCTCGGCGTACCGCTCCAGGCCGCCGGTGCCCTGCTCCTCGGAGCCCTCCACGATGACCTTGACCGTGACCGGGACCCCGCCGTCCGCCTTGAGGGCGCGCAGGGCCAGCAGGTGCATGATGAAGCCGCCCTTGCAGTCGGCGCTGCCCCGCCCGTACCAGCGGCCGTCGCGGTCGGTCAGCTCGAACGGCGGGCTGGTCCAGGCGGCCTCGTCGAGCGGCGGCTGGACGTCGTAGTGGGCGTACAGCAGGACCGTCCGGGAGCCCTCGGGGCCGGGCAGCAGGCCATACACCGACTGGGTGCCGTCGGGGGTGTCGAGGAGGGCGACGTCCTGGAAGCCCTCGGCGCGCAGCGCGTCCGCGATCCAGCGCGCGGCGGCTTCGCTCTCGCCGCGCGGGAACTGGTCGAAGTCCGCCACCGACTGGAAGGCCACCAGTTCGGTGAGTTCCGTCTTCGCCCTGGGCATCAGCGAGGCGACGGTCTCGGCGAGCGGATTCGACGACATGGGCACGCTCCTTGTGGGTGCGACGTTGTACGGGTGGGCACTTGTCCGTACGGGTGTCCGTTGTTCCGTACGTGCCCGCACGACCGCGCCGACGCGCGTCCGTCCGGGGGTGACCGTGCGAGCGTACGCGCCCGTCGGGGCGGGGCCGAAAGCGCCTTCCCGGCCGGGGGCGCGCACCCGCGCGATCATCCCACGACGGACCGTGGCGATCTCGGTCGTAGGATGCGGGGGACAGGTGCGGCAGGCGGCTTGATCGGGAGCAGTAGACCATCGTGAGCAGCGAGAACTCTTCGGCGGACGACGTGCGGCAGGTGTGGGACGTCGTCGTGGTGGGCGCGGGACCCGCGGGGGCTTCGGCCGCCTATGCGGCGGCGGTCGCGGGGCGGCGCGTCCTGTTGCTGGAGAAGGCGGAACTGCCCCGCTACAAGACATGCGGCGGCGGCATCATCGGGCCGTCGCGCGACGCGCTGCCCCCGGGATTCGAACTCCCCTTCAGAGACCGGGTGAACGCGGTGACGTTCTCCCACAACGGTCGCTTCACCCGCACCCGCCGCTCCCGGCAGATGCTCTTCGGTCTCATCAACCGGCCCGAGTTCGACCAGCAGCTCGTGGAGCACGCGCAGAAGGCGGGCGCCGAACTCCGCACCGGGGCCACGGTCTCCCGCGTCGAGCAGCATGGTTCCGCGGTCCCGGACCGGCGGTCGGTCGCGGTCGTCCTCCAGGGCGGCGAGACGCTGCTCGCGCGCGCGGTCGTCGGCGCGGACGGCAGCGCCAGCCGGATAGGGGCGCACGTCGGGGTCAAGCTCGACCAGGTCGACCTCGGCCTGGAGGCGGAGATCCCGGTGCCCGAGACGGTCGCCGAGGACTGGAAGGGCCGGGTCCTCATCGACTGGGGCCCGATGCCGGGCAGTTACGGCTGGGTCTTCCCCAAGGGCGACACGCTCACCGTCGGCGTGATCTCCGCGCGCGGCGAGGGCGCCGCCACCAAGCGCTATCTGGAGGACTTCATCGGACGGCTCGGCCTGGCCGGGTTCGAGCCGAGCGTGTCCTCCGGCCATCTGACCCGCTGCCGTACCGACGACTCGCCGCTCTCCCGCGGCCGGGTCCTGGTCTGCGGTGACGCGGCCGGTCTGCTGGAGCCCTGGACCCGTGAGGGCATCTCCTTCGCGCTGCGCTCCGGACGGCTCGCGGGCGAGTGGGCGGTCCGTATCGCCGAGGCGCACGACGCGGTGGACACCCGGCGCCAGGCCCTCAACTACGCGTTCGCCATCAAGGCGGGCCTCGGCGTGGAGATGAGCGTCGGCAAGCGCATGCTCGCCCTGTTCGAGAAGCGGCCCGGCATCTTCCACGCCGCCCTCACCGGCTTCCGCCCGGCCTGGCGCTCCTTCACCGACATCACGCGCGGCCGGACGACCCTCGGTGAACTGGTCCGCTCCCATCCGCTGGCGCAGCGCGCGCTGAACGCGCTGGACCGCAGGCAGCAGGCCGCCGCCGGGGGCGCTACGGCCACGCCGGGCACCGCGAAGGACACGGGCGACCCGAAGGCCGAGGGCGCGGGGGCGGAGCTGGACGAGCAGCCGGAGAGCTGAGGCGCGTCTCGGGCGGAGTGTTCCGGGGGCGGGCCGGTCTCACGCATCGGCGCGTCGCCCCGCCTCCGGGTGAGGGCTGCCTCGGTCGCGGGACCGGCCGGCCGCGTCTGTGGCCGCCGCGACGGCCGCCGCCTCACCGGCTCGCCCGCTCATCGGCTCCCGGTGACCGTGATCCGGAACACCGGGTGGTTGGGGGCGATGCGACGGAGGTCCGCGTCGGGCGAGTCCGGTCCGACGCCGTCGAAGAAGACGCCGACCTCGGCCTTCCAGCGCTTGAGGTAGGCGCGCAGCAGGGGCACCTTCTCGTCGTCGCCGACCTCGGTCGCGGTGAATTCGTCGACCTTCCTGCCCAGGCGGAGTTCGCCGCCGCCCACCGCGCGCATGTTGTGCGTCCACTGGACGTGTCCGCGCGGGGCGACGAGGTACCGCTCTCCGTCGACCGTCAGCAGGTTCACCGGCGTGGTCCGCCACTGACCGCTCTTGCGGCCCCGTACCGCGAGCACTCTCGATCCCCAGACGCTGAGTCCCCGGCGGGTCAGCCAGGCCACGGACCGGTTCATGACGTGGACGGTGAACCAGCCGGGCTTCTTCACATGGGCGTGGGCGGACATGGCGATGGCCTCCAGGGCGAACAGACGTCAGGGCGTGAGGGCGTACGGGCGGGTGTCAGGGCGTCGGACCGGGTCGTGCGGCGGACCGGTGTCACCGAACTCCGCGAGAGCACTGCTCTCGCTTCTCTCGAAGTGTGCACCCGACGGCATCGCATTGCAAGAGCACTGCTCTCGTTTTGGTTCGGTGATCCGAATTGTGTGCACCGCTCTCCCGCCGTGGCAGACTGGGGTCATGAGCGACATCGCACGTGGAGCCCGCGCCCGCGCCCGGATCGAGGTCACGGCGGCCATCAAGGAGGAGGCCCGGCGCCGGCTCGCCGCCGGCGGCGTCGCCGACCTGTCGCTGCGGGCCGTCGCCCGTGAGCTGGGCATGGTCTCCTCCGCGCTCTACCGCTACTTCCCGAGCCGCGACGACCTGCTCACCGCGCTGATCATCGACTCCTACGACTCCCTCGGCGAGCGGGCCGAGTCCGCCCACGCGGCCACCGCCGACGCCGCGCCGCTGACCCGCTGGATCGCGGTCTGCGAGGCGGTGCGCGCCTGGGCGCTGGACCACCCGCACGAGTACGCGCTGATCTACGGCTCCCCCCTGCCCGGCTACCACGCCCCCCGGACGACCGTCCCGGCCGCCGCGCGCGTGGGACTCCTCCTCATCGGCATCGCGCGCGACGCCCACCGCGGCACCCCGGGGCCCGTGCCCGCGCTGCCGTCCGACCTGCGCGTCGAGGCGGAGCGCCTGACGGCCGACATCGCGCCCGACCTCCCGCCGGAGACGGCCACCGCTCTCGTCGCGGCCTGGGCGCAGCTCTACGGCCTGGTCGGCTTCGAACTGTTCGGCCAGTTCAACCGGGTGGTGGAGGACCGGGAGCCGTTCTTCCGGCACGCCGTGACGGGACTCGCGCGGGGCGTGGGCGTCGTCTGACCGCCGCGTACACGCGGGCCGGGTCTCGCGACGCGCCGAGACGCCGGGGGTGTTCCGCTGCGGCGGCTACTTCCCGGGGAGTACGCCCGGTCACCCCGTCCGGGGGACGTCCGGTGGGGGCGGGGGCGTCTAGCGTGGCTCCCATGGAGGACGAGGGCGGAACCGGGGTGCGCGGGCGCGGGGGTCCGGCGGGCCGGTGGCGGGACGGGCCGCCCTGGGCCCGGCTCGGAGGCGGCGCGCGCCGGAGCGGTGAGTGGCGTGCGCGGTGGCCCTGGCCGTCCACTCTCCTGATCACCGTCTTCGTCCTGGGCGGCACGGACTTCGCGGCGCACGCCCAGCAGGGCACGCGGGCCGACCCGGACCTCTTCGCCCGGGTGCTGCTGGTCGTCGCGTCGGTCCTGCTGCTGTGGCGGCGCCGTCGGCCGGTCCTCGTCGTGTTCGGCACCTGCGCGGCCACCGCCCTCTATCTCGGCGCCGGTTACCCGTACGGGCCGGTCCTGCTGGCCGTCGTCGTGGCCTGCTTCACCGCCGTGGTCACCGGGCACCGCCGGGCCGCCTGGACGGCCCTCGCGACGCTGTGGGCGGTGCACGTGCTGGTCGCGCACTGGCTCTACCGGTGGCTGCCGCCGTCCGGTGACGCGCCCGCCTCCTTCGGGCAGGAGGTCGTCGTCGCCACCTGGGTCGTGGTGATCGTCGCCGTGTCGGAGCTGGTCCGCGCCCGCCGGGAGCAGTGGGCCCGGGAGCGCGCCGAACGCGCCCAGGCCGCCCGGCGCCGCGCCGACGAGGAACGGCTGCGGATCGCCCGCGAGGTCCACGACGTCGTCGCGCACAGCCTCTCCGTCATCACCGTCCAGGCGGGCACCGGCCTCGCGCTCCTGGACTCCGACCCCGAGCAGGCCCGCAAGGCGCTGACCACCATCAGGGCCGCCGGGAAGGAGGCGCTGGGCGAGGTGCGGCAGGTGCTCGACACCCTGCGCAGTCCGGGCGCCGCCCCGCGCGCCCCGGCGCCCGGCCTGGACTGGCTGTCCGACCTCGTCGCGCAGGCCGACCGCGCCGGGCTCACCGTCGAGGTCACCGGGGAGCCGCCCCGGCTGCCGCCCGGCGCGGACCTCGCCGCGTTCCGCATCGTGCAGGAAGCCCTCACCAACGTCGTACGGCACTCCGCCGCCCGGCACGCGCGGGTGCGCCTGGACCGGGCGGACGGGACGGTACGGCTGCGGGTGGACGACGACGGGCCGCCGACCGGCACGGACGCGGGCGGCGGCGGCAACGGCCTGGCCGGTATGCGGGAACGGGCTGCGGCGCTCGGCGGCACGATCGAGGCGGGCCCGCGCGAGGACGGCGGCTTCCGCGTCCTCGCCGTACTGCCCCTCGGGGCCGGGGAGGTGCCGCGTTGACCGCGCGCACGGAACAGCCGGGGACGGCCTCGCCCGTGGTCCGTGTCCTGCTCGCCGACGACCAGTCCCTGGTGCGGGCCGGGTTCCGGGCGCTGCTGGACGCCCAGCCCGACATCGAGGTCGTCGCGGAGGCCGCCGACGGGGAGGAGGCGGTACGACTGACCCGCGCGCTGCGGCCGGACGTCGTCCTGATGGACATCCGCATGCCGGTCCTCGACGGGCTGGCCGCCACCCGCCGCCTCACCGGCGACACCGCGCTCGACCCGGTCCGGGTGGTCGTCCTCACCACCTTCGAACTCGACGAGTACGTCTTCGAGGCGATCCGCTCGGGAGCCTCCGGCTTCCTGGTGAAGGACACCGAACCCGACGAACTCCTGCGCGCCGTACGGGCGGTGGTGGCCGGGGACGCCCTGCTGTCGCCGGGGGTGACGCGGCGGCTGATCGCCGAGTTCGCCGCCCGCTCCAAGGAACCCGCCCCGCCCGCCGAACTGGCCCGGCTCACCGAACGGGAACGCGAGGTGATGGTCCTCGTCGGCATGGGCCTGTCCAACGAGGAGATCGCCCGCCGGCTCGTCGTCAGCCCCCTCACCGCCAAGACCCACGTCAGCCGCACCATGGTCAAACTCGGCGTCCGCGACCGGGCCCAACTCGTCGTGCTGGCCTACGAGTCCGGGCTGGTCCGGCCCGGCTGGCTCGGCTGACCCGCCCCGTCGAACCGCCTCAGCACGCTCACCGCCCGGACCAGGAACAGCACCCCCGCGAGGACGAGCGCCACGGGGACCAGGACCGACTCCAGCCGCTCCGGGAGCCGGAACAGCAGCGCGGGACCGGCCAGCGCCCCGAACACCACCGCCGCCGCGAAGACCGCGCTGACCAGGGCGTACCCGATCTCGACCGTCATCGCGTCCCGCTGGGACTGCGTGCGCCGTCCACCGTCACCCGTCATGGGGCAAAGTGTCACAGCCGTGCGCCCGGCGGGGCAACCACCCCCGCCGGGCGCACAGTTGGGAGGTGTCCCCCCAGGGCCTCTCTTTGGGATCTTGCCGTCGGTCGCGGGGTCTGGCACGCACTCCCCCAGAGGGGGCACCCCCAGCGGCGTTGTCGTCGGTTGCCAACGCTCCGCGTTGACGCCCTCCTCCGCCTTGCAGCTGCACGCACCAGACCCCGCTCGGGTCAGGCCAACAGGCACCGCACCTCGCGGCCGACCAGATCCGAAAGAAAGGCCCTAGTCGCGGACCGCCACGCGCTCCGCGCTCACCTCCGTCACAGTGGTCGTGGAGTTCGCCGCGGAGACCGACACGGTGTCCGCGGCGGGGGAAACGGCGTCTGCGGCCGGGGACTTGGCGACCACGACAGTCGGCCGTGCGCGGTGGGTGCGGACGCCGGTCAGGGTGATGAGGAGGCCGATCGCGGCGATCGCGGTGACCACCGTCAGGCCGGGACGGTAACTGTCCAGCACCGCCTGGGGGGTGGCGTCGTCCGGGGCGCCCGCGGTCACCACCGCCGTCACCACGGCGAGGAAGAGCGCGCCGCCGACCTGGATGGACGTGTTCAGCAGGCCCGACACCATGCCCTGCTCGTGGTCCGGAACCCCGTTGGTGGCCTGGATGTTGAGCGACGGGAAGACCAGCGCGCACGCGGCGCCGATGAGCAGCATGCTGGGCAGGATCACGGCGGCGTACACGGGCGTGAGGTCCACCCGCAGGAAC
The DNA here is from genome assembly GCF_044757425.1 of Streptomyces sp. NPDC091281. NCBI lineage: Bacteria > Bacillati > Actinomycetota > Actinomycetes > Kitasatosporales > Streptomycetaceae > Streptomyces > Streptomyces sp. NPDC091281. Next base: position 677,542 of record NZ_JBIVUY010000003.1, on the reverse strand, counting down.
AGCGCGTACCCGACGACCATCAGGGCGAAGCCCGCCACGATCAGCCGCGGCGTGCCGAACCGGTCGACCACCGCGCCGACCTTCGTCGAGGACAGCGCCACCAGCGCACCGGCCGGGAGGAAGGCGAGCGCGGTGTGCAGCGCCGACCAGTCGAGCAGGGTCTGCATGTAGAGCGTCGCCAGGAACTGGAAGCTCACGTACGAGCCGAAGAAGGTCATCGCGCCGAGCTGGGCGCGGATCTGGCTGCCCGACCGCAGGACGCCGAGCCGCACCAGCGGGCCGGGGGAGCGCCGTTCGACCCGGACGAACACGGTCAGCAGGGCGGCGACGGCCACGAAGGACAGCAGCGTACGGGCGGACGCCCAGCCCGCCTCGGGTGCCTCGACGACCGTGTAGACCAGCAGCAGCATCGACGCCGTGCCGAGGACGGCGCCGGGGATGTCGTAGCCCTTGTGGTCCTGTTCGCGGGTGGAGCGGGGGAGGAGCTTCAGGCCCGCGAACAGGGCGATCAGCGCGATCGGGGCGGGCAGCAGCATGGTCAGGCGCCAACTGGCCTCGGTGAGCAGGCCGGAGAGGACCAGACCCATGGAGAAGCCGGTGGCCGCGCAGGTGGTGTAGATGGAGAGCGCCCGGTTGCGCAGCGGGCCCTCCGGGAACGTGGTCGTGATGATCGACAGGCCGGCGGGGGCGGTGAACGCGGCGCTCAGGCCCTTGATGAAACGGCTCGCGATGAGCAGCGGACCCGAGTCGACGAGGCCGCCGAGGAGCGAGGCGAGGGCGAAGACGCCGAGGGCGATGAGGAACACCTGACGGCGTCCGAGCAGGTCGGCCGCGCGGCCGCCGAGGAGGAGCAGGCCGCCGTAGCCGAGGATGTAGCCGCTGACGATCCATTGCAGCGTGGAGGTGGACAGGCCGAGGTCGGAGCCGATCGAGGGGAGTGCGACACCGACCATCGACACGTCCAGCGCGTCCAGGAACATCGCCGCGCAGAGCACTAGCAGGGTGCCCCACAGCCGCGGGGTCCAGCGGCCCTCGGCGAACGAGGACGCGGGGGAGGGGAGCGGAGAGGTCATGCCGAAGACACTACATGCGCATGCATCGAATGCAAGCGCAATTAATTACGGTGCAATTAAATCCGTTCTCTGCTACGGTGCGCCCATGGCGGCTGATGAGGGCGAAGAAGCGCTTGTGGAGCAGTGGCGCGAGATGCTCGCCCTGCACGCGCGCACCCAGTGTGAACTCGACCGCGCGCTGCACCAGCACGGGCTCTGCGGAAGCGACTTCGAGGTCCTCGACGTCCTCTCCGCCCCCGCGCCCGCCGGTGTCTGCGGCTTCCGCGTCCAGGAGATCGCCGAGCGCGTGCACCTGAGCCAGAGTGCCCTGTCGCGGCTGGTCGCCCGGCTTGAGAAGGACGGTCTCGTCGTGCGCGAGATGTGCGCCGAGGACCGTCGCGGCGTCCGCGTCGCCCTCACCGGGAAGGGGCGAGCACTGCACGGAGAGGTGCTTCCGGTGCAGCGCTCGGTACTGACGAAGATGCTGACGGACTCACAGACAGGCTGAGGGACCGACGGTCCGACGGGCCGGCCGGTCGGCCCGTCCGTGGTCGTGCGGAGCGCGGTCCTGCTCAGTTCCAGGTGATCGCCGACGTCTCCTGCCACAGCCGTGCGAGGCCTGTGTCGCCGTCCACCTCGGGGAACGGTGTCCGGTTCCACAGCGCCAGGTACAGCCGCGCCGCCGGGCCGGACACCTCGCAGTCGGCCTCGCCCGCCGCGTCCCGTACCGCCACCGGCGGCTCGGCGGACAGCCGCACGGTCCACACCGCCTCCGCGCCGCCGTCCGTCGCCCGCACCCGCAGCACCCGGGGCTCCGTCGTGCGGACCCTGCTGCGGGAGCGGGCGTGGAAGCCGCGGAGGAGTTCGTCGACGCCGTCCGCCGCGAAGGCGGGGGTGAGCGGGTCGGTGCTGTGCTCCAGGGGGGTTTCGAGGGCCGTCTCGGCGTCGAAGGCGTGGACGGCCGTCTCGTGCGCCTGCCTGCGCGCCCAGAACGCCAGCGGCGACGGCGCCGGCAGGAAGTGCCAGCACTCCAGGTCCGCGGGCGCCGCCGTGAGCGTGTCGACCAGGGCGCGGTGTCCCGCACGGAACCACTCCACCAGCGCGTCCCCGTCCAGGTCGCGCGGCGGGTCGTGCGCGGGCGGCGGCGACAGGTGCCCCTCGGCGACCAGCGCGGTGGCCCAGCGGTGCACCGTGCCCGTGTGCCGCACGAGGTCCCGCACCTGCCACTCCGGGCAGGTCGGGACCTTGGCGTCGGGCCCGGCCGCCTCGGCGGCCGAGGCGAGCGCGCGCCCCCGGTGGTCGAGGACGCGGACGTACTCGGCGGTCTCCATGCGCAGAGTGTGCCGCACGGAGTGCGCCGCCGGGGTCCGCGTCCGCGATACGGCCGGATCAGGCGGGGTGGAGCGCGGTGCGCAGGATGTCCGCGGCCAGGGTGATGGCGAACTGCGCGGCGTGCGTGGGGCGCAGGGCGTTGAGCATCACGAAGTCGTGGATCGCGCCCTGCGCGCGGACGGCCGTGACAGGGACACCCGCGGCGCGCAGGTGGTTGGCGTAGGCCTCGCCCTCGTCGCGCAGGACGTCGGCCTCGCCCGTGATGACGAGGGCGGGCGGCAGGCCGGTGAGCTGCTCGGCGGTGGCGCGCAGCGGGGAGGCGGTGATCTGGGCCCGCTCGGCGGGGTCGGTCGTGTACTGGTCCCAGAACCACTGCATGGCGTCGCGGCGCAGGAAGTAGCCGGTGGCGAACTGCCGGTAGGACGGGGTGTCGAACGACGCGTCGGTGACGGGGTAGAAGAGGACCTGGTGGGCGAGGGGGACGCCGCCGCGCTCCTTCGCCATCAGGGTGAGGGCGGCGGTCATGTTGCCGCCGACGGAGTCGCCCGCGACGGCGAGCCTGCTGCCGTCCAGGTCCTCCGTCGCGCCCTCCTCGACGATCCAGCGGGCCACGGTGAAGTTCTGCTCGATGGCGACCGGGTAGCGGGCCTCCGGCGAGAGGGAGTACTCGGGGAAGACCACGGCGGCCCGTGCGCCGACGGCGAGTTCGCGGACGAGCCGGTCGTGGGTGTGGGCGTTGCCGAAGACCCAGCCCGCGCCGTGGAGGTAGAGGACCACGGGCAGCGGGCCGGTGCTGCCCGCGGGCCGCACGACACGGGTGCGGACGCTGCCGGTGGGGCCGCCGGGGACGGTGATCCACTCCTCGTCGACCTCGGGCAGCTCGACCGGGCCCGACTGGACCTCGTCGACCGCCTTGCGCCCCTCGGCGGGCGCCAGCTCGAACAGGTACGGCGGGTTCGCCGTCGCCTCCGCGAACGCCTGGGCCTCGGGCTCCAGGACGGGGCGCTGGTGGGTCTCGGTCATGACGATCTCCTCGGATCGGGTGCCACGGGCACGCTTCGGCGGCGGGATGCGCCGGAAGCGGTGGCACGAGAAGAACAGTAGCGTGCGATTAAGTCGTGCACAACCAATGTGGGCACGACTTGTTCTGAGGCGATGGAATCGACGTCGATACAATCGTCGGTAGTGTCGGGAGTGCGTACGTGGGCGGGGGAGAGCCGGAAGGGATGAGTGCCATGGACGACAGGTCGACCGCGACGGCGGGCGGGAGCAGAGACGGGATCAGGGGCGGCGAGCTGCCCGACGAGGCCTCTCTGCTCCTCGACGACCAGCTCTGCTTCGCCCTGTACGCGGCCTCGCGGGCCGTCACCGCCCGCTACCGCCCCCTCCTCGACGAACTCGGGCTCACCTACCCGCAGTACCTCGTCCTGCTCGTCCTCTGGGACCAGGACTCGATCTCCGTCCGGGATCTGGGGGCGGCGCTCCAACTGGAGTCCAGCACGCTGTCCCCGCTGCTGAAGCGCCTGGAGGCGGCCGGTCTGCTGCGGCGTGAGCGGCGGCCGGAGGACGAGCGGTCCGTGGCTCTGCGGCTCACCGCCGAGGGGGCCGCCCTGCGGGACCGCGCACGCTCCGTCCGCCTCGCGATCGGGGACGCCATGGGGCTCACCCCGGACCAGGACATCACGGCCAAGTACCTGCTGCGGTTGATCGGCTCGAACGTCTCGGGGTGACGCCGCCGGGGCTCGGCGGGTCTGGCGGGGCCGGTGCATCCGGCGGAGCTCCCGGGTCTGGCGGGGCTGGTGCGTCCGGCGGAACTCCCGGGTCTGGCGGGGCTGGTGCGTCCAGTCGGACCGGCGGCTCCGGGAGGGGGCGTACGCCGGTGAGGCCTCGTCGGTGCGGCCCCGCTACGGCGCTTCCGCGCGGCGGATGCCCAGGCCGATCACGGCCGCGACCGCCGCCAGGGCCGCCACGCTGGTGAGCGCGACGGGCAGGGTGAACCAGTCGGCCATGAACCCGATGGCGGGCGGGCCGAGGAGCATGCCGCCGTAGCCGAGGGTCGAGGCGACGGCCACCCCGGTGGGTCCGGCGAGGGTGCCCGCCCGCTCCACGGCGACCGGGAAGAGGTTGGCGAGCCCCAGCCCCGCCACCGTGTAGCCGACCAGGGCCGCCCACGGGGTCGGCGCGAGCGACCCGAGCAGCATGCCGGCGGCGGCCGTGGTCCCGCCCGCCACCACCGTGCGGGTCCGGCCCAGACGCTCCAGCAGGGTGGTGCCGCTCAGCCGGCCGACGGTCATGGCGAGCGCGAAGCAGGAGTAGCCCGCCGCCGCCAGGCCGGGCGAGGTGTCCAGGTCCTGCTGGAGGTGGAGCGCGCCCCAGTCGGCCAACGCCCCTTCCCCGTAGGCCGTGCACAGGGCGATGAGTCCGAAGACGACCACCAGGCGCCGAATGCGGGGCGTGAGGCGGGGTGGCGTCCGGTGCTCCCGCTCGGGAGCCTCCTCGGGCGGGGCGGGGGGCGGCGGTTCGCGCAGGAGGGCCGGGCCCGCGAGCGCCGTCACCAGGAGGCCGACCAGGCCGAGGCCCAGCAGGTGCCGGGTGGGGGAGAGCGAGCCCGCGACGAGCCCGCCGAGCGCGGCGCCGACCATCCCGCCGAGGCTGAACGCGGCGTGGAACGTCGGCATGATCGGCCGGTCCATCGCCCGGACCAGGTCCACGGCCGCGCTGTTGAAGGCCACGTTGATCCCGCCGTACGCGGCACCGAACACGAGCAGGACCGCGCCGAGCGCGGCGACGGAGTGGGTGAGCGGCGGGAGCATGACGCTCAGGGAGAGCAGGACCGCGCAGACGACGGTCACCGGATGGCTGCCGTAGCGGCGGCAGAGCCGTCCGGTGATCAGCATCGTGACCACCGCCCCTGCGGATACCCCGAGCAGGGCCAGGCCGAGGTCGCCCTCGGAGGCGCCGGTCTGCTCCTTGATGGCGGGGATGCGGACGACCCAGCCCGCGAAGACGAAGCCGTCCAGGGCGAAGAAGACGGTCAGCAGGAGGCGCAGCCTGCCGGGGGAGTGGCCCCGCACGACGCTGTGCAAACGGGCTTTGTTTATGAGCGGCACAAAGTCAGGCTAGGGCGGGCCCGGCGTCACGGCAAGGTAGGTGGCCGATGCACGGGGCGGGTCGGGGGCTTGGGGGAGAAAGGCGGGGGTGGGCCGACCGGGCGCGGAAGGGCGCGGGCGCGCGAAGAGGGGCCGCGAGGTGGACCGTACACCTCGCGGCCCCTCCGCTGGGCGGGTCGCCGGCTGCTGCCGTCGGCGACCCGCATAAGTAAGGCTTACCTTAGTTGGCCGCCAAGTCAAGTCCGGACGGGGCCGGACGGGCGATCGGGCCGGTCCGGGTGGCTCCCCGCGGGCTGTCGGGCGGGTCCGCGTCAGGGGCGATCGGTGAGATATCCGCCCATCGTGCGGAAGTAGTCGTGCGCCGCGTGCTCGGTGCCGTCGTCGGTGCGCACCCGGCGGACCAGCAGCCCCCGGGACTGCCCGCTGTGGGCGTCGGGGCCCGCGACGATCACGACGCCGTCGCCCTCCCGGATGAAGATCCGGCCCGGCGTGCCGCCGTAGCGCCCCTCCGAGACGCCCGCCGCCACGATCCGCAGCCGCTCGCCCCGGTGGTACGTGAACGCGTTCGGGTACGGGTCGGACTGGGCGCGGACCAGCCGCTCCAGACGCTCCGCGGGCCAGCGCCAGTCGATCCGGCTGTCCTCCGCGGCCCGCTTGTGGAAGAAGCTGGCCTTCGAACGGTCCTGCGGCTGCCACTGCCCCGCGTCGCGGCCCGAGGCGATCAGGTCGAGCGACTCGCGCACGAGCGGCCCGATCAGGTCCACCGTGCGGTGGAACAGGTCGGTCGCCGTGTCGGTCGGCCCGACCGGCACCGCCCGCTGCACCAGCACGTCCCCCGCGTCCAGTTCGGCGTTCATGCGGTGCGCGGTGACGCCGACCCGGTCCTCGCCGTTGATGAGGGCCCAGATGATCGGGGAGAACCCGGCGTACGACGGCAGCAGCGAGTCGTGGATGTTCAGCGTGCCGTGCGGCGGCAGGTCGAACAGCTCGGGCGGCAGCCACGTGCGCCAGTTGTTCGCCACGATGATGTCGGGGCGCGCCGCGCGGACCGCGTCGAGCAGTTCGGCGTCGTCGGGGCGGCTGCGGAGCAGGACCGGTATGTCGTTCTTCTCGGCGAGTTCGGCGACGTTGTCGTCCCAGATCTTCTCGTAGGCGTGGTCGCTCTTGGGGTGGGTGAGCACGAGGACGACCTCGTGGTCCGAGTCGATCAAGGCCTGGAGTGTCCGATGACCCCAGGTCTGGTAGCCGAGCATGACGACACGCAAGGCGTTTCTCCCCTCCGGCAGCTCCATTGCAAAGTAAGGGTTACCTTATCCAACGTGGTGCGGCCGGTGGGACGCCCCCGCCGGTCCCGGGCACGCCCCCCCGTCGTCGCGGACGGCCATGGTGCGCCCCTCCGTGGTGGGCGTACCCGCGGGGCAGCCCCACCGCGTCCCCGCCCGCCGGCAGCACCAGGAGCGCGGGCAGCGCCACCAACTCCGCCACCGCCCGCGCGATCCGCGGCTTCTCCGGCGCCCGCCGCGCGGTCCGCCACCTCCAACCGGCCGTATTCCGCCAGCGGTTCGCGAAGAGTCCGCCATCGGACGGCTCGGGGCACGGTGACTCCGTTCGCCTGCTTGAAGCCGCTCGAACGGTGGCCCTATCTTGCGGGAATCGACACCGTCGGGAGGTAGGGGCGTGTCCCACGTCGAGGACGAGCTGAAGGACCAGCCCGCGTGCTGGACCCGCGCGGCGGCCGAAGTCATCCGGTTCCGGGACCGGTTGCCCGCCCCGGGCGAACGCGTCGCCTACGTCGGCTGCGGCACGTCGTACCACATGGCGCGGGCCGCCGCCGCCCTGCGCGAGGACGCCGGACTCGGCGAGACGGACGCCCACCCCGCCTCCGAGTTCCCCGCCCGCCGCCGCTACGACCGGGTCGTCGCCCTCACCCGGTCCGGCACCACCACCGAGGTCCTCGACCTCCTCGTCGCGCTGCGCGGCCACGTCCCCACGACCGCGATCACCGCCGACCCGCACACCCCCGTCATGACCGCCGCCGACCGGGCGGTGGTCCTCGACTACGCCGACGAACGCTCCGTCGTCCAGACCCGGTTCGCCACCACCGTGCTCACCCTGCTCCGCGCCCATCTCGGCCTGCACACCGACGCCGTGATCCAGGACGCCCGCACCGCGCTCACCGCGCCCCTGCCCCAAGGCCTTGAACGCGCTGCCCAGTTCACCTTCCTGGGCCGGGGCTGGAGCGTCGGGCTCGCCCACGAGGCCGCCCTCAAGATGCGGGAGGCCGCCCTCGCGTGGAGCGAGTCCTACCCGGCCATGGAGTACCGGCACGGACCCGTCAGCGTCACCACCACCGGCACCGCCACCTGGATGTTCGGCCCGCCGCCCGACGGCCTCGCCGAAGTGGTCCGCGCCACCGGAGCGACCTGGGTGGCGGACGGCCTGGACCCGCTCGCGGATCTGGTCCGCGCCCAGCGTCTCGCCGTCGCCACCGCCGTCGCCCGCGGCCTCGACCCGGACCGCCCGCGCCACCTCACCCGCTCGGTCATCCTCACCGACCCCTGACCCCGACCCGCCCCGCGCCACCCGGACGAGGAGACGCCGTGCCCCTCACCACCACCGGTGACCTGGTCACCCGCGCCCGCGCCGCCGGTACCGCCGTCGCCGCCTTCAACATCATCAGCCTCGAACACGTCGAGGCCGTCGTCGCCGGTGCCGAGGCCGCCCGCGCCCCCGTCGTCCTCCAGGTCAGCGAGAACGCCGTCCGCTTCCGCCACGGACGGCTCCTGCCGCTGGCCCGCGCGGCCCTCGCCGCCGCGGAACGGGCCGCCGTCCCCGTCGCGTTGCACCTCGACCACGTCCGCAGCGACCTCCTGCTGCACCGCGCCGGGGACGCCGGGTTCAGCTCCGTGATGTACGACGCCTCGCACCTGCCGTACGCCGAGAACCTCGCCGCGACCCGGACGGCCGTCGACTGGGCGCACGGCCAAGGGCTCTGGGCCGAGGCCGAGTTGGGGGAGATCGGCGGCAAGGACGGCCGCCCGCCGCGCGACGCGCACGCGCCCGGCGTCCGTACCGACCCCGACGAGGCCGTCGCCTTCGTCGCCGGGTCCGGGGTGGACGCGCTCGCGGTGGCCGTCGGCAGCGTGCACGCGATGACCACCCGCACCGCCACCCTCGACCACGCCCTCCTGCGGCGGCTGGCCACCGCGCTCGACGTGCCGCTCGTCCTGCACGGCTCCTCCGGCGTCCCGGACCCGGAGCTGAGGGCGGCCGTGGCGGGCGGCATCGCCAAGGTGAACATCGGCACCGCCCTCAACCAGGCCATGACCACCGCGATCCGGGAGTACCTCGGCGCCCACCCGCGTGCCGTCGACTCACGCAGCTACCTCCGCGCGGGCCGGGAGGCGATGGCCCGCACCGTCGAACGGCTCCTGACCGGCACCGGACTGAACGGCCCCGCACCCGACCGGCCTTGACCGACCGCCGCCGGACTTCCACCCCCGGCCCACCACCCGCGGACCGCTGCCCTCGGCCCACCCGCGCGGCCTCCCGCCTGCCCCGCCGCGCAACTTCCGTGCCGCTCAGCCCCGTTTGACCGCCCGCAGCACCACGAACTTCGGATCTCCGGCCACCAGACCGCTGTTGCCGAACAGCCGCTTGAGCCGGACGTGGTAGCCGAGGTGCCGGTTGCCCACCACCCACAGCTCCCCGCCCGGCCGCAGCACCCGCCGCGCCCCCGTGAACATCCGCCGGGCGGTGGCGTCCGTGGTCGCCTGGTGGGAGTGGAACGGCGGGTTGGTCAGCACCAGGTCCATGCTCGCGTCCGGCACCCCCGCCAGCCCGTCCCCGACCCGGAACTCCCCATGTCCGGGGACCCCGTTGGCCCGGTAGGTCGCTTCCGCCGAGGCCACCGCCTGGAACGACTCGTCGATGAACAGCACCTCGGCCTCCGGGTTGGCCAGCGCCACCGCCGTCCCCACCACGCCGTTGCCGCACCCCAGGTCGACGACCCGGCGCGCGCCCTCGGTCCGGGGCAGCCGCCCCAGGAAGAACCGGGTGCCGATGTCGAGCCGGTCGGCGCAGAACACCCCGGCGTGGTTGACGACCGGCCGCCCGGACAGCTCGTCGAGACCGGCGGGCAGGTCGTAGCCGTACGGCCACGGGTTCGCGGGCCGCTCCAGCGCCGGGTCCGGCGTGCACAGGATCAGCCGGGCCTTCTGCTCGGCGAGCGACGTGCGGGTCGGACCGACCGTCCGCTCGAACAGCGTCAGCGTCGAGGTGTGGATCTCCTTCACCATGCCGGTGCCGACCACGACCGTCCCGGCGTGCAGCCCGGGCGCCAGCCGCAGCAGCTGGTCCTCCAGCAGGGCCAGGCTCTTCGGCACCCGCACCAGCAGCACGTCGATCCGCTCGGGCGGCGGGTCCTGCGTGGTCAGCAGCCGTACCGAGCCGGGCGCGACCCCGTTGCGGGCGAGGTTGGCCCGCGTCGCCTCCTGCCCGAGCCACGAGTCGGTGATCTGGACGGGGCTGTGCGCCGCCAGCGCCGTCACCAGGGCTCCCCAGCGGTCGCCCAGCACGACGACCGTGCCGGACAGCGGGACCTTCCGCTCCGCGAGGTGCCGCAGCAGATAGGCGTCGGAGGCGTCCCAGGCACGCAGCTGGTCGCGCGGGTCCTCGGGGTGGCGGGCCAGCGACAGCTCGCCCCACGGCGTCGTCATACGGTCGTTCATCGAGGGTCAGGCTAGCCCAGCCGCAGCTCAGACCCGGTGGGGCAGGATGGACGGCATGAACGCCAGCGACGGCACCCACCGGAACGCCACGGACCGCAGCCACCGGAACGCCATGGCCGACGGCCACCCGGAGGACGCGCAAGGCGGCCACCGGGAGGACACGGAAGGCAGCCACCGGGAGGACACGGCCGGCGCCGAACTGTTCCCCCGCGACCGCGCCGAGATCGCGCCGGGCGCGGTCCACGTACCGGACTGGCTGGACCCGGCCGCCCAGCGCGACCTGCTCGCGGCCTGCCGGGAGTGGGCCCGCCCGCCCGCCGGACTGCGCACGGTCCGCACCCCCGGCGGCGGCACCATGAGCGCCCGCCAGGTCTGCCTGGGCTGGCACTGGTACCCGTACGCCTACGCCCGCACCGTCGTCGACGGCGACGGCTCCCGGGTCAAGCCGTTCCCCGACCGCCTCGCCGACCTGGCCCGCCGCGCCGTCATCGACGCCCTCGGCCCCGCCGCGGTCCCGACGGAGCCGTACGACATCGCGCTGGTCAACTTCTACGACGGCGACGCCCGCATGGGCATGCACCGCGACGCCGACGAGCGGTCCGACGCGCCCGTGGTGTCCCTGAGCCTCGGCGACACCTGCGTCTTCCGCTTCGGCAACACCGAGACACGGACCCGGCCCTACACCGACGTCGACCTGCGCAGCGGCGACCTGTTCGTCTTCGGCGGGCCCTCCCGCCTCGCCCACCACGGCGTGCCGCGGGTCCGTCCGGGCACCGCACCGGCCGGACTCGGCCTGACCGGGCGGCTCAACCTCACCCTGCGCGTCAGCGGCTTCCAGGACGCCGGGTGACCGGCTCCGGCGGCGCACCGCACGGCCCACCGGCCCCGCGCCGGGCGGCCGACGCCCCCACGCGGGGCCGCCCGGACGGCTCCGGCGCCCGCCCCGCACGCCGCAGCGCTCGTCACCCGGCGATACGGATCATGGGAGACTCGCCCCCATGAGCGGCAAGGCGGACCCCCGGACGGCGGGGGAAGGGACCACCTCCAAGGCACGGTTGGACCGGGGGCGTGGCGCACTCGGTCCCGCCCTCGAACTCGTGCACACCGGACGCGCCCCGACCCGCGCGGTCCTCACCGCCGAACTCGGCGTCACCCGCGCCACGGCGGGCGCCGTCGCGGCCGAGCTGGAGGCGCTCGGACTGATCCGGGTCGACGCCCGCCCCGCCGCCGCGGCCGGTTCCCAGGGCCGCCCCTCCCACCGGCTGGAACTCGCCGAGGACGGCCCCGTCGCCCTCGCCGCCCAGGTCCACGCCGACGGCTTCCGCGCCGCGCTGGTCGGCCTCGGCGGCCGGATCGTCGCCACCACCCCCGGCCGCCAGGTCGTCGCCGCCGACCCCGCCAAGGTCCTCGGCGCCGCCGTGGAGGCGGGCGCCGAACTGCTGCGCGCCACCGGCCGCCGCTGCGTCGGCGCCGGACTGGCCGTCCCGTCCGCGGTCACCGAACCCGAAGGCCTCGCCCTCAACCCCCTGCACCTCGCCTGGCCGGTCGGCGCGCCCGTCCGGGAGATCTTCGCCGAACGCGTCCGCGCCGCCGGGATCACCCGCCCCGCCTTCGCCGCCAACGACATCAACCTCGCCGCCCTCGCCGAACACCGCCACGGCGCCGGACGCGGCTCCCGCGACCTGCTGTGCGTGGCCACCGGACACCGGGGCGTCGGCGGCGCCCTCGTCCTCGACGGCCGCCTGCACACCGGCAGTTCGGGCCTCGCCCTGGAGGTCGGCCACCTCACCGTCAACCCCGAGGGCCGCCCCTGCCACTGCGGCAGCCGCGGCTGCCTGGACGTCGAGGCGGACCCGCTCGCCCTCCTCACCACCGCCGGACGCGACCCCGGGCCCGAGGGCTCCCTGCTCAAGCAGGCCACGGAACTCCTGCGCGACGAGTACGGCGACCCCGCCGTCCGCACCGCCGCCGAGGCCCTCATCGACCGGCTCGGCCTCGGCCTGGCCGGACTGGTCAACATCCTCAACCCGGACCGCATCATCCTCGGCGGACTCCACCGCACCCTGCTGCGCACCGACCCCGACCGGCTGCGCGCCGTCGTCGCCGACCGCAGCCTCTGGGGCCGCGGCGGCGGCGTCCCCATCCTCGCCTGCTCCCTCGACCACAACAGCCTCGCCGGAGCGGCCGAACTGGCCTGGCAGCCCGTCCTGGACGACCCCCTCACCGCCCTCGCGGACGCCTGAGCCCCCCTACCGCGTCTCCTCCCCCCCACCGCTCTCCGAGCACGCGCACACCTAGGAAGGTCACGTCATGACCGACACCCTCACCGTGGGAGTCCTCGGCACCGGCATCATGGGCGCCGCGATGGCCCGCAACCTCGCCCGCGCCGGGCTCACCGTCCGCGCCTGGAACCGCACCCGCGCCAAGGCCGAGCCGCTCGCCGCCGACGGCGTCACCGTCACCGACACCCCCGCCGACGCCGTACGGGACGCCGACGTCGTCCTCACCATGGTCCACGACGGCGACGCCGTCCTCGACGCGGTCCGCGCGGCGGCCCCCGGACTGCGCTCCGGGGCGCTGTGGGTGCAGTCGACGACCGTCGGGATCGACGCCGTCGAGGACCTCGCCGCCTTCGCCGACGCGCACGGTCTCGTCCACTTCGACGCCCCGGTCCTCGGCACCCGCCAGCCCGCCGAGGCCGGTCAGCTCACCGTCCTCGCCGCCGGACCCGTCGCGCACCGGGACGCCGTACGGCCCGTCCTGGACGCGGTCGGCGCCCGCACCGTGTGGACCGGGGAGGACGCGTCGGCGGGCAGCGCGACCCGGCTGAAACTGGTCGCCAACAGCTGGGTGCTCGCCGCCACCGCGGCCACCGGCGAGGTCCTCGCCCTGTCCAAGGCCCTCGACGTCGACCCGCACGCCTTCTTCGCGCTGATCGAGGGCGGCCCGCTGGACATGGGCTACCTGCGCGCCAAGTCCGCGCTGGTGCTGGAGGACCGGCTCACGCCCGCGCAGTTCGCGGTGACCACCGCGGCCAAGGACGCCCGCCTCATCGCCGCGGCCGGGACCCGCCGGGGCGTCCGTCTCGACGTGGCCGTCGCCGCGGCCGACCGTCTGGAGCGGGCCGCGGCCCAGGGCCACGCCGACGAGGACATGGTCGCCGCCTACTTCGCCAGCTTCGACGACCAGACCCCGGCCTGAGCCCCGGTTCCCGGACCGCCCCCGCGCGTACTCCCGCGGGGGTATCCGGGAAGCCGCTGCCCGGAGGACGACCGGGACCCCCGCCGCGCGGGACGCTCGACGTGCACTGCTTCACCGAGCGACCCGACCGGGAGATGGTCCGACATGTTCACTCTGGCGCACTGGGACGGCGGGCCCGGCCCGTGGATCCTCTTCCTGCCGCTGATCTGGGCCGCCGCCGTGACCGGCGCGGTGACCGTCCTGCGCCGCACGGCGGGACGCGGTCGCCGCCCCCGGTGGCAGCCGCAGCCCCACCCCGTCGGCGATGCGCCCCTCGCCGTCCTCGGCCGCCGCTTCGCCTCCGGCGAGATCGACGAGGAAGAGTACTGGCGCCGCCTCTCCGTCCTGGACGAACGCTTCGGCGACCGGGAGGGCTCGGGGTGAGCGCGGAGACGAGGGAGCGGGCGGGGCCGGGGGCCGGACGCCCGCCGCGGGGGAAAGGTCCGCCGCGTCCCGGACGGCCCTGACGGGCGCCCTCCGGGACGGGCAGGTCACCGCCTGGTCAGCCGACGACGGCCGACCGGGCGGGAGCGTGGACGGGCCGCAGGTCGTCGACCGCGACCGGCACCGCGACGGCGGGGAACAGGTCGTCCACGGCGAGCCGCCGCGGCGGCCGGGCCGCCCGCTCGGGCACCGGCACGGACGCCGGGAGCGTGAACCACACGACCTTGCCCGTGTCGCCGTCCGGCCGCGCGCCCCAGCTCTCGCTGACCGCCGCGACCATGGCGAGCCCCCGCCCGCACGTGGCGAGCGAGTCGACGGACCCGTTGTCCGCGAGGTGCGCGGGATGCGCGGGGCTCCCGCAGAGGTCGGCGCCGTCGAGGCCGTCGAACGCGACGCCGTCGATGTCGTCCACCACCGGCAGCCGGGGATCGCGGTCGCGCACGGAGACGGTGAGCCGGTCGAGCAGCAGCTCCAGCTCCACGACGCACGTCTTGTCCGGCCGGGCGTGCAGATGGACGTTGGTGAGCAGCTCGGTCACACCGAGGGCCGCCCGGTCTATCAAAGGGTCCAGATGCCAGTAGCGCAGCTGTGCCGATACGATTCTGCGGATCTGGCCGATCCGCGACGGCAGGGCTTGGAGTTCCACTGCGCAGTGCCTGCTGGGGTTGCTGATCACGGCTGCGACTCCCCGACGTGAGGTCCGGAGGAACCCGGAAGAGCACGGAGTTCGGATCGATCGGAGCAGTACGTCTGCACAAGGCGGCCGCCTGCTGTGTCCGGCGGGCTGGTTCGCAGCGTTATCGCCGGTAAACCCAGAGTGACGTGGGTTCAGCGTGACGTACGCGACACCGGACCGCAACTCGCGGTGTCCGCGGGCGATCGGTTCCGGCTCAGTTGCCGCGTCCCGCGGCCCGGCGGACGGCCTCGATGAACCGGCGGGCGGCGGGCGGCCCCGGCCTTCCCGGCGCGGGGTCGTGCTCACCCAGGGTCAGCAGGTAGCGGTTTCCGTTGAGGTCGGCCAGTGCCCGGTCCTCCGGCGCGTACCAGGGCCGCGAGGCGCGGACCGCCTGGACCGGCGCGCTGTCTATCTCGCTGCCGTAGCTGGTCAGCAACTCCAGCCTGCCGTCACTGATCCGGATCTGTCCGGCCCGGGTGAGCGACCGCAACCGCTTCCCGATCCGGACGCCCTTCGCGGTGAACTCCGGCTCCGCCATCCCCGCCCCCTCGTGCGTGGGTGTGCCGGCCTGCCGCTGAGCGGCCGGCCACCAGCTCGACTCGTGTCCAGCTCGTGTCGTGTCCAGTGTGCTCTCTGGCCGGGGACTTCCGTCCCGCCGGGTGCAGTCTGCCCGCGCTCGGCCCGCCGCACCAGGGTGCGTGGCGGCTCGTTCGCTCCCGGCCCGCGCCCGTGCGACGGGTTCGCGCCCGCGCGCCGCCCCCTCTCGCGCCACCCTGTCCCCAGCGCCGCCTTTGGGTGGCTCAAAGATGCGTTTATGCAGGTGAGAAGCGTGAGGAAGCTGTCTATGATCGAGGTGTCGGCCGCGTGGGACGCCGTCGGCGTGACGTGCGAAGGAGTCCGACGTGACCACCCCCCAGCAGACCCGGACCGGCGCCACCCTCGACGTCGACCGCAGCGACGACGGCTACCGCACCTGGCTCAAAGAGGCCGTCCGCAAGGTGCAGGCCGACGCCAACCGCTCCGCCGACACCCACCTGCTGCGTTTCCCGCTGCCGGAGGAGTGGGGCATCGACCTCTACCTCAAGGACGAGTCGACCCACCCCACCGGAAGCCTCAAGCACCGGCTCGCCCGCTCCCTCTTCCTCTACGGCCTCTGCAATGGCTGGATCCGGCCCGACCGCCCGGTGATCGAGGCGTCCAGCGGCTCCACGGCCGTCTCCGAGGCCTACTTCGCCAAGCTGATCGGCGTCCCCTTCATCGCCGTCATGCCGCGCACGACCAGCGCCGAGAAGATCCGCCTGATCGAGTTCCACGGCGGCCGGTGCCACTACGTGGACGACTCCCGGAAGATGTACGAGGAGTCGGCCCGCCTCGCGCGGGAGTCCGGCGGCCACTACATGGACCAGTTCACCTACGCCGAGCGGGCCACGGACTGGCGCGGGAACAACAACATCGCCGAATCCATCTTCCGCCAGCTGGAGTTGGAGCGGTTCCCGGAGCCCGCGTGGGTCGTCGCCACGGCCGGGACGGGCGGCACCTCGGCGACCATCGCGCGCTATGTGCACTACATGCAGTACGACACGCGCGTGTGCGTCGCCGACCCGGAGAACTCGTGCTTCTTCGAGGGCTGGACGACGGGCGACGCGGACGTCACCTGCGACTGCGGCTCCCGCATCGAGGGCATCGGCCGCCCCCGCATGGAGCCCAGCTTCGTGCCCGGAGCGGTCGACCGGATGATGAAGGTCCCCGACGCGGCCAGCGTCGCCGCCGTGCGCGCGCTGGAGAAGGCCATCGGCCGCAAGGCGGGCGGCTCCACCGGCACCGGCCTGTGGAGCGCGCTGAAGATCGTCGCCGAGATGGTGGCCGCGGGGCGGCGCGGCAGCGTGGTGACCCTGCTGTGCGACCCCGGCGACCGCTATCTCGACAAGTACTACTCCGACGCCTGGCTCACCCGGCAGGGCCTGGACATCGCGCCCTACAGCGCCGCGATCGACACCCTGCTGGCGACCGGGGTGTGGCCCGACTGACCCGAGGCCGGACGGGTTCGCGGGGACGGTGGGGGCAGGCGGGTGCAGAAGGCGTCGTACGGGCGTACGGCTCTCCGGGCCGACGGCGCTTTACTGGGCGCATGCCCCGGGGGGCGTACGACGTCGGGGCCTACGGTGCCGTTCCCACCCGTCGGTCCAGCCCCGCCGCCGCGCCCCGGAAGGCGCGTGCCAGGCCCGGCCGGGCCAGTCGCAGCGCGGCCCGCAGGGCCGGTGTGCCGTCGGCGGCGAACGTCCACCGCACCTCGGTGCCCGTCCCGGCGGACGTGAGCCGCCACTCCTCGACCAGGGCGCGCAGCCCCGGCGCGTTGGTCACGTCGACGCGGTAGGCGTACAGCTCGGACGCCTGCGCCGCGAGGACCGTCTCCTGGAACCGGCCGCCCCCGGTCAGCCGCACCTCACGCCGCGCGCCGCCGTCCAGCGGGCGGGCCGAGCGCACCCCGGGGAACCAGTCGGGCCAGCCGGGGACGTCCTCGGCGAGCGCGCCGAACACCCGCTCCGGAGGCGCGGCGATCCGCGCGGCGAAGACCAGCCGTACGGGCGCGGTCGTGACGAAGCCGAGTTCTTCGGGACGCAGACGGTGAGGCATGCGCGCGACCTCCGCAGCACCGGGAGACAGGGCCGTCACCCTAACCCCGACCCCGCCGGATGTCTTCACCCGGGCCGGTCGAGTGCCCTACGCAACTCCCCGGACCCGAGCGGGGGCTGACGTCCGTTCAGATCCCGGTGGCCTCGTCCGGCTCGCCCGCGACCACCAGCCGCCGCAGCCGCTCCGACATCTCCGCGCGGGCCGCGGGCGGCAGCCCGGCGTCGGTGACCAGGGTGTCCACCTGGTCCAGCGACGCGAACGAACTCAGCCCCACCACACCCCACTTGGTGTGGTCGGCGACCACCACCACCCGGCGCGCGGACTGCACCAGCCGCCGATTGGTCTCCGCCTCCGCCAAGTTGGGCGTCGACAGACCGGCCTCGTCCGATATCCCGTGCACACCGAGGAACAGCACGTCGAAGTGGAGCGTCCCGACGGCCTGGTCGGCCACCGGACCCACCAGCGAGTCGGAGGGGGTGCGCACCCCGCCGGTCAGCACCACCGTGGCCGCGCCCTGCCGCGGCCCGGAGCCGCGCTGCGCCAGGTGGAAGACGTCCGCCACCCGCACCGAGTTGGTCACCACCGTCAGATCGGGCACGTCCACCAGCTCATGGGCCAGCGCGTACGTCGTCGTGCCGCCCGACAGGGCGATCGCGCTGCCCGGCGCGACGAGTTGCGCCGCCGCCCGCGCGATGTCCTCCTTGGCGCTCAGCTCCAGGCCCGACTTGGCCTCGAAACCCGGCTCGTGCGTGCTCGCCTCGACCACCGGGACCGCACCGCCGTGCACCTTCTCCAGGACACCCTGCCGCGCCAGCGCGTCGAGGTCGCGACGGACCGTCATGTCCGACACACCGAGCTTCCGCGTCAGTTCGTTGACCCGGACACCGCCCCGGCGCCGGACCTCGTCCAGGATCAGTGCGCGCCGCTGCTCCGCGAGGAGGTTCTGATTCTCACTCACGTACGCTCCGGTCCTCTCGACTCCACCCGACCCACTCCGTCCGACCCGCCCGCGCACCTGCTCCGACGAGGACATTCTCCCGGTCGGCGGCGCGGGGGCGACCCATCCTCGCACGGGTCGCCGCGGGCCGCGCCCTCACCCACCCGACGCGGTCATGTCACGTGACGGACACTCGTCGGTCCCGTTCGGCACACGGAACGGGGGAGATTCGGTGACAACGGGTGCACGGCGGTGCCCGTACGGCGATCATGTTGCGGCACGCACGCAAGTCGACAGCGCGTCACGGGGGAGTGACCAGAGCAGTGGAACGTGCGCAGGAACGGACGGACGGCCGCGACGACCACGACGGACGCGAGGGGCTCCGAGGGCCCGACGGAACGGGGCGGACCGCGGCCGGTCCGCCCGCCCTCGAACTCCTCGTCCACGGCGTCGGCGGGGCCACGCCCGAGAAGATGCTCAACGACCCGCGCACCGTGCGGATCACCGGCGACGACACGGCGGCCGTCTTCCGGCGCGTCGACGACGTGGACGCGGAGACCGCCCGGACCGCCGGGTACACCGACCAACCGGGGAGCGCCGAGCGGACGGGGGGCGCCCAGCAGCACGGGGGCGCGGGCGGCGCGGGTGCCGCGGGCCCCGGCCGTGCGGCGGACCGGCCGGTCCCCGAGGCGTACGTCTGGTGCAACCTCACCTCCGGCAACGGCACCCGCGCCCTGTGGCTCCTGCTGCTGCCGTTCATGGTGGTCAACCTCGCCCACTGGATGCGTCCCGCCGCCCGCGAGCGCACCCCCGCGGTCCGGCTCTACGGGCTGCTGGTGCGGCTCGCCGCCCTGACCCTGACGGTGCTGCTGGTCGCCGCCGCCTGCGAGGTCGCCCTCGACCTGACGGCGTGGCAGTGCGCGGGCACGGCCGCCTGCGCCGAACGCCACACCTGGCTCACGTTCCTGTCGCCCACCGGGTCGGACGGCGGCTGGTGGAGCATGCCGGGCCGCCGTCTCACCCTCGCCGCGCTCCTCCCGACCGCCCTGACCGTGCTGCTGTGGTACCTCTCCCACCGCACCTGGCGGGCCTACGAGTCCCAGGTCCCGCCGCGCGGCGCCCCCGACGAGGAGGACCCGCCCGACACGACGACCCTGGCCCGGCCCGGCTTCTGGTACGGCCGACGGCTCGTCGCCCGGCTGCGCGCCGCGCACACGGCCGCCGGACTCCTCACCGTGGCGGCCGCGGTCGGCAGCGCCGCCGCGCGCGAGGACCACGAGCCCGGCGGCTCCGTCCCGCTCGACGTCCTGGGGCGCCTCCTCGAAGCGGCGATCGTGCTCGGTGTGGCCGCGGTCGTCTGGGTGGTGTGCCGCCGGGGCCGCAGCGAGCACCGCCTCGACCGCCGGATCGACGCCCAGCTCGTCCGCCGCCTGCCACGAGCCACCCTCGCCCTGCTCGCCGTCACTCTGGTGTACGCCTCCTGGGAGCGCCCCGGCTGGACCTCCTCCGGCCGCCTGCCGGGCGACGTCACGTTCGGCGCCCTCGCCCTCTTCCAGGGGGTCCTGGTGATCGCCCTCGCCGTGGTCGCCGCCCGCCTGTACCGCCGTGCCGACGCCGACCCCGAGGGCCGCTCCGCGCTGCGCGGCCTCGGCGGTCCCGTCGTCGCCATGCTGGCCTGCGCCCTCGGCGGGGTGATGTCCGGCGGGGTCGCGCAGCGCGTCTCCGACTGGCTGGACGGCACCGGTACCTCCCTGCCGGGACCGCCGGTCCTGCTGACCTGGCAGGCGTCCGTGATCCCGCTGCTCCTGGTCGTGCTGCTGGTGGTGGGCGCTCTGCTCGCCCGCTCCACGCTGCGGCAGGCCCGCGCCCAGCGCGCCGCCGTCGCCCGCGAGTACGGCGCCGATCCCGGCGACCCGGCCCGTACCCAGCGCATCGCCCGCGCCCGCGCCATGGCCGCGCTCACCGACCGGGCCCCGCTCCTGGTCGGTGTCGTCTCCGGCGCCACCCTGCTGCTGGGCGCGGGAGCGCTGGTCGGCGCGTTCGCCACCGGCCGCACCCCCGGCCGGGCCGCCGAGGGCACCCACCCGTTCGTCCACGGTGCCGCCCAGACCGGACAGGCCCTCGGCTCCTGGCTGATCGGCCTCGGCTTCATACTGTTCGTCACCTGGGGCCGACGCGCTTACAAGGACGCCTCCGCCCGCCGCACCATCGGCATCCTGTGGGACGTCGGCACCTTCTGGCCGCGCGCCGCCCACCCCTTCGCCCCGCCCTGCTACGCCGAGCGCGCGGTGCCCGACCTGACCTGGCGGATGGCCGGCTGGACCCGCGCCACCGGCGGACGGCTCGTCATCTCCGGCCACTCCCAGGGCAGCGTCCTCGCCGCCGCGGCGGCCTGGCAGCTCCAGCCCGCCGACCGCCGCCGCGTCGCCCTGCTCACCTACGGCTCCCCGATCGAGCGCCTCTACGGCCGCTGGTTCCCGGCCCACTTCGGGCCCGCAGCGCTGCACGCCCTGCACCACGACATCGACTGCTGGCGCAATCTGCACCGCCCCACCGACCCGATCGGCGGGCCGGTCCGGGTGGCCGGGGACGACCGGGTACCCGCCGTCGACCGGGCGCCGCTCGCCGACCCCCTCGCCTACGGCCGTACCCCCACGCACCCGCTGCCGTCACCGATCCTCGGCCACTCCGACTACCAGGCCGACCCCGCCTTCGCCGAGGAACGGGAACGCCTGCTGGCCCGGCTGCGCCCCGACGCGGCGGACGCCCGCGAGGTCCCGGAGCAGCGGGCGGCGCCGGGCAGCCCCGACGGCGTTGAAGGTTCCGACGGCGTTGATGGCTCCGATGGTCCGGTCGGACCTGAGGAGTCCGAGGGGCCTGGGCGTCAGACGAGTTCCGGCAGGTCCTCCGTGTAGAGGAGGGTCAGTTCGTCGGTGCTCGGCTCGGTGATCTGCGCGATCCGGCTCGCGTGCCGCTCGACCATCGCCTCGAACGTCTGCCGCGCGGTCCGGCCGTTGCCGAAGGCCGGGCCCTTGGGGAGGTCCGCGAAGTACGCCAGCAGTCCCTCCGAGGCGCCCGGCGCCAGCCGGTACTCGTGCTCCTCGGCCTGCTGCTCCACGATCCGCAGCAGCTCCTCGGGCCCGTAGTCGCCGAAGGTGATGGTCCGGGAGAACCGGGACGCCACACCCGGGTTGACCGACAGGAACCGCTCCATCTCCGCCGTGTACCCCGCGACGATCACCACCACGGCCTCCCGGTGGTCCTCCATCAGCTTCACCAGGGTGTCGATCGCCTCCTTGCCGAAGTCACGCCCGGCGTCCTCCGGGGAGAGCGCGTACGCCTCGTCGATGAACAGGACACCGCCGCGGGCCCGTTCGAAGGCCTCCTGGGTGCGGATCGCCGTGGAGCCGATGTGCTCGCCCACCAGGTCGACCCGGGACACCTCGACCAGGTGTCCCTTCTCCAGCACGTCCAGCGCGGCCAGGATCTCCCCGTACAGCCGGGCCACCGTGGTCTTTCCGGTGCCGGGCGAGCCGGTGAAGACCAGATGCCGCTTGACCGAGGCCGCCTTGAGGCCCGCCCGCTGACGGCGTCTGCCCACCTCGATCATGTCGGTCAGCGCCCGCACCTCCCGCTTGACGCTCTCCAGGCCGACCAGCGCGTCGAGTTCCCCCATCACGTCCTTGGAGGTACGCACCGGCGGCACCTCGGGCTCCGCCACCGTCGCCGCCGACGCCGGTCCGGTCGCCCGCGGTTCGGGGATCGCGCCCAGCACGCCGTGCGCCACGAGCGCCGGTTCCACCGCCGCCTCCCGCGCCGCCGGGGTCCGTACGGCCGCGCTCTCGTCGCTCGTGCAGTCCTCGACCAGGGGACCCGCGCCGGACGCCGGGTCGGCGCCCGCGTCCGCGAACTCGTACCCCCCGCGCGCGCACCGCTCCGTGCGGCACTTGCGCAGCGTCGCACGGCAGCCGTCTATCACGTGGAAGCCGTAGCCGCCGCTGTTGGTGACCCGGCAGCCCAGGAAGCTGCCGCGGCCCCCGGCCGACACGTAGAACCCGGCCTCGGCGGGGGAGTCGACCGTGCACCGCTCGACGGTGGGGTCGGCGCCCTTGGTGACGATCACGCCGGTCTGGGTGCCGACCACGGTGCAGTTGTTGAGGGTGCCGCCGCTGCCGTGGTCGCGGAACCAGGCGCCGGTCGCCGCGTCCCGGATGCGGCAGTCGTCGAGCTGCGCGGTCGCGCCGTCGCTGACCGACACCGCCGTGTTCCGCACCTGGGAGAGGTCGCTGTCGACGACGTCCGCGCGCGAGCCCCGGTCGAGCACGAACAGCGCGTCGGGCACGTCGTGCACCCGGCAGGAGTCGAGGACGGCGGTGGCGCCGTCGCTGACCCAGACCGCCGGGTAGTCGCCGGTGCTGTCGAAGATCTCGCACTGGTTGGCGTCGACACGCGTGCCCGGGTCCCACACGGACAGGCCGTTGCGCCCGAACTGACGGACCGTCGTGCGGGTCAGCGTCAGGACCGAGCGGGAACGCAGGTCGACCGCGTTCTCCGGGATGTCGTGGATGCGGCAGTCCGCGAGGGTGAGCACGGCGTCGGTGTCGAGGGTGACCCCGTCGGCGGTGGTGCGGTGCACGTCGCAGTCCGTGAGGTGTGCCGTCGCGCGGGCGGTGACCTGGACACCGCTGCCCCGCACCTCGTACACCTCGCACCCGACGGCCTCCAGCGCGGAGTTCTCCCCGGTCGCGCTGAGCCCGGTCCCGGAGGCGTGGTGCACACGGCACCGCTCCAGGCGCGGATGTCCGCCCCCGCGTACGGCGACGCCCGCCTGCCCGGCGGCGACGACCTCGCACTCCTCGAACACCCCACCACCGCCGTCGACGACGGCGATGCCGATCCCGGCCGGGTTGTCGACGGTGCACCGCCGGACCGTGGGGCGCGCGCCGCCGCGCACCTCGATCCCGGCCGCGGAACGCGTGACCACGCGCAGGTCCAGCAGCTCCGGCGCGCCCTCCTCGACCAGCACGGCGGGCGCCGCCGCGTCCTGGCCCTCCACGTGCAGGTCCTGCACCACGGCCGACGCCCGCACGGTGAGCGGCACCCCGTCCGCGGGCGCGATCCGCACCGAGCCCGGCGCGCCCTCGGGCCCGCGCAGCGTCACCGCCCGGCCGACCACGAGGTTCTCCCGGTAGGTGCCGGGGGAGATGGTGAGGACGTCGCCCTCGGCCGCGGCCTCCAGGGCGGCGGCGAGCGATGCGTACTCACCCGTGCGGCGGCGCCACCGCGATGTGCCGGTGTGCGTCACCTGGACCGTGCCCTGTGCCATGGCGTTGCCGTGCCCCCACCCTCGGTCGTGCTGACGGCTCGGTCGGCCGCGGGACGCTGCCCCGGATGTCGGCCGGGGACGCTCGCGGCCGGACCCGCGGGCCCGCGCGCTCACCCCGTTCGACACCGGCGCACCCCTGCGGTTCCCTCGCGCGCGGGTTGTCGCCGAATGGTTCGGCCGGTCCACCGTAGCGTGCGCGCGGCCGGTGGGTTGACCAGAGACGGAAGGCCGTCAGCTGCCGGTACCGGTGCGGCCCCAGTCGGGGCCCGCGCGCTCCCATGCCTGGTCCCAACGGGCGTACCGGCGGCGGACCATGTGCCGGACCACGAGTCTTCGGGCCGCCTCGACGATCCCGGCGGCGAGCAGGGCCGCGCCGAGCCCGGCGAGCACGGCGTGCGCGGTCGCGGTGCCGGGGTCCATCGGGCGGGCCGCTGTGCGGCCCGTCGCGTCGGTCCAGACCGGGAAGCGGTCTCCGCGATCGGGGGAGCCGAGGACGCTGAGGACGACGCCGTGCCGCGCGGTGCCGTCGGGGGCCGTCCAGTCCGCCAGGACCCGGGTGCGGAGGTCCTGTCCGGCGTTCTCCGGGTCGGCGTCCGTCGGTGAACGCTCCAGTCTCCGCACGACGGTGGCCGTCACCTGGTGCCGGGACGACCGCTGCTCGCGCGCCGACTCCTGGAGGACGTCCTGAGCGAGCGAGCCCACGATCCATCCGGCCGCGGGCGCGCCGAGCACGAGGAGCAGCAGAGCCGCCAGCGCGACCCAGGCCTCCACCAGATCCGTCGTACGGCGCAGCGGATTGTGCCGCCAACGCCGAAGTCCACGTACCGCTCGCACCGGTCCGCACCCCCTTCCCCCTCCGTGATAACCCCCCGTCGTGACGAACGCGGGGTGGTCCGGTGGAAGAGAGAGCCACATCACCCCGCTACTGGACCGCCCGCGGACGTCACACCGGCACAACGGCCGGGGTTCGCGCGGCGGTTCCCGCGACACGCCCCCGCACGGGTGAACGTCCGGAAGCGGTCCCCGGGGCCGGTCCGCCGCGCAGGTCCTAGCCGAGGACCCGGACGGGGTCGCCGACCCGCAGGGTGCCGAGGGTGAGCGGGACGAGGTTCTGACCGAAGATCAGCCGCCCGTCGAGCCGCCGGTGCCGGCCCAGGGTGAAGAGGGGTTCCTTGCCGCGGCGGGTCGTCCGCTGGTCGGTCGTCGTCACGACGCAGCGCCCGCACGGTTTCGCGACCCGGAAGACGCTGTCGCCGATCGCCACCCGCGACCAGCCGTCCTCGGCCCACGCCTCGGTGCCTTCCACGACCACGTTGGCGCGGAAGCGGTCCATGGGCAGCGGGCCCTCCGCCGCGTGCGGACCGCGCGCGACGAGGGCGTTGAGCGCGTCGAGCGACGCCGTGGTGGTCAGCAGCAGCGGGTAGCCGTCCGCGAGGCTGACGGTCTCGCCGGGCAGGGCGAACTGCGGGTCGACGGGCCGTCGTACGGCGGGATCGTCCAGATGCACCAGACGTACGTCCGCGCCGAGGAAGGCACTGCACCAGCGGTGTGCGGACGCGTCGGCGGGGACCCCCTCCACCTTGTCCCGGAAGATCTCCAGCGTGAGTGTGCTCACCGGTTCCGGGACGGAGACCGCCAACGGTTCGTGTCCGGGCGCGGACAGCCGTACGCCGCCACCGGGCAGAAGCTCGGCGGCGGCCTGTGCGAGGCGCGGCTGCTGGCGTTGCGTGACGACCTTTCCCCCGTCGTCGATGAGTGCCCAACGCCGGTCACCGGCCAGACCCCAGGGCTCCACGACGGCCTCCCGGGGCGACAGCCCCCGGAACGCCTTGACCGGATGAACGTGGATCGACAGCAGCCGCGCGGTACCCATGGACCCATCCTGCCCAAGGCGGACAGGTCCCGGGCCGCTCAGTAGCCGCGGTACTGCTGGTTGTACGGGTCCTGGTACTGGGGCGCGGCGGGCCGGGGAGCGGCGGGGCGCATCGCCTCGTACCCCGTGCCGGGGGCGGCCGGACGCGGCTGCTGCATCTGCTGCGGGCCCGGGTAGCCGCGCGGCGCGCCGGGCTGCGGCGGGATGTAGGCCGCCGGGGCCTGCTGGAGCGGCGAGGGCTGCTGGGCCTGCGGGTAGCCGTACGGCGTGGGGGCCGCCGGGAGGGCGGGCAGCGCCGACGGCAGCGCGGGCAGGTTGCTGCCCGCGTCGTAGGCGGCGGGGACCCGGATCGGGGCGATCTGCGGGGTGCCCCGCTCGGCCACGAGGGAGTCGTAGATCGGGGTGTCCGGGAAGGAGGCGGAGTAGTAGCCGCCGCCATAGCCGCCGTAGGTGGAGCGGGGGGAGGTCATGGCACATAAGTTAAGCCCACGATGTGCTGGTTGGGGAGACCGATAAGAGGGTTGTTTTCCGTGTCGACGCCGCCTTCCGATCCCCAATGCGAGCGAACTTGCCAAAAAGGGGCGGCACGTGGCGTACAGATCGTGTAAAGGCCGAGTTCCCGGCGGGTTACCGGGGGTTGGACGGCCCGTTCCTGATGCCGCCGGGAGCCCAGATCCGGCCCGGTGGATGGGCCCCGGCGGCCCTTCCGCATAGGTTGGCCGGGACAACATGGAAGAACGCGGAAGTCGTGGAAAGCCGCAGAGAGACACAGACCGACGCGCGCCCGGCCCTCGGCCCGGCGCGCCGACAGGTGAGGGGGCGCACATGTCCATGTCGAAGGGGTCCAACGTTCCGGTTCCCACGACGGCGCTGCGGGTCGAGGTGGGCTGGCGGTCCGGACCCGGAGTGCCGGACGCGGACGCCTCGGCCCTGCTGCTGACGGCCGGAAAGGTCCGGTCGGACGCCGACTTCGTCTTCTACAACCAGCCCGCCCACGCCTCCGGCGCTGTCCGCCACGAGGGCAAGCGCACCGCGGGCGACCAGGTGACCGACACCCTCCTCGTGGACCTCGCGCGCGTGGAACCCGCCGTCGAGACGGTCGTCCTCGCCGCGTCCTCCGACGGCGGCTCCTTCGGCAGGGTGCCCGGGTTGTACGTCGAGGTCCGCGACGCCGGGAGCGGTACGCAGGCCGCCCGGTTCGACAGCACCGGCGCGACCGTCGAGACGGCCTTCGTCCTCGGCGAGTTCTACCGGCGTCAGGGCGCCTGGAAGTTCCGCGCGGTCGGCCAGGGCTACGACAGCGGACTGGAGGGCCTTGCCACCGACTTCGGCATCACCGTCGACGAGCCCCAGCACACGCCCCCGCCCCAGCCCGCCGCGCCCACCTACACGCCGCCGCCCGTGACGCCCGCTCCGCCGCAGCCGTCGAGCCCCTACCAGCCCGCCCCGCCCCAGGCGTCGGCCCCGTATCCGCCCGCCCCGCAGCAGCCGACCCTGCCCGCCTTCCCGGTCACCGCGCCGCCGCCCGTGCCGTCGACCCCGCCCCCGCCGCCCCCGGCACCGCCCGCCGCGCCCGTGCGGCTCACCAAGGTCACGCTCACCAAGAACGCGCCCGCCGTGTCGCTGACCAAGCAGGGCGGCACCTCCGGCGCCATGCGCGTCAACCTCAACTGGGAGGTGCGCAAGCAGTTCTCGGGCTGGGGCAGCAAACGCGGCCGGGCCGTCGCCCTCCACAACGACCTCGACCTCGACCTGTGCGCCCTGTTCGAACTGACCGACGGCCGCAAGGGCGTCGTCCAGGCCCTCGGCAACGCCTTCGGCGCGCTGCACCACCCGCCGTACATCCTGCTCGACGGCGACGACCGCACCGGGGCCGTCAGCAGCGGCGAGAACCTCACCATCAACCTCGACCACCGGGCCGACCTCCGGCGCGTCCTCGTCTTCGTCACCATCTACGAGGGCGCCCGCTCCTTCGCCGACCTGCACGCCAGCGTCACCCTCCAGCCGCAGTACGGCGCGCCGATCGACTTCTCCCTCGACGAGTGCACCGTCCCCTCCACGGTGTGCGCGCTCGCCCTGATCACCAACACCGGCTCCGACCTCGTCGTCCAGCGCGAGGCGCGCTACCTGGTGCCCGAGCGCGGGGTGAGCCCGCAGCGGACCGTCGACCGCGCGTACGGCTGGGGCATGGACTGGACGCCCGGCCGCAAGTGATCCGGGCCTGACGCCGCCGCGCGCGGTGCGAAGCCGGACGCCGTCGCGCGCAGGGCGAGGCCGGGCGCCGTCGCGCGCGTGCCGCCGGGTTCGCGTCCGGCGCGCGCGGTGGCCGTCGGGGCGTCAGCCCTCGTCGGCCACCGCGCCGGGACGCGCGTAGGTGCGGCCCTTCCAGGCGGCGCCCCGGCCCCGGTAGTGCAGCACCGCCGAGTCGACCGTCATCAGGAGATAGAGGAACGCCGTGAACGGCAGCAGCGGAGCGAGCCACAGCGGCTGCCGGTAGTAGCGGAGCATCGGGACGTACGTCCCCGTCATCACCAGCCAGGCCAGCCCCCCGAGCAGCGCCGTCACCGGGTCACCGAGCACCAGGCCCGCCCCGAGCGCGACCGGCGGCACCAGGTACACCAGCGCCAGCCCCAGCACCGTACCGAGCAGCAGGAACGGGCTGTGCCGCAGTTGCGCGTAGGCGCTGCGCGACACCATCCGCCACAGGTCCCGCAGGCCGGGGTAGGGCCGTACGCTGTCCACCCGCTCCGCCAGCCCCAGCCAGATGTGACCGCGCGCGTCCTTCTTCACCGCGCGCGCGAGCGCCACGTCGTCGATCACGGCGTGCCGGATCGCGTCCGGGATGCGCGCCCGTACGGCCGTCTCCGTCCGCAGCAGCACGCAGCCTCCGGCCGCGGCGGCCGTCCTGCTCCCGCGCACACCGATCCGGCGGAACGGATACAGCTGCGCGAAGAAGTAGACGAAAGCGGGCACGACGAGCCGCTCCCACGCGCTCTCCACGCGCAGCCGCGCCATCTGCGACACCACGTCGAAGCCGCCCGTCCCGGCCGCCGCCACCAGCTCCCGCAGACTGTCCGGCGTGTGCGCGATGTCGGCGTCCGTCAGCAGCAGGTACTCGGGCTGCCGCGCGCGGGCCAGCGTGATGCCGTGCCGCACCGCCCACAGCTTCCCCGTCCAGCCCGCGGGCGGTTCCCCCGGCGAGGACACGGTCAGCGGCAGCTCGCCGGACCGCTCGGCCAGCGCGCGCGCCAGCTCGCCGGTCCCGTCCGTGCTCCCGTCGTCGATCAGGAAGACCTCCGCGGGGCCCGGATAGTCCTGGGCCAGCAGCGACGGCAGACTCCGGGCGAGCACCTCCGCCTCGTCGCGCGCGGGGACCACGACACACACCGACGGCCAGCGCGCGGGTGCCACGCGCGGCGGCAGCCGGACGTCCGTCCGCCAGAAGAAGCCCTGACAGAGCAGCAGCCACAGCCAGGCGCCGAGGGACGCCGCGGAGATCCACACGAAGGCGCTCACGCGCGCAGTCTGCCCCACGCCACCGGGCCCGCACGGCACATCGTCTATCGTGGCCGGGTGAAGATCGCGCTCATGGACTCCGGAATCGGGCTGCTGGCGGCCACCGCCGCGGTACGGCGCCTGCGACCCGACGCGGATCTCGTGCTCTCCCTCGACCCCGACGGCATGCCGTGGGGACCGCGCACGCCCGCGGACCTCACCGCGCGCGCGGTGGCCGTCGCCGAGGCCGCCGCCGCCCACCGGCCGGACGCCCTCGTCGTCGGCTGCAACACCGCCACCGTGCACGCCCTGCCCGCCCTGCGCGCACGCCTCGAACCCGACGTGCCCGTCATCGGCACCGTCCCCGCGATCAAGCCCGCCGCCGCCGGAGGCGGACCCGTCGCGATCTGGGCCACCCCCGCCACCACCGGCAGCCCCTACCAGCGCGGCCTCATCGAGGACCACGCGGGCGGTGTCACCGTGACCGAGGTGCCGTGCTGGGGGCTGGCCGAGGCCGTCGAGCACGCGGACGAGACCGCCGTCGAGCGGGCCGTGGCCGCGGCTGCCGCGCTCACCCCCGAGGACGTCACCACCGTCGTCCTGGGCTGCACCCACTACGAACTGGTCGCCGAGCGCATCCGCGCCGCCGTCCAGCGCGCGGGCCGCCCGCCGCTGGTCCTGCACGGCTCCGCCGGTGCCGTCGCCGCCCAGGCACTGCGCCGCGTCGGCGCCCGTCCCGCACCCGACGCGCGGCCCCTCGGCACCGTCAGCGTGCTTCTCAGCGGCCGCCCCGGCCCGCTCCCCGCACCGGCGCTCGCCTACGCGGAGGGCCGCCTCCTCCAGGAGATCAGCACCGCCCAGTGACCCGCACGCCGCCCCGTGGGGCGGGTGGGACGGCCCGGCGCGCCCGTTGGTCCGCCCGGCGCATCGACCCGGCGCGACACGGTACCGGCGCGGCGAAACCTGAGTAGTCTCATGAATATGAGGGACGACCTCCACGCCCAGAACCCCGAGAGCCCGGAGCGTCCGGGGGCCGCAGTCAGCCCTGGGAGCACCGGAGGCCCCGAGCGCGCGGCCGGTTCCGCGGACGCCGGGCACATCGCGGACAGCCCGCTCGCCCCCCATCCGGACGAGTGGCACGGGCGGGCCACCAACCGCCTCCAGTGGGCGCTCGCCCCCGTCGGCGCCGCCTGCCTGGCGCTCGGCATCGAACTGGCCGTCGACTCCGCGTGGACGTCCGGCACCCTGGCCCTCGTCATGGCCGTCGTCGGCTGCATCGCCGCGGGCGTCCTGGTCCTCTTCGGCACCCTCGCCTTCGTCCACGTCGACCTCAAGCTGGACAAGGAGTCCCTGGAGGTCCGCTGCGGCCACATCGGGCTGCCGCGCCGCCGTATCCCGCTCGCCCATGTCGCCGGGGCCGACTTCGAACCGCTGGTCACCCCCCGGCACTGGGGCGGCTGGGGCTACCGCTGGCGGCCCGAGAAGGGCACTGCCGTCGTGGTGCGCCGCGGTGAGGGCGTGGTCCTGCGGCTGTGGGACGGGCACACGTTCACCATCACCGTCGACGACGCCGAGTCGGCCGTGCGCGTCATCCGGGCCCGGCTGCGGCAGGGCAGGCCGGGAGCGGCGCAGCACTGACCGGCCTGACCAGCGCGGGGGGAACGGTGCGGTGTCTCGCGGTTGCGCCGCGTTGCCTCCGTCGTAGGCGGGACGCTCCCGCTGTTTCTTCACTGACCAGCGCGGGACGGGTGCGGCTCCGGGTGTCTGGCCGCGAGGTTCTTGGCGCTTGCCAAAGGGGAGCGGCCGGCTCAGGCGCCAGGTCCGGTGACGGAGGGATCGGGCGCTACGTCCGGCAGCGGAAGGGTCAGGCGCCGCGTCCGGGCCGGGTGATGGACGTCGGTCCGGGCGGGGTCGGAGCGGCGGCGAGCGGGCGGGCCGTCGCGAGACCCGCCAGGAGGCCCGCGCCGACGGAGACCGTCGTGAAACTCAGCGCGTTGCCGACCGCCGCCACGGCCGCGAGGCCCGCCAGCGCGGCACCCGCCGCCACCACGACCGGCGTGGGACGCGGGGACCGCCACAGCGCGAACAGCATCCAGCCGAACGCGGCGGCGAGCAGCAGCACGCCCACCACACCCTGCTCCGCGGCCATCTGCAACGGCGCCGAGTGCGGGCGGCCGTCGGGGAGCGGCGAACCCGCCGCGGTCGCGCTCAGCTCGCCGAAGCGACCCGGGCCGACACCGAGGAGAGCGTCGCCGCGCGCGAGCCGCAGCGCGTCCTGCCACAGATCGATCCGGCGAGGCGTCAGCCTGCCCGCCAACGACCCGGTGAGCCCGCCGGGCAGGGCGTCGGCGGCGACCGCCCAGGTCAGAGCGGCCACCCCGGCGGCACCGACACCGAGCCCGGCCAGCACACGCCCCCGGTGCGTCACCTGCCCGGCGCCGAGCGAGCACAGCAGCACCAGGCCGCAGAGCGCCGCGGCGGTCGCCGAACCGAGCACCGCCCCCGTCACCGCCGCGACAGCCGCCAGCCCGTGCAGGGCGGCACGCAACCCGGACACGTCGGTCGCGCGCGCCGCGCAGCAGGCCGCGCCCGCAGACAGCACCAGCACCGCGGCGGTGGCACCCGCGTGCCCCAGCGGCGCGGCCGTCTCGGGCCCCGCCCCGGTCTGCGGCAGCACCACCGCGAGCGTGATCCCCGCGAGCGCCGCCGCACAGGGCGCCGCCACCGGCACCAGCACGCCCGAGACCCGGCCCGCCGCATAACCGGCCGTGACGGCCAGCACCGCGAGCAGCACCCCCTCGGGGCGCCCGTCGTGCACCGCGGCCGTCACCAGCGAC
Source organism: Streptomyces sp. NPDC091281 (assembly GCF_044757425.1). NCBI lineage: Bacteria > Bacillati > Actinomycetota > Actinomycetes > Kitasatosporales > Streptomycetaceae > Streptomyces > Streptomyces sp. NPDC091281. The sequence continues at coordinate 645,856 of NZ_JBIVUY010000003.1, read as the reverse complement.
CAGGTGGCACACGCGCCCAGCACCACCACGCCCGCCGAGTCCGCGACACCGCGTCTCTCACCGTCGCAGTCCGTGCCGACCGCGCCCGTCCCCGAGACGCCGTCCGACCCGCCTCCGGACCCGTTCGTCCCGGCCGCCCCGCCCGCGGCCCTCGTCCCCGTGGAACCCACACCGTCCCCCTCGTACCCGGTCCCCTCGCTTCGCTCCCGGTCCCCCGACCGGGAGGGCCGCCCACCACCCCGCGCGGCAGGGACCCGGGCTCACCGTAACGGCTCCGGACCGGTTTGGGGACGCCTGTGGACAGGCCGTTCCCCGGACCACGCTGTCCGCCGCCAGGTCACCCGCCGTACACTCCCGGGGTGACCGTCACCGAAGCGACCGTGGACCGGCAGGACCGGCTGGAGCCCCCGAGCACGCCCGCACGGCGCGCGCGATGGCGGCGGCTCGTCCCGCCGTCCGTAGCGGCGCTCTCTGGAGTCCTCCTCTACGTCAGCTTCCCGCCACGCACCCTGTGGTGGCTCGCGCTGCCCGCCTTCGCCCTGTTCGGCTGGGTGCTGCGCGGCCGGACCTGGAAGGCGGGCCTCGGCCTCGGCTACCTCTTCGGCCTCGGCTTCCTGCTGCCGCTGCTGGTGTGGACGGGCGTCGAGGTCGGCCCCGGCCCGTGGATCGCGTTGGTGGTCATCGAGGCCGTCTTCGTCGCGCTCGTCGGGGCCGGCATCGCCACCGTGTCCCGGTTGCCCGCCTGGCCGCTCTGGGCGGCCGCCCTGTGGATCGCCGGAGAGGCCGCCCGCGCGCGCGTGCCGTTCCGCGGCTTCCCCTGGGGCAAGATCGCGTTCGGGCAGGCGGACGGCGTGTTCCTGCCGCTCGCCGCACTGGGCGGCACCCCCGTCCTCGGGTTCGCCGTCGTCCTCAGCGGCTTCGGACTCCTGGAGATCGTCCGCCTGGCGCTCGACCGGCGCCGCGGGACGGAGATCCGCAGCTCGGCCGCCGTCGTGGCCGCGCTCAGCGTCGCCGTCCCCGTCACGGCGGCACTCGCCTCGCGCGCCCTGGTCAGCGACAAGGCACAGGCCGGTACCGCCACCGTCGCCGTCATCCAGGGCAACGTGCCCCGCCTGGGCCTCGACTTCAACGCCCAGCGCCGCGCCGTCCTCGACTACCACGCGCGCGAGACGGAGCGCCTCGCCGCCGAGGTCAGGGCGGGCAAGGTCGACCAGCCCGACTTCGTGCTCTGGCCCGAGAACTCCTCGGACATCGACCCCTTCGCCAACCCTGACGCCGCCGACGTCATCGAACGTGCGGCGCGCGCGATCGACGCGCCGATCTCCGTCGGCGGGGTCGTCGAACGCGACGGGAAGCTCTACAACGAGCAGATCCTCTGGGACCCCGAGAAGGGCGCCACCCAGACCTACGACAAGCGGCAGGTCCAGCCGTTCGGCGAGTACCTCCCGATGCGCTCGCTCATCGGCGCCCTCAACGAGAACTGGACCTCCATGGTCCGCCAGGACTTCAGCCGCGGCTCCCAACCCGGCGTGTTCGACTTCGGCGACGCCAAGGTCGGCCTCGCCACCTGCTACGAGGCCGCCTTCGACTGGGCCGTCCGCGACACCGTCACCCACGGCGCCCAGCTGATCTCCGTCCCCAGCAACAACGCCACCTTCGACCGCAGTGAGATGACCTACCAGCAGCTCGCCATGTCGCGCGTGCGCGCCGTCGAGCACTCCAGGACCGTCACCGTGCCGGTCACCAGCGGCGTCAGCGCGGTCATCATGCCGGACGGCCGCATCACCCAGAAGACCGGCATGTTCGTCGCCGACTCCCTGGTCCAGAAGGTGCCCCTGCGCACCTCCGAGACCCCCGCCACCCGCCTCGGCATCCTCCCCGAGATCGCCCTCGTGCTCGTCGCCGCGGGCGGCCTCGGCTGGGCGATCGCGGCCGGGGTGCGCGGGCGGCGCGCCGGTGGCGTGTAGCCGTACGCCCGCCGACCACCCCCTGAACCGGGCCGGCGCCGTCACAGGCGGCCGTTAGGGTCGGCCGTATGGCTACTCCTGACTTCATCCGCACGATCCGGGCCAGCGCGGGCAGCCAGCTGCTGTGGCTGCCCGGCGTCACCGCCATCGTCTTCGACGACGAGGGCCGCGTCCTGCTCGGCCGCCGTACCGACACCCGCGAGTGGGCCGTCATCGGCGGCATCCCCGAGCCGGGGGAGCAGCCCGCCCGGTGCGCCGTGCGCGAGGTGCACGAGGAGACCGCCGTGCACTGCGAGGTCGAGCGCGTCGTACTCGTCCAGGCCATGGAGCCCGTGACGTACGACAACGGGGACGTCTGCCAGTACATGGACATCACCTTCCGCTGCCGGGCGGTGGGCGGCGAGGCCCGGGTCAACGACGACGAGTCGCTGGAGGTCGGCTGGTTCGCGGTCGACGCCCTGCCCGACCTGAACGCCTTCGGCCGGTTCCGGATCAAGCAGGCACTGTCGGACGAGCCCACATGGTTCGAGACCATGACAGCGAGCTGAAATATGGGGCTCGCCCACATGTGCCGGGGGCGGGTCGCTGCCTAGAGTCAGCCCATGACCCCGCCCCCCGCCACGCCCCTTGCGGTGACCGGCCTCCACGGCCGGACCGCCCTCGTCACCGGCGCCGCCGGCGGTATCGGCCGGGCCTGCGCCCTCCTGCTGGCCACGGCGGGCGCCAAGGTCCGGGCCGTCGACCTCGACGCCGACGGGCTCAGCGACCTCGCCGCCCGCGCCACCGGCCTCGCGGGCGTTGTCGAACCCCACGTCCTGGACCTCACCGACCTCGACGCTGCCGAGGACGCCGCCGCCGGGACCGACATCCTCGTCAACAACGCCGGACTCCAGCACGTCAGTCCCCTGGAGGACTTCCCGCCGGACGTCTTCCACACGGTCCTCACCGTGATGCTGGAAGCACCGTTCCGCCTCATCCGCGGCGCCCTTCCCCACATGTACGGGCAGGGCTGGGGCCGCATCGTCAACATCTCCTCGGTCCACGGACTCCGCGCCTCCGCCTACAAGGCGGCCTACGTCGCCGCCAAGCACGGACTGGAAGGGCTGTCGAAGACCGCTGCCCTCGAAGGCGCCCCGCACGGCGTCACCTCCAACTGCGTGAACCCCGGCTACGTCCGCACCCCCCTCGTCGAGAAACAGCTCGCCGACCAGGCTCGGGTGCACGGCCTCCCCGAGGAAAGGGTCCTCGCCGAGATCCTGCTCAAAGACAGCGCCGTCAAGCGCCTCGTCGAACCCGAGGAGGTCGCCGGTGCCGTCGCCTACCTGTGCGGCCCCGCCGCCGCCTTCGTCACCGGCACCTCCCTCGTCCTCGACGGCGGCTGGACAGCACACTGACCTGCTGACCTGCTGACCTGCTGACCTGCTGACCTGCTGACCTGCCGCATCGCCGGTCCGGTCGACCCATGCTGACCTGCGTCTCCGGAGTTATCCACAGGCCCGAACGCCCGGCCCGCCCATGAGGAATGCTGGAGACATGTCCCGCAACCACGCGGAGCCCACCGAGCGCTCCGCAGACGACCTCACGGCACCCGCCCGGGCCGCCGCGACCGGGGCCTCGGACGCCGCCGCCGAGGCGCCCTTCCTCCATCTCCTCGCCCGCGGCGCCACCGTGGACGCCTACGAACACCCCGTGCTCCAGGCCCGCGCCGAAGGTCGCCCCGCCGCCTTCGTCGAAGCACTGGAGCAGGCCAAACGGCTCGCCCTGCGCGTGCGGGACGAACTGGAGGGCCGCCGCCGCAGAGAGGCCGAACTGTCCGCGCTGTTCGAGACCGCCCACGACCTCGCCGGACCACGTGACCTCGACACCGTCCTCCAGGCCATCGTGCAGCGCGCCCGTTCCCTCCTCGGCACCGACGTCGCCTACCTCAGCCTCAACGACCCGGCACGCGGCGACACCTACATGCGGGTCACCGAAGGCTCCGTCGCCGCCCGCTTCCAGCAGCTCCGCCTGGGCATGGGCGAAGGCCTCGGCGGTCTCGTCGCCCAGACCGCCCTGCCCTACGTCACCGACGACTACTTCCGCGACGACCGCTTCCGGCACACGGCCGCCATCGACGCCGGCGTACGCGACGAAGGCCTCGTCGCGATCCTCGGCGTCCCCCTCATGCTGGGCGCCGACGTCATCGGCGTCCTCTTCGCCGCCGACCGACGGGCCCGGGTCTTCGAACGCGAGCAGATCGCCCTGCTCGGCTCGTTCGCCGCACTGGCCGCCGCCGCCATCGACACCGCCCACCTGATCACCGAGACCCGGTCCGCACTCGCCGGACTCGAACAGGCCCACGAGATCATCCAGGACCGCAGCGCCGTCATCGAACGGGCCTCCGAGGTCCACGACCGCCTCGCGGAACTCGTCCTGCGCGGCGGCGGCGTCCACGACGTCGCGGCAGCCGTCTCCCGGGTGCTCGACGCCACCGTCGAATTCACCGAAGCGCTCGCCGCGCCCGCCGCCGCCCTGGAGTCCTCCCGCGCCGACGGCCACGCCGTCCGCCACGACGACGACTGGATCGCCGCCGTCGCCGCGGGCGGCGAACTCCTCGGCGCCCTCGTCCTCCGCGGACACCCCGGCCTCGACCCCGTCGACCAGCGCATACTCGAACGGGCCGCCATGGTGACCTCACTCCTCCTGCTCGCCCGACGCTCCGCCGCCGAAGCCGAACAGCGGGTCCGGGGCGAACTCCTCGACGACCTCCTCGACGCCCGCGACCGCGACCCGAGAGTGCTCCGCGAACGCGCCGCGCGACTCAGCGCCGACCTGGACGCCACCCACGTCGTCCTCGCGGCCCGACTGGAGACCGAGGGCGCCGACCCCGACCAGGAAGCCGCCGCCCGCAGACGCCTCTGGTCCGCCGCCTCCCACCTCGCGGCCACCCGACAGGGCCTCGCCGCGGCCCGCGACGGCGGCACCGTCCTCCTCCTGCCCCTGCCTCCCGACGCCACCGCCACCACGACCGCCCGCACCACCGCCCACCACCTGGGGTCCGCCGTCAGCGCGCCCGTCACCGTCGGCTCCTCCGCACCCGTCGGCGACCTCGCCGCCCACCCCGAAACCGTCGGTGCCGCCTACGCCGAGAGCCGACGCTGTCTCGACGCCCTGCGACTCCTGGGCCGGGCCGGAGACGGCGCGGCAGCCGAGGACTTCGGCTTCCTCGGTCTCCTCCTGGCCGGAGACCGCGACGTCACCGGCTTCGTGGACCGCACCATCGGCAAGGTCGTCGCCTACGACGACCGACGCGGCACCGACCTCATACGCACCCTCGACGCCTACTTCGCGGGCGGGATGAGCCCCGCCCGCACCAAGGACACCCTCCACGTCCACGTCAACACCGTGGCCCAACGCCTGGAACGCGTCGCCGCCCTCCTCGGAGAGGACTGGCAGAGCCCCGCGCGACTCCTGGAGGTCCAACTCGCGGTCAGACTCCACCGGATGGCGACGCCGGGGATGATCGGGCCCACGACGCATGGCTGAGGGGGCGGGCGAGGGCGCCGGAGGGACGGCCCCCGCGCTCCGCCGAGAAGCGCGGGGGTGGCGGCGAGAGGGCTACGGGGCCGGGACACCGCTCGGGGAGGCAGCCGGGGCGCCGGCCGCCATCGGGGAGGGGACCTCGGCTTCCTCGGCGCCGACGGACGACAGGTCGCACTTGCGGGTTTCGTGAGCCAGGAGGATGGCGATGACGGCGATGACGCATCCGGCGATCATGTACAGGGCGATCGGGGTGGCGCTGTCGAAGTCGGCGAGCAGGGCGGTCGCGAGGAGCGGGGCGGGCGCGCCTGCGACGACGGAGGAGAACTGGGCGCCGATGGAGGCGCCGGAGTAGCGCATGCGGGTCGCGAACATCTCGGCGAAGAAGGCGGCCTGGGGCGCGTACATGGCGCCGTGCAGGACCAGGCCGACGGTCACCGCGAGGACCACGGAGCCGAAGTGGCCGGTGTCGATCAGCGTGAAGAACGGGAAGGCCCACAGCGCGACGCCGACGGCGCCGATCAGGTAGACGGGGCGGCGGCCGATCCGGTCGGAGAGCGCGCCCCAGAGCGGGATCACCGCGAAGTGCGCGGCGGACCCGATGAGGACGGCGTTGAGGGCGGTCTGCTGGGGGATTCCGGCGGCGGTCGTCGCGTAGACGAGGACGAACGCGGTGATCACGTAGTACGACAGGTTGTCGCCCATGCGGGCGCCCATCGCGACCAGGATCTCCCGCCAGTGGTGTCGCATCACGTCGAGGAGCGGGGGCTTCTCGGCGGCCTTCCGGGCCGCGTCGCGTGCGGCGGCGCGGGCCTGCGCCTGCCGGAAGACGGGGGACTCGTCGAGGGAGAGGCGTATCCAGAGGCCCACGACGACGAGGACGCCGGAGAGCAGGAACGGGATGCGCCAACCCCAGTTGCCGAAGGCGGAGTCGGAGAGCACGGCGGTCAGGACGGACAGCACCCCCGTCGCGAGCAGTTGTCCGGCGGGTGCGCCGGTCTGCGGCCAGGAGGCCCAGAAGCCGCGGCGGCGGGTGTCGCCGTGCTCGGAGACCAGTAGTACGGCCCCGCCCCACTCGCCGCCGAGGGCGAAGCCCTGCACCAGCCGCAGCAGCGTGAGCAGCACCAGAGTGACGGTGCCGATCGTCGGGCGCGTGGGCAGCGGACCGATGCCGAAAGTTGCGCCCCCCCATCAGCAGCAGGCTCAGCACCAGCACCAGCACCCGCTTGCGGCCGAGCCGGTCTCCGGGGTGTCCGAAGACCTGGGTGCCGATGGGGCGGTGCGACGCTGGAGGTCGGGAGGCCGCCGTGGTCTTTCGTCCGACCGTCTCGCCGCCGAACGCGCCCGCGCTGACCACAAATGCTGGAAGCAACCGGCCCCGCTGGTCACTACGCCGGGTGTGAGCGACACCTCGGTCCTCGCGCGGGCGCGCACCTGATCGCCTCTCGGCGGCGTCAGGCGAGAATGGTCAGCGGGTTCTCGATGTGGCGTCGGAACGCCGCGAGCCACTGGGCGGCGACTGCGCCGTCGAGGACGCGGTGGTCGGCGGAGAGCGTGACCGTCATGACGTGCCCCACCACGAGCCGGTCCTCCTGATCCACGATCGGGGCGGCCCGGACCGCCCCCACGGCGAGGATCCCGGATTGCGGCGGGTTGAGGATGGCGGTGAACTCCGAGGTTCCGTACATGCCGAGGTTGGAGACGGTGAAGCTTCCGCCCGTCAGCTCGTGTTGCCTGAGCCGACCGGCACGGGCCCGCTCGGCCAGATCGGCCATGGTCGCGCTCACCCGGGTCAGGGACAGTGACTCGACCGAGCGCAGGACGGGAGTGGTGAGCCCGCTCTCGGTGGCGACCGCCACCGAGATGTCCGCCGACGAGAAGCAGCGGATGCTGTCACCGTTCCAGATGGCGTTCGCCACCGGGACCTCGACCAGCGCGGCGGCGACCGCCTTCACGACGAAGTCGTTCAGCGAGATCTTCCTCGGCGCACTCTCGTTGACGGTCCGTCGCAGCTCCAGGAGCGCGTCGACGCGGCAGTCGGCGACGAGATAGAAGTGCGGGACCGAGGACTTGCTGTCGGTCAGGCGTCGTGCGATGGCCCCGCGCATCCGGTCGATCGGCACATCACGGAACGGCGTACCGGCCGTGGGCTGTTCTTGTCCTGCGGTCGACGGCGGAGCGCCCACGGCGGGCGGCGGTGTGCTCGTGACCTTCGACGCGGCGACAGTCGGCGACTCCGACCTCGGCCTCGGCTCCGGCTTCGGCTCCGACACCGGCTCCGATTCCGGTTCCGGTTCCGCGGACGTCCGAGGAGCGGAGTGCCGGGTCCGTGCGAGGTGGGCCTCCAGGTCGCGGCGTACGATCCGCCCGTGTGGTCCGGTGCCCTTGACGTCTTCGAGGCACACGTCGTTCTGCGCGGCGAGCCGGCGGACGAGCGGGCTGCTGAAGAGCCGCCGATCTCCGGGTTGTGGGGTCGGTGCTCCGGAAGTCGGCGGCGCCGCGGAGGCGGCAGGAATGGCGGCGGCCTGATCGGGACGGGGTGAGGCGGCTGGTCCGGAACTCGCCGCGGCCTCGGGCTCCCCGGGCGCCGCTGTCGGTCCGGACGGTGTGGACAGCCCGTGCTCCGACAGTGCCTCCCGGAGGTGTTCGTCCGTCTCGCCGGGTGCGAGCATCACGAGGACGGGATCGCCGACGGCCACCTTGTCTCCCACCGTGGCGAGGAAACAGCCGATGACACCGTCGGTCTCGGCTGTCAGTTCGACGAGGGCCTTGTCCGTCTCCAGCTCCGCCAGGGGCTGGTGCACGGTCACGGTGTCGCCAGGAGCGACGAGCCAGGTCTGGATCGAGGCTTCCTCGGCGCCCGCGAGCACCTCGGGCATGCGGATGATGTCGGCCATGGTTCAGGCTCCGAATCCGAGGCGAACGGCTTCCAGGCCCGCGACCACCTCTTCGGTGCGGGCGATGGCGGCGCGCTCCAGCACACGGGAGATGCTCGGAGACGCCTCTTCCCCGCTCACGCGCGCGACAGGCTGGTCGAGCCAGTCGAAGCAGCGGCGCTGTATCTCGTCGGCGAGCCAGCCGCCGTAGGACGTGCCCCGTGCTCCCTGTTCGACGATGAGGACCGCGCCGGTCTTCCTGACGCTCTTCTCGACGGTGTCCCAGTCGAGGGACGCGCGGTCCAGCCAGCGGAGGTCGATCAGTTCGGCGTCGATCCCGGTCTGCTCGATCGCCTCCTTCGCGTGGGCGACCATCGACAGGTAGCTGATCACGGTCACATCGGATCCCTCGCGGAGGACCGCGGCGGTCCCAGGCGGTATGACGAAGTCGAGTTCACCGTCGGGGACTTCGTCGGCCGTCCCGTAGAGGTCGACGTGCTCGATCATGAGCACCGGGTCCTGGAGGGCGAGCGCGGCGTTCATCAGGCCGACGTAGTCGGTGGCGTTGGAAGGGGCGACGATGCGCCATCCGGGGCTGGTCGCGAAGATCCCGGCGGGATCCATCAGGTGTTGCGAGCCGTAGCCGGATCCCATGGCCACCTTCGTGCGCAGCACCAGCGGTACGGGGTTGTCACCGCCGAACATGTGGCGCGCCTTGCCGATCTGGTTGAAGACCTGGTCGGCCGCGACCCACATGAAGTCGGGGTACATGAACTCGACCACGGGGCGGAACCGGCCGTCCAGCGCGAGTCCGCCCGCCAGACCGACGAAGGCGTTCTCGCTGATCGGTGTCCCGAGCACGCGTGCTTCGCCATGTGCCTCGACGAGACCTCTGGTGGCGCCGTTCGTCCCGCCGTTGAGACGGTGCACGTCCTCGCCCATCACGATGACGCGCGGGTCCTGTGCCATACGGCGGTCCATCACCTGAGCCACCGCCTCGACGAACTTCAGCGGGCGCTTCGGTGTGACGAGGTCGAGCGGAGGCAGATCGTCGAGTTCGCTGCCGTCGCCCCGCACGCCGACGTTGACGAAGCCCGTGTCGGGCCAGAGCCCGTGGCGGACGCGGCGCTTCCCGGGCCTGGCGGGGTCGCTCTCCAGGAGCTGGTCTACGGTCTGCGCCATGGCGCTCTGCGCCAGTTGCCGCAGCGTCGCCACGGCGGACTCGTCGAGGAGCCCTCGCCGGACCATGTGGCCGGCGACGAGATCGAGCGGGTCCCGCGCACGCCATGCCGCCTCCTCGTCCCTGGTGCGGTAGCCGAACGCGCTGCCCGGATAGGGGCCGTTCTGGTGGAAGAAGCGGTACACCTCGGCCTCGACGACGGTGGGACCCCCGCCCGAACGCATCCGCTCGACCGCCGCCTGTGTCGCGAGGTGCACCGCGAGGGGGTCCATCCCGTCGACACGCCAGGACGGGATGCCGAAGCCCTGGCCGCGGACGGAGAACCGTGCGTCGGCGGTGATTTCTTCGGCAGAGGTGGAGACCGCGTACAGGTTGTTCTCGACGAAGAAGCAGACGGGGAGCTGCCAGGCGGCGGCAAGGTTCATGGACTCCAGTACGGAGCCGATCTGCGCGGCTCCGTCGCCGAAGTAGTTGATCGTGATGTCGGTGGTGCCGCCCTGCTTCTGCGCCCAGGCGTTGCCCGTGGCCATCGGGGCTCCACCGCCGACGATCGCGTTGGTGCCGAGCGCGCCTGCCTCGAACCACTGGAGGTGCATCGACCCGCCGCGGCCCCGGCAGTATCCCTGCGCGAGACCGAGGATCTCGGCGAGTGTGCGCCGGAGCACCGTGTGGATCTCCGGGGTGAGCGGGGCGGCCGGATCGATGACGCCACCGCTCACATGGGTCAGGGCCTTAGCGAGGAACTGATGGTGGCCCCGATGGGATCCGTTGACGCCGTCAAGGGAACGCAGGCCCACGATCGAACCGACGGCGCCGCCTTCCTGGCCGATGCTGGAGTGGGCGGGCCCATGGACGACGCCTTCGCCCGCGAGGTCCAGCACCAGTTCCTCGAAGGCTCGGATGAGGTGCAGTTGGGACAGCATCGTGCCGAGCAGGGCCGGGTCCGCGGCATCCCAGTCGGTGATCGTGGTCGACAGCTCGAGCCAGTCGACGCCTGTCTGGAGTCGCTTCTTCTTCGGCATCTTCGCCCATCCTCGTGGCAGAGCAACCAACGTTGCATCGGATCCAATGTAGGCACAGATTGGATCCGATGCAATAATCAAATACCCCACAAGGGGTGGTTGGTCGACCTCAAGGTGTGGCATTGGATAAAACGTGAGAGAGGGGCAGTGCATGACACCGAGTAGTTCGCGCGGCATTCCGGGGGTCCGGGGAACCGATCACATCGGTTTCACGGTGCCCGACCTCGACGCGGCACACCGCTTCCTCGTCGACGTCCTGGGCTGCGACGTCGTCTACGGCCTGAGCGGCAAGCAGGCGGACGACGCGTGGATGCGCACGCACCTCGGGGTGCATCCACGCACCGTGATCAAGGAGATCAGGTTCTACCGACTGGGCCATGGCGCCAACTTCGAGGTGTTCCTCTACGAGTCCGCGGACGGGCAGGCGCCGCAGCCGCGAAACAGCGACATCGGCGGCTACCACATCGCCCTCTATGTCGACGACCTGGACGTCGCCGTCCGATACCTGCGTGACCACGACGTCGACGTCATGGGTGCGCCCACCGCCAGCGGGCAATCGGCCGAAGGACAGCGATGGATCTACTTCCGCAGCCCGTGGGGCCTCCAGTTCGAGCTGGTCAGCTACCCCGGCGGCAAGGCGTACGAGAATGGAGCCGACCGGGTGCTGTGGCACCCGGCGCACCCGGAACGATGACGGAAGGAAGCCTCATGGCCTCGACCTCGGCCCCGACGAGCCACGGTGCCACGGGCGCGCGGATCGCCGCGACGCTGCGCGACGCGATCCTGGCGGGAGAGTATCTCCCGGGCGACCGCGTTCGTCAGGACGAACTGGCGGTCAGGCACGGGGCCAGTCGGCTGCCGGTCCGGGAGGCCCTGCGCATGCTGGAGGCGGAGGGCCTCGTGACGCTGGTCGCCAACACCGGTGCCTGGGTGACGAAGCTGACCGTCGACGAGTGCCAGGAGATGTACCTGGTGCGTGAACGCCTTGAGCCGCTCCTTCTCCGGATGAACGTCCCGCTGCTCTCCGCCGGGACGATCGACACGCTGGGATCCCTGGCGGGCGCGATGGAGGCGTCCGACGACGTCGAGCGTTTCCTCGCCCTGGACCGCACATTCCACCTGTCGTGCCTGGAGGCCGCCTCGACGAGCGTGCTCGGCGACATCGTGCACAACTTCTGGGATCGCACCCAGCACTACCGCCGGGCCGCCACCCGGCTCTTCTACCGCAACGGTGACCGCAGCGTGCACCACGACCACCACCTCATCGTCCACGCGCTCCGACAGCGCGACGCCGACGAGGCCGAGCAGGTCCTGTACCGGCACATCCGCCGCAGCCGTCTCGAACTGGCCGCGCACCCGGAGGTGTTCGCCGCGGACTGAGCCGGGCGAGCCCGTCGGGCCGGACCGCGCGTCGGTGAGCCGGTTTCGCATCCGGTACCCGCCCGGGTCACCGTGCGGGCAGCCGGGCAGCCGGGCAGCCGGGCAGCCGCTCGGAGTCAGAGGAGGCCGCGGCGGGTGACCTCGGCGATGGCGCTCCAGTCGCAGTCCCGCAACTCCGGTTCGGCCAGCGCGCGTTCGAAAACCTCGACCAGAGGCGCGAGAGTGACCGGATTGACCCCTGCAGACCTGGCGACCTCTTCCACGAGCCCGAGATCCTTGCGGCCGAGAGCCATACGGAAGCCCGGCGGAGTGTAGGCGCCCCGGGCTATGAGATCACCGTAGCCGGTATGGACGACTCCACCGAAGAGGGTGCTCGCCAGCAACTCGGTGAACAGCGCCGGCTCCACGCCCCGACGCTCGATCATCGCCACGGACTCACCGATGGCTTGCAGGGCATGGGCGATGTTGTAGTTCACCACCACCTTCACCGCGTTCGCCACCGAAGGGCGGCTGCCGAGCCGCCAGGTCCGTGTGCCCAGCACACGGAAAAAGGCGTCCAGCGCGTCCAGCGCGGTGGCGGGACCGGCGGCAAGGATGTCGAGCCGTCCCGCCGCGGCCGCGGCCGGACGGCCGAGCACAGGGGCGGCGACGTAGACCGACCCGGCCCGCTCGAACGCGTCGGCGAGCCGGTCGGCCAGTGCGGGGCTGATCGACGCCATCACGACATGGGTACGGCCCGCGAGCGCGGCCGTCGCGGATTCGTCCAGGACCGCCTCCACGGCCGCGTCGTTCGCGAGCATAGAGAACGACACATCCGTCGACAGTGCCTCCCGGATGCCGGACGCCCTTCGGGCACCGACCGCCACGAGCGGGCGGGCGGCACCTTCGGAGCGGTTCCAGACCACGACGTCGTACCCCGCGTCGACCAGACGAGCGGCCATGCCGGCCCCCATGGAACCCAGGCCGAGAAACCCGAGCGTGGTCATCGTTCGCCTTTCCCCCACGCCGTGTTGAGATGCGACTGGGAATCGCGCTCGAGGCTGAGCGGCCCCCCGACCGTGTGGTACCGCCGACCGGCCACGAGCAGCTCCTCGGCGGGGAATTTCGTGATGACCTCGCACCCGTCGGCCGTCACCACGAGTTCTTCCTCGATGCGAGCGGCACCCCAGCCGTCGGCGGACGGCCAATAGGTCTCCAGCGCGAAGACGTTGCCCTCACGGAGCACTTCGGGGTGATCGAGGGAGGTCAGCCGGGAGAAGATCGGCTTTTCCCAGATCGACAGGCCGACCCCGTGTCCGTACTGGAGCGCGAAGGCGGCCTCCTCGTCGGCGAAACCGAACTCCTGCGCCGTCGGCCACACGGACACGATGTCGGCGGTCGTCGCCCCGGGGCGCACGAGGGCGATCGCGCGGTCCATGTACTCGCGGGCCCGTGTGTAGGCGTCGCGTTGCGCGGAACTCGCGGAGCCGACGGCGAACGTGCGGTAGTAGCAGGTGCGGTAGCCGTTGAAGCTGTGCAGGATGTCGAAGAACGCGGGGTCGCCGGGCCGGATGAGGCGGTCGGAGAACACATGGGGGTGGGGTGAACAGCGTTCGCCCGAGATGGCGTTCACGCCCTCCACGTACTCCGAGCCGAGATCGTAGAGGGTCTTCGCCACCAGGCCGACCGCTTCGTTCTCACGCACTCCGGGGCGCAGGAACCGGTAGAGGTCCTCGTAGGCGGCGTCGACCATCGAGGCGGCCTGGGTGAGCAGGCGGATCTCGTCGGGGGTCTTCACCCGGCGGGCCTCCATGAACACCTGCTGACCGTCGACGACGTCGATGCCCTCCCGTTGGAGTGCGAAGAGGATCGGCAGTTCGATCACGTCGACCCCCAGCGGCTGGTCGGCGAGTCCGAACTTCTCCAGCTCCCGCTTGATCTTCCTGGCCACCCCTTCGGCGATCTCCGCGCCGGGCGGGAAGGCACCGCGAAGGGTCGATATCCCGGCCCGAGCGCCTGTTTCCAGCCGGGGGCGTTTGGCTCCCTCGTGGGGAGCGTTCGGGTCGGCGTCCATCTCCGCGGTCGTCAGGTCCAGCCACGGGTTGTACATCTGATGGTGTTTCGCCGCCGACCCGAAGTCCCACACCACCGGGTCGGTGTTGCGTGTGAGGAGTGCGAAACGGATCAGCTTGTCCACCGCCCACGTGCCGATGTGGGTGGCGCTCATGTAGCGGATGTTGGAGAAGTCGAAAGCCAGCACCGCTCCGAGATCGGAGGAGTCGAGCTGCGCCTTCAGCCGGGCCAGCCGGGCATCGCGCATACGGTCGAGATCGACGCGCTCCTCCCAGTCGACCGCGGACGTACCGGTGCTTCCAGTGTTTTTCATGGAGAACTTTCTAGGTCGAGCGCCTTGGAGCCGGGGGCCGTCCGGTCGGGCGTCGCCCCGGCCGGTACGACCCGTCACGGCTGCGCGCTTGCCGGTCGGGCGGATCAAACCGCCGGTACGCCCCAGTCGGACGGGAGCGCGGTCACGGTGAGGCCCTCTTTGGCCAGGACCGCGTTGCGGCGGTGGCGCCGTGCGTCGGGGAGGTCGGCCTGCGCCAGGGCCAGTCGGCGGGCCTCCCCGCGGTGTTCCGCGTGCACGATGAAGATGTGGACCCCAAAAGCGCCCTTCGGGGCGTGGAGGGGGAAGACGGCAGTCCACGAAGGCATGGCAGGTCTCCTCTCCGGAATGCCGGCTCGGTGTCCGGCACGCGGGGCGAGCCGGACACCGAGCCGGTCACCGTGCTAGACGGCGGCTATCGCGTCGATCTCGATCGTCGCGCCGTTGTACAGGGAGTGGACGCCGATCACGGTGCTGGCGGACGGCAGCGGGGCGTCCACGACGGTGTCGCGTACCGTGCGCCAGGTCGTGAGCCTTTCCTGGTCCAGGTGGGTGATGTACACGTTGACCCGGACGAGGTCCTGGTACGTCGCCCCGGCCGCCGTCAGCGCCCGCTTGAGTTCGCGGTAGGTGAGTTCGATCGCGCGGGCGAAGGTCCGCGGTACCGAGCCGTCCTCCTCGAACCCGACCTGGCCGGAGATGAACAACAGGTCCCCGGCCGTCACACGGGTGCTGTCCGAGATACCGGGGACCACCGGTGCGGGAACTCGGCTGATACGTTCGCTGGCCATGTCACTTCTCCTCGTCTGATGGTGTGTCGGCTCCCCCCCCTGTGGGGTCGGCGAGGACCCCGGCCGGGGCGCCCTACTCGCGTCCGTAGACCGCGTAGAAGGGGGCGACGGCGGGCGGCAGCATGGATCGGTCGGTGAGCACGTGCCAGTGGCGGTTGTGGTAGGCCAGAGGCGTCGGGTCCACTGACATGCCGTCGTCCCGCGGTCGCGCTTCGACGGCCTCCACGACGATGATCGTCGCGCCCTCGACGTCGAGACGTCGGATCACTCGGCCCCGCAGCCAGTTCGCGTCCGGATAGAACGGCTCACCCGTGGGCAGTCGGCCCCAGTGGACGTCGTCGCCGAACCGCTCCGCTCCCCTGCGCGCCCCGAGCTTCGCGAGTTCCACGTGGTCGGCCGCCAGCAGATGCACGACGAGGGTCTCGGCGCTGCGGATGGTGGGGGTGCTCGATGAACCGGCCGACGCCGAGAACATGAGCGTGGGCGGGTCGATGGACACCGAGGCCACCGAACTCACCGTCATGGCGACCGGTCCGTCGCCCGCGTCGGCGGTCACGATCGCCACCCCCGCCGGATGTGATCGGAAGGCGAAGCGGAAGTCCTCCGTGGAGATCCGGGGCCCTGATTGCGTCGCAGTCATGCGGCGTCTCCTCCTGCTCTCCTGATGGATGCGGCACGTCGGGTCACGGCGCTCAGACGATGGGCAGGACGAAGCGTGCGTCGTCCTGCCGGGCACAGAGCACCTTTCCGAATGCCTCGTAGCCGCTGGCGGACAGGGTGTGTCCGTGACGTGCCGCCGTCGCCTGGTCGCGCCAGACGCGTTGCAGCGCGGAGGACTCCGCGAATCCGGCGGAACCGTGAGCGGTGACGAGTTCCTCGATGACGCCGGTGACCGTCTCGACGATCCATCCGGCCTTGGCGCGCATCTCGATGCGCTCGGAGTACGGGGCGTAGTGGTCGCGCTCGGTCGCCGAGTAGATGTCGTCGGCGACCTGCGCGGCGAGTGCCTCCGCGGCGCCGAGGCGCACGGAGGCCTTCGCCACGGCGCTCTGGAAGACGGCGGAGTCCGCCTGCTTCGCGTAGCCGGTGTAGGCGATCGCCTTGCTCTCGGCCTTCGCGACGACGAAGTCGAGCGCCGCACGTCCCAGCCCGAGATGGGGTCCGACGAGCTTCATGAAGAGCGAGGGGACGAAGACCGTCCTGTACGTCGGTTCGGGATTGTCGCCCAGGTAACCGCCCTCGACCGCGGCGGTCAGCGGGAAGACCCGGTGAGCCGGGACGAACAGGTTGTTCGCGACCTGCGTCACGCTCGCCGTGGAGCGCATCCCGGCCACGAACCAGTTGTCCTCGTAGGTGAGTTCCGCGGTGGGGATGAGCGCGAGACCCGCGTCGACGACCTCATCGCGGGAATTCTTCAGCGGGATGCCGAGGAGGGACCAGGTGGCGTGCGTGCTGCCGGTCCCGTAGCCCCACTTGCCCGTCACCCGGTAGCCGCCCTCGACCCTCTCGGTGTCGGAGGTCGTCGCGAGCACGATCGAGATGAACGAGTCGATGCCGCCGGAGGCGCCCCAGACCTCCTGCTGCGCCTGCCCGTCCATGAGGCTGACCACCCAGGCGCCCGAGTCGAGGATGC
This sequence comes from Streptomyces sp. NPDC091281, assembly GCF_044757425.1. Lineage (NCBI taxonomy): Bacteria > Bacillati > Actinomycetota > Actinomycetes > Kitasatosporales > Streptomycetaceae > Streptomyces > Streptomyces sp. NPDC091281. The sequence continues at coordinate 629,126 of NZ_JBIVUY010000003.1, read as the reverse complement.
CGTGGACCCAGGCCAGACTGCCGTCACCGCGCCCGAGAGCGCGGGCCACGGCGTGGGCTTCGCGGGTGTTCGCGGCGAGGCCCCCGAACTTCGTCGGTGCCGAGATGCTGAAGGCACCGGTCGCGGCGACTTCGTCGAATACGTTCTGCGCGATGCGGCGAGAGGAATCCGCCTCGCCGCCCGACGCGGCGATCCTCGGCCGCATTTCATCGATACGGTCCACGATCGCGGCTATCTCGGGTCGAATACCGGTGTCCGACATAAGAGGCTCCTGGTCTGTCGTTCAGAGAATGGTGAGGGGACGCCGGATCATTCGATGATGGAGAGGACGTCGGTGTTTCCGAGGAGCGTCCGACCGTAGTCCTCGCGGGGAACGTAGTTGTTGAGCTGCGCGTGCCGGCTGCCGACCTCGACGTCGCGCCACATGCGCTGGAGCGGGTGGGACGCCGCGAAACTGCTCGCTCCTCCCAGGTCCAGCAGCTTGTTCATGCCGAGCCTGACGCTCTCCAGCGCGTCGGCGATGCCGTACCGCATGCGTGCGCCGTCGAGGGGAAGGACGGGCGTCCCGGCGTCGAGCCATCCCTGGGTGGTGGCGGCAGCGTCGCGCAGCAGCGCTTCGGCGCGGTCGAAGAGCGCCACCGCCTCGGCCAGCCACACGTGGACGATCGGCGACTGCGCGGCGTCGGCGATCTTCGAGTAGGTGACGGCGCGGCCCGACGTGAGCTGGTCCACGACGAACTCCTGGGCGCCGCGGGCGGTTCCCAGGACGACGGCCAGCAGGGTCAGCGACATCGCGGTGGTCGACCCGGGACGTATCGCGACGTTGAGGACGGCCCGGTGCTCCGGGACGAAGACGTCCTGCGCCTCCCAGGTGTTGCTGCCGGTGCCGGACATCCCCGCGACGTGCCAGACGTCGTGCTTGATCAGTTCTTCCTTCGGCACGACCGCCATCGCCATGCCGGTCGGGACGCCTGCGTCGTCCTTCGCGAGGCACATGAGGAAGCCCCAGGCGGCGTGGTCGGACCCGGAACAGAAGCCCCATTTCCCGTTGGCGACGTAACCGCCGGGCACCTTCGTGATGGTGCCGGTGGGGGACTGCGAGGTGAACATGTGGGCGTCGGGGTCCGCGCCGAACACGTCCCGCTTCGCTTCCTCGGTGAGCCCCTTGATCATCTCGCGTCCGGCGAGGAGGATCGCCTCCACCCAGCCGGTGGAGGAGCAGCCGCTTCCGATCCGGATCAGCGCGAGCAGCTGAGTGAGCAGGTCGGACTCGTATCCGCCGAACTGCCTCTCGGTCGCCAGTCGCGCGAGTCCGGACGCACGCAGCGCCTGAATGCTCGCGTCGGCGACTCGGCGGTCCTTCTCGGTGAGGGTCGAGTTCTCGCGCAGAACCGGGACGATAGCCGCTGCCCGCGCCACTATTTCCTCACGGGTGGGAATGGTGCTCGAATCCATCGTGGCAGTCGTCTCACGCATTCTTCTGTACTCCTTGGGTCGACGCTTTTCCTGCGGACCGTCTCGGATATACCCGAGCCTTGTCGGACGACGTTACAGAATTCGCCGCTCTCCCCATTGCGCCAGGATCACATTGTTTTTCGACCGGACTGCTCCCGTGGCGCAACGGCCCCGTGCCCGCGGTCGCGGGCGGACAGCGCCTCGGCCGTACCGGAAATCGACCACGCTCCCAGGCCGGTTCCGGTCGGACGTGTCCAGGTCCACGTGTTCGCCCCGCTCGTCCGGTGCCTGGCATCGCGCGGCGGGCGCCGCCTCGCGGACACGGCCTAGCATGGACGCGGGCGCCCCCGGCTCCGTATCGCGATGTCGCGTGCGGCCGTGCGGAGCGCCTACCGGCCCGCCCGGCGTCGAAGCCGAGCCGTACGCATCCCGAGGCCCGCGGAGGTATCGTGCCGATTCCTGACCCAGCGCGGCCCTGGATGGCCCTGCTGCGTCCTTCGCGGCCAGGAGTCCTGGCCGACACGGCGACGGATCCGCACGTCATCGCCGAGGTCATTCTCCGGGTGGGGGAGCAGGCGACCGCGTGGGCGATCGAGACCGCGTACGAGATGCCCATGTCGGACGCCGTGGGGCTGTCGGGTCGGCCCTCGGACAAGCCTCCGAGGAACGAGAAGGCCGAGGTGTTCGGACTGTGGGCGGTCATCGTGCTCGGCGGGGGAACCCACCCGCCGACCTCGCTGCTGACCCGCCTCGTGAACGGCGTCCTGGACGGCCTGCCCCGGATGCTCTCTCTCGAACAGTCCTTTCTGGGACTCCAGACCGCCCACGCCTACTTCGTGGACAAGCTCTTCGACGCTCTCGGCGCCGACGAAGCGGCGCAATCGACGCACGCCGCCATGAAACAGATCTCTCTCGACATGACGGAGGGGCTGCATTCCCTGAGCGCGAGACTCGCCCAGCGGTTCGACGCCGAGCGGGGCCGCTGGATGTCGACGAGAACGGCGATCGAGCACGAGACGACGCTCGCCGTGCTCACCGAAGACGCGGTGATCGACATCGACAAGGCGTCCGACCGATTGGGCTACGACCTGCGGGCCGAACACGTCGCCCTGGTGGCGTGGAGCGTCGGCTCCACCACCGACGACACCAAGGCACGCCTCTGCGCTGTCGCCGAGCAGGCCTTGCGGGATCTCGGCTGCCGCAGCGCCTTGGTCGTTCCCGCCGATCCCGGACGGGTCTGGGCGTGGGGCCGGACCGACGACGAGAGCCGGTCTCTGGCCGAAGAGCCGACCGTACCCGCCGGAGCACGGATCGCGGTGGGTCTGCCCGCTCACGGCGTCTCGGGTTTCCGGGTGAGCCACGCGCAGGCGAAGGAAGCCGAGCGCATCGCTTGTTCGGTCCCGGCGTCCACGACATCCGTCTTCGACTTCCACGCCCTGGAAGTGTTCGGCCTGCTGTCGCCGAGACCAGCGGCCCTGAGCGCTTTCGTGGAACGCGAACTCGGCGCCCTGGCACACAACGGGCCCACCGAGGACGCGCTGCGCGAGACCCTCCTGTGCTACCTGGAGAACGATCGGAGTCTCTCAGCGGTCGCCTCCCAACTCCACATCGCGAAGAACACCGTTCTGCACAGAGTCCGCCGAAGCGAACAACTGCGGGGCAGACCTGTCCAGCAGGACAAACTCCGTCTGTTGGTCGCCCTCCACGTGTGTGACGTCCTGCGGACCATGGGCGTGGACGCTCCGGACGGCCCGTCGGACCTCCGACGGGCCATGGAGTGACGTGATCACCGGCGCGGATTCTCAGCGCACCCTCGACACGAGTCGACAAGAGGGTGACCTACCCCCCTCGTTGGAGCGACGCACCGCCCCAGTCGCCGCCGCGGGACGCGGAACGCCTACGCACCCCTCTGGAGGAGGCGCAGCACAGCGAAATCCTCGACATCCCGAACTGCTCGACGCGACCGTGCTCTTGCTCGACAACTGGAGGCTCGGCGCCTCCGAGTCGGCCGCACTCGCCCGGCTCCTTCCCGACGACACGGACCTGCGCCCCGTCGGCCGGGTCACGGACCGCCTCGGCCGACCCGGCCACGCCCTGCGCGAGTGTCGCCTCAAAGGCCGCGGCGTTCACCAGGCCATGCTCGGCATCGCCCGGCTCCACAACCTGGCCCTCACCGGATAACTCACACCTCGTATGGGACAACCTCTAGCCTCACAGCGTGACACCGCGTTGGTGCCCGCCCCTGGCCGCCGTCAGTGGTGCTGGAGCGGGCCCGTGCTGACGTCGGCGCGGCCCTGACCACCGGGGCCCTCATCGTCCCGGTTCAGGACGCGGGCGGCTGCTTGGCGAGGATGCCGTCGGTGAAGAAGTTCAGCAGGGCGACAGCGAGATGTACTGCGGCTCGTGCTTCGGTGGTGGTCTCCTCGCGCGTGCGGTGGGAACCGCCGTGCCGACTGGTCTGGCCCGTCCACAGCAGGCGCATCATCCGCGCGACCGTCTCCGCCGCAGCGCTGCTGGGCTCGGAGCCGATGCCGACCACCCATCGGTCCCGGGTGTTCTCCATGACCTTGATCATGGTGCCCAGCGTGGCTTTGCTGTTGTTCGGCTCCACCGTGGCGTGCGCTGCGGCTTCGACGGCCTTGATCGCCTCGCCGTACGCCTTCCCGGGTTCCGGATGCAGTGCGTACGCGGCTGTCCAGGCCCGTTTCAGGTGGTCGCCGGCCGACCCGCGTGCCGGGTCCTGGTCCGCGCTTGTCACGGCGGCCTTGGCGAGCGCTTCCACCGTCGGGTCGACGCGCTGACGCAGGCCCGCCTGGTCGGCGCGCAGCGTGTACGCAGACCTGCCATCGTCCAGGAGTTGTTGCAGCTCATCGCGCAGCAGGTAACGGGGCTGCAGCGCGCCAAACCCGCCCAAGGCGGACATAAAGATGTCCATGCCGGTCGCGGGCTGGTTCGGAAGGGCCGGCAGCGTCCTGACGGGTGCGGCGGGCGCGGTCAGGTGCAGCCATGCGTCGATGACGTCCGGCAGTAGTGCGCGGGGCGTGCAGTAGGCAAGGTGGTCCAGCTCGGGGTTCCAGTCAGCGGGCGGATCTACCCCCTCCACGAACTCGTGCTGCCGACACCGGCGGGAGTCGCGCAGGTCGCAGCGCAGCACGATGCGGTCCAGGTCTGTGTCGTACCGGCTGATCGCGCGGTGGGTCCACTGCCGGAGCTGGGTTTCCAGCGCCCCGGAGACCGAAGTGCGCAGGGCAGGCGCAGTAGCGCTGGCCCGCTCGGACAGCGGTCGCCATAGGTCGTTCGTCGTCACGGGCTCACGATAGAGGGCCAGTTGGCGAGCGGGAACGGCTTTTGTCTGCGCCCTCGGTCCCGGCACACTCTGCTCACCAGCGCGCGTGGACAAGGAGCAGTGCGATGCCGATGAAGAAGTCTCCCGGCGCCTATGACCACGAGGGCGCGACCTGGAGCGGGTGTTGCTGGAGTTCCGTGAGCTGCTCCGGAAGCAGGAGCCGGGCAGTTGGAGGCATATGAGGGACTACGACCTGTCCTTCGAGCGCCTGGCCGACGGCGTCGACGCGGCGGCCGAGGCCCGGCTGGGGGCGAGTTGGGAGGGCCCCGACCTGCGGATGCGCTGCACCACGCCGGAGGCTGTCTGCACCTGGCCGGAGGTCGCCCCGTACGACGGCGGGAGGCCGGTCGTCCGGAATGTGCGGGGCTATGGCGTCCACGCCACGGCCAGTGACCCCCGGCGCCCCCTGCCGAGGGCGCTGTGCGGGTTCAGTTGTTCGACGGAGAAGGGCCGCGTGGTGGAAGGCATGCCGGATTGCCGCGAGTGCCTGCGGGAGATCCAGCTCGGTGCCGACCGCTCCTGGGGGCGCTGGTGACTACCGGGCGGCTACGCGTTGCTGCTGGGGTGGCAACGGTGTATGCGGCCGTGGATACGATCGGAAACGCCCTGGCCCCGGCAGTTGCGTCCAAGACGTCCCACACCATGTCTTCGACGTGCTCGGGCAGGGTGTCGAGGACCTTCGCGGCCCAGGCGGAGAAGCGGACCGCGTAAGGCTTTTGTGCGGTCACCGTCGCCTTCTCCGGAGCTACGCCCTGTCGATGAACTCGCGCGGCCTCAGGCCGTCGGGTCATTCACCTCAAGGTCAAGTAACAACCTCGCTACAGGCGGCAATTAGGGGTTACCTCACGCAGATTTCTGAGCATATTTAATGCACACGTAAGTGGGGGTTTTGGCATGTCGGATGATCCACAAGAAACGCCAGAAGACCGCAAAAGGGCGAAGCGGTACCAGGCGTTCATAGCCTGGGGTGCAATCCTCGGTGGAATCGGGGCTTTCGCCGCGGCCGCGTTCACGCTCATCCCCCCTGGCGATAATGACTCGCCGGAAGAGATTTCTTCTCCTCCGAGCGCCATGCCCGTAGTGGTCGATCCACCTTCTTCAACACCAAGCACCAGCGAGCCGAATGCCGTCCCATCGGCAGATGAAACTGACAGTCCAAGCGATGAGGCCAAAACCACAGGAATTCTATGGACCGGCGATTACCGCTTCGACAAACAGATGGGGCCGAACCTGGATCAGTCTCCTCCCCGTCGAGGCGCTGTTGATACCGCCGACCTCAGCGTCCAGACGGTCTTCAGTGATGGGATAGTCTGGTTCTACAGTGAGGTTGCTATTGTCCCTAGGGGTAAAAAATTAGGGCAGAAAGACTGTCGAACCCTCGCTGAGGCACAGAGTGAGGGTGACCTTGAAATTGGCCCGGGTCGCTCAGTATGCCTCATCACTGATCATGGCCGAACAGTACTACTAGAAATCAAATCCACGCGTGGCTACACAGTTAATGGCGCCTTCACGATCTGGGATGACGGCGATGGCCTCGACTGATCTCTACTCCTTGTGATCTGAGGCGGAGACACATGTCGAGTAACGTCGCGAACGACCGTCATTCGGGCAGTGCGACTCCGGTGAGTTCCTCGAGGGTTCGCAGGAGTTTCTCCTGGAAGTCTGTCGAGCGGACTGCGAAGTCCGGCGTCAGTTTCCGCTGGTGATAGAAGTATTCCCCGGTCACGTGGGAACCAGGTTCGCTGCCTGCGGCAAGCCATGCTTGAGTGACATGACCGAGCGCAAGATTGTCCGACGCGGAACGGCCGCCCATTTTTGTTGCCACCCAGCCGGGTTCGACGGCGTTGCTGAGCACGTCTGGCCATCTGCGAGCCACGGCGAAGGCGAGTACCGCGTCGAAGAGCTTCGTGTCCGCGTAGGCTTGCGATCCGTCCCATCGTCTTGAGTTCCAGTCGGGGTCCGCAAGGGAGTCATCTCCGGAGCGGTGCATGACGCTCGAGAGATACACGAGTCGATCCGGTCGCGTCATGAGGGACGTGAGGACGTAGGGTGCGAGGACGTTGATCGCCAGCACATGGGCGTGCCGGTCGACGGTTGTGCGTTTGCGAGGTTCGCGGAACCCGATCCCCGCGTTGTGGATGACTGCGTCGAATCGGCCGGAGGCGTTGGCGGATTCTGCGAGTGCTCGGACGCTGCCCATGGATTCGAGGTCTCCGATCAGCACGTCCTCGAAGTCGGGGGCGGCTGACCGTGCACCGCGAGCTCGAGATTCGTTGCGAGCGTGACCAACGACAGTGTGCCCTTGAGAGACCAGCAGTTTGGCTGCGGCCAATCCCAGGCCGTCCGTAGATCCGGTGATGAAAATGCGGGACACGGTCTTTCCAATCTATGCGCATGCTGATGCGAATGCCTCACGGCATCACAGTCAGTTTTCTGTCGGGTGGCTTTGCCTGCGGGGCTCGAATTCCACCGGCTCCTCCAGGTTCCAGTTCGCGAGTAGTTGCATCGCCTGGGCTGTGGGAGATTCGGGTTCGACGGTGTAGACGAGGAGGAGGAACTCGGGGTCGCTGGTGAGCTCGAATGATTCGTAGCCGAACTCGACGTCACCGACCAGTTCGTGGTGATAGCGCTTGGTGCCGGACTTGTAGCGGAGCACATTGTGAGAGGCCCACACCTCACGGAACTCGGCGCTTGCCGTTGACAGCTCCCCGACCAGTCGAATCAGTCCGTCGTCGTGCGGGGCACGCCCGACGGCCTGTCGCAGGAGCGCCACGTTGTTTCGCTTCATCTGGGCGAAGTCGCGGTAGAAGTCCGCCGCGCGAAGGTTGAGGAACACGAACCGGGAATAGTTGAACGGTACGGAGTGGTCATCGTCCGCGTGACCGTAGAGCGCGCGTCCCAGTGCGTTGGTGGCGACGTGGTCGCCGCGGATGTTCTGGACGATGGCGGGGACGGCGATGGCATCGAGAACGAGTTGGATGCTGGCCGAGACTCGTGACTTGGTGACTTGCCTCGCCATGCGGCGCACGGAACCGGCTGGCCCGGAGGGTTGCACGAGGTCGACGAGATGCTCACGTTCGGCGTCGTCGAGCTGGAGGGCGTTGGCTATCGCGTCGAGAACGTCGGTCGACACGCCCCGCGTTTGGCCGCGCTCGATGCGCGCGTAGTAGTCGACGCTGACACCGGCGAGGTGGGCGACCTCTTCGCGGCGAAGGCCCGGCACCCGCCGCAGGCCGCCGAACGTCGGGACACCGGCTTCCTCGGGGGTGAGCTTGGCGCGACGGGATGCAAGAAACGTCTTGATCTCTGCTTTTCTGTCCACCCTTTCAGCCTAAATCGGCGCGGAGCGTTCTGGGGTGCCCTGTCAGACCACGTCACAACAGGGCGTTCCGCGCCCATGGTTTCGGCTGTTTTCTAGTAGCTGTACCGGCTCGTTCCCGACCCGGAGACGCCGCACACGAGAACCAACGTCACTGCGCCGCACCATTCATTCCAGCGAAGACAGGACCTCGTTCTGATGCCCGATACCGATACCCTTCCGACAGCCGCCGCCGGATCTCGAACAGCCAAAACCCCGAAGCAGCGGATGCCCGCCATCGTCCCGATCCTGATGATCGGCGCGTTCTTGATGTGCACGACCGAGAACATCATCGCCGGACTGCTGACCCAGATTTCCGAAGACCTCGCGGTGACGGAATCCGCAGCCGGAATGCTCATCACGATCTTCGCCATCGGCATGGTCATCGGAGCCCCGGTGATGGCCATCGCCACTCGCCGGATCTCGCCCCGCGCAACCTTGGTGGTCGCACTGCTCGTGTTCGCCGCAGGGCACGCGTTCACCGCGCTCAGCAGCAGCTATGAGACCAGCCTTATCGCACGATTCATCTCGGCCGTTGCGACCGGTGCGTTCTGGGCGGTTGCGGCCGTGGCGGCCACTACCGCCGCTGGCCCTCATCTCGCGTCCCGCGCCCTTGGTCTCATGATGAGCGGTGTGGGCCTCGCCACCGTGGCGGGAGTGCCGCTCGGCGCGTTCCTGGGGCAGCTCATCGGATGGCGCGGCACCTTCTGGGTGCTCACCGCTCTCACCATTGTCGCTGCCATCGTTATCGCGCGCGTCGCCTCGTCGACGGCTCCGACGGACGCATCCTCGATCCGGACCGAGCTGCGTGCCTTCGCCCAGGGCAAGATCTGGCTCGTACTCGCCGCAACCGCCGTCGTCAGTGGTGGGGTCATGGCCGCGTTCAGCTACATCCAGCCACTGCTCCTTGACCGCACCGGTGTCGCGCAGTGGACGATCCCGATTGCGCTCGTCGTCTTCGGTATCGGCTGCCTGCTGGGCACCAATGTCGCCGGAAGACTCGGCGACAAGCACGCGATCGGAACGTTCGTCGGAGCGACCATCATCGGCGCTGTCGCGCTCGCTCTGCTCGTGCCGTTCTCCACGAACGTCGTGGCGACATTCGCCCTGTTCTTCCTCGTCGGAGCTGCAGGACTGTGCGTCCCGCCTCTCGCGACGGGGCTCTCCATCCGTTACGCAAGCTCGGCACCGACCCTCGCCGCAGCGTCGGCAGTCGCGGCCTACAACGGAGGAGTCGCACTCGGCTCCTGGGTGGCAGGTATCGCGATGACTTCCGTGCTCGGCGTCACCGGACCCTCTGCGGTCGGTGCCGCGATGGTCGCCGTCGGGCTGATCCCGCTCATCGCCCTGGCCATGCTGCGCGGCTCACGCACCCCGCAGCCGACCATCCGCTGACCCGCACCATCGTTCACCGCTACTCCGAAAGAAAGACATCATGACCCAGCACAACAACCCGTTCGCACGTCTCCCCGAGGTTCCGCAGTTCTCGCTCGTCAGCGAGACCATCGCCGACGGTCAGCCCCTCCCGACCGACCAGTACTCCGGAGCGTTCGGAGTTCCTGGCGGACGAGACATCTCCCCCCACCTCGCCTGGACCGGCGCCCCCGAGGGAACCAAGAGCTACGCCGTCACCGCCTACGACCCGGGCGCACCGACCGGCTCCGGGTTCTGGCACTGGGCGGTCGCCAACATCCCCGCGACCGTGACGTCGTTGTCGGCGGGAGCCGGTGACGCCGACTCCACCACGATCCCGGCCGGCGCCTTCCAGCTGCCCAACGACGCGCGTCTCGCACGATTCATCGGCGCCGCACCGCCAGCCGGCCACGGCGCCCATCGGTACTACTTCACGGTGCACGCCCTCGACGTCGACCACATCGACGTTCAGCCCGATGCCACTCCCGCCTACCTCGGATTCGTGATGGCCTCACACATTCTCGCGCGCGCAACCCTCATCGCCACCGCTGAGATCGGCGCCGACGCGTGACGCGCGTATCCGTCATCGGCCTCGGAGCGATGGGGCGACCCATCGCCCAGAACCTCCTCAAAGCCGGCCACGACGTCACCGTGTGGAATCGCTCGCCGGAGCCTGGATTGATGCTCGTGAACGCGGGCGCGACGGCGGTGGCTACACCAGTCGAGGCGTTCCAGGCCGGCATCGTCTTCTCGATGCTGTCCAACGACGAAGCGGTCACCGAGGTGCTGCTTCAACCCGATCTGCTGAGGGACGTCCCGGCAGGAACCGTACACGTCAATCTCTCGACCATCAGCCCGGCACTCGCCGAGCGGGCAGCTCAGCTACACGCAGAGTTCGGGGTGGGGTACGTCTCGGCACCCGTCTTCGGGCGGGTGCCGGTCGCCGAAACAGGCAGCCTGAACATCCTGGCCGCCGGCGATGAGACACTCATCCAGCGCGTCCAGCCTCTGCTTGACATCATCGGCGCGAAGACGTGGCGCCTGGGGAGCTCTCCGGGACGAGCGAACGTCGTGAAGATCATCGGCAACTACCTCATCGCCTGCGCCATCGAATCGATGGGAGAAGCCGTCAGCGTCGCAGAAGGTGCGGGCGTGGACGCCACTCAGCTCATTGAGCTACTCGCCGCAACGCTGTTCCCGGGAGTCGTATACGCTTCCTACGGCAGTCTTGTCGCTGGGCGGCAGTATCAGCCACCTGGATTGACTACTGCCTTGGGCCGTAAGGATCTTCACCTTGCCTTGGACGAAGCCAGCAGGCACGACATCGTCCTGCCATTCGGCGAAGTCCTACGCGACGTTTTCGAACGTACAGTCACGAAAGGCCGAGGTCACGACGACTGGGCGGCAATCACGGAACTCATGCCTCGAACGTGACCGCAGCCCTGGCGGCCGCCGGCATGTCGATGACGCTCATCGAGTCTGTCACCGCCATCGGCGGCCGCTGGGCTCGAGGCCCGGACCCGACCTCCGCCGGGGAGATCTACGGGTGCGGGTTCAAGCTCCGCGTGCTGCCCGCGCGCGGGACGTCGACACTCGCCACTCCTCGGGCATCCGCTCGACAGACGGCAACACCGACAGCCTCGTCCCGACGTTCGAGAACGACGTCATTCAGCATGTCGGCTGCGAAACGATGGCCAGTGCGCTGGTTCGCGCCCTCGTCCCCCGCTTCGATGAACACAGCGAAGTCCACGGGATCCCCAGTGCCCGCTTCACGACCGACGATGACCGCATTCATGCCCAGCGAATCGGCCTACCAGGTTCCCTTCGGATCCTCGGCATCGCGCCCGAGTACTGGAACAGCGCATTGGATCGGCCGCGGCGAGAGGACGAAGGAGACGGCTAACGCTTCTGCCACGAGCACAGCCCCCATCGGTGGCACCGCTCCGAAGCGCGCTTCCGTACACCCGACACCGGATCCATCCTTGGCCGGCATCACTACCGGCAGCAGTTCTCCGCCTGGCTCGCGAGTGGCCTGCTGCGTCGCGCCCCCCTGTTCCGGACCATCGGCGTGCCTCTGAGCACGACAGCCTGGACCGACAGAGCACAACGCTACAAGGACAGCCTGGACGACTACGAAGCACGCCGCCGAATCTTCCGGCACATCCCCGCGTACCTAAGGGCTGTCCCGCAAATGATCTCCGGGTCGCCTCGGGCATGGCCTGCCGTCGTGCGCCGCTCGTCTATCCGGCGAGTGTGAGGTTGTGCATCCGGGCGATGCCGAGCATGGCGTGGTGGACGCCGTCGCCTGTGAGGCGGCAGTCCGGAGGATCTTCCAGGTCTTCATCCGGGCGAAGATGTGCTCAACGCGGGCACGGACCTGCTTGGGGGACGTGTTGTGCGCCTCCTTCCACTCGGGCAGCTCTTCGCCCTTTCGCCGACGGTGAGGCATGACAAGTCCGGTGCCCGGGTAGCCGCCGTCGGCGATCGTCATGGTCCTGCCGACGGCGGCCTTGGCGCCAGATTGCTCCCACGCCTTGCAGTCGTTGCGGTTCCCGGCGAGCGGCCGACCGACCACGACCACCAGGCGGGTGTCGGCGTCGATCACGACCTGGTTATTCGTCGAGTACCGATAGTTCTTGGACTGCTCCGCCACCGTGTGGTCCCGGGTGGGCACCAGGGTGCCGTCCACGATGAGCACAGTGTCCCTGCGGAACCGCTTGCGCGGCCGGAGCGCGAGTAGGGGGCCGACGTGTCTGATGACCCGGTCGGCCGCGGACTTCGATACTCCGAAGAGCGGGGGCAAGCTGGCGCAGAGTCAAGTTGGTGCGCCAGTACGTCGTGACCAGCAGAACCCGGTCTTCCAGCGGCAGCCCCCACGGCCGGCCCCGCCGCACCTCGTCGGCTCCCTCGCGGCGCAGCGCGGTCACCACCTTGCTGAAGCAGCGCGGGCTCAGCCCGGTGAACGGGGCTGTCCAGGAGGAGGCCGACGCCGTGATCACTCCAGTCACAGCAAGATCATGGCGCCAGCCGCTGGCCTGTTGCACCACCCGGTCACAGGTCGCCTGGCCAAGGCCTCACCCATAGCTGCACCCTGTTCAAGGCGGCGACCCAGGACCGCAAGCACGATGCGAGCTACCGTCAGCAAACCGGCTGGGAGACGGCCTCAAGGACAGCCGTGTGCGCAGGCCGTTCAGTCATCGAGGGCGTCGCCTCCTCCGTACGGCCAGAGGAAGCGACACCTGCTCGGAAGTTGTTGCAGGTGATGGACGACACCCTGCCGTTCCCGGAGCTGTGCGGGGTCTTTGCGGGACAGCCCTTAGGGGTGAGATCTGGGATCAGGCCGTGAAGCGCGACGAGAGGAGTGCGCGGTCGGGTGCCGGTCAGCCGGTCAGCCGCTTGGCGAGGATCGCCAAGCCTGTGCTCAGGCCCTCGAACTCCTCGGGTGACAGACCGTCGACGAACAGTTCACGCACGAGGTTCGCGTGCCCGGGTGCAGTGGCCCGGACCTTCTCCAGCCCGGCCGGGGTCAGGGATGCGACGACGCCGCGGTCGTCTCCGGCGCAGGTGCGTCGATGGACCAGACCGGCCTTCTCCAGTTGGGTCACCTGGTAGGTCAGCCCGCTCTTCGAGGTGAGCGCGACGTCCGCGAGGATCGTCATCCGCAGTTCTCCGTCCGGCGCGTCAGCGAGTCGGCTCAGGACTTCGTACTGCTGATGCGACAACTGAGCGTCGTCTCGTAGTTGCTGCTCGACCTGCCGCTCGAGGTGCGAGCCCACCAGGAGGAAGGCGCGCCACGCGTCCAGCTGGCGCTCATCGAGCCATGCCGTGTCGTTCACCTGGTCGTCACCGTCCCGCATCCGCTTCACACCCCGCTGGTTCCAATTTTAAGTACTACGAGGCTACCGCCCGCGCGTGCCCTGTTCGCCACCGAGCGTCGTGAAGTGCCCGGAGTGGCTCGATGAGCACCGCGTCGCCGCGGAAAGGGGGACCGCATGTCGGCGGCCGCCCCGATCAGGGGGCGGCCGCAGGTCATGCGTGAGGTGTCGCCGGAGGTCAGCCGAGGATCTTCAGGGCGGCGTTGGCGAAGTCGGCGTCCAGTTCGCCCGTGGGCGCGCCGGAGACGCCGATCCCTCCCACGATCTTGCCGTCGACCTTGATCGGGACGCCGCCGGGCAGGATGCTGAAGCCGGGGATGTAGGTGAATCCGGGTGAGGTCTTGGCGGCGTTCTGAAGGTCGGCGGTCGGGGTCTGGAATCCGGCTGCGGCGTAGGCCTTCTGGAAGCTGACCTGGACCGTCGCCCCGGTCGCGGTGTCCGCGCGCTGCTGGTTGATGACGACGCCGTCGCGGTCCACGACCGTCACCGACACCGGGTAGCCCTTCTCGATGCCCTTCTGCATCGCGAGGTCCGAGACCTTCTTCGCGGCCGACAGCGGCAGGTAGGGAGCCGTACCGAGCTTGGTGCTCGCGGTGGCTGCGGCGGGGGTGGCGTTGGGGGCGGCGGAGGCGCTGGGCAGGGCGGTCAGTACAGCGGCCACGGCGCCGGACGCCGCGAGAGCTCCGGCCATGGTGAGGTTCTTGCGGATCATCGTGGTTCTCCCGGTCAAGGTTGTTTGAATTGGAACTTCCTGACGAGATCGAACGCTAGCCGAGTCGTTTGAATTCAAACAACCTGGCTTTGATGTGACGTGTGTCACGTTCTTGGTGGTTCAGTCGGCAGCCTCGCGCCGCGCACAGCGCCGCTGCCTCGACTGGACGACCACCGCGTCACACCCGCAGCCGCAGCCGCACTGGGGCAACGTCCGTCAGGCGTCGGAGTCGCGAAGGACGGTGTGGGCGAGGCGGCGGACGGCGTGCAGGCTGTCGCTGTCCGCCGGCACGGTCATCACCATGAGCAGCTGTTGTTCGTCGAGGGTCCGCAGCACCTGCCAGTCGAGGTCGTACTCGCCGGTCTCGGGGTGTGTGAGGCGCTTGGTGCCCACGGTCTCGTAGCTGGTGTGCTGTTCGGCCCACCATGTACGGAAGTCGGCGTCGGTGAGGGAGAGTTCGCCGATGAGCGAGGAGATCCTGGGTTCGCTGTGTCCGTCGGTGCTGACGCGGACGAAGCCGACACAGATGCGGGCGAGGGGTGCCCAGTCCGTGTAGCGTCCGCGGACCTGGGGGTCGAGGAAGAGCATGCGCAGAAAGTTGCGGTCTCGACGGGGCACCTGGGCGAAGTCCCGGAAGACCGCGGTGGCCAGTGGGTTCCAGGCCAGGATGTCCAGGTATTGGCCCAGGACGAGAGCGGGGCTGTCGCGCAGGTTGTCGAGCAGTTGCTGGAGCTGCGGGCGAACCCGTTCGGACCCGGTGTGCCTGCGCGTGTTCCGGTCGGGCTTGCCGGCGAGCTGGAAGAGGTAGGCGCGTTCGTCCTCCCCCAGCCGGAGGGCGGTGGCCAGGGCGTCCAGGACCGCCGTGGAGGCGCCCGCGAGGCGCCCTTGTTCGAGGCGCGTGTAGTAGTCGGTACTGATCGAGGCCAACTGCGCGACCTCTTCGCGGCGCAGACCGGGAACGCGACGTGCCTGCCCAGGCGCGGGCAGGCCCACGTCCGCCGGATCGAGGCGACTGCGGTGCGCTTTGAGGAATGCGGCGAGTTCCCCGGGACGGTCCGTGCGTGCGTTCATGCCCCTCATCGTCTCCCAGGGACGGACCGGGATGAAGGACCACGGCGAACCTAGGAAACTTCCTTCCCAGGAAAACTTTCTCCCCTGGTCAGAGCGTGTTCACCGTCGAATACTCATGGCCGAGCCCGAAAGAACTTCCCCCGAAAGGGAGTCAGTCATGCGTCTGGACATCTCCTTCGACAGTCACGGCAATCGCCTCACCGGCCACCTCTACCTTCCCGACACCCGCACCGGCGCCGTCCCGGCCGTCGTCGTGATCGGAGCCGCCTCCGGCACCAAGGAGCAGTCCCCCGCGGCCTACGGCACCCGTCTCGTCGAACTGGGGTACGCGGCCCTCACCTTCGACCACACCAGCTACGGCGACAGCGAGGGGATGCCCCGCTTCGACGAGAACCCGTACGCGAAGACCGAGGACATCAAGAACGCGGTCACCTTCCTCGTGGGCCGCGAGGAGGTGGACCGGGAGCGGATCGCGGCGGTCGGCGTGTGCGGTGGCGGCGGCTACGTGCCCTACGCCGCGGTCGCCGACCGGCGGATCAAGGCGGTCGCGACCGTCAGCGGACTGCCCGACCTGCGCGCCACCATCACCAGCGGCTACGCGGGTGACTGGCGTCAGACGATGGGGGCCGCCGCCGCGGCACGCGAGGCGTACGCCCAGGGCGCGGAACCGCACTACGTACCCTTCATGCCCGACGGTGACGGCGGTGAATGGGTCAACAACGGCAAGAAGTTCTACCTCAGCGACCGCAACCAGGACCCCGCCTGGAACAACAAGCTGCTGCTGTGGTCGTACGACAAGATGGCCCAGTTCTCCGCCCTGGACACCATCGAACTCCTCGCCCCCACCCCGCTGCTGCTCATCGCCGGTACCGAGGCCGAGACCCTCCAGCAGAGCGAGGCCGCCTACGCCGCAGCTCAGGAACCGAAGGAACTCTTCCTCATCGAGGG
Organism: Streptomyces sp. NPDC091281; assembly: GCF_044757425.1. Lineage (NCBI taxonomy): Bacteria > Bacillati > Actinomycetota > Actinomycetes > Kitasatosporales > Streptomycetaceae > Streptomyces > Streptomyces sp. NPDC091281. The sequence continues at coordinate 612,948 of NZ_JBIVUY010000003.1, read as the reverse complement.
AGGCACGCACTTCGACTTCTACGACCTTCCCGAGTACGTCGACCCCGCCGTCACCAAGATCGACGGCTTCCTCCGGAAGATTCTCTGACCCTCACGGCAGCCGCCGCCCGCTCTCGTCCGTCCCGCCTGCGGACCGGCCCGTGCACGGCGGCGGTTGCCCGCACGGCGCCCGCCACTGCCGCCTCTCTCTGCGGCAGCAACCGCCACCTTCATGCTTTCACTCATCCCAGGAGGCCGTTCCCCCCCATGGGCGTCACTGCGCTGGAAAGCCTGGGCACAGGCAAATACCTACTCGTCACCAGCTACCGAAAGAACGGAAGTCCCGTTCCCACCCCCGTCTGGGTCGTACGCGATGGCGACACCCTCGGCATCTGGACCCCCGCCCTCTCTTACAAGACCAAGCGCATCCGCGCCCGCGGCGACATCCTCGTAGGTCCCTGCGATCTGCGAGGCAATCCGCTCGGAGACCAGGTCTCCGCCACGGCCGAGATCTGCGATGCCGAGACAACTGCCCGCTACCGCAAGCTCATCGCCGGTAAATACGGCATTGTGGGGCGCCTCACTCTCCTCAGCAGTCGTCTGCGCAACGGCACGCGCGGCTCCGTCGGCATCCGCATCACCCTGGACTCGCGGTGAACCGCCACCGGAAGCCGAGCAGGCACCCAAAGGAGCGTCTTGTCCTGAAGGGCTCGCTGCTCCAGGCGCCGCGCAGCGCGATGAGGAACTCGTCGGTGCGCGCGTAGCGGTCGGTCTTGACCAGATGGTCGCCGAAGCGGGCCTGCTCGTCGCGTTCGCCTCCCGTCACGACGTCGAGCAGCAGTCGGCCAGCGGAAAAGCGTTGGAGGGTACTGGCTTGCTGTGCGGCCAGGTTGGGGGAGGATCGGTGAGAGGCGGAGTCGCCGGCCGCGCGGGCCTGCAGCCGCTGGTCGAGGGCTACGTCGCGTGAGAGGCGGCCGGTCTTCCGGGCGCGGGCCGCGCGGTCCTTGCTCTCCTGGCCTGGCAGGCGTACGAACCCTCCCTCGCACATCGTGGTCCGCCGAGTGCCCTCGACGAGGTCATCGTTGGCCACCCGGTGCTCGTCGACCAGCTGGTCAAGGGCGCCGACGGTCGTGACCGCGGCGAGCGCGACGCCGTGCTCGGCCAGCAGCAGGTCCAGCCCGGCGATCGCCAGCGAGACGAGTCCGGCGTCCTCCAGGCTCGCCTCCGGACGCAGCGCGTCCTCGTCCCTCTGCAGCGGGCCGGCCAGGATGGTCTTCAGCGTCTGATTCACCTGCCTGCCTCCAGTCGGTGTGAGCGGTCGGGCAGGGCGGCCATGCGGGGCTCGTCGGGCCAGTTGCGGGTGGTGGCCAGCAGGCTGTGACCGAACACTTCAGCGCCTGGCCGGAGCCGTCGGGCAGAACGCCTCACCACCTCCGTCCCGCTCTCCGCCGCAAGTGCCTGTTGTGACACGAGGGTTGACGGTGCTCCGAGGCCGCCTCTAAATTCACGACTTGTAAAAAGCGCTGAATGAATTGTGTCCGCCCCTTCGACCGTTCACCGCAGTCGCATCAGCCTCCCGTGTTCGGAACGCCCCGTCCGGTCCCGCGCCTGTCCCGCACGCCCGGCGCTGGACGGTAAGTGACATCGGCTCGCGCCGCGCGGCAGCCGACATCCCCCCACCCGATCAGGAGTTTCCGTGCCTCTGAGACACCCACACTGGCGGCGGCTGCGGACGCGAACCGTCGGCCCCGCGATCCGCAGCCGCCGGGCCAAGCTCGCGATGACCGCGGCGGCGGTCGGCGCACTGCTCGCACCCGTCGCTGTGACCACGGTGAACGCACCGTCGGCGCAAGCGGCCGCTGCTCCCGTTCAGCTGTACTTCAGCTCGGAGTCGACTGCCTCGGGATTCGGCCCTGCCAACGCGAACTGGTTCTCCAACCCGGCCGCGGGCCTTGCCGCGACCCGGTACCAGTTGTCGCGGCAGGCCGACCTGACCGTGTCCACCGCGTCGGGGACGGCCACCATCACCGCCGACACGTCGACCCGGTTCCAGTCAGTCCTGGGCGTAGGTTCCTCGCTGGAGGAGTCCACGATCTACAATCTGTCCCGGATGACCCCCGCGGCCCGTACGGCGGCGCTGCGCAAACTCGTCGACCCGGTCAACGGCGCCGGCTTCAACATCGCCCGGATCGCGCTGGGTTCGAGTGACTTCACCGCGCGGCAGTTCTACACCTACGACGACGGCGCGGCCGACCCGAGCCTGTCGCGGTTCTCCATCCAGAAGGACATCGACTACAACATCATCTCGGTCCTCAAGGAAGCCAAGGCGATCAACCCCAACCTGCTGTTGTTCGGCAGCGTGTGGAGTCCGCCGGCCTGGATGAAGAGCAACAACAGCCTGATCGGCGGCACCCTCCCCGACGCGAACATCCCCGTGCTCGCCACCTACCTGCGCAAGGCCGTCACCGCCTACGCGGGCCAGGGGCTGCCGCTGTACGCCGTCACGATGCAGAACGAGCCCCTGTTCTCGCCGCCGGACTACCCGGGCATGACGCTCACCGCCGACCAGGAACGCAGGATCGCCACCGCGCTGCGCACCGAGCTGAACAACAACGGCGCCTCGACCACCAAGATCTGGACCTACGACCACAACTTCGGTGACGGTCCCGCCTTTGCCGCAGGTGTCCTCGGCAGCCCCGGCTCGCCCAGCAGCGCGTTCAACTCGGTCGACGGCGTCGCCTTCCACGACTACGGCGGGGACCCGTCCGCCATGGCGCAGGTCAAGGCGAGCTACCCGACCAAGGACGTGGCCATGACCGAGCGTGCCGTATGGGGCACCGCGGGCGCGGACCGGATCGTCCAGTACTTCCGCAACCAGTCGATCATGTACCAGGACTGGGTCACCATGCTCGACCAGAACCGCAGCCCCGAGCAGTGGTCCGGCGCACCCGACCCGACCATGCTCATCCAGTCGCCGAGCAACCCGGACACGTACTGGGCACTGCCCGAATACAATTTCGTCAGCCAGTTCTCGAAGTTCGTCGCCCGCGGTGCCACCCGGGTTCAGACGAACAACGGCAACAGCGGCAGCGTCACCAATGTCGCCTTCCTCAACCCCGACGGCAGCCTGGTGACCGTCGTCGTCAACCAGACGGCGTCCAACCAGCCCGTCACGCTGCGCGTCGGCGGCCGGCAGATCAGCAGCACGCTGCCCGCGAAGACGGTGGGCACGTACATCTGGCCCGACGTCGGATCGGGCACCTCAGGTCCGATCGACCCGGCCAAGTGGTACACGGTCACCAACATCAACAGCGGCAAGTGCGTGGATGACACGGCCGGTTCGACCGCCAACGGCGCCGCCGTCCAGCAGTGGGCGTGCGTGCCGGGCAGCACCAACCAGCAGTGGCAGTTCCAGCCCACCGACAGCGGCTACTACCGGGTCGCCAGCCGCAACGCGGCCAACGCCAGCTGGGACGTCACCGGTGGTGCGGGCGCCGCGAGCGGGGCGAAGATCCAGCTCTGGTCCTACGGCGGCGGCACCAACCAGCAGTGGAAGCCGGTCCCCGGGACGGGCGGCACGTACACCCTGACGCCGCGGAGCAATCCGGCCCAGTGCCTGGACGTCACGGATGTCTCAACCGCCGACGGCGCCCGCCTCCAGCAGTGGACCTGCTCCAGCGGCAACGCGGCCCAGTCCTTCACCCTCACTCCCCAGTAGTCCTCCGGGCCCGACGCCACCCGGTGTCCCCGGCACTCCAGGTGCCGGGGACACCGGGCTGACCCATGAACCGCCGTCCCCGCCAGCCAGCAGGCCGGGAGTGAGCCCTCAACGTAAAGGACCGTCTCCTCCGACCAGCCGCGCACGCCGGTCGTGTTGTTGGTCAAGAGGAACCAGACGATTTGGGGTGGAACAGGAACGACCGCGTAAGCCGAACTGGGCCCGGTGCGGTCGCCGGTCCAGACGATGCCGACGCGTCCGGGTTCAATGCGGGCGTACGCGGCGGAGACGGCGGACGGCCGTACGCGTGAGCCATGTGTCCGGCGGTCATGAGCCCGGCCAGGCCGCCGTGCCTCGCGCCGATATGGGTGATGACGATGGGGACGGCCTTCGCGTACCGCACGGGGTCCGGGTGATGTCCGGCGCCGTCGACGACGGCGCCGCCTCCCGTTCGCTGCAGAAGAGCCTGGACGACGAGAAGTTCACGGTCCCGCAGCTCCAGGCGGCGCTGAAGAAGATGCTGGAGGACACCGCGTCGGCGGAGCCGGACGGCTGGCTCACCGCCGAGGGCTGGAACTTCGCGGGACTGCAGCCCGCCGGGACCGCGCCCCACCACAGCATGCTGGACGCGCTGCCGACCCGCCGGCCCGACCGACGGCAGGATCGTGCGCGGTGCCGACGGCTCGGCCACCGGCCTGCTCAAGGACGGGGCTCAGGATCCCGTCCGCCCGCTGATCCCCGGCCCCGGCCGGGACGCGCTGCTGCCGGCAGCACGGCAAGGGGTGAGAAGCCGGAGCCGGGGCCCGGGGGGCGTTCGCGTGTGCCCCGTCCGCCGAGAAATAACTCATATTTTGTGCGCTTGTAGGGCTCATGTAAGGGAATCACCTGTCGGTGAGAGGGCGGCACAGTGCTCGGCGCGGAGCCGGGCCAGGGTTCGCCGGCCGCGTTCGACCAGCTCGGGGTCACCGTGGGCGGCGCCGTAAGCGATCCCGCTCACGGAATCGAGCGCTGCGTCGATGAGGAGGCGGGCCTGTTCGGCGGCGGTCAGGGACCTGCCGTACCCGGCCAGGAACGCCTCGAAGAGGTCGTCGCGGCCAGCCCAGGCGTCGGACAGGCGAACCAGATCCCGTACGGCCGGCCCCGGCTCGCTGCGCTCGAGGTCGATCACCGCCAGTAAGACCTCACGGTCGTCCGTCTTGTCGGCTGCGTCGGGGGTGGCGAGGATGTTGCGGAGCTGGAAATCTCCGTGGGTCTCCACCCACTCCAGTGGTGGCAGGTCCTCGGCCTGCCGGACGAGTTCGCGGACGAACTCCTCATCGCCCTGCTGCAGATGAGACCGCGCCCCGGCCAGGTGCCGGTCGGCGTTGGCCACGGCCGGGCCGCTGCCGGCGGGAGCGGGCCGTGGGGGAGAGGACTGGTGGATGCGGCGGGCCAGCGCCCCGATCCGGTGGAAGACCTTCCTCTCCCGCTCCGGGGCGAGAACGGCGCCGTGCAGCGGGCGGCCCGGCACCGCGGTGAGGACCACCGCCCGCAGGGACTCGTCGGCGGCGACCAGCCGGGGGGCGGCCGCCCCCAGCCCAGGTGCCCACGTCCGTAGCCCCCGCACTTCCCTGCCGTGGAACCGCTCGCTCTGGTGCACCTTCACATACCAAGTGCCGCCCTGGACGCCGTGGACCCGCCACACCCGGCTCTCCTCGCGCGCCCACGACGTATCCGTCCACTGCGCGATCCCTCCGACCGCCCGCTCCGCAAACTCCATGACCGCAGCGTCGGGGCGGGCCGCAGATGTCTGGCCGGTCACGTCCGGCACGATGAGCAGCCGGTCGGCACAGGGGTCGAAGGCGATGCTGTCGCCGGGCAGTTGGAAGTGCAGGGCGAGCCGCGCGCCAGCGCTGTAGGCGTCCAGGCCCGCACGGCAGTACGCCACCACTGGGGCGGGCAGGGCGGCAAGGGGTGCCCAGTCCATCGCGTCGCAGACGTCCGGCTCGGCAATCTCCGGCTCGCCCTTCCACCGCCGGACCTCGAAGAAGTGCCCGGTACGACTGGCGCCTCCGGGGCCGCGGTGGTGCACAGTCACGGCGGCCCGCACGTCGGCCGGGTCGATGACGACACCGGTCTCCTCCCGCGCCTCGCGGATCAGGGCGGTGACCACGTCCTCGTGCGGACCGTCCAGATGTCCCGACGGTAGGTGCCACAGGCCGGCGGCGTACACCTGCCCGGCCCGCCGGGACAGCAGAACCTGCGGCCCGTCGGCGGTCTCCCGGCGCAGGATCAGGTGGACGTACCGGCTCGGTGTGCCGCTGCTCGCTGCTCATCGCGCTTCCTCCGGACGCCGGGCGAGCAGAACCCTGAACGTCGCTTCCTCGACCAGAGACCCGTCCACCACGTGCGCGTGGAGCAGGGCGAGGGCTTCGTCCTCGAACGCCTGGTGCCCCCCTGCGAAGAGCTCGGGAGCGGCGAACGACGTGGGGCGCAGGTAGCCGAGCACCTTGTGCGGCGCCCAGGCGCGGGGCACCGGGAACAGGTGCTCGGTGACGTCATTGAAGGCCGAGTCGGCGAGGTCCTCCTCGTACGAGCGGCGGGGCTCCGCGTAGGCACGGCGGGTGCCCGCCCGGCGCTCGGCGCCCAGGTAGCGCTGGATCAATTCGCGCAGCGCACGGGTCCAGTCGGCGTCGTGGGTCCACAGGCTCCCGTCGCCCATGATCACCACTGCGCCGCCCGGTGTGGCGACCCGGTCGGCCATCTCCAGGACCGCCTCACCGTTCATCCAGTGGTAGGACCGGCAGAAGGTCATCAGGTCCGGGCCGGATTCCGGTTCGCCTGGCAGCGTCGCGAGCGGCTCGTAGGCGTCGGCCGCCGCATGGACCAAGGTGAGGGTGCGGTGGCCGAGCACGGGGGTGAGGGCCTGCCTGGCCTGATGCAGCATCTGCGGGCTGACGTCGACGGCTCCGATGTGCGTCAGCTCAGCGCCGGCGGACAGAAGCGCGAGGGGCACCTGCCCGGTGCCCAGGTCGAGCAGCACCGGGGACGGCCGGCCCCGCAGCGTGCCGGCGAGCAGGCGCAGCGCCGCCTCCGGCAGGCCGGGGCGGTGGCGGGCGTAGGCCAACGCCGCGCCCTCGAACAAGGTCTCCTGCTCCGGTGCAAGGCCCGGAAGGGGCCCGTCGGGGTAGGTCACGGGGTGGCTCCCTCATCGCGCGGGTGGGGGGTGGGTAGCTGCCAGGACAGGCGTCGGCATTCGGACGCCGCGCGCTGCCCGCCGTCCGCGTCGAAGTAGAGGCGGTAGCGGTCGGGGGAGCGTGCGGCCCGCCACCGGTCGGCGAGGTCCTGGATCTCTTTCCAGATGTCCCGCGGCCCTCGGACGGTGACATTCCAGCGCCGGTGGCCCACCGGCTCCGCGCGCATCCAGGATCCGCAGCCAGGTGCGCCGATCGCCAGGTGCTCAGACCCGAAGTCCCGCACCAGACCGCCTCCGAGGAGATGGTCGGCCGCCAGCCAGAATCCGCGGTCGCTGTCCGCGGGCGGCGCCAGCTTGCTCCGCTGGGTCCAGGTGCCGGGCTCGGTCGCCATACGCTGCCGGATCTCCTCGTTGAGCCAGATCCGCGCCATGCCGTACCCAGCGCGGTGGGCGAACTCCACGGCCCGCAGCTCTGCCGTGATCCGCCCGTCGGCGGTGCGTCCGACGACAGCGAGGCCGGGCCACGACGGGGACGCGCTGGTCACGTGCGCCAGCAGCTTGCCGTCGGGCGCGAGCTGCTCGACCAGGGCCGTCGGCACGTGCTCCACCGTGTACGACACGAAGATCCGATCGAACTCCCGCCCTGGAACGCCCTGTTCGCCCGATCCGCACACCACCTGCGGCCGGAAGCCGAGGCCGGCCAGCCGGGCAGCTGCCGCGTCGGTGAGGTGACGGTCCCGGTCGAGCGTCATCACCCCCCGGTCGCCACAGACCTGACAGGCCACCGCGGCGGTCGCCCCCGCGCCCGTCCCCACGTCCAGCACGCGCAGACCCGGGCGCAGATCCAGCTCTTCCAGCAGCGAGGCGGTCAAGCCCATCACCGTCGACATCGACGTGATCGACGCCCCCGACCGCGTCCCCCGTGTCCGATCCAGCAGCGGCTCCCCGTCGTGCTGGACGAGCACACTGGCCCCGCCGTACAGCAGCCCGAGGAGCTCGGGGCGGTCCTGCGGCGCCGACCAGTCCAGCAGATCCCACCGCGGCGGCTCCTTGCCCGGGGCACTGCGCCGTACGTACGCCTGCGGCATCAGCACTTCACGGGGCAGTGCGAGGAGGGCGTCGCGGACCGGGCCCGGCCGCAAAGACCCCTCCTCCTCTAGCCGGGCGACCATCACCGCTCGCGCGGCTGCCGGATCCGCTTGCGCATCCGTCGGCGTGGCCCCGCCGACCGGTCCGGCGGCGGGACAGATGTCCAGAGTGCTCATCGCTCGCCCCAGCCGTCCTCGGAGTACGGGCGCCCCCGGAAGATTCCGTCGATCGCCCGTCGGGTGTACGGCACGACTGCGGCCGGAAGTTTCTGCGGCTCCCACCAACGCCACTCCACGCACCGGTCGGGCTCCAGGACCTCCGGGTCGCCGGTCCAGGAGCGAGCCTGGAAGACGAGCGCGATCCTGGGCCGCACGTGGGGGGAGCCGACATGGTGCACCGTGTGGACGAGGTCGACGTCCTCGGGCGCGATGGTGATGCCTGCTTCCTCCTTCGCTTCCCGGACCAGGCAGTCGATCGCGGCTTCCCGCTCGCAGTGGCCGGCCAGGAAGTGCCAGGTGTCCGGCGCGAAGGCGGAATCCGGGTGGCGCAGGCCGAGGAGGATCCGACCGTGGTCGTCCTGGAGATGGAGGTGGACACCAACGATGTGCGGCTCGGTCCCCGGCGGGGCCTCCTCGGGCAGCGGATCGGTGTCGTCCGGCGGTCCCTCGTTCGCGGGGTGCTCGGCCGCGTGGCGCCGGATCAGCTCCCCGAGCCCGGGGCTCAGGCGTAGCCGGTCGAGCATGTCCACAGTGCACCACGTCAGCAGGACACCTTCGCGGAGATCCACCGCCCCGGCATCCCCACTCCAGCGCCCGGCATAGACGCTGGTGGGCACCGCCAGGCCGTCAACGCTCGTCGCCTCCTGGACGGCAAACGGCATCAGTTCCGCGGGCACCAGACCCGGCACCTCCTCGGCAAGCTCACGTCGTAGTGTCGCATCGGGGCCGGCATCGTCCCGCGACCGTTTGCCTCCCACGAGGGCCAGCACCCAGGGCTCCCACACGCCTTCCCGGTCATCTCGTAGATGAAGGAGGTACCGGCCGGCTCCGTCATGGATCAGGGCGCTGGCGCTGACGGGCTCCGGGCACCCGTCGAGGCCGTCCGCCTCGGCGGCCAGGAGCTTGGCCCGAAGTGTCGGAGATCGCACGTCGGCGTACGGGAGCCACCGAGCCCCGGCGACTTCGTCGTCCCGCAGAGCGAGCGCGGGCGGTTGCTCGGCGGTGAGGTAGAACGCGAAGCGGACATCGAAGTGCTGGTGAGCGGGCTCGCCCTTGGCCGGATTGGCGTCAATCTCATGGACGTCCACGTCGATCGGCTCGGCGAGGAACTGCGGGGTCAGGCACAGGTCACCGGGGCGCAATCCGGCCTCCTCGCACACCTCGCGTACGGCCGCGGCCAGGAGCGTACGGTCCTCCTCCTCAACGTGGCCGCCGGGGCAAAGTCGCAGCCCTGTCATCCGATGGCCGATGTGGAGCACCCGGCGGTCGCGGTCGATGACCACGGCGCTGCAGGTCACGTGGCCGGGCAGCGTGGCGCGGCTGGACGGCTCCTCGACGGTGTCGAGGAGAGCCAGCAGCCCTTCCAGGGAAGGTCGTTCCGCGGCATGCCGGCTGAGATAGGTGTCGATGGTCGCGCGGATATCAGAGCGGGAGGGCGGCACGTGGTCACCTCGGGACGTGTGGGGCGGGATGTACGGGCGGGGGAGGGAAGGGCGCGCCTGACGGAGGGCTCGCCGATGACGGCTCCGGGCTGGGGGCCGTGTCCGGGTTCGTCCTTACGGGCCGCCTTCCGAGGAGCGGTCGTGCCGCACATCCACGGCGACTGCGGGATGGGGGACGGTCGGCCCCGACGGCGTGGGAGGTGTGACGGACTCGGCTGAAGGAGAAGCCACGGCGGGCGCGCTGGGCATGTCCAGCAGACTGCGCAGCGGGGAGCGGTAGAGAACCATGAGGGGGACGAGGAGGAGGCAGGTGCCGGCGACCAGGGTTGGGCGCACGCCGATCCAGGTGCCGAGTCCGCCGGCGAGGAGCGCGGCTGCCGGCCGTGCACCGGAGGTGAGCCAGGTACTCACGGCCTGCATCCGGGCCTGCATGCCGTCGGCGGTGACGACCTGGCGAATGGTGCGCTGGGTCGTCCCCGCGGCCGCGGCACAGACCAGCTGAAGGAACAGCGCACCACCGATGGCGAACTGCCAGACCAGGCCCGGGGAGGCGAGGAGTAATGGGATCTGAGTGAGCGGGGTGATCGCTAGTGCGGCGAGCATCATCGGCCCGGGCCCGTACCGGGCCGCGAGCGAGGGGGCGGCCAGAGCGCCGGCCGCCGCGCCCAGGGCTGCGATGCCCAGGACCACGCCGAAGGCGGTCGCGCCCATGGCGAGGGACCGGAGCAGGTACAGCGCCCACAAGGTATTGAGGAGCGCCAGGGCAAACGACGTCGTCGCGTTGACGAGGGTCAGGGTGCGCAGCCGGTGGTCGCCGTTCACGTAGCGCAGGCCCTCACCGATCTCGGTGTGCAGACGCCGGACTTCCGCTGCCGGCCGGGCGCATTCGGGGGCTTGGACGCGGGCGGTGCACCAGGCGCTGACAAGGTAGGACAGAACATCCCCGAGAAGCGCCCGGGCCGGGCCGAGGAGCGTGGTCAGGGCGGCGCCGAGGTTGCTGCCCGCGGTGGCGGCGACGGCGAAGAGGCTGCCGACGCGGCTGTTGCTCCGCTGGAGCAGGGACCGGTCGACCAGGCTGGGCAGGAGACTGATCGCGGCGGCATCGTGCAGCACCCCCGCCGCGCCTTGCACGGCCGCGACCACCATCAGCTGGGTCAGGGACAGCCGGTCGAGCGCGGCCGCCACCGGCACGCTGGCCAGCGCGGCGGCGTTGACCAGGTCGCCAGCGATCATCTGCCTCCGTTTGGAGTGTCGATCAGCGAGAGCCCCGGCGGGCAGGGCCAGCAGTGCGGGCGGCAGTTGGCCCAGGAACGTCAGCCAGGCGACCTCGGCGGTGGTCGCGTCCAGTTCGAGCACCGCCAGCACGGGGATCACCACGCTGCTGATCGAACTGCCGGTCACGCTGGCTGCCTGCCCGGTCAGGTAGCGGCGGAAGGTGCGGTGCCGCCACAACGACGGCCGGGTGCTGGGAGAGAAGGAGTCAGTGGAGGAGGTCATGGAGCATCTCCTCGGCTTCCGGCAGGCGCTCGCACAGTTCGGCCATGGCCGCCTGCCGGTTGCGGCCGTACGCGTCGAGTTCGGGGGTGACGGCGGCCGGGTCGTCGACGGCCTCGGACAGGGGATACACCGAGCAGGCCAGGTACCCGGCGGCAAGGCGGGGCACGGCGAGGAGCTCTTCGGTCGGCAACGCCGGGTTGGCTGCCCGGTAGGCAGCGACAGCTTCGGCGAGGCCGGTGAGCCACTGCGGCTCTGCAAGAACCGTGCGTGGGTCCAGGACGATCCGCCCGAGCTCCCAGGCGGGGCTGCGGTGACCGGGCGGCCGGAAGTCGATCAATGCCGCCACCTGCTGCCCGCGAAGGAGCAGGTTGGGCGAGGCCAGGTCTCCGTGGACGGTCTGCACCGTCAACGTCGTCGGCAGCCCTTTGACCATGGCGGCCACGGCAGGCAGCGCGTCGAGCCGCTGGGCGGCGGTCTCCCGTGCCCAGGCGGGAAATCCCGAGGTAGGCGGCCTCTTGGCGAAGAGGGCGAGCAGCCGGTCAAGGCGCTGCCGGGCCCGCTTCACGTCGCAGACTTCCCAGGGGGGCACACGGCGCGGAGACCCGGCCGGGTGCCGGGCCAGGGTCCGGTGCAGGCACCCGACGGTCTCGCCCACCGCGGCCCACCGGTCGCCGGACAGGCCGCCCTCCGCCGTCTCCGTGTCCTCGACGAACGCCGCGACCGACACCGCCGTGTCGCCGGCGGCCGCGATGAGGTCACCTTCCAGGGTCTTGCGCACTACCGGCACCGGGATCCGGCCGAGCCGCGCGAACTCGCCGAGCTTGAGCGCCTGGCGCTCCGCGTCCAGATCGGTGCCCGCCGGGTAGGTCTTCACGAACCACCGGGCTCCGTCGCTGTCCCGGGCCACGTAGTTGCGAGTGGCGGTCCCCGCAGGACCTTCGCCGACCAAGGTCGGGACGATCCGGTAGAACAGCGTCAGGATCCCCGCCACGACCATCACGTCCGACTCTGAGCCGTTCATCGCGGCGCCCCCGGTCGGCCGGAGGGAGACAGCAGCTGGCGCAGTGCTCGGGCATCCGCCTGCAGCTGCTCCTCGTCCCGCAGTCCTAGATCGAGCGCGTCAAAGGGGAGCGGGCCGCCCGGCGCCGGGTCCGTTCCGGCTTCACGTCGCGGAACGCAGTGCCAGTGGGCGTGCGGGATCTGGTTCCCCAGCAGCAGGTGGTTCGTCTTCAGCGGCTCGTGGAGCGCCTCCACCGCGCGGCCCAGGGCCAGGACGTCGCGCCAGAAGGCGGCCGCCTCCTCCTCGTCCAGCTCGGTGGGTTCGGTGACATGACGGCCGGTGTAGATCACGACGGCATACGCGCGGACGTGGCCGCTGCGCCACAGGTAGGGGTTGCTGACCTCCCCGCGCCGTACAAGCAGGCCCCAGCCGATGTCGTCGGCGTCGAAGTCGTTCTGGCACATCGGGCAGCCAGGGCCGACCCGGAGCGCGATGAAATCCGTTGGCCAGACGCTGCTGGCCGGCGAGTGCGCGGACTGGGCCTGAGGGTCGGGGATCATGCTGCCTCCCCGGTGGTGCGCCGCTGGAGTTCCCAAAGAGAGCGGAACAGCCCCGGCTCGCGGGTGAGCTGCGCATAGGTCCCCTCCTGCACCAGGCGTCCCTCGTCGAGGACGACGATGCGGTCGGCCACAGCGACATTGGTGAGCCGGTGCGTGATCAGGAGAATGGCCCGGTCCTTGGCCAGCTCCCGCAGTCCGGTGAAGACGTGGTGCTCAGCTCGGGCGTCGAGGGCGGCCGTGGGCTCGTCCATCACCAGCAGGGCCGCGTCGCGGTGGAAGGCCCGGGTGAGCACGACGCGCTGCCACTGCCCGCCGGACAGCTGCTGGCCGCCGAACCACTCGGAGGTCAACAGGGTGTCGAGGCCGGACCGGAGAGCGGGCAGCATGTCGGCGGCTCCGGACGCCGCGCAGGCCGCCAGGACGGCGGCGTCACTGCGGTCGCCCTGCCCGAAGGTGATGTTGTCCCGCAGGGTCAGCGGCAGGTACGTGTACCTCTGCGGGGCCAGGGCGACGTGTTTCCAGGCCTTCCAGGGCTCCATCTCGGTCGTGCTCGTGTGGTCCCAGGCCACCTCGCCGGAGGTGGGCAGGAGCAGGCCGCAGAGCAGCCGGGACAGCGTGGACTTCCCCGATCCGTTCTCTCCGACCAGGGCCACGATCTCGCCGCGCCGTACCTGCAGCGACACCCCGCTCAGGCTGTCCCGCTCGGCGCCGTCGTATCGGTAGGTGACATCGCGGACCTCGAACCGCTCCGGGGCCGCGGACAGCGTCTTCGTCCCACGCGAGCCGACCATGGCCTGGCCGTGGGCGTTGTCGAGGAAGTTCTGCCAGTCCTGCACGTACCAGCCGGTGCGCACCAGCCGGGCGCCGCCGTTGATGATGCCGCGGACGGATCCGGTCGCCGTCTGGAGGGCGAAGACCGCGCCTCCTCCGGCCGCCAGGTCCATGCGCCCGGAGGCCAGGAGCCACAGCAGCGCAGCCCACACCGCGGCCGAGGCCACCCCGCCGGCGGCCGCGCCCGCGAGGCCCATCCACGCGCCCGTATCCGCGGCCTTGCGTTCGGCGGCGTTGACCGAGGCGGCGAGCCGCCGATACCGGCCGAGGAGGAACGGGCCGGCCAGGCAGGCGCGCATCTCCTCGCTGGACTCCATGTAGGCCATGTGCCAGCGCAGCTTGTGCAGCATCCGGCGCCGACCCGAGGTCTCCAGACCGGCCAGGTACACCACGCGTGCGGCCCGCACGTAGGCGGCCGCCTGGGGCAGGCACGCCAGCAGCAGCAAGGGGAGGAGGAGCGGGTGGATCACGGCGAGGACGGTGGCTCCGGCCGCGAGGGTCGCGGTGGCGGCCAGCACGTCCTGGGCTTCCTCCACGAGGTCTGGGGTGACCTGGGAGCCGCGGTCGGCGATGTCGTAGAAGTCGTTGTAGCCGGGCTGATTGTTCGCGGCGAGCTCGGCGCCGAGCGCCGCCTCGATCATGGTGAGTTCCGCGGCCCCAGCCAGGAAGGGCCGCAGCCGCCCGGTCAGCCACGTCACCGTGATGCCCAGCAGAGCGCGAAGGCCGGTCGCCGCTGCGATGACGGCCAGCTGTGGGGCCGCCTCCCGCAGCCGGTCGGAGATGTCGCCGGAGGAGATCAGCGCGGTCAGGGTCCCGGTGACGGCCAGCAGGCCCAAGGCCGCGAGCACGCCGGTGCCGACCTGGCAGGCCAGCAGGCCGGCCGTCGCGACCCGGTCGACCCGCCAGGCCATCTTCAACGAGCGCAGCACCAGCGCGGGCAGGCGCCGCGCCATCGTGACGGTCGTCATCTGCGCGCCAGCCTGAAGCCGAGAGGTATCCCGGTAGAGGAACTCCTCCTCCTGCGGCGTGCTCACAGCATCCTCCGGAGGGCCCGCCTCCGACGCGCTCTCGCCCTGCTGCTCGGATGTACTGCCCGTGCTCAAGCTGTCCCCCGATCTGTCGGTCACGGCTGGTCCGTGATGCTCAACGAGCTGGCCGAGATATCGAACTGGTGTGTTTCAGTCGCTCCCGATTTCCCGAGATAGAGCGGGTGGCGGCACGTGGAAGATGCACGAACCCGTCCGGCGCACCGGGTCTGCCAAGCTGCGTGGTTGGCCGAATCGCCGAGGTTCGCACCGACGAGCGGGCGTGGCCCGGCGGGCTGGCCGCAGCCACGCCGCAATGGCCGCGCACCGCCGCACGCGGTCGATGCCGTGATGCCGGTGCGGATGATGAATGCCGAGTTCGGTTCCACGACCTTCGTGGTCGTCGATGTGGAGATGCGCCGCCAGCCCGGCGGCCTTGTTCCTGCGGCCGAGCCACCCTCGCTCTCAGCGGGGCGGACTTCCAGCCCTTGTGGCGGGTTCACCAGGAGATCCGCGAGGAGCTTCACTCCTCCTGGAAGAAGCCGCGGCCGCCACGACTGCCTCACGAACTCCCAGAGGGGTCCGCCGGACTCGCCACGCGCGAGATCGAGCGGCATGTCACGGCGCAGCCACATCGGATCGTCGCCGCGCTGGGCTTCATCGAGGCCTCGCTGCTGCACACCGAGCGGGCCGCGTGCCCGCGTCTGGCCTCCCTCACCCGCTGGGACGCGGTGAAGCTCGCTCGAACCGCCTGTCCCGGTGTCGGGAGAGGGTTCGAGGAGCTCGCCCGGTATCTGGGAGTGCGGCTGCCTCCTGGACCCCGGCCCGCCACCCAGGAGGCCTGGGCGGTGGCCCAGGTGTTTCGACACGCGGTCGAGCGCGGTGCGGCCGGGGGCCGGTGGCCGACCTTCGCTCAGCTGGAGGAGATCGCCGGGACCGCGGCGCGGCCGGTCGAGGAGAAGCACCTTCCGCCGTCCACGGTCCAGGGCTCGCTGTTCCACCTGACGGCCCCGGTTCCGCCAGGGCCCCGGGGCGAGCCGGTCATGCCCGGCGTGCGACGACGATGCATCGCGTGCTGTCGCCGGTGAGAGAGCTGCCGTCACACCCGCCGAACGCGCCGTGAACCGTGAACCCGGCTTCGGCGAGGGCCGTTCGGAGGTCCTCTGGGGTGTAGAGGCGGGAGGAGCCGTGGAACGGCTCGACGTGGCCGTCCTCGTAGCGGGTGGACATGTAGCTGTTGAGCCGGACGGTCGTCGGGTCCCAGGTGATGTGTACGGTGGACGTCGCCTCGGGGCCTTTCAGGGTCCGGGTGCCCACCTTGGCCCTGGCGCTGTTGGGCGGGAAGTGGTCCATCCCCCGAAGGGCGCCGGGCCGCAGGACACCGGGTGCCATCAACGGATGTGCCATGAGCCCCAAACGTCGCTGTTCCCGCTGGTGAGAGCGGTCCGCCGCGAGTCTCAGGGGCTGATACGGGCGCGTTCGAGCACTCGGTACACCGTGGCCCGGCTGACGGAGAACAGTTCGGCAAGGTCGGCGATGAAGTGTTCGCCAGTGGCGCGCTGTTCGACCAGGTGGGCTTGCTGCCGGGCCGTCAGCTTGGGCTTCTTGCCCTTGAGCTTGCCCTTCGCCCTGGCAACGGCCATGCCCTCCCGGGTGCGCAGGCGCAGGAGGTCGACCTCGAACTCGGCGAAGGCGGCCAGGATGTTGAAGAACATCTTGCCCATGGGGTCGGCCGGGTCGTAGAGGCTGCCGCCGAGGGAAAGCTTGACGCCGCGGGCGACGAGGGAGTCGCCGATGTCGCGGGCGTCGGGCACGGAGCGGGCGAGGCGGTCAAGTCTGGTCACCACGAGGGTGTCTCCGCCGTGCGCGCCGGTCAGTCCGCGGTCGAGGTAGATCCGGTCTTCGGGGACGCCGAGGCCGGTAAGGATCTCGCGCTGGGCGGTGAGGTCCTGGTCGTCGGTTAAGCAGCGGGCGTAGCCCGTGAGGAGTCCGGTCAGAGCCGAGGAGCGTACGGATAGCCCCCGCTGACCGTGCAGATCACCGGACACCCTAAATGAGACGCCGTCCGCCCTGGTCGGTCATCCCTGCCAAGCAAGATCAGTCGTGTTCGTTGGGGGATCCCCTACCGAACTTCTCCAGCATCAGTATCTGCGTCTTCGGTTCCGCGCGGGGCGGCTCATGTAGGAGAGCGCCAGTGCCCGGCCAGCGGGATCGTCGGCAAGCTGGTCGAGGATCTGGTCAGCACGACTGCGGTCCCCCACCCTGCCCAGCTCCCCAGCCGCCGACACGCGGGCTGAGATGCTGAGGCCCGCATCGTTGGCGAGGGCAATCAGTCGGTCGGCACCCTCAGCCCTGTACCCGTCCACCCCGGCCAGGCCCTGGGCTGCTTGTATGCGGGCTGAGACGCTCAGATCAGTGCCGTCGGCAAACGCGGAGAGAAGGCGTGTCGCCGGTTCCCTGTACCCGTCCATCCTGGCCAAGGCCCGGGCTGCCCGCACGCAGAAGGAGGCATTGCCGGAAGGGCTGTCGACGAACGGAGAGAGGAGCCGAGCAGCCAGCTCCTCATAGCCGTTCACTCCAGCCATGTACTCGGCCGCCTGGAGGCGGTTGTAGTCGCCGAAGGCGGGGTCATCGCAGAGACGGGCGAAGAGTCGGGCCGCGCAGTCCTGGTATCCGTCCTCCTGGGCCAGCTGGCGGACCAGCCGCCGACGGGAGAATACGGCGAGGGTACGATCACCGACAATCTGGGCGAAGAACTGGTCAGCCCGGTCCCGGTACCCATCGACCCTGGACAGGATCCATACGGCCTGCTCGCGGTCGTTGATGCCGAGGGTGGGATCGTCGGCGAAGGCGATTAGCCGGTCGGCGCCCGCATTCCTGTACCCCTCCACCCCGGTCAGGCACTCAGCCGCCCGCACGCGGGCGAAGCCGTCGAGGGCTTTGTGCTGAGCGAAGCGAGTGAGTTGGCTTGCGGTGGGCTTGGTGGGGAGGCGGGTCCTGAGGGCCACCTGTTTGATGAGGAAGTCGCAGGCACTTGTGCCTCCCTGGCTGGTGAGGGCTTCGATTCTGTTGTTGGTCTCGGCTGCGATGCCGCCGGGGGAGGCGAGGAGAGCATCGAGGAGGAAGCCCAGGTAGGACGGTTCGAGAGCGGGCGCCTGGGGTTCTTGTCTGGGTGGGAACAATGAGTCGAGGAGTTGCGTGCGCGCCTGTTGGTCGCGTGTGGCGTGTCGGGCTGCGTGGTATTCGAGGAAGGTCTCGTGGTGGAAGCCGAGGCCGTCTGCGTGGTGGACCAACAGGCCGGTGTGGTGCAGCAGGTCCTCAAGGAAGGCGTCCCACCGCTCGGGGCGCACTTTGCCGGGGCGGCGGACGGCCTCATGCGAGGCCAGTACTGCGGTCACAGGTGCCTGGTGGCCGGTGAGCCGCTGGTGGGCGAGGTAGTCGATCAGTTCGGGTAGCCGTTGGTGGACCTGTCGAGCGGCTTGGTCGGCTTCCTGGCGTGCCTGCGGGCTTTGAAGGGCTTGCACGAGGTTCTGCACCTCGCCGACCACCCACCCCACGTCCGGTCCATCCGCTGCCGCCACCTCCTCCAGAGCCTCCGCACCGCCGCCGGTCCCCGCCTGCGCACGCAGGACGGCCTCCGTGCGCTCACCGCCGTGGACGGGGCACTATCTCCCGCATGACCTCGATGCACTCCGTCTCCAGCGCGGCGGACGCCATACGACCGACGATCTCGGTCAAGCCCGGCCCCTACGATCATCCGGACGCCCGGCATCTGGTCCGGGCCCTGCGCCAGGAGCAGATCGACCTCTACGGATTCGCCGACGAACCGGACACCACACCGGCAGACGACTTCGCCGCCCCCGGCCGGTTCCTGATCGCCCGCCTCGGCCGCGAACCGGTCGGCTGCGCGGGGGTGCGCTTCCTCGACGCGCGCACCGCGGAGATCAAGAAGATGTACGTCGCCCTCCGCGTCCGTAGGTTCCGACTCGGCCACACGCTGCTCGAACTGCTGGAAACGCATGCCGCCCGCCACGGAGCCACGCGCATCCTGCTGGAGACCGGGCACCGCAACACCGCCGCTCTCGCCCTCTACGAGAGCGCCGGGTACGTCCCCCGCGAGTCGTACATCCCCGGACGCGACCGGAACGTGAACCGCGCCATGACCAAAACCCTCGGCGCTCCATCCTGACGACTTCGCCCGGCCCCGGCCTGGAGTGCGCCGTCGGGGTGCCCCGGCCAGCGGTCCCGTCCCGGTTCCCGCAGCTGCCGACTGCCGCTGCCGGTGAGGGAGGCTACCCGTGGCGCGCAGTCGACCGAGCTGGTGAGTACGGGAGTTCATCCGGTTTCGGCGCTCTGGCCCCGCAGTGCGCCCCGGACACACCAGAACTGGACGAGGACGACCAAGGGAGCGGGCCGGACTGGCGAAGGCCGGTGCGCTGCACGCGATGGTGGCGGCGATGGCTGGGCATGCCTACCGTACGTTGGCGCTGCCCGCTTGCTGGCCGCGCGGGTTCCCGTATCGTGCGCGCATTGCGGTGCTCGCGGCCGGGCCGGCGGCGAAGACGAACGCCTCACTGTCGTGGAGGCTGCGTCCCGTACGGGCGTCGACCAGCACCGGCTCGACCGCCTCGCCGCTGGCGGCGTCCACCAAGATCATGGACCGCTCCTGCGGCGCCAGGTGCAGGTTCCCCCAGGCGGCCAGGGCCACGATCACCGGCCGAAGGGATCGGCCCCGCTCGGTGAGTACGTACTCGTAACGGGCCGGCTTGTCCTGGTAGAGCCTCCGTTCCAGCAGACCGTCCGCGACAAGCGTCTTGAGCCGTGCGGTGAGCATGCTGGTGGAGATGTTCAGATTCTGCTGGAACTGGTCGAAGCGCGTGTAGCCGTCGAAGGCGTCATGCAAGAGCAGCAGAGTCCACCACTCGCCGACGTGCTGCGCCGTCGTCGACAGCGGACACTCCCGGTCCTCCAGCCGTATGCGACTCGACATGCCGCCCTCCCGAGGTCACTGCTAATGTAGAAGTTACTGGCTTCTGTTTTAGCAGTCACGAGCCTTCGCGGTAGTGCGCACAGGCAGGGGTCAGGCATGCGCCCGCCCGGCAGTGACAAGAGCCGCACCCCGTGACCGCTTGCCCTGACGCAATGGAGAAACCTATGACTGAGAGCTCGACGCCGGTCGACCTCACCGGCCTCCCCGAAGCGATCACCCGCTACCTGACGGGCCGCGCCGCCAAGGACGCCCCCGCCGCCGCACCCGCCTTCGCACCGCACGGCACCGTCACCGACGACGGACGCACCTACGAGGGAATCAAGGCCATCACCCGATGGCTCGGACAGACCGACACCGAGTACAGCTACACGACCACGCTCACCGGCGCCGAACGCGACGCACCCGACCGGTACACCGTCCACCAGCGCCTCGAAGGCAACTTCCCCGGCGGGAGGGTCGACCTGCACTGCCGCTTCGTCCTGGCTCACGGACTGATCAGCGAACTCCGTATCGCCCCCTGACCGGCCCTCCCCACCCCCGCACACCCGATTCAATGTAGGAGCTTGAACGGTATGAGGACCTGGTTCATCACCGGTGGCACCCCCGGAGGATTCGGCATGGCCTACGCCGACGCCGCCCTGGACCTGGGCGACAACGTCGTCCTCACCGCCCGCCGCCCCCACCTGCTCGACGACTGGGCCGCCCGCCACGGCGACCGTGTCCTGGTCCACCCCCTGGATGTCACCGACGCCCAGGAGATCCACAAGGCCGTCCGAGCCGCCGAGGACCGTATCGGCCGGATCGACGTCCTGGTCAACAACGCCGGCCGGGGATGGTACGGCTCCGTCGAAGGCACGCCCGACAGCGACGTCAGGAACACCTTCGAGCTGAACTTCTTCTCCGTCACGCAGATGCTCCGCGCCGTCCTACCGGGCATGCGAGAGCGCGGTAGCGGATGGATCATCAACATGTCCTCGGTCGCCGGACTGCGCAGCGTGCCGGGCTTCGGCTACTACAGCGCCGCCAAATACGCCATCGAAGGGCTCACCGACGCCCTGCGCCACGAAGTCACCCCGTTCGGCATCAAGGTCATGGCCGTGGAGCCCGGAGCCTTCCGCACACACGCCTACGCGTCATTCGCCGACGAAGCCGTGAACGAGACCGTCGACGCCTACCTGCCCCTGATCCGGTCCGTCCGCTCCTCCATGATCGAACAGAGCGGTCGGCAGCCCGGCGACCCCCACCGCGGAGTGCGCGCCGTCGTGGACGCCATGAACAGCCCCGCCCCGCCCCGCCGTATCGTCCTGGGCGCCGACGGCTACACAGCCGTGCAGGGGCAGCTGACAGACATGACGGCAGAACTGCACGACTTCGAAACGGCCTCACGAAGCGCGGACTTCCCCCGGCGCCCCTGAGACCGTGTCCTGCGGGGTGAGGCGGACGATTCGCAAGTACGGTACGTCCTTCGTCATTCGGGAGCGTCTGGACCCGGCCCTCCGCCGCGGCGCCCGAATCCCCACCAGGTCGAGGAGCGCCATCTGCTCTTCACCGCGGCAGGTGGGAAAAGACTCAGTCCGGAGTGCAGGAGGGAAGGTCCGGCCGAGCGAGGGCGCGCCTACCAAACAGCGGTGACCACTTCAGCGCGGGTGACATGAGACCGCAGCAACCGTGATCGCAGCCAATTGGAGGCTCGCGGCGACGTGTACAGGTACCGGAGGGGGCGTTTCAGCCACGGACTCCCGTTCCCACGACTCGTAAGTTCGGGTCATTTGTGTGCGCAAAGCCTGCGCGGAGCGGGTTGACGCGAGCAGGCGTACGAGCATGCTTCCGTAGCGCAGGCGCAGGAGATGCCGGGACTGCGTGACGGAGGCCAGTTCGGCTTTCGTGGCCATGCGATCGGCCGCGGGGTTCTGGTGGACGAGTCGGGACGCCAGGCGGTCCCGGCACGCTCGGGCGAAGGGCGACTCGGCGTCGATGTGAGGGGCGGCCTTGTCATAGGCGTCGCCCAAGATCTGCAAAGTGCGCTGCGTGGTGGCGTGCTCTCGTCGGCGCAGCTCGTCCAGGTGGACGGAGCTGGCGCTGGTGTCGCCGAACGTGGAATCGCTCCACAGGGGAACTTCTGCGACCAGGCCGGTGGTCGCGTACTTCCTGGCGTAGGAAAAGCTGGAGTCGCCCGCGCTCCAGTTGTCGGGGGCCTCGTCGTGTGCGATCAGGTAGTCGATCTCTTCCGGGGTGTCCCACTGGCCGAAGACCGCGGGCGCGTACAGGGGCGCGCCGGGGCTCTCGGGGTCGCCGGCGTCCAGAGTGAGTCCGTACAGCGGAGGCAGGGAGGAGAGGCGCCGGGCGAGGTCGCCGGTGTCGCGGGAGAGGTAGTAGAAGACGCCGCCGGTGTCGCTGTTATGCAGGGACGGCATGAGATCGGGCTGGAGCTCATCGATGGAGTCCATCCAGGCGCGGACCTCGGGCAGGGACGCCTCGAACGTCACTCCGCGATAGTCGAGGGGAAAGGTCCACTCGATCTGATCGAAGAACGCAGGTCGGTAGAAGCCGCGGAAGTAGGCCAGCCGGTCGTGGGGGCGGTCGAACCAGGAGTAGTTGAGCTTGGCGCCGTCCGGGTCGATGCAGCCGATGATGTGCCAGGAGTGCCCGAGGCGCACACGGAGGTCCGGGTCGGTGCACAGCTTCTCGGCCAGGTGCAGCGCGGTGACGGAACCGATCGGCTCATTGGGGTGCGGGCCGCCCACGACCAGTGCCTTGCGCGGACCGCCGTCGATGTCCAGGCGCAGCAGCGGCTCGCCTTCCCGGGATGTGCCTATGCGTCGGATCGTCGCCAGCGTGGGGTGCTGTTCGGCGAGCGCCGTCAGGCGCCTGTTCATCTCGGCGACGGTGGGGAACGCCGTGATGTGCGGGAGGGACGCGGACACCGCCTCCAGGTCGGGCGGTAGCGGCCAGCGCGGTGACGACTGCTTGTTGCTGTACATGGAACGCTCCTGTCATTGCATTGACTGACACATCTATCAGTCACAAGCGACGCCTGTACATGCCTCACCTGAGGTAATGGCCTCGTTATCTCCTCCCAGCTGGGTGCGACTGGTGACAGACATGTCAATCAGGCGTAGAGTTCCGGCCACTCGGCCCGGCGCGTTGGCGTCGGCACGGCTGGAACTGTGCGAGGAGCCCGGATGAAGCTCAGGAAACCGGCACGCTGGAGGGCGCGGTGCGCGGCTGCCTGCGTGCTCGCGGTGGCAGCGGTGGGATGCCGCGCGCCGGGCGCCCCTCCGGAGGGCGAGGTACTGCGGATCGGCACTGTGTCGCCGATCGATTCGGTCAACCCCTACACCGCGGGCAGCGACGAGGGACTCAACGCTGTTTCGATGGTCTACCCGCGTCTGGTGCAGTACGGCTTGGACAACACGGTGATCCCGGCTCTGGCCTCCGGATGGTCGAGGACAGATGAGGGCAGGAGCCTGGTTCTTCACCTGAACCGGGATGCCCGGTGGTCGGACGGGTCCGCCCTGGGCGCACAGGATGTGGTGTGGAGCGCGCGCACCGACCTGAAGTTCGCCGACGGGGCCACCGCGTCCCTCGCCTCGGCCCTCGGCCCGGTCGACCAGGTGACCGCCGTTGACAGCCATACGGTGAAACTGGCTTTCGAGCGCAAGGCGCCCTCCAACATCCTTGACCTGCTCACGGGCTTCTTCGTGCTGCCACGTGCGGTGTGGAAGGACGAGGTGGGCAAGGACGGGGCAGGCCTGCTGAGCTTCCGGCCGCAGGATTCGCTGCCCATGGTGAGCGGCGGCCCGTTCACGATCACGCGGCTGGAGGAGAAGGGGACCACCGTCTACCGGCCCAACCCCCGCTACTACGGCGCCCAGCCCGCCCTCAAGGCCGTGACCCTCACCTACTACACGAACGCCGAGGCCCTTGTCGCCGATCTGGTCGCCGGGAACCTCGACTTCGTCAACCAGCTGCCCAGCACGACTGCGGACGCACTGCGCAAAGCCGGGAAGGTACGGGTGACGACAGCTCCGGGACCGATGCGCAGCGACCTCATCTTCAACTCCAACCCCGCCAAGCCGCGCAACCGCGAACTGCTGGATCCCGATGTACGGGAGGCGCTGGAGCGGGGAGTGGACCGGCAGCGCATCGCCGATGTGGTGTTCGGGGGCTACGCAACTCCCTACGCGAACCTCATATCGCCGATGGCCGGCGACTGGCGCGATCCGGCGATCAAGCCGCTCCCGTTCGACCTCGACGCCGCAAACCGGGCACTGGACGCTCTCGGCTACCGGCGCGGCGAGGACGGGATACGGATCGCCCCCGCCACCACCGGTGAGCATGCGCAGCCGGCGCACCGCATGGACTACGGGATCATCACACCCGGTGATCTCACTTTTGACGTCAACCGCCAGTTCAAGATCGTGCAGAGCGACTGGGCGAAGCTCGGAGTGAAGGTCACACAGCTCCCCTCAGGTGACACGGCGCAGACGTTCGACGCTCTGGCAGCGCCCGACTACAAGTACGAAAAGGCCGACATCGGCATGTGGACCTGGGGTGGAAATGTCGACCCGTCGTTCAACCTGTCACTCCTGACCAGCGACCAGCTCGGCAACCTCAACGACACCGGCTTCAGCGATCCCGCCTACGACCGTCTGTACCGGGACCAGACCGACGCAGCGTCTGTCGCCGAACGACGTTCGATCGTCGACAAGTTGCAGCAGATCGCAGCAGACCGACGGCCCTACATCTTCCTGGTCAACACGTCCCTCATCAGTGCAGCGCGCCCCGGGTGGAGCGGCTTCGCCCCGCGGTCGATCGGCGCCTGCGACTGCTATTACGCCGACATCAAGTACGCGCAAGGAGATACGCGATGACCGACTCCTGTGGTGCGTTCACGGTGAACGTGGGAGGCCGAACGTGAGTCCCCAACGTCTGATACGCCGGATCGGCGCGGCCCTGCTCACTCTGTGGGTGGCCGCCACACTCAACTTCGTGCTCTTCCGCACGATCCCCGGCGACGCCGTCTCCTCCTTGCGCTGTCAACGCTGCACCCCCGCCTTCCGGGAACTGCTGCGCCACCAGCTGGGCCTCGATCGCCCCCTGATCGTGCAGTATCTGTACTACCTGCGCGACCTGCTCCAGGGTGACCTCGGGCAGTCGGTCTCCTCCCACCGCCCCGTCACCTCCCAGCTCCTGCAGCCGCTCCTGGCGACCCTGCCCATGCTGCTGCTCGGCACCGTCGCGGCCCTGCTTCTCGGCGTGGTCGCCGGCTCCCTGGCCGCCTGGCGTCACGACACCCTCACCGACCGCGGCCTGACTCTGACCAGTCTCGTCCTCTACTCGATGCCGGCGCAGTGGCTCGGCCTCATGCTCGTCATGTACGTCGCGTTCACCGTCGGGCTCCCGGTCGCCGGACTGCACTCCCCGGGGCTGGGAGTGCTGGAGGCCGCCTCGTGGAGCGACACACTGATCGACCGCCTTCAGCACATGGCGCTTCCCTCCGCCACTCTCGGCATCATCCTCTTCGGGCAGTTCGCGCTGATCACCCGGTCCTCTCTCCTGTCGGCGCTGGCCGACGACCACATACTGACCGCGCGGGCTAAGGGACTGGGCCCGCTGAGCGCGGTGTTCCGGCACGCGTTGCCCAACGCGCTGCTGCCCCTGGTCACGATCACCGCGCAGACCTTCGGCTACATCGTCGGCGGTGCGGTCGTCATCGAGAGCGTCTTCTCCTATCCGGGCATCGGCCTGGCGGTCATGGACGCGATCAGCAGCCGTGACTATCCCACTCTCCAGGGCGCGTTCCTGCTGCTGACGGCTGCCGTGATCCTCACCAACCTGATCGCCGACCTTCTGTATCCGAAGCTCGACCCGCGTGTGGGAGCCGCCTCGTGAGTGCAACAGCCCCGACCGAAACCCTCGCGACGCCCCCTCCACCGCGGCGCCGCCCCATCCGCGACGCCCTGCTGCACTCTCTCTACGGTCGCATCGGACTCGTCCTCCTGGCTCTTCTGCTGACCGTCTCCGTCTTCGGGCCGGTGCTCGAACCGCACAGCACCGGCTCAGCGATCGGCGATCCCTTCGCGTCCCCGTCCGCGCGCCTCCCGCTCGGCCTGGACGACGGAGGCGTCGACATGCTCAGCCAGCTGATCGCCGGTGCCCGGGTCTCTCTCCTCGTCGGCCTGACGGCCGCGTTGGCCGCGGTCCTCATCGGTGGCACCGTCGGCATGCTCGCCGGCTACGTGGGCGGGCGTACCGAGGGCGTCCTGATGCGGATCACCGACTACTTCCTGACCCTGCCCGATGTCCCGTTGATGATCGTGGCCGCTGCACTGTTCGGGCGGAGCTTGACCAACGTGGTGGTCATCATCGCCTCGATCTACTGGACGAGCACGGCGCGGATGGTTCGTGCCGAGGTCAAGTCGCTGCGTGAGCGGCCGCACATCCAGCGCGTGCGCTCACTCGGCGCCGGTCACGGACGCATCCTGCGCCACCACATCCTGCCGTCGGTCGCACCGCTGCTCGCCGCGAACGTGGTGCTGATGATCTCCACCGCGATCTTCGCCGAGAGTTACGTCTCCTTCCTCGGCCTGGGCGATCCCACCGCCATCACCTGGGGAGGACTGATCGAGAACGCGTCCACCTCCAGCGCCGTCCTGAGAGGCGCCTGGTGGGCCATCATCCCGCCGGGAGTGTGCATCACCCTCGCCGTCGTCGCCTGCTCGATGGTGGGCCAGACCGTCGAGGACGCGCTCAACCCGCGCCTGGGAGCCGGTCATCTGTCGGTGCGCACCTTCGGCGTCCTGCCGCTGGCCCGGTTCAAGGAGAAGCGGTGAGCCTCGTGACAGTCCGGCTCCACGAGCACGGCCCCGCGCAGCCCTACCCCGCCGCACACGGATGCCGGGCTGCGGCGCCTCGTGTTCCGACGTGTCTCCTGGAGGAACGATGAGCACGCCCGTCCTTGAGATCAAGGATCTGCACGTCAGGTTCGACCAGACCGCCGGTGACACCGTCACGGTGCTGCACGGCATCGACCTCACCGTCCGCGCAGGCCAACGCCTGGGATTGGTGGGCGAGTCGGGCAGCGGCAAGTCCACCGTCGCCCTCACCTCCATGGGCCTGCTTCCGGCCAACGCCACCGCCGCCGGCCATGTCCTGCTCGAAGGCCGCGACATCCTGCAAGAGGGAGAGCGCAGCGTACGACCGCACCGTTGGAAGGACATCTCCATGGTCTTCCAGGGCGCCATGGCGGCCTTCAACCCCGTCCGCACCATCGGCCGGCAGATCGCCGAGCCGATGCTGCTCCATTGCACCCAGCCGAACCGCAGGGCCGCACGCGCCCGCACCGAGCACCTCCTCGACCTTGTCGGGCTGCCGCCGCGCGTCGCGAACTCCTACGCCCACGAACTGTCCGGCGGCATGCGCCAGCGCGCCGTCATCGCCATGGCACTCTCCTGCGAGCCCAAAGCGCTCCTGGCAGACGAACCGACGACCGCCCTCGACGTGATCGTGCAAGCCCAGATCGCCGAACTCCTCGTCGACGTCACCGACCGCCTGGGACTGGCGCTCATCCTTGTCTCCCACGACCTCCCGCTGGTCAGCCAGTACTGCGACCACGTCGCGGTCATGCGTCATGGCCGGATCGTCGAACAGGGACCAAGCACACGCCTGCGCTCCGAGCCCGCCCACCCCTACACCCGCCAGCTCTTCGACGCCTCCGAGGAAGCCGCACGATGACCGACATCGCACCGGACGTGCCGCCCTGTCCGCTCGAACTGCGGAACCTGACCGTCAGTTTCACCCCTCCACGCCGCAACAAGTTTCTCCGCCGCTCCGGCGAGGAGAAACCGGTTCGAGCAGTGGACGGCGTGAGCCTCCGCCTGGAAGCAGGCACCACGCTGGCCCTCGTCGGCGGCTCAGGCTCCGGCAAAAGCACCACAGCCGCCGTCGCCGCCCGCATGCTCGACTGCGACAGCGGAACCGTCCTGTACGGCGGCGAGGATGTCACCCACCTCGACGGCGGTGCTCTGCGTGCCCGGCGACGTCACCTCCAGACCGTCTACCAGGATCCCTTCGCCAGCCTGCAGCCACGGTTCACGGTGCGGCGCACCGTCGAGGAGGGACTGCTGATCCACAAGCTCGGCGCCACCGCACGCGACCGTGAAGAACGTGTCGTGCGGGCCCTGGAACGCGCGCACGTACCGCTCCCGCTGCTGGACCGGCTGCCCCACCAGCTGTCCGGAGGGCAGCGCCAGCGCGTGGCGATCGCCGCCGCACTCGTCCTGGAGCCGACCGTGCTCATCGCAGACGAACCGGTCTCCATGCTGGACGTCTCGCTGCGTGCCGGCGTCATGCGGCTCTTCGACGACCTGCGCGACGCGGGAACGGCCGTCCTCCTCATCACCCACGACCTGCCGTCGGCCGCCCGGCACGCCGACACCATCGCGGTGCTCCAGCAGGGACGCCTGGTCGAGCAGGGCAACGCCCGCCAGGTGCTGAGCCATCCCGCCCACGCATACACACAGGCGCTGCTGGAAGCCACCCCCCGAGCCGGTCTGCGTACCTGAAGCGCCGTGCACGTCGAACATCACGATAGGTTGCGCCCCGTGCCCACGAGGAAAGTAGAAGTACGCCGCGAACAGATCCTGGCCGCCACGATCGAGGTGCTGCGCGAGCACGGCTTCGCCAAAGCACGCGTGAAACACGTCGCCGAGAAGCTCGGCATCAGCTACACCCTTGTCTATTACCACTTCCCCACCCG
This sequence comes from Streptomyces sp. NPDC091281, assembly GCF_044757425.1. Classification (NCBI taxonomy): domain Bacteria; kingdom Bacillati; phylum Actinomycetota; class Actinomycetes; order Kitasatosporales; family Streptomycetaceae; genus Streptomyces; species Streptomyces sp. NPDC091281. Next base: position 584,663 of record NZ_JBIVUY010000003.1, on the reverse strand, counting down.
CGAGAAGCTCCTGGCGGACACCTTCACGTTCCTCGCCGAGGACGAAGCCGTCGCCATGCGGCAGCTGGCGGACGACAGCGCTGACGCCGTGTACAAGATGCGCCGGACCGTCGCCCCGATCACGGACGAACGCCCGGTCACGCGCTGGATTCCCCTCATGGAGGGCTGGGTCGCCGCCCTGCGGATACCCGAGGTCCGCTCGGGGCAGACCCGCTACCTCCACCGCTGGCTCGACTCTCTCCAGCGCATCATCGAACAGGGCGTCGAGGAAGGCTCGTTCCGCTGCTCCTCGCCCGCAGCAGCGGCCTGGCGCATCAACGCGCTGCTCGACGGCGTCTGCGTCCAACTGGCCAGTTACGACGGGGCCCTGCCCCGCGACGTCGCCCACCAGCGCATGTGGGAGGGCGTCGCCCTCGAACTCGGCTGCACCACCGAAACGCTGTCGGGCAGCCCGACCTGAGCACCTCGGCCAACGCCTACCGACTTGGCGCCTCCTCTGAGCCTCACTCGTCATCGATGACGAGTGAGGCATCCCACTCGGCTCTCTGCTTAGAGCGTCCGCCAGTAGGTGTTGAGCCGGGCTATCGGATCCGGGGGCTGCGTGACCGACAGCTGGCCTTCGCCCGCCTGGCGATTCGCAGGAATCCCTGGAACGATGATTGCCATCCGAACCGCACCGGAAAGACGTGCTGTACCCCCTGGTCCCCATGCCTCGAACGCGCGTGGGGTGCGGTCTTGCCGGCGGATATACGTCACGCGATTCCACTGTCCGGTGTTCGTGGACTTTCGTGCCGGAGCCGCTCTACGACCGCAAGGGCATCGTCTCCTTCCAGCCGGAAGGCCGCTACTGGCCGGACGTCGGTGCTCGATCGTGGACGTGCATGCCCCGGGCGGGCCCTGTTGTCGCAGTAGCGCGCCGCCCTGGCCGAGGCTGGCAGTCTCTGCCTGCGGGACGCCCTTGCTGCGCTGTCCTCGATCGGTTCGCCGCCGCCGACCGGCTCCTTGCGGGAAGCGCCGTCAGCGTGCTCTTTGGGGGCGCGGCGTGCCGTAGGGAGGGCCTCGACCTGTACCGAAGCGTCGCCCCTTGACAGTGAGCACCGGCGTGATCAGCCGGATGCCCGTGGCCATTGGCCCACCTGACCCCACGCTCACGACCTGAGAGCGTGCGAACATGAAAAGGAGCTCGGCATGAACCACACGACAGCAGACGACGGCACCACACGGACGACGATGCGGGCCGTCGTCGTTACGCGCCCCGGGGGCCTGGACGCCCTGGAGGTCAAGGAGGTGCCGGTCCCTGTCCGCAAGCCGGGCTGGGTGCGGATCGAAGTGAAGGCGTTCGGCGTCAACGAGTCCGAGATCATCACCCGCGAAGGGAAATCGGACGCGGAGGTCACCTATCCCCGTGTCCCCGGCATCGAGGGCGTCGGAGTGGTCGACGAGGCGGACGAGGACTCCGGGCTGAGGCCGGGGCAGCAGGTCGCGACCATGATGGGCGGCATGGGCCGCTCCTACGACGGTGCCTACGCCCAGTACGTGACCGTCCCCGCCGGGCAGGTCATCGCGTTCGAGACCGGCCTGCCCTGGGACGTGGTCGGCGCGCTGCCGGAGATGTTCCAGACCGCTTACGGCTCGCTGACCCGCGGCCTGGACCTGCAGGCCGGGCAGACGCTGCTGATCCGCGGCGGCACCTCCACGGTGGGTCTGAGCGCAGCGACGATGGCCAAGGAGCTGGGTGCCACCGTCGTCTCCACCACCCGCCACGCTGACCGGGTCCCTGAGCTGCGGGCGATGGGCGTCGACCACCCGGTCGTGGACGACGGGCAGATCGCGCAGAAGCTCTTGGACCTCGTGCCGCAGGGCGTCGACGCGGCGCTGGAACTGGTGGGCTGCACGACTCTGCCGGACACGCTGGGATGCGTGCGGGTGCACGGCACCGTCTGCTTCACCGGCGTCCTGGGGGGCGGCTGGACCATCCCCGACTTCACCCCGTTCATGATTCCCAGCGGAGTACGGCTGACCAGCTACGCGGGCGAGGCTGCCGACCTACCGCCGGAGGTGTTCCAGCACCAGCTGCAGGCGATCGCCGACGACCGGCTCAAGGCTTCGATCGCGCAGACCTACCACGGTCTGGAGCAGGTGCGCGATGCCCAGGCCGGCGTCGAGTCCGCCGCGTCGCCGGGCAAGCACGTCGTCCTGCTCACCTGAGCAATGGGGACGCGCGTCGCACACGCCACTTACGCAACGGCCGCGTCCTCTCCTGCCGCGAAAGCACCCGGAGAGGGCAGCCCTGCAGCGTGCCCTTCGCGGACGGGCCGTCCAGTACCGGGGCCAGGACGGACATGAGGAGGGAGGCCGTGATCGAGTCGACGGAGAGGTGCAGGCAACTGCCTGCCGCAGCGGCCTTCCACCCGCTTGCGGTGGCCGCGACGGACGCGTCGCCGACGTCGCGGCTGTAGTCGCAGAGCTCTCGTCACACGCATGCCTCAAGACGCTGCTGCCCCGTACACACCACGGCCCCGTCTCGTCTCCGGTCCACCCTGGGTCCTTCCTACCGAACTTCCGTCCCGTGGCCCCTATTTCACCGCACCGCCGCCCTACCGCTTCGCCGGCAACTACCACGACCCCACCGGCCTCTACCACCTCAAGGCCCGCTACAACGACGCCAACATCGGCCGCTTCACCCAGCCCGACCCCTCCGGCCGCGAGAAGAACCCCTACCTCTACGCCGAAGGCGATCCAGTCAACCGCATCGACCCCGACGGCACGGCCTCCTGGGACGCGCTCGGCCCAGTCGGTGATCTCATCCAAGCCGGCAGCCACCTCGCGGAGGGCGACACCCGCGCCCTCTGGGGCGACGTGGCCGGATTCGCCGCAGGAGCCTTCGTCGCAGTCACCTGCGAAGCGGTCATGCTCGGTGGAAGCATCGCCACGGGCGGAGCCTCAGCCATCGCCGGCCAGGCCGTCTGCTACGCCGGAGCATGGGGCGCCAGTACGGGCGTCTCCCACCTCGTCGGCGGGTAACCCCATCACGCGGGAACGGCCCCGAACCGTTCCCACCCTCACAGAAGGACGGCCATCATGGCTCGACTCGGCTGGACCATGGAACAGCGGGCAGGCGTCAAGGCCTACAGCCGACTCTCCACCTTCTTCGCCGTGCTGTGCCTGGCCATCGGCATAGCGACCCTTGCCATGGGCAACGCGGCCGGCTGGGTACTGATCGGCCTGGCAGTCGTCCTGTGGACGGGACTGTTCCTGTTCCTCAGGTACACCAAGAAGTCCCAGCCCTGACACTCGAACCGTGGTCCCCTGGCTCACCGTCCGGGGGACCACCTGCCCGTAGTCCGTCTCCGACATCTGAGGTCGCTGCGCTGCACGTGACGGTGCCAGCGACAGCGGGACATGCCTACTCCACGTCGGTCCTGCCCTCCCGCCGGCTGCGCGGGTTCGCATACCGTGAGCGCATTACCGTGCTCGCGGCCTGGCCGGCGGCCAAGACGAACGCCTCCTCCCCTGCGGAGGGGCTGTACAGGCCCCCGCGGGACGGAGGTCCGGGCAGTGGTCCCGGCTGAGGCGGGGAGAGGGGCTGATCGGCGGGGCGGGACAGCGCGGTGGTGCCGGGGGCCGGACCGTTGTGGGTCCGCTTCCGGTGTGCGGCCTGGCGGCAGGCGTCCCCGCAGTACTTGCGTGGTCTGCCCTTGCCCGGTCCTCCGGTGAGAGCCGCACCGCAGTGCTCGCATTGTCACTCACAGAAATATCCACTCGTTACGAAAAGGCATCAGATGGGGTGGTCAGCGCCGGTTACGGCGTGGGCGTAGGTGCTTGACGACTGCAGCTCAGGACGAAGGCCACGCGTCGGCCCGCGCTGTCACAGGCGAGGTGGATCTTGCTGGTCAGCCCGCCTCGGGAGCGTCCAAGAGCGGGGCTCCGGAGCCCCCTCTCGGGCTGCGGCCGCGTGCTGGTGGGCCCGCGCGATGGTCGAGTCGACGCAGACGATCGACCAGTCGACCTCACCGGTCGCGTTGGAGTGCTGCTGGACGTGGGCCAGGAGCGACCGGACGGGCGCCGCCGACCGATCGGGGGCACCCGTGTGAGCCGTGTCATGTGGACAGGGGGGCGTCCGCCGTGAAACCGGTGGTGCGCAAGGCCTCCGCTCGCTGCGCCGCGGAGCCAACGGGGGAGAGCAGGCGCAGGACGGCGAGGAGGCCTTCCCAGGCGTCTCGGTGCCCCGCGTCGACCGCCGTACGGAGGGCGTCGCGCGCCTCGGTGAGCCGGCCCGTCTCCCGGTACAGGGCGCCGAGCAAGGCGTACGCGTCGGCGTCGCCCGTCTCCGTGCCACGGCGGTAGGCGTCCTCGGCCGCCGTGCGGTCCCCGGCCTCCTCCCGCACCCGCCCCAGTGCCGTCCAAGCGTCCGGCGCCCCGAGCGACACCGCCCGTTGCACCGCCCGCACCGAGCCGTCCCGGTCGCCCGCGCGTTCACGGATGCGGGCCAGCGCGGACCAAGCGGCGGGCGAGCCGTGGTCGGCGGCCCGGTCGGCGGCACGCTCCGCGCCCGTTCCGTCCTCGGCGGCCTGGCGCGCCCTGGCCAGCGCGAGCCACGCCTCGACGTCCCCGGCCCGCGCCGCCTCGCCCGCTGCCCGCTCCGCCCCGTCGTCCTCGCCCCGCCGCGTCCGCGCCTCCGCCAGCGCCGTCCAGGCGTCCGCGTCCCCCCGCAGCGCTGCCGACGCCGCGACCTCCTCCGCCGTACGGCTGTCGCCCCGCGCGTCCGCGAGCAGGGCGAGGTCGCGCCGCGCGGCCCCCGACCCCCGGTCGGCGGCGGCCCGGTACGCGGCCTCCGCCCCCGCCGGGTCGCCCGCCCGCACCCGCAGCCGGGCCAGCACCGACCAGCCCTCGGCGGCCCCCGCCGCCGCCCCGGCGACGGCCGCCCGCTCCGCGGCGCACCTGTCGCCCAGAGCCCAGTGCAGCCGGACCAGCTCCGCCCACGCCGGGATGACTCCGGCCGCCGCGGCACGGGCCGTGTGCTCCGCTGCCGCCGGGAGATGCCCGGCCCGCTCCGCCAGCCGGGCGAGGTCGAGCCACCCCCACGGGTCCCCGGAGTCCACCACCCGCCGGAACGCCCGCTCGGCCACCGCCGGGTCATCCGCCCGCATCCGTCCGAGGGCCTGCCACACCAGGGTGTGACCGGCGGCGGCCGCCTCCTCCGCCACCGCTTCGGCGTCTTCGGCCTCCCCGGCCGCCTGCCGCATCCGCGCCAGCGCCGCCCACGCCCACACATCCCCGAGCGCTGCCGTCCGTTCGTACGCGGCCCGCGCGCCCGGGCCGTCCCCGGCGTTCTCCCGGGCCACCGCCACAGCGGCCCAGGCCTGTGCGTCCGTTCCCGCGGTCTCCTCGGCGTCGGCCGGATACCCGGTCGTCTCCAGCAGCACCGCCCACGAGGCCCGCGCCCGGGGACTGCCCGCGGCGACGGCCTGTTCGAACAGCGCGAGGGCGTCGGCGTAGCGTCGCCGGTCCTCGGCGGCGCGGCCGAGCGCGTGGGCGTCGTCGCCCGTCCTGGCCCACCGCCCCGCTGCCCAGAAGCCCGCGGGCGGCGCCAGATGGGCGCGGACGCGCCGTACATGCTGTTCGAGATAGTCGTTCGGCCGATAGCCGTCGGGATTCCCCACCCCCGGTCCGAGCCGGTCGGCGATCAGCCCCGGCGGGCCCGCCTCCGTGGCCGTCAGCGAGCCGATCGCCGCCTCGAACCAGTCGTCGCCGACCGTTGCCCGCGTGGTGGAGTCCATGAACGCGGTGGCGGCCCCTTCAAGGAACTGGGGCGGTACGGCACTGGTGTGCCCGAGCCGACGCGCCTCGACGGCGGCGGTGAGGACCGCGTGCTCGGCGGCCGAGTACCAGTGGTCCGGGCCGTCTTCCCAGCGGCGGACCAGCTCCGGCCCCGTGGTCAGGTGCTGGAGCACCCGTCTGCCGCTGCCCGCTGCGCGCACGGCGGCCGCGAGGCGCGGATCGCGCGCGGCTGCCCTGGCCGTCTCCGGGAGATGCGCGGGCAGGGTGTCCGGGACGCCGATCGTCGCGTGCGGACTGGTGAGCAGCGTCCGCGCCTGGAAGTTGTCGTCGCCGCCGCCCCGCACGCCGCCGGTCAGCCGCCGTACGTGCTCGGGCCACAGCGTGCCCACGACGGCCAGTGGTGCCACCCGCTCCAGCAGCCGCCCCAGCGCGCGGGCCGCGGTCTCCCCGGCCGAACCGGTCAGATACCGCTGGGACTCGTTCAGCCAGAGCACGGTCCGCGCGTCGACACCGTCTTCCTCGACCCAGGTGGTCAGCTGCACGGCGTCGGCCGGGACGAGCACGGGCCACTCCGGCAGGGCCGCCCGTACGGCCTCGTAGGCGGCACGGGTCTTGCCGCTCGCCGAACGGCCCACCAGGACCACCAACACGCCCCGGTCGGCCACGGCGGCGTGGGCGAGCCGATGCCGCAGTGCCTCGTCGTGGGGCCGCCGCAGATACTCCGTCAGCGGAAGGTCGGCCGCACCGTCCGGCCCCGGCGCCGGGTGCACCCCGAGCGACACCGGGTCCCAGCGCTCCGCCGTCCGCAGCCCGGCCACCTGCTCCACCGCCGCCCGCTGCCACAACCCGCGCACACCGTCCACGACGCCGTCGGGGTCCTCGCCCGCCAGCACTCCCAGGGCGGAGGCGAGCGCGAGGGTCTCCCGGAGCGTGCCGGCGCCGCCGGGGGAGCCGAGCAGGCGGTCGATGTCGAGTCCGGTGAGGACGGGCGGGGCGGCGGTCTGGGCGTCCGGCGCGGTCTGCATGGTCTGCATGGTCTGTGCGGTCGCGGCTAGGGCGGCCTCGGACGGGGTTCCGGCGGCGCGGTACAGAGCGTGGAGGCGGCGGTTCAGGGTGCGCGCGGGCCCGGGAGGCAGGCGGGGCGGCGCGGGGGCCAGCCCGGCCCCGGGACGTCCGGTGCCGGAAGCGTCCTGTCCGTCGACCGTCGGCATCTGTGGTCTCCCCGTTGTTCTTGGCGTGACTTGTCTTCGTGGCGCTCCCGGCGTGCTCGGTGTTTCCCTTGCGCACGCCGTTCGCGTCGTTGTGACGCCGTGCCGTCAGAGCCGCCGGGTCTTGCGGACGACGTCCTCGACGGCGCGCTCCACGGTGTCGTGCAGGGCGAAGACGTTGGTGAGGCCGGTGATCCGGAAGATCTTCCGCAACCGTTCGTCCGTCAGCACCACGGCCAGGTCACCGCCCTGTGCCCGGGCACGTCGGCGAGCCGCCGTGATCACCAGCAGCCCCGTCGAATCGAGGAACGCCAGCCCCCGTAGATCCAGGACCAGTCGGTATCTGCCCTGGTTCGTCAGGTCGACAGACGCCGCGCGCAGGACGGAGGCGGTGTACACGCTCAGCACGTGGTTCGCGGGATCACTCCCCAACCGGACCACTGTGACCTCCTCGGAGAGGTGCTCGTACGTGATGTCCGGCTCCTGGTCGGGCGGTGTGATGTCCGGCGTCACCGCGGCCCCGCGGCCGTGCGCGCGAGCGCCTCCGCGGCGCGGGCGGCGTCCGGGTACACCCCGACCGCCCGGATCAGCCCCGTCACACGCAGGATCTTCGAGGTCCGTAGATCAGTGAGGACCAGGACCAGGTCACCGCCTTCCTTCCGGCACCGCTTCAGGCCGCCGAGGAGCACGCCGAGTCCTGTGCTGTCGAGGAAGGCCACGGAGGTCAGGTCGAGGATCAGCCGTACGTGCCCTTCGGAGATCAGGTCGATCAGCGCACCCCGGAGGGCCGGGGCGTTGTGGACGGTGACGGTTCCCGCCGCGCGGACGTGGGTGAGCGAGTCCGACAGATGAGTGTGGGACACGTCCAAGGCGTTGTCGGGGGTCACCGCGGTCCCGGCGCGGGCCGCCCGGCGCGGGCCAGGGCCTCGACCGCCTGGGGCACGCTCGCGCACCGACCGAGAGGGTCGTCCGCCGACCACACACTGGCCGGTAGACGGTCCCGTTCCTTGCGGTCGACCACCACCAGGCCGCCGCCGCGGTCCGCGCATCGCCGTGAGCCGTCCATGAGGACCGACAGCAGAATGCTGTTCACGTGGTTCGTTGCGGAGACGTCGACGATCAGTCTGACCCTGCCCTGGGCCATCAGGTCCGTGATCAGGGCCCGCAGTCCACCCATGGCACGGGGCGTCGCGATCTGGCCCGTCGTCATCAACGTCACCTGATCGGTGAGGTGTTCGGCCGCTGCCGTGTCGTTCTGGCCGTCGTGGTCGTCGTGCACGCGCTCCTCGTTCCGCAGATGCGCTCCCGAAGAAGTCAGCTTGCCACAGAACGGCACGCCGTCCGTGTCCGGGTGATCACGGGGAGTCGGAGAGGGCGGAGCGCGCCGCGGCGAGGAACACCTGCTGTGCTGCGGTGTGTTGACTGTCGGTCGCCGTAGTCGCCAGCGCCCCTTCCAGGGCTTCTCCCGCGTCGGCCACCTCGTCGGGGCCCTCCAGCCGTACCACGGTGAGCGCCTCCCGCAGGCCGGGCAGCGCGTCGCGGTAGGTGTCGGCGAGGGCTGCCGCGCCCGCCGTGCCGACCGCCGCCCGCCACGCCTGGCGGCGCTCGTGGACCAGATCGGCGCGGGCCAGGAACGCGACGTACGCGGCCCGCCGTACCGACCGCCGCGCGTCCGCCGCCTGCGCGTCCAGCGTCCGCGTGGCGACGGCGAGTTGGGCGTCGGCCTGGAGCCTGCCCGCCTCCCAGGCCGCGTCCGCCTGCCGCCGTCCCGCCTCCCACGCGGCGTCCGCCTGCCGCTGCCCGGCCGCCCAGGCGGCGTCCGCCTGCCGGGTCGCCGCGTCGACGCTGCCCCGGGCCTGGCGCTTCGCCGAGGCGAGCGTGAACCATCCGGTGAGCGCGCCTCCGGCCACCGCCCCTGCGACGGCCGCGCCCGCGGCGATCCACGCGGTCAGGACCTCGTTCGCCAACACTGTCCTCCAGAAGCACCTCGGTCAGAGCCACGTCGTCGGCACCGTGAACGATGCGCGTCCAGGGTAGTCGCCGTTGGGGTGACGGCCGAGGGTCGTCATGTCGGGCCGGACCAGAAGGAGGCCGGCAACGAGGGTCGCCACGAGGGGCGTTGCCCGCGCCGGTCCCGCTCCGTCTGCGGACCCCATCTGCCGGACAGTCGGCGGGGACGGGCACGAGGACGGCTTTCCGGGATGGCCGGAGCCGTCATCGTGGCGGGAGGCTTCGTGTTCGGCGCACCGGCCGCGTCGGTCTCCTCGTCGCCGTGCGGCGGGACAGGTCGCGGTGGGCTGGGGCCTCTCCCTAGGGTGTGGCTTGACGATCACCGGTCGAGCCGGAAGAGGGCGCCCGGCGAGGGGGAGGGCGGCCAGGGAGCCGTCGCCCGCCGCCTGCCGATCGCGAGGCGCCCACGCGTCGGGCGCCCGCCCCGTCCGTGACGTCGGAGCGCCATCCGTCGCCGAGCCGACAGCCCTCCCACGCCGCGGTGGAGGCCGCCGGGCCGAAAGGAACCGACGTCCGTGTGCACCACCTGTGCGTCAACCGGCGACGGGGGCACGAGCGTCGTCATCCAGTGCGCGGGAGCGGCGCGGGAGAGATCAGGGGCGGCGCGTGCCCGGAGGCAGGAGGGAGTCGGTGAAGGGGGTGGCGCCGTCCGGCCCTCGGCCGGAGGGCCGGACGGCGCCGGTCCGTGCGATCGGACGCCGCGGTCAGCCGTTGTACGGTGCGGCGACGTCGATGACCCAGGTGACTCCGAAGCGGTCGGTGAGCATGCCGTACAGGGGCGACCATTGCGCGGGCTTCAAAGGGCTCACTATGGTCGCGCCCTCACTGAGCTTCTCCCACAGCGCCGTGATCTCGTCGGTGTTTTCTCCCCGCAGTGACACGTAGAAGGAGTTCTCGCCGCGGTCCCAGCGCTGCCCGGACGGTACGTCGAAGGCCATGACGTGGAAGCCGCTGTCGCCGACGACCTCACCCCACATCACCCAGTCGGCCTCGCTCTCGACCTGTACGGCACCCGCGTCCTTGTAGGTGACGGCGGTGGTGCGTCCACCGAAGACGGACTGGTAGAAGTCCAGCGCCTCACGTGCGGTGCCCCGGAAGTTCAAGTGGGTGGTCGTGGTGACGGACATGGTTGCTCCTTGCGTGAGTGACCGGTGTGAAGGGGTGGTCGCAAGGATCGGTGTGGTGCTTCCCCCGCGACCTGTGAACAAGCGTGGCAGGGGTATAGGACAGTGAATGTCCTAGTCAGCGGGTGCGTTCGTAGTGGCGGCGCGCCTTCGCGCGGTTGCCGCAGACGGCCATCGAGCACCAGCGGGCACGGTTGGCGCGGCTGCGGTCGAGCAGGAACAGACGGCACTCGTCGTTGTCGCAGGGGCGCAGTCGGCCGGGCAGGTCCTCCTCGACGGCGGCCCAGGCGAGAACCACCTCGACGGGCAGCCGGGCGTGCGGGGGAGTCTCCAGCCTCCACCGCAGGCCCTCCGAAGTGATGTCCGGGACCTGGCGGACGTCTTCGAGGAGGGGGCGCAGCGCGGCGGGTGAGCCTTCTCTGCGGACCAGGTCCTGAAGGGCGTCCCGCGTCGCGCGCAGCAGCGCCAGTTCCGCGAGGCTGCCGTCACCGCCGTGTTCCCGGGCCCAGCGCCTGCCTTCGGCCGGATCGCCGAGCGCGTCCTGTTCCTCGCCGTTGACGAGCGGCCTGCTGTTGAGCAGGTCCAGCAGCGTGTCCATGGGGCACCGAGCCTTCTCTAACCGTATCGAGTCGTTTGACAGGTTAGCTCCTCGCGTGCTTGCATGACAGTCACCTAACCGGTTCGAGCTGTTGAAGGAGTTAGAAATGACCTCGGTGCATCACCGGACCGCCACCGTCGACGGCCATGAGATCTTCTACCGCGAAGCCGGTCGCCCCGACGCCCCCGCGATCGTCCTGCTGCACGGCTACCCCACCAGCTCGTTCATGTTCCGCGAGCTCATCCCGCTGCTGGCCGACGACTACCACGTGATCGCGCCGGACCACCTCGGCTTCGGCCACTCCGACGCCCCCGGTGTGGGGGAGTTCACCTACACCTTCGACGCCCTGGCCGACCTGACCTCCGGACTCCTCGACCAGCTCGGCCTGGACCGCTACGCCCTCTACGTCCAGGACTACGGAGCCCCCGTCGGATGGCGTCTCGCGCTCAAGCACCCCGAACGGATCTCCGCCCTCATCACCCAGAACGGCAACGGCTACGAGGACGGTTTCGTCGAGTCGTTCTGGACCGACGTCTGGGCCTACGGGGCGAACCCCGGCCCCGACACGGAGCCCGCCGTGCGCACCGCTCTGAGTGTGGACGCCATCTGCTGGCAGTACGTGCACGGCGTGCCCGACCCGAGCGTGGTCAACCCGGACACCTGGGAGCACGACTACGCGCTCGTGTCCCGTGAGGGCAACGACGAGGTCCAGCTGGCGCTGTTCCGCGACTACGCGAACAACCGCCCGCTCTACCCGCGGCTGCACGAGTTCCTCCGCACCAGCGAGGTCCCCGTGCTCGCCGTGTGGGGCCGCAACGACGAGATCTTCGGCCCGGACGGTGCGCGTGCCTTCGCCCGCGACGCCAAGGACGCGGAGGTGCACCTCATCGACGGCGGCCACTTCCTGCTGGAGAGCCACCTGGACGTCGTCGCGGGCTACGTGCGCGGCTTCCTCGGACGGGTGCTGGGATAGGCGGGGCCACGGGGTGTTCACAGCCCGGCCGGGTCCGGAGGGGGCGTCGTCGCCGGGTGGCGGCGCGGCGATGAGTCCGGGGGGGTTCGGCGGTCTACCTTCCGACCGATACCGCCGGCTCTGCGGAAGTGGGAACCATGGGACTCATCCACATCGAGATGTTCGCGACCCTCGACCTCGTCGGGCAGGCGCCCGGCGGTCCGGAGGAGGACCCGGAGGGATTCCCGTACGGCGGCTGGCAGGCGCCGCTGATGGACGAGGTCTCCGGTGCGCAGGTCGCCGCCGCCTACGAGGGCACGGACGCGCTGCTGCTCGGGCGGCGGACGTACGACATCTTCGCCGCGTACTGGCCGCACCAGGAGGGCGGCGAGGACAACGAGATCGCGCGGCTCTTCAACAGCATCCCGAAGTACGTGGCGTCGCGCGGTACGCCGGACCTGTCGTGGGCCGGGTCCACCCAGCTCGGTCCGGATCTGGCGGGCGCGGTGCGCGAGATCCGTGACCGGCACGAGAACATCAAGGTCGTCGGGAGCCTGGACCTCGTGCAGAGCCTCCTGCGCGAGAAGCTCTTCGACCGGCTCGACCTGTGGGTGCACCCGATCGTGCTGGGCGTCGGCAAGAAGGTGTTCGACGACGGCGCCGTCCCCACGAACGTCACCCTGGTCCAGCCGCCCGCCGTCAGCACCAAGGGCACGGTCCACCTGCGGTACGGGCTCGCCGAGGGCGTTCCCGGCACGGGGGACATGAGCGCACCGGACCGGGGGCTCGGGCAGGGGAACTGAGCCAGGTGAGGGGGGGGAGGGGAGGGCGGTGCGTGGCGCGTCGGATGCCCGTGAGGACGGGAGTCAACGACGGGCGCGGGACTTGCGGGCCGGTGCCTCTTCCTCCTCTTCGGCCTCCTCCTCCTCTTCCTCCTCCGGCTCTTCCTCCTCGTCGAATTCCTCGTCCGGTTCTTCGTCGTCCTCGTACTCCTCCTCCGCTTCCTCTCCGTCGTCCTCGCTCTCTCCGTCGTACGGTTCGTCCTCGAACTCGTCTTCCTCGTCCGCCTGTTCGTCGGTTCCCCCGGTCGCCTCGTCCTCGTCGTCCGCGGCGCCCTCCTCCTGCTCAGCGTCCTCCGCTTCCTCCGCCTCGATCGCCTCCTCGTGGGTGCGTACCACCTCGCCGTCCCTGATCTCGCCCCGCCAGCCCTCCGGGTCGTTCTCGGCGAAGGTGACGTAGCGCTGGTAGTGCTTGAAGTCGAGGCGCAGGCGCCTGCCTTGGGCACGCCAGAGGTTGCCCGTCTTCTCGAAGAAGCCCGAGGGGTAGTACTCCACGACCAGGACGACCCGGGTGAGGGTCGGGCCGAGTTCGTGGAAGGAGACGCAGCCGCGGGTGGAGCCCTTGGCGCCCTCCGACGTCCACACGATGCGGTCGTCGGGGACCTGTTCCTGGACGGTGGCCTTCCAACCCCGGGTCGAGGGGCCGACCTTGACCTTCCAGTCGCTCGTCGTCTCGTCCCCCTGCGACACGCTGCGCACACCCTTGGCGAACGAGCTGAACTGCTCGTAGTCCGTCCAGTGGTCGTACGCGGTGCGCAACGGCACTCCCACGTCCAGTACTTCGACGATGTTCATCACCTTGGTGCTCCCGGCCTTCCGGCTCCCGCCGCCGCCCCCGCCGACGACCTCCTTCGCCTTGCCGAGCAGGCTGTCCTTCAGCCCCTTGGCCTTCTCGCTCACGAACGCCTTGACCGGAGACTCGCCCTTGAGCGCGCGCAGCCCCGCCTTGGGCACCGCTCCACCGCCCTCGGCGGCGCCGGTGAGGTTGTCGGTGAGGTCGGCGAGACGTTCGCCCGCCCGCTCGGCGAGCGCGTTCACCTGCGCCGTCACGTGGGCGACGAGTTCGTCCTTGAGCAGGTCCAGGCCGGAAGCCGGGGCGGCCTCCTCGCGTTGTCCGGTGGCCATGGCGCTACCTCCGCCGCGATGTCGTCTTCTTGGCGGCCGTCTTCCTGGCCGAGGCCGGCTTACGGGCCGCCGTCCCGCCCGCCGAACCCGAGGAAGCGGTCTTCTTCGCGGGCGCCCTCTTGGCCGGGGCCTTCCTCGCGGCCGCCTTCTTCGCGGGGGCCTTCTTGGCGGGTGCCCGCTTCGCCGCCGTGGCCTTCTTCGCCGGTGCCTCGGCGGGAGCCCTCTTGGCGGGGGCCTTCTTCGCGGGAGCCTTCCTCGCCGCTGTCCTCGCCCGCTTCGGGGGAGCGGGCTCCTCCTCTTCTTCCTCCTCGTCCTCCTCTTCCTGCTCCTCGGCGTCCTCCGGCTCGTCCTCCTCCTCGTCGTAGTCCGAGGGCTCGTCCTCGTCGTACTCCCCGTCCTCGTCGTATTCGGCGTTCTCGGAGTTCTCGTCGTCCTCCTCGTCGGGGATCGCGTCAGCCTCGTCCGCTTCTTCCGTCTCGTCCGTCTCCTCGTCGTCCTGGAGGGCGCTGCCGTCCAGCTTCAGGGTGCGCTGGTGCAGCGAGTCCGCGAGGCCCTTCAGGCGGCGGTCCGCGGTGGCCGACAGGGCCGCGCGTCCCGCCTCGAAGACCTCACCCCTGAGCTGATCACCCAGCTCGGAGACCTGGGGCACGGTGGCCAGCCGCTTGACGCCCTCCTCCACCAGCTTCTTGGGGTCGAGATTGCGTCCGGCGACGAGTCCCATCACCGTCAGAGCGAGTCGGCCCTTCTTGGTCCTTCCGAGTACGTAGCCGCCCGCGACCGCGGCTGCGAGAGCGATCTTGGTGGTGTCGTCCATCGGGAATCCCTTCAGCGGGGCACGGGGCTCGTCGGCGCCCACCGGGTGCGTTCACCCGTTTGCCACTCACTCCAGTGCCCCAGCGGGCAAGATTCATCCACTTATGGTGCAATTGTCTGTTTTTCTCGGTGGGGGCGGGTACCCGGTCCGGGCACTCACCGACCCCGAGGACCACCATGCCCACCCCGCACCGTTCCGGAGACGACCACGGCACCCCCGCCCGCCCCCGCGCGAAGCGCCCCGCACCGTCCCGTGGCACTCACGACGCCGCCCGCGCCATGCGGTCCGCGGCGGCCCGTCTCCAGGAGCTGCTGGGGCGGACCCCCGAGTCGGTCACCGCCCTCCGGCGCACCCCGGACGGCTGGGAGGCGGACGTGGACGTCGTGGAGCTGGAGCGCGTCCCCGAGACGACCAGCGTCCTCGGCAGCTACCACGTCACCCTCGACCACGACGGCGAACTGGTCGGCTACGAACGCACCCGGCGCTACACCCGAGGACAGATCGACCGGCCCGGCTGACACCGCCGTCCGGTCCCGAAGGGAGGCACCCATGACCGTGGTGCCGCAGAGCAGCAGCGCACCGCAAGGACGGGGCGGCAGCCTGTACGACGTACTCGAACTCATCCTGGACCGGGGCCTCGTCATCGACGTGTTCATCCGGGTCTCCCTGGTGGGCATCGAGATCCTCAAGATCGACATCCGCATCGTGGTGGCCAGCGTCGACACCTACCTGCGGTTCGCCGAGGCATGCAACCGGCTCGACCTGGAGTCCGGGAACAACGCCCCTTCCCGGCTGACCGACATCGTGGGCGACACCGTCGAGAGCGGCGCCAAGGGAAAGTCCAAGGGAGCCCTCTCCGGGGCTGTGGAGGCAGTCTCCGACTCCCTGACCGGCAGATCACGCGAGGAGGGCGACAAGGAAGACGACGAGCCCGAAGAGGAGGCCGAGCCCGTCGAGCGTCCCCGCCGCGCGGCCCGTAAACCCGCCCGGCGCAGCCGCACGACGTCCCGGGAGAGGGAGTAGACGATGAGCGTGTACGTGTATGCCGTCGTCGACGCCGGGCACCGGACGGCCCTGGACGGCCTCTCGGGTGTCGGCGATCCGCCCGCCGCCCTCCGGGTCGTGGACGGGGGCGGACTCCGCGCCGTCGTCAGCGACGCCCCGGACGGCCTGCGGCCGAAGCGGCGCGACCTCCAGGCGCACCAACGGGTCCAGGAGAGCCTCCTGCGCGCGGGTGCCGTCCTGCCGTTGCGGTTCGGCCTGGTGGCCCCCGACGACGAGGCGGTACGGCAGGCGCTGGCGGAGCGTGCCCCCCAGTACACCGAGCGTCTGCACTCCGTCAGGGACTGCGCCGAGTACAACCTCAAGGTGCGGCAGGACGAGGAGCCGCTGCTGCGGGGGATACTGGAGTCCTCCGCGGAGGCACGTGGGCTGAACCAGGACATCCGCGACGGCCGGGCCGGGCCCGACGCGCCGGTCCGCCTCGGGGAGATCGTCGCAGGCGAGGTGCTCGCGCGGCAGCGGGCGCTGGGCGCCGGGATCGTCGAGGCGCTCCGCCCGTTCTCCCGGGAGTTGCGCACCGGGCAGCCCACCGGTGAGGACTTCCTCAATGTGTCGCTGCTCGTGCCCGGTGAGCACGAGGAGACCTTCCTGACCACCGAGTCGAGCGTGGCCGACCAGATGGGCGAGGACTTCGAGTTCCGCCTCAACGGTCCGCTGCCCCCGTACAGCTTCGTCTGACGTTCCCCACTCTTTCGAATTCTTCCCAATTCTTTCGAATTCTTTCGAGGAGGCGGTCCCATGGGACTGTTCACGCAGCTCGTCACCCTGCCCCTGGCCCCGGTGCGTGGCGTCGTGTGGGTCGCCGACCAGGTGCGGGAGGCGGCGGAACGGGAGTACCGCGACCCCGCTCCGGTCCACCGTGCCCTCGCCGACCTGGAGCGCAGGCTCGTGGCCGGAGAGATCGACGAGGAGACGTTCGACCGTGAGGAGGACGTCCTGCTCGACCGGCTCGACGCCCTGCGCCCCCCGCCCGACACCCAGGGCCGCTGAGCCCGGAAGGCTGGTGTCCGTCGTGACCGAACCGACGACCGGGGGCCTCGGCCCCTACCCGAGCCGGGCGGTGTCCCCGTATCCCCAGGGGGCGCCCTATCCCCAGGGATCGTCCGCGAACCTCGCCGACATCCTGGAGCGCGTGCTGGACAAGGGGATCGTGATCGCCGGTGACATCCGGATCGACCTGCTGGACATCGAACTGCTCACCATCCGAGTGCGGTTGCTCGTGGCCTCCGTCGACAAGGCGAAGGAGATGGGCATCGACTGGTGGGAACACGACCCGTCGCTCTCCTCCCGCGCCCGGCCCGCCCGCGAACTGCCGGAAGGCGACGTCGCCCGCGACTCCCTCGCGGAGGAGAACGAGCGGCTCCGCGCGGAGATCGAGTCCCTGCGGCGCGGAGCGTCGACACCGGTGGAGAGCGCGGACGAGTCGCGTCCGGCCCGCCGCGCCGACGACGGCGGACCGCCCCGGCGGCGGAGGGCGGCGCCGTGACCGCCGACGCCCGGGACGCCGTGGCCACCGACGCCGGAGGCGAGTTGGTCACGTACGCCTACGCCGTCACGCGCACGGCCCACGGCCTGACCGACGCGGTGACCGCGCTGACGGGGGTCGCCGAGGCGCCCGTACGCGTCGTCCGGGAGCCCGCCGCACCCGGCCTGGCGATCGCCGTCAGCCCCGTCCCCGCACGCGACTTCGACGAATCCGCGCTGCGCCGCAATCTGGAGGACCTGGACTGGCTCGCGGCGGTCGCCCGCGCGCACCACGCCGTCGTGGACGCCCTGGCCACCGTCACCGTCGTCCTGCCCCTGCGCCTCGCCACCGTCTACCTCGACGACCCGAGCGCGGGCCGGGTGCTCGGCGAGCGGGGGCCCGCCCTCGCCGCGGCACTGGACCGGCTGGCAGGGCACGAGGAATGGGGGGTGAAGGTCTACGCCGTGAAGGGTGGGGAGCCGGTCCCGGCGGCAGGGGCCGAGGCGGGGCGCGCGCGGGGCTCGCCCGCCCCGCCCTCGGCTTCCCCGGCGCCGTCGGCGGACCCGTCGGTCGCCTTCCCGGCAGGCGATTCCCCGACGCCGGGCCGTACGTATCTCCGGCGGCGCCGCGCCCAGGAGGACGCGCGTGAAGCCGTGCACCGGGCGGCCGTGACCGCGGCGGCGCGCGTGGAGAGCGCGGCGGCCCCGTACGCCGCGGCGCGGGCCCGGCACCGCCCGCAGAGCGGGTCACTCGCCGCGACGACGGACGAGAACGTCGTGAACGACGCCTACCTCGTGCCGGTCGCGTGCGGGCTCCCCTTCCGTGAGTCCGTCGCACGGGCGGCGGACGGCCTCGACGGTGTCCGGGTGACCGTCACCGGCCCGTGGGCCCCCTACTCGTTCACGGGAGAAGTGCCCGTCGGGGCCGACGCCCCCGGCGGGGCGGGCGGCGGTGGTCGCACGTGACGTACGACGGCCTCCCCTTCCCGCCGGCCGGGCCTGCGCGTCGGGGGCGTCCGGGCGATCCGGTGGGGCAGGTGGACCGGGCCGACCCGGAGGGTCCGGACGGTCCGCTGCCCGGCCGCCAGGTCGCGCTGATCGACCTGCTGGACCGACTGCTCTCCGGCGGAGCCGTCATCACCGGCGACGTGGTGCTCTCCGTCGCGGACATCGACCTCGTACGGGTGTCGCTGCGTGCCCTCGTCGTGTCGATCGGGCCGTCGACCCCGTCACCCTGGGCACCGCCCCCGGACGCGGACGGAACGGTGCGGCGGTGAACACGGCCGACGACGGCGTGGCGCCCAGCGGAGCGGCGCGCGGCCCGCACGGCGCAGGCCGTGCCGCGAGGCGGGGAGAGGACGTCGCCGAGGCCGTGGACCGGGCGCTGCGGCGGCTCCCGGCCGTCGCGCCCGGTCCGCCGCGGGCACCGGCCTCCACGCCGACCCGTCGCATCACCACCGACCCCGACACCGTGGAACAGGACCTCATGCGGCTGGTCCTGACCGTCGTGGAACTGCTGCGCCAGCTCATGGAACGGCAGGCGCTGCACCGCGTCGACCAGGGTGATCTCACCGAGGACCAGGAGGAACGCCTCGGCATGACGCTGATGGTCCTGCACGACCGCATGGAGGGCCTGTGCGCCGAACACGGGCTAACCCTCGCCGACCTCAACCTCGACCTCGGCCCGCTCGGACCCTTGCTCACCCCACCCGACTGACCCGCCGATCGAACGCGTGGCCGACCGGCCAGGATTCGCGGGAGGCGCTTCGGGTACTCCCGCCCTGCACGGACTCCGGCCGAGTCGACACCGGCCGGACCTGAACCACCGGAGAATCGGAGGAACGCGGGCATGCTGTCTCACGTGCTGGAAGGCGGGGTCCTGGTCGTGACGGTCCACGGGCCGCCCGGCGCCGAAGGGCCCGCCCGCCTGGCCGCCGACATCAGCGCCCTCGTCCTCGCCCATCGGCCGATGCCGGTCGTGGTGGTGCTGGAGGCATCCGGCACCGGCGGCACGGCGGTCGACGCCGTCATACAAGCGCACCGCTTCTGTGCCTCCTCCGGGGTGCTGATGTCGGTCGTCTCGCACCGCGCGGCCGACCGGCGGCTGCTCGAAGCGGGCACCGCCACCGCCACCTGTGCGCCTGCGGACGGGGCCGCCGGGGCCCCTGCCGGGGGAGGCCATCGCATGGTCGTCCACGCCCGGACCGACACCGCCATCGCGGCGGCCTTCGCTGCGGCAGCCTGACGGGCATACGGCATACGGCGCGCGGTATGCGGCAGGGGCTTGAGGCACGCCGGTCCCGTGTCCTGGTCGGGTGTCCGTCCGGCATGTTCCTTTTGGGCTCTTGGTGTTGTTTGTGTCGTGAAGGGTGGGTAACCCGGCAGAGCATGAACACGACGCCAGCCGCCCGTCCGGAGGGGCAGAGCCGACTGCTGTGGCTCCTCGACCGTGTCGAGCGTGAAGAGCGGGCCGACCCCTTGATCGACGTTCTCGGCAAGGCGGTCCGCGCGGTTCCGCTGGGGCGCGGCCGGGACCTTCTGCACGGTCGGTGGCTCGGCCACCCCGTCCATCCGATCGCCGTGCAGGTACCGGTCGGCAGCTGGCTCTCCGCGGCCGTCCTCGACGCCCTTCCCGGCCGGGACCGCGAGGCCGGTCTCCTGGTCGGGGTCGGGCTGGCGGGTGCGGTGCCCGCGCTGGTGACCGGCGCCGTCGACTGGGCGGAACTGCTGCGGCCCCAATCCCGGGTCGGCCTGGTGCACGCCCTCGCCAACACGGCCGCCGTCGGTCTCTACACCGCGTCGCTCCTGTACCGCGTCACCGGACACGGCGGCAAGGGCCGCGCCTATGGGCTGATGGGCCTCACGGCGGTCGGCGTCGGCGGCATGCTCGGGGGCCACCTCGCGTACCGGCAGGCCGCGGGCGCCAACCACGCCGAAGAGGTGCCGCACGTCGTGAGCGAGGGCTGGCACCCGGTGGGCGCGGTGGCGGAGTTCCCGCTGGACACAGCCGTACGGCGGAGCGTGGACGACGTTCCGGTGCTGGTGGTCCGCGAGTCCGGCGGCGAGATCCACGCGCTGGCCGACCGGTGCAGCCACCTGGCCGGTCCGCTCTCCGAGGGGGAACTCGTCGACGGCTGCGTCAGCTGTCCCTGGCACGGCAGCGCCTTCCGCCTCACGGACGGCTGGAACGTCCGCGGGCCCGCGACCGCACCGCAGCCCGCCTTCGACACCCGTGTCAGGGACGGACACGTCGACGTCCGGCTGACCTGACGGCCGCCGATGCCGTCACCTGCCGACGGCGAAGACATTCCGCGCGAACTCGCTTGACCAGTACGGGACTTCGTCCGGACCTTTCGGGCCCGTGCCGTCGACCTCGGGGGCAATCCCCCATAGGGTGGCAGCCGTCGTTCGTCGGCTCACCCCACCCCGTGCCCCCAGAGGACCAGGATGTCGACCAGGCTTGTCAAGAACCTGACAGCGGCGGCGGTCGCGCTGCTCTGTCTGTCCCTTGCTGCGCCCACCTCGGGCGCCGCTCCCCGGACGGTGGCCGGGACCACCTCCGCCACCGACGCGGTGGCCCCCGCTCACGCCACGGCCCAGGCCCCCGCCCTCGACGCCTGGCAGCCGCCGCTGTCCACCCGTGGCCGGTGGGTGGTGGACGCGCGAGGTGACCGGTTCCGGCTCAAGTCGGCCAACTGGGACGGCGCGCAGGGCTCCTGGAACGGCAGCGGCGACACCGCCGACCCCGCCAACCACCACGCGGGCCAGAACGCGAACGGCATCCCGCTCGGCCTGGACCGGGTGCCGATGGCCCGGCTCCTCGCCGACTTCCGTGAACTCGGCGTCAACAGCATCCGGTTGCCGTTCTCCAACGAGATGATCCGGGCGACGGACCCCGTCCCGGACGCGGCGGTCGCCGCCAACCCGGCCCTGCGCGGCAGGACCCCGCTCCAGGTCTTCGACGCCACCGTGTCCGCGCTCACCGGCGCCGGATTCGCGGTGATCCTCAACAACCACACCAACACGAGCCGTTGGTGCTGCGGGGTGGACGGCAACGAGCGCTGGAACAGCAGCCAGACCACCGAACGATGGGTCGACGACTGGGTGTTCATGGCGCGCCGGTACGCCGCCGACCCGCGTGTGGTGGGCGCCGACCTCTACAACGAGGTCCGGCGCGACATCCTCGACGACCCCAACTGGGGCCTCGGCGATGCCCACGACTGGTTCGCCGCCTCCCGGCTCGCCGCCGACCGCATCCTCACCGAGGCCAACCCTGATCTGCTGATCGTCGTCGAGGGCATCAATTGGACCGGCCTGCCCGTCGACGGGCTGCCCCACGAGCGGCCCACCCTCGCCCCGGTCCGCACCCTCTCCCACACCCTCCTCGCCTCCCACAAGCTCGTGTACTCCGCGCACTTCTACGGCTACACCGGCCCCCGGCACAGCGGCGCCACCGGCATCGGCGAGACCAGCGACCCCCGCTACCAGGACCTCACCCGCGACCAGCTCTTCCAGACCCTCACCGACCAGGCCTTCTTCGTCACCACCGAGGGACGGCACCACACCGCGCCGGTGTGGATCAGCGAGTTCGGCATCGGCAGCGGCGAGAACGGCACCGCCGCCCGTGCCTGGTTCGGCAACCTCACCGACTACTTCGCCGACCACGACGCCGACTTCGCCTACTGGCCCCTGGTCGGCTGGGAGGGCCACGACGACTGGGCGCTGCTGCGCTACGACACCGCCGGGCGCCGCCACGGCCTCCTCGACGGCGGGGACTGGCGCGGTACGGGCTGGCAGCGGCTGATGACCGCGCCGAGCCGCACCGGGCAGGTCCAGCCGGTCGCCGACTGGCGGATGCTCACCACCGACCGCGGCGACGACGTACGGTCGCTGCGGGTGCGCGCGAGCGGCGACTGGGACTCCGGGGCGTCGAAGGCGGCCTGCCCCGACGGCCTGCGGCTGGCCGGGCTCAGCAGCACCGGCGGGCGCGGGCTGTGCATCGACGCGGGCGCCGGGGACCTGCGGGCCACCGGCACCGCGCAGACCGTCGTCACCGACGAGCGGCATGTCCCGGCGGGCGGCGACTGGGCCGGCGGCTACACGAAACTCCAGTGCCCGGCGGGCCAGTTCCTCATCGGCTACAGCCGTCGCGGGGAGCGCGTCTCGGCGGCGCTGTGCGCGCCCGCCCGGACCGCCCTCGGCCGCCCGGCCCGGACCGTCTGGTTCGACCGGTCCGACAACAGGCCCGCCGACGGCGTCGGCGGCGAGTTCGCGCCGGGCCGCTACAAGGGCCAGTGCGCCTCTGACGAGTTCGCGGCGGGCATCGCCTTCACCACCCGCGTGGGCAGCAGGCAGGGACCGGCGGCCCTGCTCTGCGGACCGCTGCGGCCCTGACCGCCGCGGGAGGGTGGGCGCGGGGGAACACTCAGCAGATCCGGGGGAGTTGCTCGCCCAGCGGGGTGTCCACGACACGGGTGCCGCCCAGGCCGGTCGCGGAGACGACCATGCCCGGATGGTCCGGCACGCACCGGCCGATCGCCACCGCCTCCCTCCCCAGCGGGTGGGCCCGCAGGGCGGCGAGGCAGGCGTCGGCCCGGTCCGGGGGCACGAACGCGACCAGCTTGCCCTCGTTGGCGACGTACAGCGGGTCGAGGCCGAGGAAGGCGCAGGCGTTGGCGACCGTGTCCGGCACCGGGAGGTCGTTCTCGACCAGGGCCACACCGACCCCGGAGGCGCCCGCGATCTCGTTGAGCGTGGTCGCGAGCCCGCCGCGCGTCGGGTCGCGCAGCACGTGCACGTCCGGGCAGACCGCCAGCAGTTCCGCCACCAGACCGCCCAGCGGGGCTGTGTCGCTCTCGATCGCCACCCCGAACTCCAGGCCCTCCCGCACACTCATGATCGCCACCCCGTGCACCCCGATCGCCCCGCTGACCAGCACGACGTCGTCCGGCGCCGCCCGCTGCGGGCGGATGTCGACGCCGTCGGGGACGTACCCGATGCCGGACGTGTTGATGAAGACGCCGTCCCCGTGCCCGGCCTCGACCACCTTGGTGTCCCCGGTGACCACGGTGACCCCGGCCCGGCGCGCCGCCTCCCCGAACGCGCGGGCCACCGCGGCGACCACGTCCAGCGGGACGCCCTCCTCCAGGATGAACCCGCAGGACAGGTAGGCCGGGCGGGCGCCGGACATCGCCAGGTCGTTGACGGTCCCGTTGACCGCCAGGTCCCCGATGCTGCCGCCGGGGAAGAACAGCGGGCGGACGACGAACGAGTCGGTGGAGAAGGCGAGCCGCTCACCGGAGGCGGGCAGCCGCGCGGAGTCGCCCAGTTCGGCCAGGGTGTCGTTGCCGAACGCCGGGGCGAAGAGGTGCTCGACCAGTTCGGCGGAGAGGGTGCCGCCCCCGCCGTGCCCCATGACGATCCGGTCGTGGTCGCGCAGCGGCGCGGGACAGGTCCAGCCGGAGAAGTCGGCCGGGACGGCCGTCTCCCGCCCCCCGTCGGCCCGGTCGCCGCTGTCGGCCTTGTTGGTTTTGCCGGCACTGCTGGTCCTGTCGCTCGTGTCCGTCACGTCGGCCGTGTCGTGATCCGTCCTCGTGTCAGCCAAGGGAACGCGCCTCCTCCTTCTGCGCCTTCTGCTTCTCGTGCTCCTTCCGTTCCTGGTGTTCCTTCTTCCTCCCGCGTGTGCCCGGCTCCGCGGGGGCGGCGGTGACCGGCAACTGGAGCCTGCGGTACAGGTAGTAGGCGGCGCACGCGCCCTCGCTGGAGACCATGGTGGCGCCGAGCGGATTGCGTGGGGTGCACTCCTTGCCGAACGCGGCGCACTCGTGCGGCTTGATCAGCCCCTGGAGGACCTCGCCGCTGCGGCACACCGTGGACTCGCTGGTGTGCAGGTCGGCCACCGCGAAACGGTACTCGGCGTCGTAGTCCCGGTACTTGGGCGACAGCCGCCAGCCGCTGCGCGGGATCATGCCGATGCCGCGCCAGGCCCGGTCGGTCACCTCGAACACGTCGGAGAGCATGGCCTGCGCCGCCGGGCTGCCGTCCTCCTGCACGGCGCGCGGATACGCGTTCTCGACGGTGTGCCGTCCGGCCTCCAACTGCCGCACCGCACGCCGGATTCCCTCCAGGATGTCGAGCGGTTCGAAGCCGGTCACCACGATGGGCACCCGGTGCCGTTCGGCCAGCTCGGGATACTCGGCCGTGCCCATGACGGTGCAGACGTGCCCGGCGGCGAGGAATCCTTGCACCCGGCAGTCCGGGGAGTTCATGATGGCGTCGATCGCCGGGGGCACCCGCACATGGGAGACCAGCAGGCTGAAGTTGGTGATGCCGAGCTTCTTCGCCTGGTAGACGGTCATCGCGTTCGGCGGGGCGGTGGTCTCGAAGCCGATGCCGAAGAACACCACCTGCCGGTCGGGGTTCTCCTGCGCGACGCGCAGCGCGTCCAGTGGCGAGTACACCACCCGCACGTCACCGCCCTCGCTCTTGACCTTGAACAGGTCCCGACCGCTGCCGGGCACCCGCAGCATGTCGCCGAAGGAGCAGAACACCACGTCCGGGCGGGCCGCGATCTCCAGCGCCTTGTCGATGATCTCCAGTGGGGTCACGCACACCGGGCAGCCGGGCCCGTGGATGAGTTCGATCTCGTCGGGCAGCAACTGGTCGATGCCGTGCCGGATGATCGAGTGGGTCTGCCCGCCGCACACCTCCATCAGCGCCCACGGGCGGGTGGTGACGGCCCGGATGTCGTCGAAGAGCCGCCCGGCGAGCACCGGGTCGTTGAATTCGTCCAGATACTTCACGGCCGTCCCTCCTTCTCGGCGGACCTCGCGGACCTCACGGACCCGGTCGGCCCGGCGCCCTCGGCCGGCACGCCGTCCGCACCGGCATCCCGCGCGGCCTTGGCCCACGCGTCTCCGAACTCCTCCTCCAACACCCCCAGGTTCTCGAAGAGTTCGAGGGTCTGCTTGGCGGACTCCTCGTCCAGACGTTGCAGCGCGAAGCCCACGTGCACGATCGCGTAGTCGCCGACCCGCATGTCCGGGACGTACTCCAGGCAGACGTCCTTGACGACGCCGCCGAAGTCCACCTTGGCCATCCGGGTCGCGTCGCGTTCCTCGATCTCCAGCACTCGGCCGGGTACGGCAAGGCACATGACGGACTCCTCACTCTCCGGTGCGGGCGGCGACGATCAACTGGCCGAGCGCCAGGCCGCCGTCGTTGGGGGGCACCCTGCGGTGCGTGAGGACGGTGAAGCCGTCCCGTTCCAGCGCGTCGCGGCAGCCCGTGACCAGCAGGGTGTTGCAGAACACCCCGCCGGAGAGCGCCACCGTGCCGAGCCCGGTGTCCCGGCGGGCCGCCCGGCACACCTCGTGGACCAGCGTGACGACGGCGTCGTGGAAGCGCCGGGCGACCACGCCCGCCGGCACCCCGGCGATCGTCTCGGCGGCCACGGCGGCGAGCACCGGCCCCGGGTCGGCCAGCAACGGCGCCCCGGCCGCCGCGGACTCCGGGTACAGCCCGAACCGGTAGGCCCCGCCCGCCGGTTGAGAGACCGAAGCGCCCTCAGCACCCACGGCACCCCCAACTCCTATGGCACTCTCGCCCCCCGCCTCACCCGTCGGCTCCGCCGCCAGCGCCGCGCCCTCCAGTTCCATCGCCGCCTGCGCCTCGTACGCGACCCGGTGGCGGGTGCCGGTCAGGGAGGACACCGCGTCGAAGAGGCGGCCCATGCTGGAGGTCGGGACGCAGTTCACGCCGCGCTCCAACTGGCGCTCCAGCAGCGACCGTTCGCTCTCGTCGGTGCGCCGGACGCTGGGCAGGCCGGGCGACCAGGGCAGGCCCGCCGCCCACAGGTGGGCGAGCGCCGTCCGGTAGGGATTGCGCACGGCCGCGTCGCCGCCCGGCAGCGGCACATACCGCAGATGCGCGAACCGCCGGTAGCCGTCGTAGTCGGCGAGCAGCACCTCGCCGCCCCACACCGCGCCGTCGTCGCCGTAGCCGGTGCCGTCGAAGGCGACGCCGATCACCGGGCGGGCGCCGTCGAGGCCGTGCTCGGCCATCGCGGCGGCCACATGCGCGTGATGGTGCTGCACGTGGACCACCGGCAGCCCGCGCTCCCGGCCCGCCCGCAGCGCCCACCGCGTCGACCGGTAGCCGGGGTGGCGGTCGGCGACCAGCAGACGGGGCGTGACCGAGGTGAGGCCGGCCAGGTGGGCGGTGGCCCGCTCGAAGGCGGTCAGCGTGGCCAGGTCGTCCATGTCGCCGACGTGCGCGGACAGCCAGGCGTACCGCCCGCCGCCCACGCAGAACGTGTTCTTCAGATCGCCGCCCACCGCCAGCGCGGGCACGACCGGCGCGGGCAGCGCGACCGGCAGCGGGGCGTAACCGCGCGAGCGCCGCACGGGCAGCTCCGCGCCGCCGCAGATCCGCACGACCGAGTCGTCGCACGGCACGTGGATCGGCCGGTCGTGCAGCAGCCAGGCGTCGGCGAGCCCGTCCAGCCGGACCAGCGCCTCCGCGTCGTCGGTGACGATCGGCTCGCCCGCCCGGTTGCCGCTGGTCAGGACCAGGACCCGCGGGCCGGGCGGATCGCCGGGCAGCCCGAGCAGCAGCCGGTGCAGCGGCGTGTACGGCAGCAGCACGCCCAGGTCGGGGCTGCCGGGCGCCACCTCGGCGGCGATCTCCGGCGACGACGGATCGCGGCGGCGCAGCAGGACGACCGGCCTGCGCGGCCCGGTCAGCAGGGCGCCCTCGGCCGCGTCCACGTGGGCGAGGCGCTCCGCCGTGGCGAGGGAGTCGGCGAGGACGGCGAACGGCTTGGCGCCCCGGTTCTTGCGCTTGCGCAGGGCCCGCACAGCGAGCGGGTCGGAGGCGTCGCAGGCCAGGTGGTAGCCGCCGATCCCCTTGACGGCGACGACGGCCCCGTCCGCCACCATCCGGCGGGCCTCCCGCAGCGCGTCGCCGTCCCGCAGCACGCCCGGCCCCGCCACCGCGCCGGGGAAGCGGTGGGCGGCGCCCGGCGTGTGCAGCAGGGCGAGCCGGGGACCGCAGTCGGGGCAGGCGACGGGCTGGGCGTGGAAGCGCCGGTCGGCGGGGTCGGCGTACTCGCGGGCGCAGGCGGGACAGAGCGGGAAGCCCGCCATGGTGGTGTTCGCCCGGTCGTAGGGCAGGCCGGTGACGATCGTGAAGCGCGGGCCGCAGTGGGTGCAGGTGACGAACGGGTGCCGGTGGCGGCGGTCGGCCGGGTCGGCCAGCTCGGCCAGGCACGCGTCGCAGGTCGCGGTGTCGGGGGAGACCAGCGTGCGGCCGGGGCCGCCGCCCGAGGGCCGGATCGTGAAGCCGTCGTCGTGGCCGGGCGGTACGGCGTGATGGTCGACCGACTCGACGACGGCGAGCGGCGGCGCCCGCGTGCCGATCTCCGCGCAGAACGCGTCGACGGCCGCCGCCGGGCCCTCGACCTCGGTGTCCACGCCCCGCGCGTCGTTGGCGACCCACCCGGTCAGCCCGTGCTCGGCCGCCAGCGCGTGCACGTACGGCCGGAAGCCGACGCCCTGGACGACGCCCCGGACGGTGACGTGCCTGCGCGCGCGGGCCGTGCTCATGACGGGACGGCCGGGCCGGTCGCCGGGGCCGGCAGGGCAGGGGCTCCGTGGTCGTGGTGGTGGAGGTGCGCCTCGTGCCGCGCCGCGAGGACGGGCGTGTGCGGTACGGCGTCCCCGTCGGCGTGGGCCAGGACGCGGGCCAGCAGCGCGTCCACGCCCGTACCGGTGCGGGCCGACGTCTCGACGACCGGCACCCCCGGATTGACCTGCCGCACCCCGTCCAGGAACGCGGGCCGGTCGAAGCCGACGGCGTCCGCGAGGTCGGTCTTCGTGACGACGACGACCTGCGCGAGCCCGAACGCGGCCGGGTACTTGAGCGGCTTGTCCTCGCCCTCGGTGACCGACACCAGCACGATCCGCAGCGTCTCGCCGAGGTCGTAGGAGGCCGGGCAGACCAGGTTCCCGACGTTCTCCACGAACAGCAGCCGGGTCCCCTCGGGCAGCCAGGGCTCCAGCCGGGCCTGGAGCATCGAGGCCTCCAGATGGCACAGCCCGTCCGTGAGGATCTGCCGCACCGGGGCCCGCGACCGGGCCAGACGGCGGGCGTCGTTCTCGGTCGCGAGGTCGGCGGTGACCGCCGCGACCGTCGTGCCGCGCTCCCGCGCCCGGGTCAGCAGCGCCTCCAGCAGCTCCGTCTTGCCGCTGCCGGGGCTGGACATCAGGTTGACGGCGACCGTGCCGCGCCCGTCGAGATAGCGGCGGAGCGCGGTCGCGTGCTCGTCGTTCCTCGCGAGGACGGCCCGGTGCAGGTCGACCGAACGGCACATGGTCTACCTCCCGGAGATGGAGTGTTCCGTGTCGGGATCGGTGCCGGGGGCCGGTGCCGGACCGGGCGGGTCCGTGACCAGCCGGACGATCTCCAGTTCGCGGCCGGAGAGCAGGACGAGCGGGAGGGCGCACGCGTCGCACCAGAGCACCGGAGGCATCCCGGTCAGGCTCTCGCGGCCGCAGCCGTCGCAACGGGCCCGTCCCTCCACAGTCTCGATCAGCAGCGTGGCGCCCGCCAGCGCGGTGCCCTCGGCGGCCACCGTGAAGGCCAGGTCCAGCGCCTCGGGGACGACCGCCGCCAGCTCCCCGATCCGCAGCGTCAGCGCGCGCACCGGGTCCGGGCCCGCGAGCGGCGCCACCTCGTCGACGACGGCCGTGGCCAGCGCCAGTTCGTGCACGCCCCTCACCTCCCGCCCCGGGCGGGGCGCCGCGCGGAGCGGTGCGGCGCCGGGCTCCTGGTTACGCTGGAAGGGCGATGGACGCACACGAGGCCGAGTGCCGCAGCCTGCTGCCCCCGGTGCTGCTCCTGCTGCTGGCGGAGCGCCCGGGACACGGCTACGAGCTGGTCCGGAGGCTGGCCGCGATGGGCTGGACGGACGTCGACTCCGCCCACGTCTACCGGCTGCTGCGCGGCCTGGAGGCGTGCGGCTCGGTGACCTCCTCCTGGGACGCCTCCTTCCACGGACCCGCCCGGCGCGTCTACACCGTCACGCACCAGGGCGCCATGGAACTCGCCCTGTCCTTCGTCCGCCTCGGCGAACTCCACGGCGTCCTCCACCTCTTCCTGGAGCGGTACGGACAACTCCGCGACGCGACCGGCCCCGACGGCACCGGTCCCGAGCCCACCGGTCCCGGCACCGACGCGGGGGTGCACCCCGGCCCCGGGAAGGGACCGCGGGCGCCTTCCGTGGGGAGCGGCCGTGCGGACCGCGCGGAGCGCCCGCATCACATGCGCCGCAACCGCACGTAGCGCCGGACGTCCGCCAGGTTGCGTGCCATCTCGTAGGCGATCGCGAGGCCCACCGCGACGCCCAGCCAGGTCAGGCCCGAACTTGCGTGCATGGTCAACTCCTCGTCCGTGTGCGGGTGATGTCGTGGGTGAGCCGCAGCACCAGGTCGACGGCCGGTTCCACGGCCCGTGCCACCGGCGGGGTCAGTCCGAGGCCGTCGCCGACGTCCCCGGGTTCGCAGCCGACGACCCAGACCCGGTCCGGCAGGCTGCCGCCCACCGCGGCGCGCAGACCACGGGCCTGCCGCAGCACGGCCGCCGGGTCCATCGAGTGGCCGTCCATCGCCACCGGCCGCGCCCGTTCCTCGGCTTCGTCCCCGGCGGCGGCGGGGGTGCCATCCGCCGCCGGGAGCTGCCCGGCGTCCAGGGTGTAGAGCGTGCCGGGCGGTCCGTCGCGGTGGACCGCGTCCACCAGGACGAGGGTCGCGCAGCCGTCCAGCAGGCGGTACGCCAGGTGCAGGCCCCGGATGCCGGCGTCCATCAGCTCGACGCCGTCCGGCAGCACCGAGGGGCCGCGCAGGGCGAGCCGTTCGACGGTCTCGACGCCGAACCCGTCGTCGCGCCGGAAGACGTTGCCGACCCCGGCCACCAGCACGGACGGTCCCGGCGGTCCGGCCGGGCCCGGGGCCCCGGTCACGACGGCCTCCCGCCGGACTCCGGTACGACCTCGTCGGGCCGGAAGTACAGAAAGCGGCCCTGGGCGCGGCGCAGGTCGGTGCCGGGATCGTCGTCCAGGACCACGGCGAGGTGCGTCTCGCCGTCCAGGTCGGTCACCACCGCCTCGACCGTGGCGCGCCGTCCGCGCAGGAACACGTCCTGGGCGTCGCTGCGGCGGGCGCCCGGCGTCAGCACGACCGCGCTGCCGGTGCCCACGGTCACCCCGTCCACCACGACGGTGTCGGGCGGCTCCCCGCTCCCCGGCCCGTGCCCCTCTCCCGCCCCGGAACCCGCCCCGAGGCCGTCGCGCGCCGGGTCCCACCACGGATGCCCCGGCCCGTCGGGCAGCGCCAGGCGCGGCACGGGCCCGTCGGCCGCGGCCGACGGATCGGGGCGGCCGCCGCTCTCCGCCGGCCCGGGGCCGGCCGCCCGCTCCGGCCCGGACCGGGCTTCCGTCTCCCCGTCGACGTCGCGCAGTTCACGGATCGCGCCGTGCAACCGGTCCCGTACGGCGGCGGGCATCGCGTCGACCAGGTCGATCACCTCGGCCGCGCGCGGGTCGGTGCCGCGGGCCTCCCGCTTCTCCCGGTCGGTCAGGGCCGCCGTACGCAGCGACAGGATCTCGTCGATCTCGGTGGCGTCGTAGAGCGGGCCGGGGCTCTCCTCGGCGAGCGCCGGATGGTCGGCCAGGATGATCGGCGCCGACAGGACGACGTCGTCGCCGCCCCCGGCGCCCGCCAGCACCGGCCAGGTGTGGTCGTTGCGGCACGCCGCGACCTCGGCGCGGGCCCACTCGGGCGGGTCGGTCATCGACAGGAAGCGTCCGCCGGGCACTGCGAGCAGCAGGTGCGCGCCGACGAGGGAGTGGGCGAGGGCCGGGGCGCGGTCGGGGCCGGACCGGTCGGCGGGCGTCGTGTTGCGCACCGTGACCGTCAGCCGCAGCACCCGGTAGGGGCCGGGGAGTTCCGTCAGCGCGGGGCTCAGCGTGCCGGTGACCCGCCCGGCGCGCCGGACCAGCCGCCCGACGGCCCGCCCGGCCGCGTCCTCGACCGGTTCGCTGCGGCGGTCGGCGGGGAGGTCGAAGGCGACATCCCAGTCCTCGACCCCCTCGCCGGTTCCGGCGGTCGGAGCGGTCGGAGCGGTCCGGGTGGTCCCGGTGGTGTCGTCGTCGCCCGTCGTGGCGCGGGCCGGGAGGTGGATGCGGACCGTCTCCTCGGTGCCCTCCTCCCACGGGACGAGTACGCGGTCCGGCAGCTCCAGCTCGGGCACCTCGGTGTACGTGCCGTCCGCCGCCCGGCGCTCCACCGTGCGCCGCCAGACCCGCAGGAAGCGCAGCTCCACCGACACCTCACGGGCCGAGCGCGGCTCCAGCAGGCACTCGGCGCGCAGCGCGTCCGGTTCGCCTCCGGTGTCCGCGGCGGGCGGCACGAGCACCCCGAACTGCCAGCGCAGCCGGTTCTTGGCGGCCGACGCCCGGTAGGGGTAGAGGACGTAGCCCTCGTACAGGACGGCGTCGGCGACCGCGCGGGCCGCGGCCAGTGGGTCCGGGGTGCCGCGGGCGCCGGTCACGACGGCCGCCCCCCGCGGGCCTCGGCGGCGGCGAGCAGCTCGGTGAAGACCTGCTCCCAGGACGGCAGGGCGTGCGCCGACCGGTAGCGGCGCAGCGCGTCCAGGCAGTCGTCGCGCACCCGTATCCAGCCGGTGCCCGGGAAGTAGTCCTCGATCATCTGCCGCCACACCTGGACCGGCATCCGGAACGAGGACTCCTTGTGCCAGGGGATCGGCTCGGCGCGGAACCCGCCGCGCCCGGTGAACACCGTGCCCGAGTACAGCATCAGCAGCGGGATCTCACCCTGGGCGAGGGCGCGGAAGTAGGACGCGGAGGCCACCTCGGTGTCGTAGGTGCAGGGCACCGGCAGGTCGACCTCGGTGACGCCGGTGAAGCCGGGCACGGCGATCGAGGCGTGCGCGAACTGGAGCGGTTTGAGGGTGGTGTCCCAGCGGCCGGGCTCCCCGAACAGGTCGGCGAGCATGTCGGTCTCCTCCGGGGCGTAGGTGCGGCGGGCGGGCTCGACGCGGAGCTGGCAGCGCAGCGCGATCGCGTGCACGGCCTGGTGGTCGATCTCCTCGATCCGCAGCCCGAACAGGAGGGTGGGCCCGGCGCCGAACGGCTCGACGCGGACACCGGTGCAGGTGATGTCCAGGTCGGTCACGGCGCGGCCTCCGGTCCCACCGGCCGGGCGGCGGCGCGGACGCGCTCGAAGAACGCGGCGAGGTCGGCCCGTGCCTCGGAGCCGCCGTCGAAGCCCTTCCAGTGCAGCCGCATCCGGCCCACCAGCTCATAGCAGACGTCGACCGGCACCAGCGCGCACAGGGTGGGCCCGCCGCGCTCCTGGTGGACGAGGAGGGCCTCCACGTCGGGTTCCAGCAGCGCGGCCAGCGGGGTGCGGCCGATGACCTCGTCCCAGGTGGCCGGGTCGAGTTCGCTCTCGGTGGCGCCCGCCGGGCTCGGATAGAACGCGCACAGCCGCTCCAGCGCGGAGTTCCGCAGGAAGAAGGCGAGCCCCACGGGGATCTGGAGCCGCGCCCGGTCCTGTTCGCCGAGCCGGAACCCCGGGTCGACGAGATACCGGTCCGGTACGGCGCGGAAGCGGCCCTGACCGGCGGGGGAGCGGCCCCGTCCGGCACCGGGACGGTCCAGCAGCAGATGGCAGGCCGGGCACACGCACTTCAGGGCGCGCCGCTCGGTGTCGACGAGGTGCCGGTGCTCGGCGGGCAGCGGCTCCCCGCACAGCTCGCACCGCTCCCCGGGCGGCGGGGGCCGCCGGGTGAACTGCCGCAGCACGTCGGCCGTCACGACACCGCCCCCGCCCGCTCCGGCAGCGCCACCCGCACCCCGCCCGCCGCCTCCTCCAGCAGCGGCAGCGGGTCGAGGTGCCCCCGGCGGCCCGCGCCCGCGTGCCGTACGTCGTACTCGGCGCCGCAGTCCGCGCAGCGCAGCAGCTCCCCGGCGAGCGCCGCCCCGGCCAGTCCGGCGCCGCAGGCCGGGCAGGCGTCCCGGTAGGCGTAGAGGCCGCCCGGCAGCCGCACGAAGAGCAGCGGGGTGCCGTCGACGCGCGCGGTGCCCGAGGTACGGCCGGGCGCGGGCAGGCGGTCCGCGCCGACGGGGTGCCAGTGCGCGGGGCCGGGCGCCGGTCCGGGGTCCGCCGGGGGTGCGGCGGGGCCGGGCGCGTCCTCGGGCGGCCGGGGCAGGATCTGGAGCAACGGCCCCGCCCCGTCGGCCGGTTCGCCGATCGCGCCCTCCACCTCGATCCGGGCGATCTCGGGCGCGGCGCGGGCCACGGCCTCCTCGATGGTCCAGCGCACGGTCTGCGTCGACGAGGGACAGCCCTCGCAACTGCCGCGCAGCCGCAGCCGCAGCACCGGGCCGTCCGCGCCACCGTCGGCCGGGCCGGTGCCCGCGTCCAGTCCGGTGCCCTCGTCCAGGCCGAGGACGTCCACGTCGCCCGCGTGGGAGCCGAGATACGGCCGTACCTTGTCGAGGGCGTGCTCGACGCGGGTGAGGGTGTCCTCGGGGTGCAGGTCGTGCAGGATCAGCAGGTCCGCGACGAGTTCGTCGGCGGTCAGCACGGCCAGCGGGTCGGACCCGGCCGGGGCCGCGCCGAGCAGCCGTACCGTGCGGGCGAGGCCCTCGCCGTAGAACTCGACGAGCGTGCGCACCAGTTCGTCGGCGGTCGCCCGGACCCGCGGGTCGGGGGTGCGCGCCAGTTCGTCGAGGAGGGCGGCGACCCGCTCGCCCGTCTCCTGTCCGGCCATCGGTGCCCCTTCCTCCTGCTCCCGCGGGCTACGGCCCGCACGTCACGTCCGGCCGCTCTTCCGCCGGGTCAGCCCGCGAGTCCGCTGAGGCCGGTCGGCAGATGGGTCCGCTCCACCGTCCGGCCGCCGCCGACGTACATGTGCACGCCGCACGGCAGACACGGGTCGAAGCTGCGGACGGCCCGCATGATGTCGATGCCCTTGAAGTCGTCGGGCGGGTTCTCCTCGAAGATCGGCGTGTTCTGCACCGCGTCCTCGTACGGGCCCGGCGTGCCGTAGGAGTCGCGGACGCTGCCGTTCCACGGAGTCGGCGGGTACGGGTGGTAGTTGGCGATCTTCCCGTCCCGGATGACCATGTGGTGGCTGAGCACCCCGCGCACCGCCTCGGTGAAGCCGCAGCCGATCGACTCGTCGGGGACGTCGAACTTCTCCCAGGTCTGGTGGCGTCCGGCGCGGATCTCGGCCATCGCCTGCTCGGCGAAGTGCAGGGCGGCGGCGGCCGCGTACGCCTGGAAGTAGGTGCGCGCCCGGTTGCGTTCGAGGGCGTTGCTCCACTTCGGGATGTGCCACTCCAGGGTCTTCTCCGGCTTGGTCATGGTGCGCGGCAGGTTGATCCGCACGCTGTGCCCGGTCGCCTGCACGTACCCGATGTCGACCAGCCCGGACAGCGCCGTGGACCACAGGCGGGCGATGGGTCCGCCGCCCGTGTCGAGCGCGAGGTGGTGCTCGCCGTCGAACCAGCGCGGGGACATCACCCAGCTGTACTTGTCGTCGAAGTCCCGCTTCTGCGGGGCCGGGACGGTGTGCTGGTTCCACGGATGGCGCTCGTCGACCGTGTTGCCCAGCGGGTCGCGTTCGACGAACTTGCCCATCCCCACCCAGTCCTCGTAGTACGAACTGCCCAGCAGGATGCGGATGCCGAGGTTGATCTCCGTGAGGTCGTTGGTGACCAGCTCGCCGTCCACGACGACGCCCGGCGTGACGAACATCCGCCGCCCCCACTCGCTCATCCGGGCGTACGTGAAGTCGCAGTACTCGGGGTCGTTGAGCGCGCCCCAGCAGCCCAGCAGGACCCGGCGGCGGCCGACGTCCTCGTAGCCGGGCAGCGCCTCGTAGAAGAAGTCGAACAGATCGTCGTGGAGCGGGACGACCCGCTTCATGAACTCGACGTACCGGGTGAGGCGGGTGAGGTAGTCGGTGAACAGCTGCACCGTGGCGACCGTGCCGACGCCGCCCGGGTAGAGCGTGGAGGGGTGCACGTGGCGGCCCTCCATCAGGCAGAACATCTCCCGCGTGTAGCGGCTGACCTGGAGCGCCTCGCGGTAGAACTCGCCCTCCAGCGGGTTGAGGGAGCGCATGATGTCGGCGATCGTCCGGTAGCCGTGGTCGGCCGCGTGCGGCGCCTCGGTGCGCTCGGCCAGCTCCAGGACGCCGGGGTTGGTCTCGCGGACCATCCGCTCGCAGTAGTCCACGCCGACCAGGTTCTCCTGGAAGATGTTGTGGTCGAACATGTACTCGGCGGCCTCGCCGAGGTTGATGACCCATTCGCCCAGGTGCGGGGGCGCCACCCCGTACGCCATGTTCTGCGCGTACACCGAGCAGGTGGCGTGGTTGTCGCCGCAGATGCCGCAGATGCGGCTGGTGATGAAGTGCGCGTCGCGCGGGTCCTTGCCGCGCATGAACACGCTGTAGCCGCGGAACACCGACGAGGTGCTGTAGCACTCGGCGACCCGCTTCGCCTTGAAGTCGATCTTCGTGTGGATGCCGAGACTGCCCACGATGCGTGTGATGGGGTCCCAGGACATCTCCACGAGGCCGTCACCGGTCGGCCTGCCCGTCACCGTCGCCATGGCGCCGCTCGCTTCTCTGTCGGTTCTTCCTGCCCTGTCGCCGGACGCCGGTCGGGGTCCGTCCCGGCCGGTCGGGTGCTCACCAGGGCGCCCGGTAGCCGGTGGTGAGCTTCTCGCCCTTGCCCCGCCACCTCGGTTCCTTGTCCAGCGTCTTCTCGGTGAAGTGCCGCAGCCGCCGCACCACCGAGCCGTAGACGGTGCTGGCCGCCGAGGACACGTGCCCGCCGGGCGGCTCGTCCATGAACGGCATGAACTTGTCGGGGAAGCCCGGCATCGTGCAGGCGATGCAGATCCCGCCGACGTTGGGGCAGCCGCCCACCCCGTTGATCCAGCCGCGCTTGGGCACGTTGCACTTCACGACCGGCCCCCAGCAGCCCAGTTTCACCAGGCACTGCGGGGAGTCGTACTCCTCGGCGAACTGCCCCTGCTCGTAGTAGCCCGCCCGGTCGCAGCCCTCGTGCACGGTCGCGCCGAACAGCCAGGTCGGCCGCAGCTCCGCGTCCAGCGGGATCATCGGGGCCGCGCCGGTCGCCTGGTACAGCAGGTACAGCAGCGTCTCGGAGGCGTTGTCCGGGTGGACCGGGCAGCCGGGGATGCACACGATCGGGATGCCCGCCGCGGACTTCCACTCCCAGCCGAGGTAGTCGGGCACGCCCATCGCCCCGGTCGGGTTGCCCGCCATCGCGTGGATGCCGCCGTACGTGGCGCAGGTGCCCATCGCGACGACGGCGAGCGCCTTCGGGGTGAGCCGGTCCAGCCACTCGCTGGTGGTGATCGGCTGCCCGGTCTCCGGGTCGTCGCCGAACCCGCACCAGTAGCCCTCGTCCTTGACCCGCTCGTTCGGGATGGACCCCTCGACGACCAGCACGAACGGGTCGATCTCGCCCCGCTCGGCCTTGAAGAACCACTCGATGAAGGTGTCCGCGCCCTGTACCGGCCCGCACTCGAAGTCGATCAGCGGCCAGTGCACGGCCACCTTCGGCAGCCCGGGGAGCGCGCCCAGGGCGATCTCCTCGATGCTGGGCTGGGTGGCGGCCGTCAGCGACACGGAGTCCCCGTCGCAGCTCAGCCCGGCGTTGATCCAGAGGATGTGGACGGTCGGCGCCTCCGGTTCCTCGGCGCGTGCGGCCGTCCCGGCCAGAGTGTCGGTCGAGGCGTTCATGAGCCCTCCTCCGGTCCGCGCGGGGCACAGACATGCCGAATCCTCACTTTTCGGTCTATCACCGGGTGAGGGGACACGTAAGTGCGATCCGGCCCTACACGGAGCCGCCCGCCCGCGGGAGAGCCGGGGCCGCGGGCGCGGGAGGGAATCCGGTTGCCCGGAGTCGATCTCCGCTCCTACGGTCGGGCGCATGGCGGATGACGAAGACACGCGCGCGCGACGGCTGCTGGACGCGCAGGCGAAGGCGGTCCGGCTCTTCGAGGAGATCGACCGGCGCGGCCTGGTGGCGCCCGGCCGGGGCGAGCGGGAGGTCAGCGACCAGGTCAGGGACCTGGCGAACGAACTCTTCGGGACCACCCGGCACTGGCACAAGCGGATCGTGCGGTCCGGCCCGAACACGCTCAAGCCCTACCGGGAGAACCCGCCGGACCGGGTCATCGGCGCCGACGACCTCGTCTTCGCCGACTTCGGGCCGATCTTCGAGGAGTACGAGGCCGACTTCGGGCGGACCTTCGTCCTCGGCGACGACCCGGTCAAGCACCGGCTGCGCGACGACCTGCCCGAGGTGTTCGCCGCCGGACGCCGTTTCTTCGAGGCCGACCCGGACATCACCGGCGCCGCCCTGTACGCCGAGGTGGCCCGGCTCGCCGAGGCGGCCGGGTGGGAACTGGGCGGCTGGCACGCCGGACACCTGGTCGGCGAGTTCCCGCACGAGTGGATCGACGGCGCCGACGTCGAGTCGTACGTCGCCCCCGCCAACGAGACCCCGATGCGGCGCACCGACAAGGCCGGGCGCCGCTGCCACTGGATCCTGGAGATCCACCTCGTCGACCCGGAGCGCGGATTCGGCGGCTTCTACGAGGAGCTGCTCACCCTGCGCTGACGCCACGCCCGGCCCGCACCCCGGGCGCCCACGTGTCAGGTGCGCGGCAGCCGGGTCACCGTCTCCAGGTAGAACGTGTCGATGCTGCGGACGGCCCGCTCGAAGTCGTCGAGGTTGACGGGCTTGGTGACGTAGGCGTTGGCGTGCCGCCGGTACGCGCCGTTCACGTCGTCGGGGGCCGAGGAGGTGGTGAGG
The DNA here is from genome assembly GCF_044757425.1 of Streptomyces sp. NPDC091281. Taxonomy (NCBI): domain Bacteria; kingdom Bacillati; phylum Actinomycetota; class Actinomycetes; order Kitasatosporales; family Streptomycetaceae; genus Streptomyces; species Streptomyces sp. NPDC091281. Next base: position 546,742 of record NZ_JBIVUY010000003.1, on the reverse strand, counting down.
ACGACCACGGGGATCGTGCACAGCTCCTCGTCGTCCTTGATCACCGCCAGCAGCTCACGGCCGTTCATCCGGGGCATGTTGAGGTCCAGCACGATGAGATCGGGGCGCGGGTTCGCCGGATCGCGCAGGTACTCCAGCCCGGCGACACCGTCCTGGACCTGCGTCAGGTTGCGGGCACCGCACTCCAGCAGGGCCTCCTCGATGAGCAGCGCGTCGGCCGGATCGTCCTCGACCAGCAGCACGTCGTAGGGGCGGGAAGGGGCGATCATCATCGGGGGCTCCCGTTGCTGGGTTCTGCTGAAGGGGGTGTCTCGGGGGGCTGTGCGGTCCGGGGGGTCCCGGTGGTGCGGTCGGACGGGTCGAGCAGACCCGGCCAGCGACGGCGGGCGCCCTGCCGGGTCAGGTTGGAGGCGCGGCCGATCTGCGGATAGCCGGCCCCGGCGGCCGCCGCGCGTCCGGCGCGGTCGGCCTCCAGCCGGTCCACGGCCGCCTGGAGATAGGTGAGCAGGTGCAGGTGCGCCAGGGCCCGCGTCTGCTCGGCGGTGAAGTCCTCCGCGCCCGCCACGGGCTCGAAGACATGCGGAACGAGACGGTCGACGAGGTCGCCGATCTCCCGCACGGCGAGTTCCCCGATCTCGCTGTCGGTCATCCGCAGCCGGAAGTGGATGCCTGGCATGCGCACACAGTAGGCGGAGCCGACGGGCGATGACAACATCCGTTGTCGTGGGCGCTACAGTGTCCCCGCCGCGTACACGTCGGACCGGCCCGGACCCCTGAGGAGTACCCCCGATGAGCGCGGGAATGCCACCGTCCACCCGCCAGGGCGCCATACGCCGCTGGACCACCCGCCGCTGGCTGCGGGTCGGTGTCGGCGCCGCCCTCGTGCTGCTGGCCGTCCTCAGCGGGGTCGGGGTGTGGGCCATGGACCGCGCGACCTCCCTCACCCACGAACTGGTCGACACGCGCTCGCCGTCGCTCACCAACTCCGTCCGCCTGGAGACCGCCCTGGTCAATCAGGAGACCGGTGTGCGTGGCTACGGCCTCACCGGGGACCGGCAGTTCCTGGAGCCGTACCAGAAGGGCCTGGCCGACCAGAAGACGGCCGTGGACCGGCTCGGCGAACTCCTCGTGAACAACGCGCGCGGCCGGTCCGACCTGCGGACCGTCCTCGACCGCGCCCGCACCTGGCAGGAACTGCTCGCCGTGCCCGTGGCGAGCGCGCCCGCCGGGGCGCCCGTCCCGCTCGCCACGGAGCGGGCCGACGCGGGCAAGGCCGCCTTCGACCGGCTGCGGGAGGCCATGACCGTTCAGCAGGACCATCTGCGCGACGCCCGGGTCGACGCGGTCGACGACCTCAAGAGCGCCGAACGGCTGCGCAACCTGGTGTTCGCCGTCATCGCGGCCGTGATCGCCCTCATGGCCGTCGCCGTGTTCGAGGGGCTGCGCCGAGGCGTCACGCAGCCGCTGACCCGTCTCGGCGTCGACGCCCGGCGCGTCACCCGCGGCGACTTCGACCACCGCATCACCGCTTCCGGCCCGGCCGACCTGCGCGAGCTGGGCGCCGACATCGAGTCCATGCGGCGCAGGCTCGCCGACGAACTCGGCACCAGCGAACGGCAGCGCCTCCTCCTCGACGCCCGCACCGCCGACCTCAAGCGCTCCAACGAGGAACTGGAGCAGTTCGCGTACATCGCCTCGCACGACCTCCAGGAACCCCTGCGGAAGGTCTCCAGCTTCAGCCAGCTCCTCCAGCGCCGCTACGGCGGCCGGCTCGACGAACGCGCCGACCAGTACATCGCGTACGCCGTCGACGGCGCCAACCGCATGCAGGTCCTCATCAACGACCTGCTCGCCTTCTCCCGCGTCGGCCGCCTCGACAGCGACCGGGAGCCGGTGGACCTCGACGCTCTCGTGGACCGGACCTTCGACACCCTCAGCATCTCCATCGAGGAGTCCGGCGCCCGCGTCGAACGGGACGACCTGCCCACCGTCCTCGGCGACGCCACCCAACTCGGCATGGTCTGGCAGAACCTCATCGCCAACGCGGTCAAGTTCCGCTCCCCGGACCGCACTCCGGAGATCCGCGTCACCGTGGCGGAGGTGCCCGGTCCGCAGGCGGCGGCCGACCGCGCGGACGACCACGCGACGGGGACCGGCGGCGCCGAGACCGAACGGGAGGCGCGCGGCATGTGGCGGTTCACCGTTAGGGACAACGGCATCGGCATCGACCAGGCCTACGCCGACCGCATCTTCGTCATCTTCCAGCGGCTGCACACCAAGGACCGCTATCCCGGCAGCGGCATCGGCCTCGCCATGTGCAAGAAGATCGTCGAACACCACGGGGGCACCATCACCCTCGACGCCACCGAGGGCCCCGGTACGAGCATCTCCTTCACGCTGCCCCGGCGACCGGCGCTGCCCGCGATCCCGGAGGGCGAGGCGGCTCAAGTGGCCGAGGCGGAAGGGGTGGACGGGGCCGGACCCGAAGATCCGGCGGCACCGGCCGACCCCCGGTGACGTGCGGCCGCCCTGCCGCGCGGGCCGGTCGAAGGCACCGCGGGGCGTCGGTCAGGAGGTGCTCCACTTCTGGTGGGGGGCGCCCGAGCAACTCCACTGCTGGAGACGGGCCCCGGCGGCGGTCGCCTGGTCGCGGACGTCGACGCACTTGTCGGTGCGCACGTTGACCAGGTCACCGGCGGTGTCGAGCCGGAACCGCTGGGCGTCCGTGCCGTTGCAGGAGACCAGCTGGATCGCCGAGCCGTTGTGATCCGTGCCGCCGTCCACGTCCATGCACCGGCCCAGGGCGCGCACCGTCCCGTCCGGCAGGAAACGCCAGGTCTGGCGGGCCGCCCCGGTGCAGCCCGCCAGTTGGAGCGGGGTGCGTTCCTCGGTACGGCCGCCCGTGACCTCGACGCAGCGGCCGGACGCGGCGCCCCGGATCCGCACGCCCGCCCGCCTGCCGCCGGGCCCCTTGCCGGGGGCCGGGGACTTCACCGGGGCAGCGGTCTCGGAAGGTGAGGCGGAGGCGGACGCGGAGGGCGGGGGAGAGGCCGACGGGCTGGCCGAAGCCGTCGGCGGTGTGGGGGAGGCGGCACCGGGGGCGGCGGGTGCTCCCGTGCCCTGGCCCTGGCCGAGGGCGGTCCGTCCGGCTGCCTGCGCCGACGTGGCGCGTCCGTCGTCCCCGCCGCCGCGCACCAGGAACGGGACGCCGACGGCCAGCGCGCCCACCAGGACGACGGCCCCGGCGAGCAGCGCCTTGCGCGAGCGGCGGGGCGGGGCGGCGTCCCGAGCGGGGGTGGGGGTGGGAGCGGGGGGACGGGGGCCCGCCGGTTCGGCGGTGAGCGCCGCGAACTCGGCCGCGGCGGCCGACATGGGCGGCACGGGGTCCCCGCCCGGCCGGTCCCCCTGCCGGTGGTCTGCCGCGGCCGGGTCCCCGGCGTTGCGCGCGCCCGAGGCGGCGACGGCGTCGGCGATCGCGGACGGGCCCGGCGCCCGGCGCGGCAGGGGCCGCCGTGCGGGCCGGGCCCGGCCGGTCTCCGCCGTCGGTTCGTGGGGGGAGGCGCTCATGGGGTCCTTCCGGTGGCTCGGCGACGGTCCGGCGGCCGTGACCGGCCGACTCGGGCGCCGACTCGGGCCAGGTGACGGGGAGTTCGCCGGACGTACGCAGCCGCCGAGCATAGCGGGCCCCGCCGCACGCCGACGTGAGGGGACGGGCGGATGGGCGGACGGTCATGGACGGGCGGACCTGCGGGAGGCTGGATCTGCCGTACGGGCGGGCGGAGTTCGGGGCCGTCGATCGCGGGCCCGCCGAGCCGGAGTGGTCGACCAGGTTGTCCCCGCAGGGGAATTGGGCCACGGCGGAGGCGTGCCGCCCCGGACCTCAGCGGGGCGGGTCCGTCGCGTGCGGGTTCGCGGCGGCGCCCTCGGTGCTCAGCAGCACCACCGTGGCGTCCGGGCCGAGTCCGAGGACCGTACGGCGGCCGTCCGCGCCGTCGCCCGTGAGCGCGGCGCGGACCCCGGCGAGCGGCGCGGCCCCGCACGGACCGGCGGCGACCCCGAGCGCCGCGAGGTCCCGGGCCGCGCGGGCCGCCGAGGCGTCGGACACGGCCACCGCCGCGTCCAGCCCGTCCCGCAGGAACGGCCAGGCCAGGGTGGACGGGGTGCCGCAGTTCAGCCCCGCCATCGTGGTCCGCCCGGTGGGTACGGTGACCGGCGCCCCGGCGGCCAGCCCGCGCAGCACGCACGCGGCGGTGTCGGGCTCCACCGCGAGCAGCGCCGGGGGAGGGGACCCGGCGGGGCGGCTGCGGTAGTGGGTGACGACGGCCTGCGCCAGCGACCCCACCCCCACCGGCACGGCCACCAGACCGGGCGGCGCGGACCCCGCCGCCGAAAGCTGCTCGTCCACCTCGGCGCAGAGGGTGGCGTAGCCCTCCACGATCCAGCCCGGAACCCGCTCGTAGCCCGGCCAGCCGGTGTCCTGCACGAGGACCGCGCCCGGCGCCCGCGCGGCCCGCCGCGCCGCGCGCACGGCGTCGTCGTAGGAGCCGGGGACGCGGGTGACCCGTGCCCCCTCGGCGGCGATCGCCTCGGCGGCAGCCGGGTGCACCCCGTCCGGGACGTGGACGTGCGCGCGCTGTCCGCGCAGCCGGGCGGTCCGGGCGAGGGCCCGCCCGTGGTTGCCGTCGGTCGCGGTCACCAGCGTCAGCGGCTCCGGCTCCGGCTCCGGCGCCGTCCGTTCGGCGCGGCCCGCCTCCGGCTGCCTGTCGGGCGCCGCCGCGGCGAGCAGCCGGTCCACGGCCCAGGCCACGCCGAGCACCTTGAACGCGGGCAGCCCCAGACGGTCGGACTCGTCCTTCACGAAGACGCGCCCCACGCGCAACTCGGCTGCGAGGGAGGGCAGTTCGATCAGCGGAGTGGGTGCGTAGCCCGGCAGCGCGGCGTGGAAGTCCCGTACCCCGGCGGGCGCGGGCGCGCACCGCCAGGAGAGGGCGCCCGTCCGGGCGTACCAGGTGGAGTGGGGCGGCGGGGTGGGGTGCGGCGGGGCCGGGGTCTTGTCGGTCACGGCACCAGGGTGCGGGGCGCGGGACCGCGGGTCCAGCGAGATCGCCGCAGGGGCGTGCCGCCATTTCCGGGCTCACCCCTCAGTAGCGTGCCGCCGTTCCCCGGCGCGCTACAGGGTGGTCCTGCCCCGGAGGAACTCGCGTACGAGCGGCGGCACTTCGGCGTCGGCCGCCTCCGCGAGCGGCACCCAGCGCACCCGTTCGGCGGGGAGCGTCGCCTCCGAGGAGGGGGAGTCGCTCAGCAGGCGGCACACCACGACGGGGACCGCCGGTGCCGGGGTCTCCTCGGTGGGCCGCAGCAGGGAGGAGCCGTCGACGAGGTAGCCGGTCAGCTCGTAGACCGCGCGCGCCGCCGTCGCCTCGGGCGTCTCGGCGGCCTCGGGTGTCCCCGCGGGCAGTCCCCAGGCCTCCGCCGCCCCGACCAGCAGCAGTCTCCCGTTGTCCACGACGACCGCCTCGACCGTGCCGCGTGCCGTCCGCTCCAGCGTCATGCCCCAACCGCCCTTCCCCGTACGGCGGGACCGTCGGACCGGCCCCGTTCCCGTCCTCCCCTTCCTACCCCCGCGACCGGCCGGGGAACGCCCAAGGCTGTCGGCGCCGCCGCCCCCGCTTGCGCGGGACCCGCCACCGGGTTTGGGTGGAGGGACACCTTTCGCCGCAGTGGGAGCGGAGGTCCGCACATGGCGCACCACCACAAGTCCAACAAAGCAGTGGAAGGCGACCCGTACGCCGGTCACGGCCGGGGCCTGCCGCGCCGCCCCGACCAGGACGCGCTCGCGGAACGCACGGCCGAGGACCGCCGCGCGGCGGGCCTGCCGGACCTGATGTCCCGCGCTTCGGACGCCGACGCCGGGACCGCATTCGACGCAGACGTCGAGGCCGACGCTGGCCGGGAGCGGGACGGAAGCTGACCCGCCCGCGCGGACTCACGTACCCGGCCTGGGACGCCGCCCGATCTCCGTGATCCGGTTCCGCGCTCTGCCGGATCGCGGGGCCGACCCGTGCACGGGACTGGCGCGGCTCAGTGTTCTCCGGGCCGCGCCAGTCCCAGGTCGTAGGCGAGGATGACCGCCTGGACGCGGTCCCGCGCCCCGATCTTCGCCAAGACCCGGCCGACGTGGGTCTTCACCGTCGACTCCGACAGCACCAGCCGGGCGGCGATCTCGCCGTTGGTCCAGCCCCGGCCGATGGCGACCAGGATCTCGCGTTCCCGGTCGGTCAGCGTCCTGAGCCGCGGGCTGTCCACGACGTCCCCGGTACGCGCGGGAAGGTGGTGGGCGTACGCGTCGAGCAGCCGCCGGGTGAGCGCGGGCGCGATGACCGCGTCGCCCGCCGCCACCGCCCGGATTCCGGCGAGGAGTTCCGCGGGGCGGGCGTCCTTGAGGAGGAAGCCGCTGGCGCCCGCCCGGAGCGCGGAGTGCGCGTACTCGTCCAGGTCGAAGGTGGTCAGCACCAGGACCCGGGAGCGGCCGCCCGACGCGACGATCCGCCGGGTCGCCTCGATGCCGTCCATGCCGGGCATCCGGACGTCCATCAGGACGACGTCCGGCCGCAGTTCGGCGGCCTTGCGCACCGCCTCCGCCCCGTGCGCCGCCTCCCCGACCACGTCGGTGTCGGGCACGGACTCCAGCAGCACGCGGAAACCGAACCGCTGGAGGTCGTGGTCGTCGACGATCAGTACCGTCGTCACCCGGCACCGCCGCGCGGGGTGAGGTCGAGAGTGGCCTCCACGGACCAGCCGCCGCCCGGCGCGGGCCCCGCGGCCAGGCTCCCGCCGTACAGCGCGACGCGTTCGCGCATGCCCACCAGGCCCTGCCCCTCGTGCGCCTCCCGCCCCCGCCGTCCGTCCCGCGCCTGCTGTGCCTCCCGTCCCTGGCGCCTCTCCTGGCCGGTCGGGGCGGCCGGGCGCGGAGCCGGGCCGGTGTCCCGTACCCGCACGTCCAGCCGGGTGCCCTCCAGCACGATCGTGAGGCGTACGCGGGCCCCGGCGCCCGCGTGTTTCAGGGTGTTGGTCAGCGCCTCCTGCACGATGCGGTGCACCGTCAGCTGCACCCCGCCGTCCAGCGCGTCCAGGGCGCCGCCGGTCCGGTAGACGACCTCCAGACCGGCGGCGCGCACCCCGGCGCAGAGGGCGTCGACGTCCGCGAGACCGGGCTGCGGGTGCAGCTCCGGCGGCCGCGGCCCGCCCTCGCCCGTGTCACGCAGCAGCCCCAGCACGCGCCGCAGCTCGTCCAGCGCCTGCCGGCCGGTGTCCCCGATGAGCAGCAGGGCCTCCTTGCCGCGGTGCGGGGTCACGTCCGTGGCGTACGCGCCCGCGTCGGCCAGGGTGATCATCACGGAGAGGTTGTGGCCCACGATGTCGTGCATCTCCCGTGCCACCCGGGCCCGTTCGGTGGCGACCGCGAGCCTGCCCCGCTGGTCGCGCTCCACCTCCAGCCGCGCCGCCCGCTCCCGCAGCCCCGCGAGCTGGGCCCGGCGGATGCGCACCGCCAGTCCCACCGCCAGGGCCGCGGTCGCCGCGCAGAGCAGGAAGAACAGCGCCACCCAGAACGACACCACCACCGACATCCGCCCCGCCACGAGGAGCAGCGCCGCCGCCAGCGCGGAGCACGCCCACGGCAGCGCCCGCGGCCTGCCGTAGAGCGCCAGGCTGTACGCGGCGACGAACAGGGCGACGTCCGCGCGCAGCGGCACCCACGCCGCCCACTGGACGGTGAACACCGCCAGGACGGAGCCGAACGCGAGCACCGGCGCCCGGCGCCGCCACAGCAGCGGCAGCACCAGCCCGGCCTGGAAGGCGAGCACCCCGGCCGGGGACAGGTCGGCGAACGCGGCGCGCAGCGCGGGCGGGGCGTCCTCATCGAGCCCGCCCCGGCCCACCAGGTCCGGCAGACAGAACGCCGCGAACAGCAGCACCACCACGACGACGTCCATCACCCACGGCCGCGCCGCGTCGGCCCGCCCGAGCCGCCGCCCGATCCGGCCGAGCCGGACCACGAACGGGCCCATGCCCCCGATTCCCTCGTCACCGCCGACGAGGGAATCGGAGGCACGGGAGGCACAGGTGGCACGGGAGGCATGCGAGGCACGGGGCACCTCCGAGGCACGGGGTGCGTCCGAGGTGCCGGACGTCTTCGAGGTGCCGGACGCCGTGGGCGGACCGGAGGCGCCGGACGGTCCTGCCGCCCCGGAGGCGTCCGACGCGGTCGTGGAGAATCCCGAGGTCACAGGCGGCACGGGGGGCGTCACAGGCATCACAGGCTTCACAGGTGGGGCGGGCGAGACGAGCAAGGCGGGCGAGACGGGTGAGACGGGTGAGACGGACGGGTGGGCGGGGCGGGCGGCACCGTGCTCTCCGGGGGCATGGAGGTATCCGGAGGTCTCCGGTGGCACGGCGCTCACCCGTCCATGGTGCGGCCGTCAGACGTCGCGGCGCACCAGCCGGTACGCCGCCCCGGCCAGCGCGAGCACCGTCCAGCCCAGGAAGACGAGCAGTCCGGCCCCCGGGGACAGCGTCGAGGCGTCGTGGGTGAGCGCGAACATGGCCTGCCCGGAGCTGCCCGGCAGATAGCGGCTGATGTCGTCCTGCCAGGAACTCGGCAGCAGCGACACCAGGCCCGGCACGAGCAGCAGACCCGCGACCAGCACCGAGATCCCGCCCGCGACCGAGCGCAGCAGCGCCCCGAGCGCCGCGCCGACGACGCCGACGAGGCCGAGGTAGAGCCCGGCGCCCAGCAGACTGCGGGCCACGCCCGCGTCGGACAGGCCGAGCGCCGCGTCCGTGCCGTCGAGGATGCCGCCGACCAGCAGGAACGAGCCGAACGCGCCGACCGTGCCCACCGCCAGCGCGACCAGGCCGAACACCGTCGCCTTCGCCCACAGCACCGGCAGGCGGCGCGGTACGGCGGCCAGCGTGGAGCGGATCATGCCGGTCGAGTACTCCCCGGCGGTGACCAGCACGCCGAGCACGCCCAGCGCCAGCTGCGCGAACGTCGTACCGAACAGGGCCAGGCTCACGGCCGTGGCGTCGGCGAAGTCGCCGTGCTCCGCGGCGCGGGCCGAGTCGACCTGGGACGCGTACTGCGTCGACGCGATCACCCCGACCGCGACCAGGAAGAGCAGGCCCAGGCCGAGGGTGATCCAGGTCGAGCGCAGGGACCACAGCTTGGCCCACTCCGAGCGCAGCACGCGCGCGGCGGTCACCCGGTACACGGGCGGTGCGGCGGGGCCGCTCCCGGCGGGCGCGGCCGGGGCTGTCAGGGTGTCGCTCATGCCGCGCTCCCGGAGGGGGTGGAGGTGCCGGTCGAAGACGTCGTGGGGGCCGTGGTGCCGTGGTACTCGACGGCGTCCCGGGTGAGGTCCATGAACGCCTGCTCCAGCGACACCGTGCGCTGGGTCAGCTCGAACAGGGCGATGCCGTGCGCGGCGGCCCGCAGACCGATCTCGCGGGCGCCGAGCCCCCGTACCTGCAACTCCTCGGAGCCGGGCCGCCCGACGATCTCGACGTCCGGGCCCGCCAGCACCTCCCGCAGCCGTGCCGGGTCCGCGGTCGCCACCTGCACGGTGTCACCGCCCGCCTCCCGCACGAGGTCGCGCACCGTGGTGTCGGCGAGCAGCCGTCCGCGGCCGACCACGATCAGATGGTCCGCGACCAGTGCCATCTCGCTCATCAGGTGCGAGGAGACGAACACGGTGCGCCCCTCGGACGCCAGGTCGGTGAGCAGGGTGCGGATCCACAGCACGCCCTCGGGGTCGAGGCCGTTCACCGGCTCGTCCAGCATCACCGTCCGCGGGTCGCCGAGCAGCGCCGCCGCGATGCCGAGCCGCTGGCCCATCCCGAGGGAGAACGCCCCGGCCCGCTTCTTCGCGACGCTGCCGAGTCCGGCGAGGTCGATCACCTCGTCCACCCGGCGGCGCGGGATGCCGTGGGTCAGCGCCAGCGCGTTGAGGTGCTGGAACGCGGAGCGGCCGGGGTGGATCGACCGCGCCTCCAGCAGCGCGCCGACCTCCTGGAGGGGCGCGCGGTGCCCGGCGTACGCCCGGCCGCCGACGGTGACGGAGCCGCCCGACGGGGCGTCGAGCCCGACGATCATGCGCATGGTGGTGGACTTCCCGGCGCCGTTCGGCCCCAGGAAGCCGGTCACGCTCCCGGGCCGGACCACGAAGTCCAGGCCGTCCACGGCCGTCTTCTCCCCGTACCGCTTCGTGAGCTGCTGTGCCTCGATCATCGCCGCGCATCCTCGGTTCCGGCGCCGGACGGACCCGGCGACCCTGCCCGCCACGCTAGGAGCCGCGTCCGCCGCTGCCGTGGTACCGCGGTCTGAACGATCTCGGGGGAGTGGTACCCCGGTACCACGTCCGGCCCCGGTGCCAGGTCCGGCACCAGCGCCACGTGCGGCCCTGGTGCCGCGTCCGGGCCGCGCACATGGGGCCGCACGACTGCCTCGCCGCCCCCGCGCGTTCCGTCTCACGGAACGGCGGTTGTCGGGGCCGCGGCCGGGTGCCTATACCGGGGGGTGCCGGGCGTTGCAGCCCTTCCTTCCCCGTCCCCCGGAGGTATCACCGTGCCGACCGTGCCCGACGCCAGCGCCCAGGACGCCGCCTCCCCCGCCGTGGTCAAGGCCGCCGACCAGCTGGCCGAGGCCGCCCGCACCCGCACCGCCTGTCCGCCCGTGCGCGGCCTCCTCGACGCGGGCGACCTGGCCTCCGCGTACGCCGCGCAGCGCCTCAACGTGCGCCGCGGGGTGGACGCCGGGCGCCGGGTCGTCGGCCGCAAGATCGGCCTCACCTCGGTGGCCGTCCAACGGCAACTCGGCGTGGACCGGCCCGACTTCGGCACGCTCTTCGCCGACATGGGCGTCCCCGACGGCGGGGAGGTGCCCGCCGGGCGCCTGATCCAGCCGAAGATCGAGGCCGAGGTCGCGCTGGTCCTCGCCCGCGACCTCCCGCACCCCGACTGCACCCTCGTCGACCTGCTGCGCGCCGTCGACTTCGCCCTGCCCGCGCTGGAGATCGTCGACAGCCGGGTGACGGGCTGGGACATCTCCCTCGTCGACACCGTCGCCGACAACGCCTCCAGCGGCCTGTACGTCCTCGGCGGCGCCCCCGTCCCGCTCACCGGGCTCGACCTGCGCGCCGTGACCATGACGATGAGCCGGGGCGGCGAGGCCGTCTCCGAGGGGACCGGGGCGGACTGTCTCGGCAGCCCCCTCAACGCGGCCGTCTGGCTGGCCGCCGAACTGGCCGGGCGGGGCGACCCGTTGCGCGCGGGCGACCTCGTGCTGACCGGCGCGCTCGGCCCGATGGCCCCGGCCGCGCCCGGAGACACCTTCGAGGCCCACATCTCCGGCCTGGGACGCGTGGGCGTCACCTTCGCCGAGCAGCCGTGAGCACCGGCAGATCGAGAGATCGAGAGATCGAGAGGCCGAGAGATCGATAGGCCGAGAGGCCAAGAGGTCGACAGACAGACAGACGGGCGCGGCCGGGGCGGTGGGGCGGGCTCAGCCCGCGCTCCACCCCGGTACGGTCGGCAGCACCCGCTCCGCCACCCGCAGCGCCACTGTGTCGTCGGGCGCCGCGCCGTCCTCCCGCCACACGACGACCTCGAAGGAGCCGTGGCCGTCCGTCACGTCGCGGGACACCAGCACACGGCGGGCGATCCCGCCGGGGCCGCTGTCGGCCCCGTCGCCGCCGATCCGGATCGCGATGGTCCGGTCCGCGTAGAGGACGGCCGGGTGCCCGAGCACCGTGCTGGTCCGCGCCTCCGGCCCCAGGACGTCGGCCAGGTCACCGACGGTGAGGGTGTCGTACGACGCGGAGAGCTGGACGGAGTAGGTGTCGAACTGCACCTTCGCCTCGGGCGTGGAAACCTTGGAACCGCCCGCGAGGGTGACCGCGCCGTCGTTCCCGTATGCGACGAGCGCGGTCTCCGTCGGGGTGCCCAGCAGGGCGGCCAGGTCGGGGCGGTTCAGCGCCTCGCAGAGCTGCGTGCCGGTGGCGCGGCCCGCCAGGGGCGCCCGCGAGGGCTCCGCGCACCGGGCGGGCTCACGGGCCGCCGCCTGATCGGGCAGCGCTCCCCTCAGCGCCCACAGCCCGACGGCCAGCCCCCCGACCAGCACGAGCGCCATGACCGCCTGCGCCCACGCGCTCGCCCCCTCCTCGGCCCCGCCCGCCCCGGTGCCCTCTGCCCCGGCCCCGCCCGCCCCGGTGCCGTCCGTCGCGGCCGTGCCCGTCACGGTTCTGCCGTCGTCGCCCATGTCCCCAGTTCCCCCCACCCGAATGGCGCACGTCGGTCGCGCGCCGGGGGAGCCTATACGCCGGTCACCCGCACGCTCCGACCCGCCCACCTCGTCGGACACGCCCCGCGGCCCCGTCCGGCTCCCGCGGCCCCGTCCGGCGGGGTGGGAGGCGGGCTCAGTCGACGGGCCAGGTGTGCACCGGCGCGTTGAGGTGCATGTAGTCGATGTACAGCTCCGTCATCCGGCGCAGCGCCTCGTGGTGGCCGGTGCGGGAGGTGGCGGTGGCGCGGTGGAACATCTCCTTCTGCCACACCGCCCCGTTGCGCGCGGTCACACACCGCTGCTCGATGATCCCGAGGAGCGGCTCCCGCCAGGCCGTGTCCATGCCGGACAGTTCCAGCCCCCGGTGGGCGAGCGGCAGCAGCCGCCGCAGCACCAGTTCGGGCACCGGCACCTCGCCCATGCCGGGCCAGTACAGCAGGGCGTCGATGCCGTGCCGGGCCGCCGCGTGCAGGTTGTCCTCGGCGGCCCGGAACGACATCCGGGACCAGACCGGCCGCTCCTCCTCGACCAGGGCGCGCGTCAGTCCGTAGTAGAAGGCGCCGTTGGCGAGGGTGTCGGCGACGGTCGGACCGGCCGGGAGGACCCGGTTCTCCACGCGGACGTGCGGCTTGTCGTGGGCGACGGCGTACACCGGGCGGTTCCAGCGGTAGATCGTGCCGTTGTGCAGGGTCAGTTCGGCGAGTTCGGGGGTGTCGCCCCGGTCGAGGGTCTCGCGGGGGTCCTGGTCGTCGCAGAGCGGCAGCAGGGCGGGGAAGTAGCGCAGGTTCTCCTCGAAGAGGTCGAACACGCTGGTGATCCACCGCTCCCCGAACCACACCCGCGGCCGGACGCCCTGCACCTTGATCTCCTCGGGGCGGGTGTCCGTGGCCTGCTCGAACAGCGGAATCCGCGTCTCGTGCCACAGCTCCTTGCCGAACAGGAACGGCGAGTTCGCCGCGAGGGCCACCTGCACCCCGGCGATGGCCTGGGCCGCGTTCCAGTAGCCGGGGAACTCCTCCGGGGCGACCTGGAGGTGGAACTGGGTGCTGGTGCACGCCGCCTCGGGCGTGATCGTGTCGGCGTACGTCCGCAGCCGGTCGACGCCGTCCACCTCGATGCGCAGATCCTCGCCCCGCGCGGCGAACACCTGGTCGTTGAGGAGGCGGTAGCGCGGGTTCTCCGAGAGCGCGGACTCGCCGATGTCCTCCTGCCGCAGCGTCGGCAGGATGCCCACCATCAGCAGGCGCGCGCCGACGCTCGCGGCCCGCTCGTCGGCGTGGTTGAGCGCGGCCCGGATCTGGGCCTCCCAGGCGTCGGGGCCGCCCTCGGTCAGCCGGCGCGGCGGGACGTTGATCTCCAGGTTGAAACGCCCCAGCTCGGTCGACCAGGCCGGGTCGGCGATCGCGTCCAGGACGTCCGTGTTGCGCATCGCGGGCTCGGCGCGGCCGTCGACCAGGTTCAGCTCGATCTCCAGGCCCACCTGGGGGCGCTCCGCGTCGAAGCGCGCGTCGCGCAGCATCTGGGCGAAGGCGTCGAGGCAGTCCTGCATCTTGGTCCGATACCGGCGCCGGTCCTCGCGCGTGAAGACCATCGCCGGGACGTCGCGTCCCATCGGCCCTCCCGGGTGCTCTCCTCGCATACCGGCTGCACCGGATATGCCGGTCCCCTCCAGCGTCGCACCCCGGCCCGCACCTGACCACGCGTACGCCGTGACCGAGAGTGACAGCCAGGGCGTACGGCGTGGTCGGCGGGGTTCAGGTCCAGCCGAACCGCCGGTCCACCACCGCCGCGAACTCGGCGAGGGTGAGGACCGCGTCCCCGTTCTGGTCGGCGGCGTCGAAGAGGGCGGACGACGCGTCGGCGTCGCCCAGGCCCCACGGCGGGAGCACCCCGGTCGCCGCCAGGGTGGGGCCCTTGGCGCGCAGCGCGCCGATCACCTCGGCCCGTGTCAGGGTGCCGTCCGCGTCGAGGTCCAGCGCCTCGAACAGTCTGCGGGCCCGCTCGCTCATGCCGTCCCCGTCCCCGCCCCCCCCCGCAGGGGGTTCCCGATCCCGTACGCGCCGCCGGTCCGGCGGGCGCTCCCGATCCCGTCACGAAGCCGACGGGTCACCCCGCCGGCTTCCTCCCGGAGAGAACGCCCGTGCGCCCCCTCCGGTTCCCGCCGGGGCGCGGGGCCGTCACGCCTTGCGGGCGAGTCCTCCGTGCTCCGCGATGACCTGCGGCTCCGGCGCACCGGCTTCCGGACGCCACAGCGGCACCGACACCACACCCGGCTCGATCAGGTCGAGGCCGTCGAAGAACGCGGTGATCTCCTCGACCGTCCGCAGGTTGTACGGCACGGCACCGCTCTTGTTGTAGCCGTCCTGCGCCTCCTCGAACACGGGGTCGACGCCGAGCGAGCCGTCGTTGATGGACAGGTAGCTGCCGGACGGCAGCGCCGCCACCAGCTTGGTGACCAGTTCGCGGGCCTGCCCGGTGTCGGCGATGTGCCCGAGGATGTTGCTCAGGATCAGCGCGATCGGCCGCTCGAAGTCCAGGGTCTCCGCCGCCACCGCGAGGATGCGCTCGTGGTCCAGCACGTTGGCGTCGACGTACGAGGTCTTGCCCTCCGGCGTGGAGTAGAGCAGCGCTCGGGCGTGCGCCAGGACCATCGGGTCGTTGTCGACGTAGACGATCCGCGCCTCGGGCGCCAGCCGCTGCGCCACCTCGTGGGTGTTGTCGGCGGTGGGCAGGCCGGTGCCGATGTCCAGGAACTGGCGGATGCCCGCCTCCTGCACCAGGTGGGTGATGTTGCGGCGCAGGAACGCCCGGCTGCTGCGGGCGATGGTGACGATGCCGGGGAACACGGCGGTGTAGGCGTCACCGGCCGCCTCGTCGACGGGGTAGTTGTCCTTCCCGCCGAGCCAGTAGTTCCAGATCCGGGCGGAGTGCGGCACCGAGGTGTCGATCTTCTGGTGCACCGACGATCCGGGCGTCGTCGCGGAGTCGCTCATGAGTACGTCCGTCTTTCAGCCGTGGCGTGAACTGTCCACGCACAACGTACGTCCCAACAGCCCTCACTGGCACGCCGGTTCACCGGAGAAATGCCTGACGGGCCGCACATTCCGCACCCCGGCGGCACCGGGGGGCGCCTCCCGTCACCCCCCCGCCGGGTCCCGGCGCCGCGCGGCCCGGCGGTCACAGGAAACGTCCGTATCGTGCCGCCCAGCATTCCGGCCGCCCCGCGCGCCGGGCCGCCGACCGGCCGCCCCGCGCCCGGCACGGCCGGGGAACGGACCCGCCCCCCTGGAGGCCCTTGTGACAGCCGTACAGCGCCCCGTGCCGCGCGCCGCCGGGCCCGCCCGCGCCCCGTGGGAACCGGCCGACGGCGCGGTCAACCTGTTGGTCGTCGACGACGAACCCACGGTCCGGGAGCTGCTGTGCGCGGCGCTGCGGCACGCCGGGTTCACCGCCGTCGCCGCCGGGACGGGCCGCGAGGCCCTGGAACGGGCCCGCGAGCGCGCCCCCGACCTGGTCCTGCTCGACGTGATGCTGCCCGACCTCGACGGCTTCGAGGTGATCCGCCTGCTGCGCGAACGCCCGTCCGACCCGCCCGGCCCCGCCGCCCACGCCCCCCACCTCCCGCACATCCCCGTCGTCTTCCTCACCGCCCGTGACGCGACCCGCGACAAGATCGAGGGCCTGGTCCTCGGCGGCGACGACTACGTCACCAAGCCCTTCGACCTCCAGGAACTGATCGCCCGCATCCGAGCCGTGCTGCGCCGCACCCACGGCGACCCGTCGGCCCTCCTGCGGGTCGCCGACCTGGAACTGGACACCGACGCCCTCCAGGTCCGCCGCGCGGGGGAGCCCGTACGGCTGTCGCCCACCGAGTTCCGGCTGCTGCGGCACCTGATGACCCACGCGGGCCGCACCGTGGCCAAGGCGCAGATCCTGCACCAGGTCTGGGACTACGACTTCAGCGGCGACACCGGCATCGTGGACACCTACATCAGCTACCTCCGCCGCAAGATCGACAACGGCGGACCCAAGCTCATCCACACCGTGCACGGCGTCGGGTACGTCCTGCGCGGCCCCCGGTCATGATCCGGCCCCGCCTCCCGCGCGCGGGCCGGGCCCGCCGGCGCTCCGGTCCGTACCGGCTGCGGGCGGGCTGGGCGCGGGCGTCCCTGCGCGGCCGGGTGCTCGTCCTGGCCGTCGCTCTCCTGACGGCCGGGCTCGCCGCGTTCGGCCTGCTCGCCGGGAACGCCCTGCGCGGCTACATGGAGGACCGGGTGGACGCCCAACTCCGCACCGCCGCCCAGGTGTTCGCCGTCCTCCCGCCCCGCGTCGCGGAGAGCGGCGCCGCACGCGAACGCCCGGCCGCCCTCGCCGACTTCGGCACCGACGTGCTCGGCAACCCCGTCGTCACCTACCTCCGGCCCGACGGCACCGTCGAGAGCAGCATCGACTCCCTCGCGGGCGCCGACCGGACCGGCCGGGCACGCGGCCCGGCCCTGCCCCCGCTCGGCACGGCCGAGGTCGCCGGACGCGGTGCGCGCGTCTTCACGGCGAGCGGCACCCGCGACGACACCCGCTGGCGGGTCATCGCCGTACCGCGCACCCGGCCCGGCGTCCTGCCCGGTGCCGCCGGGTCCGCCCCGGCGGGCGCGGGCAGCGTCGTCGTGGCCACCTCCATGGCCCAGGTCGACGGCACGGTCGACCGCATGTGGCGCATCTTCGCCAGTACGGGACTGGTGCTGCTCGTCCTGCTGGCGGTGGCGGGCTGGTTCGCGGTCCGCTCCGGCCTGCGCCCGCTCGCCCGGGTCGAGCGGACCGCCGCCGAGATCGCGGGCGGCGACCTCACCCGCCGCGTCCCCGAACTGGCCGCCCCGCACACCGAGATGGGCCGCCTCGCCACCGCGCTGAACGCCATGCTCGGCCAGGTGGAGACCGCGTTCGCGGCGCGGGCGGAGTCCGAGGCGCGGATGAGCCGGTTCGTCGCGGACGCGGGCCACGAACTGCGCACCCCGCTCGCCGGGATCAAGGGCCTCACCGACCTGCACCGCATGGGCGCCCTCGACGGACCGCAGGACATCGACGCCACGATGTCCCGGATCGCGCGGGAGTCCGAACGGCTCACCCGGCTCATCGAGGACATGCTGCTGCTCGCCCGCCTCGACGAGCACGCGCTGCGGTCCGCTCCCGCCGGTCCCGGTCCCGGTCCCGGTGCCGATGCCGGTGCCGATGCCTGTGCCGGTCCCGGACGCGGTCCCGGCCCCGGTCTCGACCTCGCCCCGGCCGACCTGCGCACCCTCGCCGCCGACGCCCTGCACGACCTCCGCGCCCTCGACCCGGCCCGGCCCGTCACCCTCACCGGACCGGCGGGGGAGGGGCCGCCCGCCTCGGCCCCCGCCCTCGCCGACGAGGCCCGGCTGCGGCAGGTCGTGACCAACCTCGTCGGCAACGCCGTCACGCACACGCCCGCGGGCAGTCCCGTCCGCATCGGCGTCGGCACGGTCGGCGGCCACGCCGTCCTGGAGGTCGCCGACCGGGGCCCCGGCATCGCCCCCGGCGAGAGCACCCGCATCTTCGAGCGCTTCCACCGCTCCGACACCTCCCGCACCCGCGCCACCGGAGGTTCCGGGCTCGGTCTCGCCATCGCCCACTCGCTGGTGGCCGCGCACGGAGGCCACATCGGGGTCGAGTCGACACCGGGCAGAGGCGCGACGTTCCGTGTCTCCCTGTCCCGCCTCACCGACCGCCCGGCCGAACCGTCCCCGGACGCGCGTAGCAGCTCACCTGCCGACCCGTCCACGGTCGCGCGCACCGACGCGCCTGTTGAGCCGGTGGTGCCGGAGGCCGCCGCGCCAGGGGTGCCGGGGGATTCCAGGCCAGAGGTGCCGAAGACCGCCCGGTCAGGGGCGCCGGGGGCTGCCGGGCCGGGGGTGTAGGGCTGCCGGGCTCCCCTCCGGACCATTGCGATACGCCGTACCGTACAGTGACCCGTATGCCCCGTCACTCCGCCGCTCTGGACCGTGCCACGCAGGCCCGTATCGCCGAGGCCGCTCTGCTGCTGGTCGGTGAGCACGGGCCCGAGGCGCTCACCTTCCGTGCTCTCGCCGCGCGGCTGGACATCTCGCTCGCGTCGCTCCAGCGCCGCTGCACCGACCTGGCCGGGCTCCTGGACCTGTGCGCCGACCACCTGGCCGCCCGGCTGCCCGACCCCGAGCCGGAGCCCGTTCCCGCCGCCGAGTGGGCGGACGCCACCGAGGCCCGGTTCACCGCCCTGTACCGCCTGCTCTGCGCCCACCCCGGCCTGCTCGCCCTGCGCGGCACCCGGCCCTGGCTCGGCCCGCAGCTCCTCGCCCGGCTGGTCGAGCCGCAGTTCGCCGACAGCCTCGCCGCCGGGATGAGCCCCGAGGTCGCCATCGCCGCCTACCGGCGGATGTACCTCCTCACCCTCGGCAGCGCCGGGTTCGTCGACCACCGCGACCCGTCCGCCGCGCGCGCCGCCGTCCGCACCGCCCTCGCCGCCCTGGACCCGGCCGACTTCCCCGCCCTGACCGCCCACCTGGCGACCGTCGTCCCCGCGATCACCGACCACGAGGTCTACCGCGGCGCCCTCCGCCAGCTCATCGCCGCAGCCGACCCGACCGCCCACCGAGCCCCCGGCCGTGGCACCCCGCCCGCCTGAGCGATCTCCGCCCGTCCCACCCGGGGCCCGACCGCCCCGCCGCCCCGCAGCACGAGAACCAGGAACCGCCATGACCGACCCGACCGACAGGGACGCGGCCGCCCCGCCCGAGCCCTCCCGCGTCTTCAGCAGTGACAACGTCGCCGGTACCGCGCCGGAGATCATCGAGGCCGTCGCCCGCGCGGCCACCGGCCCCGCGGTGCCGTACGGCGCCGACGCACTCTCCGGTGCCGTACGGCGGCGGCTGTCGGAGATCTTCGAGCGCGAGGTCGACGTCCTGCCCGTCTCCACCGGGTCCGCCGCCAACGCGCTGAGCCTCGCCGCCCTTACCCCGCCCTGGGGGAGCGTGCTGTGCCACCGCGACAGCCACATCACCAACGACGAGTGCGGCGCACCGGAGTTCTACACCGCGGGCGCCAAACTCGTCCCCCTCGGCGGCGCCGACGCCAAGATCGACCCCGACGAACTCCGGGCCGCCGTACGGCACAAGGCGGGCGACGTGCACAGCGTCGAGCCCGCCGTGGTCAGCGTCACGCAGGCCACCGAGACCGGTGCCGTCCTCACCCCCGACGAACTGGGCCTGCTCGGTTCGCTCACCCGGGAGGCCGGGCTGCGCCTGCACATGGACGGCGCCCGCTTCGCTGGGGCGGTCGCCGCGCTCGGCCGGACACCCGCCGACCTCACCTGGCGGGCGGGCGTGGACCTGCTCTCGTTCGGGGCGACCAAGAACGGCACGATGACCGCCGACGCGGTCGTCGTCTTCGACCGCTCCCTGACCCCTGAACTCACCTTCCGTGCCAAGCGGGCCGGGCAGCTCGCCGCCAAGGCCCGTTTCCAGTCGGCCCAGTTGGACGCCTATCTCGCCGACGGACTGTGGCTGCGCCACGCGGCCCACGCCAACGCGATGGCGGCCCGCCTCCAGGAGGGGCTGAAGGCGGTCCCCGGTGCGGCTCTGCTGGGGGCGGCCGAGGCGAACATCCTCTTCTGCCGCCTGCCGAGACCCGTCATCGACGGTTTGCTCGGCGAAGGGTACGTCTTCTACCACGACCGCTGGGCGGAAGGCGTCGTCCGCTTCGTCACCTCCTTCGCCACGACCCCGCGGGACGTCGACGCCCTCATCGGCGCCGTCACCCGTCACGCGGGCTGACGGTCCGTCGGGCCGTCAGGCGATCTGTCGTGCGCGCCGTTCAGACGGACCGAGCGGCCGTCCGCGCGCACACCCCCCACGAACTGTCGTCGCCGTCGTCGGACGCGGCTGCGGCGACGGTGTGCGGCCGGGCCGCCGGTCCGGTCGTGCGGCGGCTCGTTTCCCTCTGGTGTGTGCCTCGGAGTTCCATGCGCACAGTCAAGCGAAATCCCGACCGTCCGTGGGCGGTAAACCTCCCGCACCGGCCAACCCCCTTACCGTCGCGGCCCGTTGCCGCACATCCGTACGGACCGGCCACGGCGGTCCCACCCCGGCAATAAGGCCGCTCCCGGTGGGTCGGCGCGACGCGGGGCGGGTGGCTGTGGTCGACTCCCGCGCGGGGGAGAGAAGTTGCTGAGGTCACCCCCAGAACCAGCCGGATGACCTGTTTCCGTCCGATGCATTCCGGCCGCCCGGCTCACCGACGACCCGGCCCATCCTGGTGACCCCGACGGCCCCGACGATCGGGATGACTCCGACGATCGGGGCGACCCCGACGACCTCGACGATCCTGGCGACCCGCCCGGCCGGTCGCTCAGTAGACCATCACCGTCCACCGCTCGACCCAGAACGGCTCGGTGCCCCGGCCCCCGGTGACCAGGACCCGGTCCGCCTCGACCGCCAGGACGTGACCGTGGACCGTGGACTCCGGCAGGTCCACCCGGACGACGTCGTGGACGTCCACCTCGTCCTCCACCGGTCGCGACCAGGCGTGCCCGCACTGCTCGCAGTCGAGCCGGACCACGGCACGTCCCGCCCCGGTGAGGGGCGTGCCGAAGCGGACGGCCGTCATGCGGCAGCGGGGGCACGGATCGGCGGTGTGCGCTCCGACGGTCACGGACATCCCCCGATCCTGGCAGACCCCCGCGCCGACGTCAGCCCGCCCTCGGCGGCAGCACGGACCCGGTCCCGCCGGGCGGCCCCACCCCCGGAGGGCCCGGCAGCACCTCGAACACCTTCGCCAGCCCGGTCAGCCGCAGGACGCGCCGCACCACCCCGCCGTCGCTGATCAGCCGCAGCCGGCCCCGCCGGGCCAGGGCCCGGTTGCGTGCGCGCAGCAGAACGCCCAGCCCGCCGCAGTCGATGAAGGACACCGGGCGCAGGTCCACCAGCAGGTCGGGGCGCGGGCCGGCGGTCAGGGCGTCCAGCCGCGCGGCCAGCGGCGCGGCGGTGAACAGGTCGATCTCGCCGCGCAGTTCCACCAGGACCGGACCCGGGTCCGCCGGGACCGCCAGGGCCGGGCCCACCAGGGCCGGGCCCACCAGGGCCGGGCCCTCGTCGGCGCCCTCTCCGGCAGCGGGCGCGGGACGGTCGTCGTTCTCGCACATGCCCCGAGGAAACCGCTTGCGACGACCTGTCCGGAAGGGCCGTAGGGCCCCTGAAATCCCTGACGCTGCAAGGAAGTTGGTGGATCACCGGAATCGTCGCGGGCCGCATCAGGTCATTCGTCCCGGACTCTTGACTCGGATTGCGCCAGTCGCGATCCTCGTCGCACACCTTGCGCGGCCATGACCATCCTGGGGTGGTGCCGACACCCCCGCGTGGGCCGCGCGTTCCCGCCGACCCGAGGGACGTGGGCAGTGACCCTGACTCGACGCGCGTACCGCAGACACCGACACGCCACCGTCGTGTCACTGCTCCTTCTCGTCCTGGCCGCCGTGCTCGGCCCCACCCCCAGCAGCTCGGCGGCCGCCGCCGACTGGTGGACGCCGGTGAACCGGCCCGCGCCGGACTCGCAGATCAACGTCACCGGAGAGCCCTTCAAGGGCACCAACGCCCAGGGAGAGGTGCGCGGTTTCGTCGACGCGCACAACCACCTGATGTCCAACGAGGCCTTCGGCGGGCGGCTCATCTGCGGCAAGACCTTCTCCACGGCCGGGGTCGCGGACGCCCTCAAGGACTGTCCGGAGCACTACCCGGACGGCACCCTGGCGATCTTCGACTACATCACCCACGGCGGTGACGGCCGCCACGACCCGGCCGGATGGCCCACGTTCAAGGACTGGCCCGCCTACGACTCGATGACCCACCAGGCCAACTACTACGCCTGGATCGAGCGCGCCTGGCGCGGCGGACAGCGCGTCCTCGTCAACGACCTCGTCACCAACGGCATGATCTGCTCGGTCTACTTCTTCAAGGACCGCAGCTGCGACGAGATGACCTCCATCCGCCTCCAGGCCAAACTCACCTACGACCTCCAGGCGTTCATCGACTCGATGTACGGCGGCCCCGGCAAGGGCTGGTTCCGGATCGTCCTCGACAGCGCGCAGGCCCGCCAGGTCATCCAGCAGGGCAAGCTCGCGGTGGTCCTCGGCGTCGAGACCTCCGAACCCTTCGGGTGCAAGCAGATCCTCGACGTCGCCCAGTGCAGCAGGCAGGACATCGACAAGGGCCTCGACGAGCTGTACGACCTCGGCGTGCGCAGCATGTTCCTGTGCCACAAGTTCGACAACGCGCTGTGCGGCGTCCGGTTCGACCAGGGCGGCCTCGGAACGGCCATCAACGTCGGCCAGTTCCTCTCCACCGGCACCTTCTGGAGCACCGAGCAGTGCAAGGGCCCGCAGCGCGACAACCCCATCGGCCTCGCCGCGTCCAAGGCCGAGGACGACCTGCCCGCGGGCGTCGACGTCCCCGCGTACGACGAGAACGCGCAGTGCAACAAACGCGGCCTCACCGAACTCGGCGAGTACGCCGTACGCGGCATGATGCAGCGGAAGATGATGCTGGAGATCGACCACATGAGCGTCAAGGCCACCGGCCGGGTGCTCGACATCTTCGAGTCCGCCTCCTACCCCGGCGTCCTCTCCTCGCACAGCTGGATGGACCTCGACTGGACCGAACGGGTCTACTCCCTCGGCGGGTTCGTCGCCCAGTACATGAACGGCACCGAGGCGTTCAGCGCCGAGGCCAAGCGCACCGACGCGCTGCGCGACAAGTACGGGGTCGGCTACGGCTTCGGCACCGACTTCAACGGCGTCGGCGACCACCCCGCCCCGCGCGGCGCCAACACGTCCAACCCCGTGACCTACCCCTTCCGCAGCGCCGACGGCAGCTCCCTGATTGACCGTCAGGTCACCGGGCAGCGCACCTGGGACTACAACACCGACGGCGGCGCGCATGTCGGCCTGATCCCGGACTGGATCGAGGACATCCGCAAGGTCGGCGGGAACGGCGTCGTCGACGACCTGTTCCGCGGCGCCGAGTCCTACCTCGACACCTGGGGCGCCTCCGAGGGCCACCAGGCGGGCGTCAACCTCGCCAAGGGCCGTGCAGCGACCGCCAGTTCCTCCGAGTGGAGCGCCTTCACCAGCTACGCGCCCGGCCGGGCCGTCGACGGCGACGCCGCCACCCGCTGGGCCAGCGACTGGAGCGACGACCAGTGGTGGCAGGTCGACCTCGGCGCCACCCAGCGCGTCGCCCGCGTCACCCTCGACTGGGAGCGCGCCTACGGCCGGGCCTACCGCGTCGAACTCTCCACCGACGGCACCACCTGGCAGACCGCCTGGTCCACCACCGCCGGGGACGGCGGGCTCGACACGGCCCGCTTCACCGGCACCCCCGCCCGCTACGTCCGGGTGCACGCCACCGGCCGCGGCACCGAGTGGGGATACTCGCTCCACGAGGTCGGCGTCCACAGCGCCTGACCGCACCGACCCTCAGGGACACCCATGGCACGCATGCCGTCGGCCGAACGCCGCAGACAGCTGACGGAGGCCGCGATCAGGGCGATGGCCCGGGACGGCGTCGCCCGCACGACGACCCGGTCCATCGCCGCCGAGGCCGGGGTGTCCCTGAGCGTCTTCCACTACTGCTTCGACTCCAAGCAGGCCCTCGTGGAGTCCGTCATCACCACCATCACCGACCACTACGTGACCGTCGTCCGCGACGCCCTGCGCCCCCGCGCCACCCTGGAGGAGACCGTCCGGGCGGGCTTCGAGGCCTACTGGGACCACGTCCGCGCCCACCCCGACGAGCACATGCTCACCTACGAACTCACCCAGTACGCCCTGCGCAGCCCCGGCTACGAACACCTGGCGCGCCGCCAGTACGAGATGTACGCCGACACCTACGCCGACCTCATCGAGCACCTCAGCGAGGGCACCGACCTGCGGCTCGCGGTCCCGGTGCCCGTCCTCGCCCGCTACCTGGCCGCCATGACCGACGGACTCACCCTCAACTACCTCGTCCTCGGCGACGAGACGGCCTGGACCGGCGTCCTCGACACCGTCACCGCGCACGTCGCCGGACTCGTCCGCGCCTGACCCGCCGACGGAGCGCGGGCCCGCCCCCGTGGCCCGCCCCTCGCCGGAGGACGACCGCCCGGCCCGCCGGGAGAGCGGTCAGTCCGCCAGGCCGCGCCGCGGCAGCAGATACCCCGACAGCAGCGACCGGGCCCGCTCGGGGCTCACCCCGAGCGCCGTGCCCACCGACTCCCACGACAGCTCGTCGTCCCGCACCGCCTGCGCCGCCTCCCGGCCGATCCCGGGCAGCAGCCGCTCCAGCGTCGTCACCGCCTTGAGCGCCGCCACCGGCGCCCGCTCGGTCAGCACCAGCAACTGCTTCTCCAACTCACCCATGAGGTGGGTCAGTTCGGCGGGCAGGGGGACGGTCCGCCGCTCCACCGCCCGCAGGTGCTCGCGCCAGTCGGCGTACGCGTCCGAGGTGTCCAGTTCGTCCACCTCGTCGTCCGAGAGCCGGTCCCGGTCGATCGGCCGGGTCTCCCCGCGCCAGCCGCAGGCGCACGCCGCCCGGTACCCGGCCGCCCTGGGCCGCCGCAGCCGTCCGTCGTACGCCCACCACTCACTGGTCTCCACGACGCTCGCGGCGCCGCTGCCGAAGTCCAGGAACACCGGTTTGGGCTCGCTGCCGTCGGCGAGCACCGCGCCCGCGACGCCCTCGTGGGACTCCCCGTACTCCTCACTCGTCCAACCCACGCTTCGTTCCCCCTCGTCGTCCGCCTGCCGGGGCGCGGCGTCCCGCGCGGCGACGGCCGCCCCGCAGGCGAGCATGCCCCGGCCGGACCACGGGTGAACCGCCCGCCCCAGGCGTTCACCGACGGCACCGCCCGTTCACCGCGGCCGGGGCGGGGGGTGAGGTCAGGCGCTCGGCGCCGGGTACGTCGGGTACTCCACCCCCGAGACGTGCTGGACGACGCGGACGACCTGGCAGGAGTAGCCGAACTCGTTGTCGTACCAGAGGTAGAGGATCGCGTTGTCGCCCTCCACCTTCAGCGCCCCGGCGTCGACGATCGAGGCGTGCCGGGAGCCGATGAAGTCGCTGGAGACCGCGTCGGGGGCGCTGATGAAGTCGATCTGGCGCTTGAGCGGCGAGGTCAGCGACACGTGACGCAGATGGTCGAGGACCTCCTCGCGCTCCGCCTCACGGGCCAGCTGGAGGTTGAGGATCGCGATCGACACGTCCGGCACCGGCACCCGGATCGAGCTGCCGGTGATCCGCGCCTTCAGCTCCGGCAGCGCCTTCGCCACGGCGGAGGCGGCACCCGTCTCGGTGATGACCATGTTGAGCGGCGCGGACCGGCCGCGACGGTCGGACTTGTGGTAATTGTCCAGCAGGTTCTGGTCGTTGGTGAACGAGTGGACGGTCTCCACGTGCCCGCGCAGCACGCCGAACTCGTCGTTCATCGCCTTGAGCGGCGGGACGATCGCGTTGGTCGTGCAGGAGGCGCAGGACAGGATGCGCTCGTCCGGCTTGACCGTGTCGTGGTTGACGCCGTGCACGATGTTCGGGACGTCGCCCTTGCCGGGCGCGGTCAGCACGACCTTGTCGATCCCGGGCCGCAGGTGCTTCGACAGACCTTCCCGGTCACGCCACTTGCCGGTGTTGTCGATGAGGATCGCGTCCCGGATGCCGTACGCCGTGTAGTCCACCTCGCTCGGGTCGTCGGCGTAGATGACCCGGATCGCGTTGCCGTTGGCGAGGATCGTGCTGTTCTCCTCGTCGACGGTGATCGTGCCCTGGAACTGGCCGTGCACCGAGTCCCGGCGCAGCAGCGAGGCCCGCTTGACGATGTCCTGGTCACCGCCGCCGCGCACGACGACCGCGCGCAGCCGCAGCCCGTTGCCCGAGCCGGACTTCTCGATGAGCAGCCGGGCGACCAGCCGCCCGATGCGGCCGAAGCCGTAGAGCACGACGTCGCGCGGGGGGCGCGTCTCGGCCCGGCCCTCACCGGTGGCACCGGCCACGGCCTCGGCGGTGAACTCGCGCACCGACAGACCGCGGTCGTCGGCCCGGTGGGTCGCGGCCAGCATGCCGATGTCGATCTGGGACGGGCCCAGGTCGAGCGTGGTGAGCGCCTCCAGGAAGGGCAGGGTCTCGGTGACCGAGAGTTCCTCGCCCGCGATCTGGCGGGCGAAGCGGTGCGTCTTGAGGATGCTCACCACCGACTTGTTCACCAGGGAGCGGCTGTGCAGCAGGACGGTCACGTCCCGCTCCCGGTGGAGCCTGCCGATCATCGGGATCATCGACTCCGCGATCTCCTCGCGGATCTTCCAGTTGGTGAACGAGTCGTCGTTGACAGTCACAGGATTCTCTTTCGAGCTAGGTGGCGCTCATATGCTAACCGGACCGGATTCCGCTCGTTCAAGCACCCCCCGGCTCAGGTGTGCACCCCTCGGTGCCGCCGCCCGGAGCGCCGCCCTCGGTGACCTCGCCGCCGCGCCGCGGCCCCCCTCACCGGCCGCGAGGACTCCTCAAGGAGGGGCCACGACCCCCTCACCTCCGGCTGAGGGACCGCTGCCGTCCGCCACCTCGCCGTCCGCTCGACCCATGAACCGGACGCGGTGGTCGGCCGCCCCCTCGTGCGGATGTTGGCGCGCCATGAAGCGCGCCGCGACGCCGACCGCCGCGGGGGAGCCGCAGGCGGCGGCGGACCTGGGCCGCGACGCCGTGGACCGGGCGGTGGCCGCCGTGGGCGCCGGGCACGTCCTGGCGGTCAACCTTGAGGCCGGGCTCGCACAGGACCTGCGCGTCCTGGGCCGGACCGCCGAGGCGGACGAGCGGGAGGGCCGCGCGCTGGCCGCCCTCTCCGCCAGCCACGGCCCCGACCACCCCCAGACCCTCTACATGCGCTCCCGGGCCCGCCCCTACTGGGACTTCGAGGGCCAGCCCATCTGAGCCGGACCCGCGCCGCCCCGCGCCCCCGCCCGCGTCACGCGGGACGCCCGGCCGGCACCTTGCCGGACTCCCCGGCACTCCCGGTGGCTCCCGGGTCCTCGGCCTCCTCGTCGGCGGCAGGCCGCTGCCGGGGGATGCCGAGCGCGCAGAGGGCGCCCGCCAGGACCACGCCGACGCCCACCCACACGGCGGGCCGCAGTCCGTCGAGGAAGCGCTGCGGGTCGTCCGTGCTGCCGTACGCCACGAAGACCGTGCTCAGGACGGCGATGCCGAGCGCGCCGCCGATCTCGCGGACCGTGGTGTTGGCGCCGGACGCCTTGCCCGCGTGCTCCCTGGCGACCGACGCGAGCACGACGGCCGCCGTCGGCGCGAACACCAGCCCCATCCCGGTCCCGGCGACCATCATCGGGGCGACCAGTTCGCCGTACGGGGTGTCCGTCGTGGCGACCAGGTTGATCCAGCCGAGGCCCACGCCCTGGAGGGTGAGGCCGAGCGCCATCAGCCGGCCGCCGCCCACCCGGTCGATCAGCAGCCCGGCCACCGGGGCGACCACCATCGGCATCAGCGTCCAGGGCAGGGTCCGCACACCCGCCTCCAGCGGGGTGCGCGGCGGCGCGATCTGGAGGAACTGCGCCAGCAGGAACAGCGAGCCGAACACGCCGAAGTACATCGCCGCCGACACCACGTTGGTGAGGGTGAAGGCCCGTACCCGGTAGAACGACATCGGCAGCATGGGCTGCGGGGTCCGCGCCTCCCAGACCACGAACACCGCCAGCAGCACCGCGCCCGCCGCGAACGCGCCGAGCACGGTCGCGGAGGTCCAGCCGTCCTGCTCGCCGTGGACGATCGCCCAGACGACCGCGCACAGTCCGGCCGCCGCCAGCACCATGCCGACGAGGTCCAGCCGCGACCCGGGCAGCCTGCTCTCCCGCAGCGCGAACAGCACCAGCGGGATCGCTATCACGCACACCGGGACGTTCAGCCAGAACATCCACCGCCAGTCCAGCCCGTCGACGACGGCGCCGCCCACGACCGGACCCATCGCGACGGCGAGCCCGCTCACCCCGGACCAGACGCCGAGCGCCAGACCGCGCATCCGCTCCGGCACCGCGTCCGACAGCAGGGTCAGCGACAGCGGCATCACGGCCGCCGCGCCGAAGCCCTGGACGGTGCGGAACAGGATCAACTGGGCGCTGGTGTCGGCGAGTCCGCAGCCGATCGAGGCCAGCGTGAACAGGGCGATGCCCGCCACGAACACCTTGCGCCGCCCGAACCGGTCGCCCAGCGCGGCGCCGGTCATCAGCAGACAGGCGAAGCTGAGCACGTAGGCGTTGACGAACCACTGGAGTTGCTGGGTGTTCGCCTCCAACTCCACGGCGAGGGTGCGCAGCGCGGTCGACACCACGAGGTTGTCGAGCGCGACCATGAACATGGGCACGCTGGTCGCGAGGACGGCCAGCCAGAGCGGGCCGCGTCGCGCGCCCGTGGCAGGGTGGGGGTCCGGGCGGAGGCCGCCCGGCGGGTCGAGCGGGGGTGTCTCCTGGTTCAGCGTCATGACGACTGGTCTCCTGACCGGAACGACGGATCTCACGGACGAGCGATCTCACGGACGACGGATCTCGCGAAGGACGGATCTCACGGCGAAGGGGGAGGCAGCCCTATTGGATACCTCCACTATCCATGTTAGACACTGAAGGTATCCAATTTTCAAGTGGAGTTCTCTCTGATGCGTATCTCCGAGCTGAGCCGCCGCAGCGGCGTCTCCGTGACGACGATCAAGTACTACCTGCGCGAGGGCCTGCTCCCGCCCGGCCGCCAGACCGCCGCGACGCAGGCCGAGTACGACGACACCCACCTGCGCCGCCTGAGCCTGGTCCGCGCCCTCACCGGCGTCCGCGGCCTCTCGGTCAGCGCCGCCCGCGAGGTCCTGCACGCCCTGGAACGGCACCGCGGGGACGCCCATGTGCTGCTCGGCCTCGTCATCGGCATCGTCGACCCCGCGAAGGCGACCCCGGAGCGCACCCCCGAGACGGACGAGGTGGACACGCTGGTGAGGGAGATGGGCTGGTCGGTGCACGCCGCCGCGCCCGCGCGCGCCGCCCTCGCCGAGACGCTGGCGTCCCTACGCTCGATCGGGGTCCCCGTGGACACCCCCCGCCTGCTGCCCTACGCGCGGCTGGCCGAGCAGACGGCCGTCCTCGACCTGGACCAGCTCGACGGCATCGAGGACCCCCTGGAGGCGGCCGAGCGCGCCCTCGTCCTCACCGTCCTGCTGGAACCGGCCCTGATGGCCCTGCGCCGCCTGGCCCAGGAGAACGAGTCGGCCCGACGGCACGGCACCTGCTGACCGGGTGCCTTCCCCGGCGGACCCGGCGCGGGAGGCCCCCGGCGCGGGCCCTTCCTCGCCGCGGTCTCAGGCCGCCTCGACCGTGCGGGTCACGACCCAGCGGTGCGGCGAGACGGCTCGGGTCCGCGTGAAGCCGTGGTGCTCGAAGGCGGCCATGGGGCCGGTGTGCAGGAACGATCCCGACACCGATCGGTCGTCGGTCTCCTCGGGGTAGCCCTCGACCGTGCCACCGCCGCGGCGGGCGATCTCGGCCAGCGCGCCGCCGAGCGCGGCGTGCGCCACGCCCCGTCGGCGCAGCCCCTTCCCGGTGAAGAAGCAGGTGATCCGCCAGTCCGGCGGCGTGACGAGGTCCTTCTCGTAGCGCCGCCTGCTCTTGATCTCGGGCAGTTCGGCCGGTGTGCCGAACTGGCACCAGCCCAGGCAGTCGTCGCCGTCGAGGACCAGGGCGGCGTGGGTGCGGCCCTCCCGTACGCGCTGTTCCTTCTCGGCGCGGTTCTGCTCGGCGGTACGCCCTGTACCGAGCTTCACGTGGAAGCCCATGCACCAGCAGCCACCCCACACACCGTGGTTCGCCTCGGCCAACCGGGCGAACGCGGGCCAGGTGTCCGTGTCCAGGAGCCGCACGGCCCAGGGGGCGGCGGCGCCCGTTGCCTCGTTGCTCACGCGTTCCTCCAGGGCGGTCGTGCCGCGGCCGTCCGATCCGGTCGGTCCTCGTACGGTGCGGCACCACTCCGGCCCGCGCACCCCGTCCGCGACTCTGGACCGACGCGGCCATGGGCCGGCCGAGGCCGGCGGGGGAGAAGCAGGGGGTGGGGAGGAGCGCCGGGCGGGGGCCGTTCAGCGGTCGGTGAGGGCCCGGATCTCGGAGGCGATCAGCTCGGGGTCCTCCTCGGCCATGAAGTGCCCGCAGGTCACGGTGCGGTGGCGGAGGTCGTCGCTCCAGGCGCTCCAGAGGGCCTGGGCGTGGTAGCCGAGGGCGGCGCCCCAGTCCTGCTGGAGGACGGTCACCGGCATGGTCAGCCTGGTGCCGGACTCCCGGTCGGCGGTGTCGTGGTCCACGTCGACGCCGGCCGAGGCGCGGTAGTCGGCGACGATGGACGGGACGGCCGCGGCGGAGGCGGCGAGGTAGTGGGCGCGGACATCGGCGGGGAGGGCGTCCGGGTCCTTGGTCCAGGCGTCGAGGAAGTGGCCGAAGAACGGGTCGGCGGCGCCCTGGATCATCTCCTCGGGCAGGCCGGGCGCCTGCGCCATCAGATAGAGGTGGAAGCCGACGGCGGCGTCGACGCCGCGCAGCGCGTCCCACATGTCGAGGGTCGGCAGGACGTCCAGGAAGAGGGCGCGCGCGACCGCCTCCGGGTGGTCCAGCGCGGCCCGGAAGGCGACCAGGGCGCCCCGGTCGTGTCCGGCCAGGGTGAAACGGTCGTGGCCGAGCGCGGCGGCGAGCCGTACGACGTCCCGGCCCATGGTCCGCTTGGAGTACACGTCGGGCCCGGTCGCGGCGGGCTTGTCGCTGGCGCCGTAACCGCGCAGGTCGGCGCAGATCACGGTGTGGTCGGCGGCGAGACCGGCCGCGACGTGCCGCCACATCAGGTGGGTCTGCGGGAAGCCGTGCAGCAGGACGACGGGGGCGCCGGTGCCGCCGACGGCGGCGTGCAGGGCGACGCCGTCGTCGACGGGCACGCGGTGCTCGGTGAATCCGGGGATGCTCGGGCTCGGCACGGTGACTCCTGGGGTTCGTGGCAGAGTGGGCGTTCCGGACCTCCCCCCTCGGTGGTCCGGGCCGTCCGGGGACGTCACCCAGGGTGCGGGCCCCGGATCAGCGATCGATGAGTGGACACACGGCCCCCTCCGGCGACGGCGCCGCCCCACCCGCGAAAGGACCCTGCCGTGGGTGTGGAGTTCGGACTGCTCGGACCGGTCGCCGCCTGGGAGACCGGCCGCGGGGCACCGCTGCCGCTCGGCGCTCCCCGCCACCGGGAGGTCCTCGGGCGGCTGCTCGTCGCCCGCGGCCGGGTGGTCCCGGTCGGGCGGCTGGTGGCCGACCTGTGGGAGGACGAGGCCCCGGCGGGCGCCGTCGGCGCGGTCCGCACCTTCGTCGCCGCCCTGCGCCGCGCCCTGGAACCCGGACGCCCGCCCCGGCAGCCGTCCCGCCTCCTCGTCACCGACGGCCCCGGATACGTACTGCGCGCCGTACGGGAAGCGGTGGACGCCTGGCGGTTCGAGGACGCCGCGACCCGGGCCGGCCAGGCGCCGCCGCGGACGGCGGTCGGCCTCTGGGACGAGGCACTCGCCTGCTGGCGCGGGCCGGTGCTCGCCGACTTCCCCGCCGCCGCGTGGGCCGCCGCGGAGCGGGCCCGGCTGGAGGCGCTGCGCCTGGACGCGGTGGAACGGCGGGCCGACGCCCTGCTGGCGACCGGCGCCGCCCGCGACGCCGTGGCGGACCTGCGCGCCCACGTCGCCGAGCACCCCGGCCGTGAGGACGGCTGGGTGCTGCTGGCCACAGCGCTGGACCGTGCCGGGCGGCGCGCCGAGGCCCTGCGGGCACTGACCCGGGCCCGCGACGCCCTGGACGGGGGCGGGAGCGCCCTGGCACGGACCGAGGCACGCATCCACGCCGCGGCGCCGGACTCTCCCGCGGAACCGGCCGGGACGGCGGACAGCCTCTGGGACCGCGCGGCGGCCTCCTGGGACCGTTCCGTGCCCGCCCGGTCACGGGCCCGGCTGCACGCCACCGCGGGCCTCCTGCGCGATCTCGCGGTGACCGGCCCCGACGGCCTGGGGGAGGCCCACCGGCACCGGCGCGACCTGGTGGCGGCGGCGGAGACGACCGGCGACCCGGAACTGGCCGCCCGGATCATCGGTTCCTACGACGTCCCGGCGGCGTGGACCCGCGCCGACGACCCCGAGGGGGCCGGCGAACTGTCCCGGACGGCGGCACGGACCGCCGCCCGGCTCGGCCCGGAGGGGCCGCCCGC
The DNA here is from genome assembly GCF_044757425.1 of Streptomyces sp. NPDC091281. NCBI lineage: Bacteria > Bacillati > Actinomycetota > Actinomycetes > Kitasatosporales > Streptomycetaceae > Streptomyces > Streptomyces sp. NPDC091281. The sequence goes on along the minus strand of NZ_JBIVUY010000003.1, from coordinate 514,084 downwards.
GCTGCGCGCGCGGCTGCTGTCGGTCGTGGCGGTCGAGTCCCGGGGCGACGCCGCCGCCGACGGCCCGCTTCCCCGGGCCCGCGACGTCCCCGCCGCCGAGCCGTGGCGGCTGCGCGCCGAACGCGCCGCCGAGGAGGCCGTGCGCACCGCCCGCCGCCTCGGCGACCCCGCGCTCCTGGCGTTCGCCCTCAACGGCGCCTTCATGCAGGCGTTCGCCGCCTGCGGGTCGGCCGCCCGGCGGGACGCCCTCGGCACCGAACTGACCCGGCTCGCCGTCGACCACCAGCTCCCCGCGCACGAGGTGCTGGGCCGTGTCGTCCGCCTCCAGGCGCTCGCCGGACTCGGCGACCTCACGCAGGCGGACACCGAGGCCGAGGAGATCGACCGGCTCGCGGACCGCGACGAACGGCCGCTGGCCCGCGTCTTCACCGCCTGGTACCGGGCCCTGCGGCTCTGCGAGACGGACGGCTGGCCCGCCGCCCGCCGGCGGTACGCACGGGTCCTGACGGAGACCGCCGACTGCGGCATGCCCGGCCTGACCGGGGGAGCCGCCGCCCTCGTCGCGCTGGTGCCCGTCCTGCGGGGTGACGCCCTGCCCGATCCCGGCGCCTTCGCGGGCCTGGACCCGGGACCGTACCGGCCGTGGCTCGACCCGCTGCTGCTAGCCGCCTCCGGCGACTCCGAGCGAGCCCGGCACGCCCTCGGGAGCGTGCCCCGGCCGCCGCACGACCTGCTCCAGGAAGCCCTGTGGTGCGTGCTGGCCCGGACGGCCGCGGCCGTGGGGCACCTGCCGGTGCTCCGCCGGGCCCGGGAGGAACTGGCGGACGCCGGAACCGAGTACGCCGGCGCGGGCAGCGGCCTGATCTCCTTCGGCCCGGTCCGACGGCACCTGGCCGCCGCCGACGCGGCGATCGCGGCGTACACCTCCACCACCGGGTGAAGCGACGGGGGAGAGAGGACGACGGAAGGGGAGCGAGGGGGGAGGAACGCCCTGTCAGCTCCCCACCGGCAGCCGCCGGGTTCGCGGCGCCCCCGGCTCGACTCGGCGGGGCGGGCCTCAGGACGGCCGGGCGGTGCGCCGGGCCACGCGATGGCCGGAGGACCCGTGGCCGCCGACCCAGGCCGGAGGACCCGTGGCTGCAGGACCGGGCTGGAGGCCTCGTGGCCGCCACCCCGGGCCGGAGGACTCGTAGCCGCGGGATCGGGCCTGAAGACCCGTGGCCGGTGGTCGGGCCGAGGGGTCCGTAGCCCCCTGTTCCGGGCCGCCCCCTGATTGATCCCCTGATCGATCCGCTGATTGATCCGCCCCCGATCGGGTACGCGTCGCCGGAACAGCCGACCGCCGCGACCTGGGGACCAGCCATGGACACTTCCGCCCACGACGCCGCCCACGGAGCCCACGACAATCCCGCCGCCCGCGCCCTCGACGCGCTCGCCCGTGACACCGGCGACACCGACGCCCTGGACACCCTCGCCCACTGCGACGTCCTGGTGCCCGTCCCCGACGACGCCACCGACGAGGACGTCACCAACCCCAGCACCCTGGCCCTGCCCGTGCTGGAACAGCCGGACGGCGCGGCCGTCGTCCCCGTCTTCACCTCGGAACCGGAGCTGGCCGACCTGCTGCCGGACGTGGACCGCTACCGCCTGGTCCCGCTGGGCGCGCTCGCCCGGCAGTGGCCGCGGGGCGATCTGTCGCTCGCCATCGACGCCGCGGGCGACCACCCGCTGACGCTCACCTCGGACGGCGTGCGCACCCTGCTGGCCCGCTGAGCCGCGCCGTCGACGCCTCCCAGGCGCCACCGGGTGCTAGTCGGCGAGCGTGCGCCGCAGCACCTCGCGCTGGAGGGGCAGCACCTCGGTGTGCAGGTCGCGGCCCTTGTCGGTGAGGGCGACCCACACGCCGCGCCGGTCCTCCGCGCAGACGGAGCGCTGGACGAGGCCTTCCTTCTCCAGCCGTCCGATCAGCCGGGAGAGGGCGCTCTGGCTGAGGTGGACGCGGCCGACCAGGTTCTGCACCCGGCACTGGTCACCCTCCTGGGCCGTCCGGGCGGCCAGCAGGTCCAGCACCTCGAAGTCGCTCGCGCCGAGGCCGTGCGGGTGCAGGACGCGGTCGATCTCGCACATCGTGCGCGCGTGCACCGACAGGATGTCCCGCCACCGGGTCTCGAGCTCCGCCTCGGCCGTCTTCGCTGCCATACCCGCACGGTAACACCGAATCCAGAATTCATTTACCTTGCAACTACCGCTGGTTCGGACCCCGCCGGACCCGGCTCCGGCAGGGCCTGCCGGGCACGTCTTGACAGGCGGCCCCCGTCCCGCCGACTATCGGTCCCATGAACCTGTCAGACAGCCAGACAGGTGGTCGAGTGCCGGTACCCCGCCGCGTGAGCGCGATGGAGGCGGTGCTCGCCCACCTCCGTGCCGCCGTCGAGCGCGGCGAGTACGCCGTGGGGGACAAGCTCCCCTCCGAGGCGGAGCTGTGCCGCACCCTGGAGGTGTCCCGGCCCGTCCTGCGGGAGGCCCTGCGCGCCCTCCAGACGATGGGACTGACGGTGTCCCGCACCGGCAAGGGCACCTTCGTCGTCGCGAACACCGTGGAGGACCCCACCTTCGGCGACTACGCGGCCAGCGACCTCATGGAGGTCCGCCGCCACGTCGAGATCCCGGTCGCCGGGTACGCGGCCCTGCGCCGCACCCCCGAGAACCTGGACCGGCTGACCCGCGTCCTGGAGCGGATGGAGCGGGAGACCGACACCACCGCCTGGGTCGCGATGGACAGCCTCTTCCACCTCGCCGTCGCCGAGGCCGCCCAGAACCCCGTCTTCCGCCGGGTCATCGAGGAGATCCGCGACGCCCTCGCCCGCCAGTCCGAGTTCCTCAACGAGCTGGGCGGACGCCGCGAGCAGTCCGACCGGGAGCACCGGGCCATCGTCGAGGCCCTTGCCGACGGCTCCGAGAGCGACGCGGTGGCGGCCATGAGCCACCACCTCGACCGGGTCGAGACCACCCTCACCGCGATCGTCCGCACCGGCACCGCGGCAGGGACGGCCACCGCCACCGGCTCCGGCCCCGCGACCTCCGCCGCCACCGCCTCCGCCGCCGGGGACACCGCGGCCGCCGGGGCGCCCGGAACCGGGGCATGAACGCCCGCCCCGTCACTCCCCCTCCCGCTCCTCACCGCCCACCCACGGAGGACCAGGCCGTGACGTACGACTCCCCCCTCTCCCCGCTCGCTGACGCCCCCGCGATACGCGAGCCCCTGCACGCCCCCGTCGCCCACCTCGTGCGCGGCGGGGTGACCGAGGGCGTCCACCACGGCTCCGTCGTCGTCCTCGGCACCGGCGGACGCGTCGACTTCCAACTCGGCGACATCGAGGTCGCCTTCTACCCGCGCTCCGCCCTCAAGCCGGTCCAGGCCGTCGCCATGGTCCGCGCCGGGCTGCCGCTCGACGGCGAGCTGCTGTCCCTCGCCGCCGCCAGCCACTCCGGCGAGGAGCGCCACCTCGACGGCGTCCGCCGCATCCTCGGCCTGGCCGGTCTCACCGAGGACCGCCTCGGCAACGTCCCCGACCTGCCGTACGGCCCGGCCGTCCGCGACGCCTGGGTCCGCGCCGGGCGCCCCGCGTCCCGCCTCGCCCAGAACTGCTCGGGCAAGCACGCGGCGATGCTCTACACCTGCGTCCTCAACGACTGGCCCCTCGACGGCTACCTCGACCCCGCGCACCCCCTCCAGCAGGCGATCGCCGAGATCGTCGAGGACCTCACCGGGCAGCGGATCGCACGGGTCACCGTCGACGGCTGCGGGGCGCCCCTGTTCGCGGTGTCGCTGCACGGCCTGGCGCGGTCCGCCGCCCGCATCACCACCGCCGCCCCCGGCACCCCCGAGGCGCGCGTCGCCGACGCGATGCGCGGCCACGCCGAACTCGCCTCCGGCGCCCACCGCGACGTGGCCGCCCTGATGCGGGCCGTGCCCGGCCTGCTCGCCAAGGACGGCTTCGAGGGCGTCGAGGTCGCCGCGCTCCCCGACGGCCGCGCCGTCGCCGTCAAGATCTCCGACGGCGCCGACCGGGCCCGCGTCCCCGTCACCGCGGCGGCCCTCGTCCGCGCCGGGGTGGACCCCGCCCTGCTCTCCGCGTTCGCGGGCGAGCCCCTGCTCGGCGGCGGACGCCCGGTCGGCTCGGTCCGCCCCGTCCGTTCCCTGGACCCCGTTCCGGTGGCCCTCCCGGCCTGCGCCTGAGCACGGCGCCCGGAACCCGCCGCCCGCACCATGACGACCATGACCACGCCCTCGTCCTTCGCCTACCAGCCCGTCCTGGAACGTGTCGCCGAGGAGATCGCGCGCACCCCCGGCCGGGGCCGCCCCGCCGACTACATCCCCGCGCTCGCCGCCCGCGACCCGCGCAGCTTCGGCATGGCCGTCGCCGAACTCGACGGCACCGTGTACGGGGTGGGGGACTGGCGGGTCCCCTTCTCGGCCCAGTCCGTCACCAAGGTCTACACCCTCGCCCTCGGCCTGGCCCGCGAGGGCGACGCCCTCTGGGAGCACGTGGGCCGCGAGCCGTCCGGCAACCCCTTCAACTCCCTGGTCCAGCTGGAGTACGAGAACGGCATCCCGCGCAACCCGTTCATCAACGCGGGCGCCCTCGTCGTCACCGACCGCCTGCACTCCCGTACCGGTGACGCGGCGGGCGAACTGCTGGCGTTCCTGCGGGCGGAGAGCGGCAACGACCGTCTCGGCTTCGACACCGGGGTCGCCGCCTCCGAGGCCGCCCACGGCGACCGCAACGCCGCCCTCGCCCACTTCATGGCGTCCTACGGCAACATCGACACCCCGGTTCCCGTCCTGCTCGACCAGTACTTCCGGCAGTGCTCGGTCACCGCCTCCTGCGCCGACCTCGCCCTGGCCACCGGCTTCCTCGCGCGGCACGGCGTCCGCGCCGACGGCAGCCGCCTCCTCACCCGCAGCCAGGCCAAGCAGGTCAACGCCGTCATGCTCACCTGCGGCACCTACGACGCGGCGGGCGACTTCGCCTACCGGGTGGGCCTGCCCGGCAAGAGCGGCGTCGGCGGCGGCATCATCGCCGTCGTCCCCGGCCGCTGCACCCTCTGCGTGTGGAGCCCCGGCCTCGACGAACGCGGCAACTCCGTCGCGGGCGTGGCCGCGCTGGACCGCTTCACCACCCTGACCGGCCTGTCGGTGTTCTGAACCGGGTTCCGGGGCGGTCGGGCGGGCGGACCCGGGCGGGCGCACCGATCCGTGCGGCGGACGCCCGCCGGTCCCGCGTTCCGGCCCGCCCGTAAAGCAGTTGAGGCCGCCCCGCCCCGCCGGAGAAGATCACCCGCATGTTCTCGCGCAAGTCCCGCCGCCGGGGCGCCTCCCGCCCGCCCGCCTCCGCCGCGCTCCGGCCCGCCTGGGAGTCCCTGGACGCCGGTGACGTCCCCGGCGCCCTGCGCCATCTGCGCGACGCCTCCGGCGAGCCCCTCGCGGAGGTCGCCCTCGTGGTCGGCCGGGCCGCCGCGGCCGCCGGGTTCGACGACCTCGCGCAGGCAGCGACCGCCGTCGCCGCCGACCCCGGCGAGGCCCGCGCTCTGCACGCCTACGGCTACGCGTGCGTCGAACGCGGCGTCTCCCACCTGGCGATACCCGCCCTGCGTGAGGCCCTCCGCCTCGCGCCCGGCTCCCCGGCCGTCCTGCGCGAACTGGTCTCCGCCTACGAGGACGAGCAGCTCCACCGCGAGGCCGCCGACCTGCTCGCCGCCCACGAGAGCGGCTTCGCCGAGTGGCCCGACCGCTACCTCCTCGTCTTCAACGCCGTCCTCGCCGGTGACCTCGACCTGGCCCGCCGTCACCACGCCGTCCTGCCCGCCCCCGACGACGCGATGTGGCTGCCCGCCCGCGAGCGGCAGAACCGGGTCCTGCGCCGCGCCGAGAGCGCCGGGCACGCGAGCCCGCTGGACGGCACCGACCTGCGCGGCTGGCAGTACGTCCTCGGCGGCACCGTCCTCGGCACGCTCTCCCCGTACGGGTACGACGCCGGGATGACCGGACGGTTCGCGTTCCTCCAGGACACGCCCGACCTCTGCCTCCAGGGACTGCTGCGCCTGAAGGCCGTCCTCGACGCGGGCGGCCTGCGCCCCCGCTCGGTGTCCCTGCTGCCCGACCGCGGCAGCCGCGTCCTCGGCCTCGCCGCCGCGACCGTCCTCGACCTGCCCGCCGAGCCGTTCGCCGCGGGCCGCGAGGACACCGTCGTCGTCGCCCACGACCTCGACGCCACGCTCCACACCGACGGCGGCCCCGCCGTCCTCGACCAGCTCGTCGCCCGCACCCCCGGCCAGGTCCTCCACGCCCACGCGAGCTGCTGGACCGACCCGCCCTTCGTCACCCCCGACAGCGTCACCCTGCTCCACCAGTCCGTCGTGGCGCCCTGGGGCGAGGTACTGCGGCAGGCCGCCGACGGCGGTGTGGAACGCGGCGCGCCCGACGGGCGTCCCGAGGCGGAGATCGCCGCCGACATCGTGGCCGCCGACCCCACCCCCGACGAGGGCGACGGGCGGACGCCCGCCGACCCGGTGGAGCGGCTCACCGGCTTCGTCGAGGCCGTCCGCGGCACCTGGCTGCGCGGCGACCGCACCCGCGTGAAGTCCGCCGGACCGGTCCCCAGCGGCCGCTTCCGCTGACCCCGTCCCCGGCCCGCGACCCGTACGACCCGTAGGGGCCCGCAGGTCGTACGGGTCGTACGGGGCGTACGGGGCGTGCACGCGGCGGACATGCCCACGCCGCCGCCCGGGGGCCGCCGCGTCGCCTTCCGGCCACCCGGCCTTGCCACGCTGACCGAGTGTTGGCCAAGGCTTTTCCCGTCGCTCTCCGGACCGACCTCCGTCACTGCCAGGTGCTCGGCCTGGCCGGAACCGCCGTCCTCGCGCTCGGCGGGGAGACGGCCGGTGCGCTGCCCGCCCGCGACCTCCTCGCCCCGACCTCCGCGCACGCCGTCCTGGGCCTGGTCGGGGTCTACTTCGGGCTGGTGCTGCTCACCGCGGCCTGGGTCCTCCTGGGCCGCCTGGTGCGCGGCGGCGACCCGCCGACCCCGCGCGCCCTCACGCTGGTCCTCGCCGTGTGGGCGGCCCCGCTGCTGCTCGCCCCGCCGCTGTTCAGCCGGGACGTCTACAGCTATCTCGCGCAGGGCGCCATGGTCGACGCGCACATCGACGTGTACGCGCACGGCCCGTCCCGGCTCGGCGGCCCGCTCGCCGACGAGGTCGCCCCGCTGTGGCAGCACACCGGCGCCCCCTACGGGCCGGTCTTCCTCGCCGTCGCCGCCGCCCTGTCCGGCCTCACCCGCGGCGAACTGCCCGCCGGGCTCGCCGGGATGCGGGCCGTCGCGGTCGTCGGCGTGGCGCTGATGGCGGCGGCGCTGCCCCGGCTGGCCCGGCACTGCGGCGCCGACCCGGCCGCCGCGCTCTGGCTGGGCGCCCTCAACCCGCTGGTCCTGCTGCACCTGGTGGCCGGCGCCCACAACGACGCCCTCATGCTGGGCCTCCTCGGCGTCGGCCTGGTCGCCGCCCTCGGGGGCCGCCCGGCCCTCGGCGCCGCCCTGATCACCCTCGCCGCCCTCGTCAAGGCGCCCGCCGCCCTCGGCCTCGCCGCCGTCCTGGTCCTCCAGGCACGCGCCGGACGCCCCTGGCTTCCCGCCGTCCTCGGCACGGCCACCGTCTGCGCCGCCACCACGGTCACCGCGACCGCCGTGGCGGGCACCGGCTACGGCTGGACCGGCGCCCTCGACACCCCCGTCTCCGAACAGAACTGGGCCCTCACGAGCCTCCTCGGCCGCGCCACCGGCGCCGCCCTGGCGGCCCTCGGCAGCGACCTCGCCCCGCTCGCCGTCCCCGCCTGGCACCTCCTGGGCCTCGCCGTCACCGCCGTGCTCCTGGCCGCCATCTGGTGGCGGCTGCGCCCCCGCCCGGTGTACGCGCTCGGCCTGAGCCTCGCCGCCGTCGCCGCGTTCGGACCGGCCGTCCGCCCCTGGTACGCGCTGTGGGGCCTGTTCCTCATCGCCGCCGCCGCGCCCTCCGCCTCCGTACGGCACCGCACGGCGGCCGTCGCCGGGGTGCTCGCCCTGGCGGTGCTGCCCGACGGCGACCCCGCCGACACCGGACGCCTGCTGCTGGCGGTGTCCGGCGGCGCGCTCGCCGTCGTCGTCCTGGGGCAGACCCGCCTCGCCGCCCGGACCCCGGCCGTCCCCCCGGCGCGTCCGGCATGAGACGACCCGCCCTCCCGCGCACCGACGGCGGACGCCTGCTGCTGCTCCTCGCCCTGGCGACGGCCGTCACCGTGTTCACCGCCACGGTCCCGCTGCTGCGCGACTGGTTCGACCTGCGCGTCTACCACGGCACCGTCACCAGCTGGGTCCACGACGGCGGGCGCGTCTACGACTACCGGGTGCCCGGCACCCCGTACGGCTTCACCTACCCGCCGTTCGCGGCCGTCGTGATGCTGCCGATGGCGCTGGTCGGGACGCGCACCGCGATCGCGGTGGCCCTGCTGCTGAACCTGGCCGCGCTCGCCGTCTCCCTGCGCGTCCTGACCGGCCCGGCCTGGCGCCGGTACGGCTGGTACGGCGTCGGTCTCGCGGCCTGCGGTCTCGCCCTGTTCGAGCCGCTTCGCGACACCGTCAGCTTCGGCCAGGTCAACCTGGTGCTGCTCGCGCTGGTCCTGACGGACTGCGCGCTGCTGTCCGGCGGGCGGGCGGCCCGCTGGGCGGGCGTCGGCATCGGCCTGGCCGCGGCGATCAAGCTCACGCCCGCGCTCTTCATCGGCCTGCTCCTGGTCGCCGGACGGCGCCGCGCGGCGGTCCTCGCCACCGCGGTCGCTGTCGGCGCCACGGCCTGCGCCGCCCTGGTCGCCCCCGACGCCTCCCGCTTCTACTGGACGACCGCCCTGTGGGACACGGGCCGGGTGGGCCGCCTGGACTACGTCTCCAACCAGTCCCTCCAGGGCGTCCTGGCCCGGCTCGGCGTGGAGGGCCGCCCGGTCTGGGCGCTGCTGGCCGTGCTGGTGCTCGGCTGGTGGGCGTGGCGCGTCCGGCGGGCGGCGGAGGCGGGGAACCGGACGGCCGCGTTCGCGCTGACCGGGCTGACCGCGTGCCTGGTCAGCCCGGTCACCTGGGTCCACCACCTGGTGTGGCTGCTGCCGTCGTTCGCCGTCTTGGTCCGCGCCGGGCACGCCCGCGTCGCGGCGTGCCTGTACGCGGTCCTGTGCACCAGCGTCGTGTGGCTCTGGTACGACGACGCGTCCGGCGTCGGCGGCTTCCTCGGCGCCAACCTGTACACCTGGATCACCCTCGGCCTGCTGCTCAGCTTGCCGGTCGGTCAGAGCTCCGCGCGGCCCCCGGACCGGCGCCGCGCCCTGAGCCGCAGCGCGCAGACGACCGAGCCCGCGCCGAGCAGACCCGCGCCCGCCACCCAGCCCGCCCGCGCCCAGCCGCCCTCCGCCGTCGCCCCGTCGGCCGAGGCGACCGGGGACGCGGGGGCGGCCGGTGCGGGGGCACCGGCCGCGGCGGGCGCCGACGCGCTGGGCCGCGGCGCGGGGGCCGGGCGCACCCGCAGTCCGTCCAGCGACCCCACCGGGTCGACCTTCCCGGCGGCCGCGAACCCCCAGTCGAGCAGCGCGCGCGCCTCCTCGTAGACGGTGAGGCCGCCGCCCGCCTGCGGGTTCATGACGGTGACGACGAGGGTGCGCTCCCCGTGGCGGGCGGCGGCGACGAGGGTGTTGCCCGCGTGGCTGGTGTAGCCGTTCTTGATGCCGATCAGTCCGGGGTAGCGGCCGACGCCGTCGGCGCCGCTGAGCAGCCGGTTGGTGTTGGCGATGCCGTACGTCCCGCCGTCCCGGCCGGGGAACTGGGCCTCGACGGTGGCGCAGTAGCGGGCGAAGTCGGGGTCCTGCAGCCCGGCGCGCCCGAACACGGCGAGGTCGTAGGCGGAGGACACCTGGCCGGGGGCGTCGTAGCCGTCGGGGGAGCGCACATGGGTGTCGAGGGCGCCCAGGGAGCGGGCCTTGGCCTGCATGCGCTCGGCGGTGACGTCCCAGCCTCCGCCGAGGGACGCGAGCACGTGCACGGCGTCGTTGCCGGAGTTGAGGAACACCCCGCGCCACAGGTCGTCGACGCCGTAGGTGAGGCCCTCGGCGACGCCGACGAGGCTGCTGCCCGCGCCGATCCCGGCCAGCTCCTCCTCGGAGACGGTGTGCCGCAGACCGGCGGGCAGGGAGGGCAGCACGGTGAGGGCGAACAGCGTCTTGAGGGTGCTGGCGGGGGGCAGCCTGCGGTGGGCGTCCGCCGCGGCCAGCACCTCGCCGCTGTCGGCGTCGGCCACCACCCACGACAGCGCGGAGACGTCCGGGACGCCGGGAGCCCCGGCGCGCGGTCTGACCTGGGTGCCGGGGCGGTAGAGCCGGTCGGGCGGCGGTGCGGCGGCCCGCGGCCCGCGGTGCGTGCCCGGATCGGCGCCGGTGGCGGGCGCGGCGGCCGCGGTGAGGGTGAGGACGGGCGTGAGGGCCAGCACTCCGGCCGTGCAGAACGCGCAGGCCGACGCGACCACCCGAGAAGAGAATCCGATCTTCATATGATCAACGTAGGAATGAACCGGTCCGTCCCCGCGCTGCCCGTGCCGCACGACACCCCGCGAGCACCCGGATGCCGCACGTTCCCGGGCTCGGAACGGGGGCGGGGAGAGGAGGCCGGGGAGGGGGGGCGGCCTGCGCCGGGGAGATGTTCCGCCGACAGGCTCCGGCGACTGGCTCCGTAGACGGCCTCAGGCGCCCGGCAGGGTCGGGGCCACGCGCCGCAGGAAGGCCGCGTTGTCCGGCGTGGCCCGCAGCCGCTCCAGCAGTGTCTCCAGGCTGGCCCGGCCGTCCCCGGTCCGCAGCGCGCGGCGCAGTCCCCGTACGGCCGTCAACTCGGCCGGGGTGAGGAGGAGTTCCTCGCGGCGGGTGCCGGAGGCGTCGATGTCGAGGGCCGGGAAGACCCGGCGGGAGGCCGGTTCGCGGTCCAGCCGCAGCTCCATGTTGCCGGTGCCCTTCAGCTCCTCGAAGAAGAAGTCGTCGGCGCGCGACCCGGTCTCGACGAGCGCGGTGGCCAGGATCGTGAGGGAGCCGCCCTCCTCGGCGGCCCGCGCCGCGCCGAAGAACCGCTTGGGCCCGATCAGGGCCGTGGCGTCGACGCCGCCGCTGAGGGTGCGTCCGCCCGAGGGGGCGGCGTGGTTGTGGGCCCGGCACAGCCGGGTCAGCGAGTCGAGCAGGATCACGACGTCCTCGCCCGCCTCGACGAGCCGCTTGGCCCGCTCGACGACGAGGTCGGCGAGGGCGATGTGCTGCTTGGGCGTCCGGTCGAACGTGGAGGCGTACACCTCGCCGCGCACGGAGCGCCGCATGTCGGTGACCTCCTCGGGGCGTTCGTCGAGGAGCAGCACCATCAGCCGGGCGCCGGGGTGGTTCCCGGCGATCGCCGCGGCGATCTGCTGGAGCAGGACGGTCTTGCCGGTCTTGGGCGGGGCCACGATCAGCCCCCGTTGCCCCTTGCCGACCGGTGCGAGCAGGTCGGCGACCCGGCCCGCGAGTCCGGCCGCCGGGTGTTCGAGGCGCAGCCGCTCCCGCGGGTGCACCGGGGTGAGGTCGTGGAAGGCGCGCCGGTCGCGCAGCCCGCGCGGGGCGCGGCCGTCGACGCGGGTGACGTCGGCCAGCGCGCCCCGGGCGTCGACCTGCCCCTCGACGAGGTCGCCCTTGCGCAGACCGAGGCGGCGGACCAGCGCGGCCGGTACCTGCACGTCGGCGGGAGAGGGCAGGCAGGTCGCGGCCCGGAGGTGCCCCTTGCCGTGGCCGTCGGTGTCGAGGACTCCGGCGACGATCCGGGCCGGGGGCCGCTCCCGGACGGGCGGGTGTTCGAGTGTGGTGGTCATGGTGATCGTCCTTTCGGGACTGCCGGTTCGGAAACAGGCGAAGAGGGGGGGAGCCGCGAAGGGGAGGGGCCGTGACGGCACGCCTCGGGCGGCGGGAACGCAGCACCACGGGGGCGACGGCTGACGGCCGCTCACAGAGTCTGCGGAGGAACGTCCGCACCGGCCGGAACGCGGCGGGCGGATCGAGAGGTGAGGAGAGATGCAGCACCGGCGCCCACGGAGGGGCGTACACACGTGCTGTCCGGACAGTAGCACCCGTCATGGCGCCGTGGCCGTGGTGCCGACCGTTCGAGGGCGTCAACACGGGTGAGCGACCGGTTATTCCGTGACCGCGGAACGCCTGGTCCGTCCCGGTATGGCGCCCCGCGTCCCGGGCGCCGTGTCATAGGTTTGCAGCAGATGTCCCCAGACCATAACGATCCCGGACGACAAGGGACTTGGCCGCCATCGGTGCACTATCTTCACGTCATGTCCACGCCGCCCAAGCCTCCGCAGGAACCCGAGCAGCCGTCCGGGACGTCGGCTGCGCCGAGTGCGTATCCGTACCCGAATCCGCAGTCACCGGCCCCGGGCGGGCCGGGAGCGTTCCCCCCGGCGGCCGGTTCCGCACCGGGCCAGCAGAACTTCTACGCCACCCCGACCCTGGTCGGCGCGCCGGGACAGACCGGCGTCCCCGCCCAGCCGGGTCCGCACCCGTCCTACCCCTACGGCCAGCAGGCGCCGTACCCGCCCCCGCCGCCGCCCGGCGGCGGCACAGGCGCCGGGCGGGCCGTGCTGTGGGCGGCCGTCGGCGCGGTCGTCGCCTCCGCCGCGTGGGCGGCCGGGGTCTTCCTCATCGGCGTCAACACCGACCAGGCCGACCTGCGCGGCTACGCCGCCCCGGCGAACCTCTGCTCCAGCACCGACTACTCCTCCTTCGAGGGCGAGTACCCGGACACCGACGGCACACCGACCCACAACGCCCTCAAGGACCCGGCGCTCGACAGCAGTTCGTGCAGCATCAGCCTCAAGAAGACCGCGTCCAGCTACGCCGACGCCTACCTCACCAGCCAGGTCGACCTCCACCGGAAGACCGACCCGGGACCGGAGTTCACCGCCTCCTGGAAGAACTACGACGAGAGCCACACCGGTTACGACGTGGAGAGCGTCGACGACATCGGCGACGAGGCCTACCTCGTCAGCCAGGACACCACCAGCGGCACGTCCAGCGGCTCGATCTACGCCACCCTCGCGGTCCGCGACGGCTGGGCGACGTACACCATGACCTACAGCGCCTACCTCTCCTCGTACGACACCGACAAGGACCCGCCGAAGCTCGACGAGGTGACGGACTGGCTCAAGGCCGACGCCAAGACCACGATGGACGGGCTCAAGGACTGACCCCACCCGATCACCGCGACGGCGGCCGGCACGCACCCGCGTTCCGGCCGCCGTCTGCGTTGCCGGTGTTCCCGGTGTTCCCGGTGTTCTCTGTGTTCTCTGGGGTGTCGGCGTCTCAGCGGGAGCGCGCCTGCGCCTCCTCGGCGATCTGGTCGAACCGGGCGCCCATCGCCTCGGCCAGCGCCTGCGCCCCGGACAGCGGACGCACCATCACCGTCAGCCGGTCGATGCGGCCCTCCTCGTCGAGGTGGATGAAGTCGCAGCCCTCCAGGCGCCGTTCGCCCACCCGGGCGCTGAACACCAGCGCATGGTCGCGGCCCTCGCCGGACGCCAGCTCGGTCTCGTAGCGGAAGTCCTCGAACACCTGCGACACGGCGCGCAGGACGGCCGCCGTGATCGCGCGGCCCGGATAGGGCTTGAACGCGACCGGGCTGGTGAAGACGACGTCCTCGGCCAGCAGGGCCTCCACGGCGTCGAGGTCGCCGGCCTCCACCGCCTCACGGAATGCGCGCACGCGATCACCTCATACTCAACTTGTTGAATAGGTGCCGAGGACACTACCACCGGCTGTTACCGTGTCCCCATGTCGTTCAAGCACGCCGTGCTGGCCGCCCTGCTCGACGGCGAGGCCTCCGGCTACGAGCTGTCGAAGCTCTTCGACGCCTCCCTCGCCAACTTCTGGCCCGCCACCCCCCAGCAGCTCTACCGCGAGCTGGAACGCCTCACCCAGGACGGCCTGCTCTCCGCCCGGCTCGTACGGCAGGACCGCCGCCCCAACAAGCGGATGTTCACCCTCACCGACGCCGGACGCGCCCACCTGCGGGCCTTCGCCGACACTCCGCCGCGCCGCCCGACCGTCATCCGCGACGAACTCCTCGTCAAGATCCAGGCCATGGACGGCGGCGACCCCGCCCTCACCCGCGCGCAGGTCGAGGAGCGGATGGCGTGGTCGCGGGCCAAACTCGACCGCTACACGCGGATGCGCGACCGCCTCCTCGACGGCCGGACCGAGGAGGCGTACCTGAGCGCGGCCGACCGGATCGGCCCCTATCTGACCCTGATGGCCGGGATCGGGTTCGAGGAGGAGAACCAGCGCTGGTGCGCGCGCGTGCTCGCCCTCCTCGCCGACCGCACCGCCGTAGGCTGACCCGGATGTTCAGCCCCGAAGGACCCACGCTGCGCGAACTCGCCGTCCAGGCCCTGTCGTCCGTCGAGCACGGCTACGACCTGCTGGCCCCGAAGTTCGACCACACCCCCTTCCGCACCCCCGACTCCGTGCTCGACGCGGTCGCCGAGGCCCTGCGCGCCACCGGACCCCACGGCGACGGACTCGACCTGTGCTGCGGCACCGGCGCCGGGGTCGACGTCCTGACCGCCGTCTGCCGGGACAGCGTCACCGGGGTCGACTTCAGCGCGGGCATGCTCGACGTGGCGCGACGGCGGACGGAGTCCGCGCCGGTCCCGCACGGGTCCGGGGCGGGGGCGTCCGGCCCGCGGGTGTCGTGGGTGCGTGCCGACGCGCGGGACCTGCCGTTCGCGGCGGCCTTCGACCTCGTCGTCAGTTTCGGCGCGTTCGGCCACTTCCTGCCGCGGGAGCTGCCCGGCCTCTTCGCCGGGGTGCACGGGGCGCTGCGGCCGGGCGGGCGGTTCGTCTTCCCCGTCCTCGCGCCGCCCCGCCCGTCCACGTCCGCCTACTGGATGCTCCTCGGCTTCGACGCCGTGATGCGCGTGCGCAACGCGCTCTGGCGACCGCCGTTCGTCATGTACTACCGGGCCTTCCGGCTCGGCGAGGTGCGCCGCGAACTGGAACGCGCCGGGTTCGAGGTGGGGCTGCGCGCCCTGCCCGCGTTCGGGACCCGCGACGACGGCAGCCCGCGCGTCCGCCTGGTGGAGGCCCGGCGCGCGGACTGAACCGGACGCCTCCCGCCCGCCTCCCGCCCGCCTCCCGTCCGCCGCGCGGTCAGTCCGCCGCGGGCAGGGTGAACGTGTAGACCAGCGCGTCCCGACGGATGTCCACGACCAGGTCGGTGATCTCCAACGGCCGCGCGTACTGGTCGTGCACCCGGCGGGTGAGCCGGATCGAGGGGGCGCCGTCGGGGCGGGTGATGGAGTCCTGGTGGTGCAGACTCAGCCCCGCCCGGCGCATCCAGTCGTAGGCCCGCCGCAGTTGCGGCGAGGAGACGGTCGCGGTCCGGTCCCGGTAGCGGGCCAGCTCGCCGACCTCCGCCAGAGCCACCGCCGAGAACGAGGTGAGGGCGGTGCGCTGGGCCCGGCCGTCGGCCCCCGCCGACTCGTAGCGGTGCACCAACGTCGGCCGGTGCGGGGCCAGTTCGAGCGCCTCGGCGTGCTCGGGCGGGGGCGGCTCCCAGCTCAGGGTGGCCCGGTCCACCGCGCTGGTGTCGTCGGGGGGACGGGCGCCCACCGGGAAGGCGAGCCAGTCCGGCGCGGCGACCGGGGCGCCCGGCAGCACGGCGTGGCTGCCGCGCCGGTCGGTGGCGACCAGCCCGTCCCGCCGCAGCACCTCCAGCGCCTGCCGGACGGTGACTCTGCTGACGCCGAAGTGCTCCGCCAACTGCCGTTCGCCGGGCAGCCGTTCGCCGGGCGGGATGGTGCCGTCACGCAGTTCGCCGAGCAACTCCTTCGCTATCCGCCAGTAGATGGGGTGATCGTGGGCGATGGTGCGGGCCATGCCGCGCGCCTCCTGGGGGTGACGTGCCGTGCGGGTTCGTGCGCCACCAGATCTAGCATTGGTCTAAACCACAGGGGAAGGGCGGCCGTCCCGATCGGCCGAAACCGCACCGCCGCCGATCCGGCCGCACCCCGCACCCGCCCCCGGAGGCGCGCTGCCGGGCCCGCGCCCCGGAGGCCGCCCACCCCTCCGACCGGCCCGTCCGTCTGTCCGTGACGCCGCCCCGCCGTCCGGCGTACCTCTGTCCGAAAGCCCGTGGGTGACCCGCCGGAGCGGACCCGGACCTCTCGGCCGGAAGGTCTCCCCACGCCGCAGCGCCCGACCGCTCCGATCCGCTCCGAGCTGCCCCGGCCCGCTCCGATCCGCCCCGAGCCCTACGCCTTCCCCTTGCTCCACTCCGGCCCCGTCCGGGCCCACTCGCGGTCCCATTCGCCCAGGCGGTGGCGGAGGGCGACGCGGCGGACGGCCGCGTGGCCGAGCAGGATCGCGGCGGCGGTGCCGCCCGCCGTGGCGCAGCCCAGGGTGAGCGTGTGCTGCCACACGGCCGCGTCGCCCGGCGGAGCCGGAACGCCGCGGCCCCGCGCGTCCAGCCAGATCCGCACCGTGTCGCCCGGCCGCGTCCCCGCGGGGACCCCGGCGCGCGTGGTGTGCGTCGTGCCCCGGTCGTCGGTCCAGCGGACGTCCACCCGGTAGAGCCGCACCTGGCCGCCGTCGGCGGTCGGCATGGTGCCCGCCGGAGGGCGGCCCACCACCTCGGCGGTCACGGGGTGGCGCTCCGCCCGCAGGCCGGCCGCGACCGACCGCGCGTCGTCATGCGCCCACAGACCGGCGAGCGCCCCCGCGAGGGGCGCTCCGGTCAGCACCAGCACGGCGACGACCAGCAGTGTCCACATCTCCACGACGTCGCAGCGGCGCCGCAGGGGATTGCGCCGCCAGCGCCAGCCGCGCACCCGACCTCGCATGTCGACCCCCTCGCCGTCACCCGGGCGGTCACCCGCGTGGAGGAGATGCCTCGTACACGGAGAATCGTTCCACCAGGGGGCCGGTCCGGCATCCCCACGGCTCCGGCACCGGCCCGCGGGGCCGTCCGGCGGACCGTCGGGGGGCGGGCCGGGGTCAGCCGAAGCGTTCGACGCGGATGCGGTGCACCGGCTGCCCGGCCGCCACCAGCAGCCGCGACGCGTGCTCCGCGAACCCGTTGGACCCGCACACGTACGCCTCCCAGCCGCCCGCCGCCTCCGGGGCCGCCGCGAGCAGCGGCGCCAGATGATCGGCCGACAGCCGCCCCACGGGCTCCCCTCGGGGCGCGCGGCGGGTGAAGACCGGCGTGGTCTCGGCGCCGTACTCGCGGGCGTAGATCAGCTCCTCAGGGGTGCGAGCCGACACCAGCAGCCGCAGCGGCACCGTGAGGGAGCGGGCCCGGTGGTGGCGGACCATCGACATCAGCGGGACGACCCCCGAGCCCGCGCCCAGCAGCAGCGCGGGCCGGTCGCCGGGCCAGGCGAAGAAGCCGCTGAGCGGGCCGCGCACCTCCACGGTGTCGCCGGGCCGGGCCACGGTGTGGAACCAGCCGGACACCTCGCCGCCCGCCACGTGGTCCAGGGTCAGTTCCACGTGCCCGGTGTCGTCGGGCGGCGACGCGATCGAGTAGTGCCGCTGCGCCACGTACCCGTCGGCGGCGGTCAGCCGCAGCATCAGGTGCTGGCCGGGCAGGTGGCCCGCCCACCGCGGCACCGCGAGTCGGAAGGTGGCCGCGCGCGGCGTCTCGCGGCGGACGCCGGTGAGGACGGCCGTCTGCCAGACGGCCGCCGCCCGGTCGCTCACCTCGACGCGCCCCGGCACGGCGAACCGGGTCGGCGGCACGAAGGGCGCCGCCGACGGCCCCGCGGACGTCACGGTCTCAGTCACCGGCGTACCTCTGCTCCTCCCACGGGTTGCCCCGCGCGTGGTAGCCGTTGCGCTCCCAGAACCCCGGTTCGTCGTGGTCGAGGAGGCGCAGCCCCGCGATCCACTTGGCGCTCTTCCAGAAGTACAGGTGCGGCACCAACAGCCGTGCCGGGCCGCCGTGTTCGGCGGTGAGCGGCGCCCCGTCGTGGGTGAACGCGATCCACGCCCGCCCGCCCGTGAGATCGGCCAGCGGCAGGTTCGTCGTGTATCCGGTGTGCGCGTACGCCACCACGTGCGTCGCCGTCGGCAGCGGACCGGCCGCCGCCAGGAACACGTCCAGCGGCACGCCCCCGAACCGTGTCCCGAACCGCGACCAGCCCGTCACGCAGTGGATGTCCCCCGCGTACTCCGAGAACGGCAGCGCGTGCGCCTGCTCCCAGTCCCAGACGCGGGGCGTGTCCACCAGCCCGTCGACGCGGAACGACCAGTCGGCGGGGGCCAGGTCGGGGGTGACCTCGGCGGACAGGACGGGCCAGTCGTCGCGCGCGTCGTACTGCCCCGGCGGCAGCCCCGGATCGAAGGCGCGCGGGCGGCCGGTGAAACCCCGCGTGACGGGCGGGCCCGGCGGCACGGGCGGTGCGAGGGGCGTGACGGGCGTGGCGTTCATGCGGTTCCAGCGGGAGAAGAGGGGAGAGGACAGGCGGGGAGGCGGCGGACGTTGCGCGTTCAACCGTAGCGCCGGGCCGCGGATGCCCCCGCCCGGGGGCGGCCCGGCATCGTTAAGGCCGTATGAACACTCCCGCGCACCGTTCCGACCGGGGAATACCGGCCGCAGGATCTCCCTTGGACGTGTCGTTCCGGGCCTTGCGGTCCGGTGGCAGCGAAGGAGAGTGGGAGCAATGCCGAAGGCGTACGTCTTCACGCGGTACGGCGGCCCGGAGACCGAGGCCCTGGTGGAGCTGGACCGGCCCTCGCCGGGCCCCGGCGAGGTGCTGGTCGCGGTCCGCGCGGCGGGCGTCAACCCGGTCGACTGGAAGCAGCGCACCGGCTACCGCCGCCCCGGCGAGAGCGGCGAGCGTGACTTCCCGGCCGTCCTCGGCAACGAGGTCGCCGGGACCGTCGTGGAGACCGGCGAGGGTGTCACCGGGTTCGCGCCCGGCGACGAGGTGTTCGGCACCGCCGTCGCGGGCGGCTACGCCGAGTACGCGCTGCTCGCCGCGCACATCACCGCCCCCCGGCCGCCCGCCCTGTCCGTCACCGACGCCGCCACCCTCCCGGTCGCCGCCGCCACCGCCTACGACGGCGTCCACCAGCTCGCCCTGCCCGCCGGGGCGACCCTCCTGGTCACCGGCGCGGGCGGCGGGGTCGGCGTGGCCGTCGTCCAGATCGCCCGCGCCCTCGGCGTCCGGGTCGTCGGCGTGGCGAGCGAGGCCAAGAAGGACCTGGTGGAGTCACTGGGCGCGGTCCACGTCACCTCCGGGACCGGCTGGACCGACCGCGCCCGCGCCGCCGCGCCCGACGGCGTGGCGGGCGTCTACGACCTCGTCGGCGGCGACGTGCTGCGCGAGGCGGCCGACCTGGTCGCCGACCGGACGAAGCTGATCACGGCCGGGGCCCCGGCCGACGCGGCCGAGGCGCTCGGCGGTGCCCGCGTCCTGCGCGCCCGTGACGCGGCCGTCCTGCGCGCGGTCGCCGCCCTCGTCGTCGGCGGCGCCCTGGACCCGCACGTCACCCGCAGCTACCCGCTGGAACAGGCGGGACAGGCCCTGCGCGAGGTCGAGGACGGCCACGCCCGGGGCAAGATCGTGATCGAGATCGGAGCCACCGCATGACCGCCGCCGCACCCCGGCACGTCCTGGACAACCCGGCCCTCGCCTCCCTCACCGGGCCGCACGCCCACTTCGCCGAACGCCGCGGCCGGGTCCTGCGCTACCCCGTGGACGTGTCGCCCTGGCTGGCGCTGCCCGAGGAGCCGGACGCCGACGACTGGGCCGACCTCGCCGCGCTCGCGGGCCCCGGCGGGGAGGTTCCGCTGCCCGGCTTCCGGGGCGAGGTCCCGCCCGGCTGGGAGATCACCCAGCGCATCGCGGGCGTCCAGTTCGTCGACGACGGCCTCGCCGCCGCCCCCGACCCGGAGGCCGTACGCCTCGGCGCCGACGACGTGCCCGAGATGCTGGACCTGGTCGCCCGCACCCAGCCCGGCCCCTTCGAGCGGCGGACCGTCGAACTCGGCACCTACCTGGGCATCCGCCGCGAGGGCGTCCTCGTCGCGATGGCCGGGGAACGCCTCCACCCGCCGGGCTGGACCGAGATCAGCGCCGTCTGCACCGACGCCTCGGTACGCGGACAGGGCCTCGCCACCCGGCTGATCCTGGCCGTCGCGCACGGCATCCGGGAACGCGGCGAGACCCCGTTCCTGCACACCAGCGCCGGCAACACCAACGCGATCCGGCTCTACGAGTCCCTCGGCTTCCGCCTCCGCCTGCGGACCGCGTTCCTGGCGGCGCGGGCACCGGAGCGGGACGGCGCGGCCGAGCGGGACGCGGTGCCGGTGGCCTGAGGCCCCGGCGCCCGCGGCCCCGACGGGGCGGCGGGGGCGCGCCGCCGGACCGGGTCGGCGGTCCGGTGCGCGCCCCCGCCCGGCTTTCCCCGTCCGCGCGCCGGTGTAGGGTTGCGGTCCGGCCGGGGCGTCCCCGGCCGCGACCGGACCGAGGAGGTGGGACCCATCACCGCAGTGTCAGGACGGGTGTTCCCTCCTTCGCACGGCTCTCCGTACGGCGTGGACCGCCGCCGGTAGACGACCGCGGGAGCGCCCTTCGGCTCCCGAGAGGCTGTCAACTCCCCGTGTCCCAGGTCCCGTTCCCGCCCACCCCGCCGTCCTCCACCCCGCCCCTCCCGTCGCGCGAACCCGGTGCCGACTCCGTCGTGGCCGCGCTGCGCGCCGCGGGCTGCGTCTTCGCCGAGGAGGAGGCGCGCCTCATCCTCACCACCGCCCGCACCCCCGACGAGGTCACCGCGATGGTGGCCCGCCGGGTGACCGGTGAACCCCTCGAACTCGTCGTCGGCTGGGCCGAGTTCGGCGGCCTCCGGGTCGCCGTCGAGCCGGGCGTGTTCGTGCCCCGCCGCCGTACCGAGTTCCTCGTCGGGCAGGCCCTCGCCCTCGCCCCGGACGCCTCCGTCGTCGTCGACCTGTGCTGCGGCTCGGGCGCGGTCGGCGCCGCGCTCGCCACCGCCCTCGGACCGGTCGAACTGCACGCCGCCGACATCGACCCGGCGGCGGTCCGCTGCGCGCGGCGCAACCTCGCCCCCTTCGGCGGACACGTCCACCCCGGCGACCTCTTCACCGCGCTGCCCGCCGCGCTGCGCGGCCGTGTCGACCTCCTCGCCGCCAACGTCCCCTACGTCCCGACCGGCGAGGTCGCGCTGCTGCCCGCCGAGGCCCGCGACCACGAACCCCGCACCGCCCTCGACGGCGGCCCCGACGGGCTCGACGTGCTGCGCCGGGTCGCCGCCGGGGCCGCGCACTGGCTGGCCCCCGGCGGCCGGGTCCTGGTCGAGACGAGCGCCCACCAGGCACCCTCCGCGCTCCGGGCCTTCACACGGGCGGGCCTGACGGCCCGTCTGATCGTCGACGAGGACCTTCCGGCCCGCGTGGTCATCGGGACCCGCGCCCCCTGAGGACACCCGGACCCGGCGAGGGCATCCGGGCCCGGACCCCACGTACGCCCGCGGACCCCGCACGCGCCTGAGGACCCCACGTACGCCCGCCGAGCGCAAGTACGCCTGCCGAGCGCGCCCGCGCTCGGCAGGCGTCGCCGGGAAGGGCCGCGTTCCCCCATGTCAGCTGCAAGCGCTATCTGTCGGCCGCCCCGCCCCCGCCGCACGCACCGTTCATCCCACGGACCGCACCCGTCCCTTCCATTGCTCTGTACATGCCCAGGGAAGTTGGCCACACTGTGCGCCGTGCGCGCTCCCACCCCCCATCCGAGGAGACCCATGCCCCTGCGCCCTGCCCGCGGACGCCGTCACGCCGTCCGGGCCGCGTTACTCGCGCTGGCCACCGCGACCGCGGCCACCCTCTGGGCCGCCCCGCCCGCCGCGGCCGCCGACACCTGGAACGAGATCGGCTCCGACCGGGCCCGCCCGCTCACCGAGAGCCAGGGCCTGACCTCGGTCGAGGTCCCGGTGAACAGCCCGAACCGCTACACCGGGATCGGCACCATCCCGCTCGACCTCAACATCCGCGGCTGG
Source organism: Streptomyces sp. NPDC091281 (assembly GCF_044757425.1). Taxonomy (NCBI): domain Bacteria; kingdom Bacillati; phylum Actinomycetota; class Actinomycetes; order Kitasatosporales; family Streptomycetaceae; genus Streptomyces; species Streptomyces sp. NPDC091281. The sequence goes on along the minus strand of NZ_JBIVUY010000003.1, from coordinate 491,925 downwards.
AACCACGTCGGCGACCCCGACGCCTCCTACGGCGGCCACTACGTCGAGCCGTACCAGTACAAGGACGGCGGCAAGAAGATGTTCCGGGCGCAGGCGCCCGGCGGTGCCTGGTCGGAGTACGTGCACCAGCTCGCCCCCGGCGAGCAGAGCAACAACTCCTGGGTGGCCATCACGCCCGACAGCCAGTGGATGCTCGCGGGGGAGTGGGGCACCATGAACCGCCTCCTCGTCTTCCCGACCCCCGGCGTCAACTCCGCCACCTCCCCCTCGGCGAACCTCCCGCTCGCCTCCCAGGTGGTCCTCGACCGCCCGGTGCGCGACATCCAGGGCTGCGACTTCAGCGGCGCCACCACGCTGCTCTGCTCCTCCGACGACCCGGACAGCACCCTCTTCGGGTACAGCAAGCCGCTGCTCCAGATCGACCTCTCGGCCCAGCCCGGCGGCTCCGGCGACGTCACCGGCAAGGTCACCGCCCTGCGCCAGCTCCCGCTGCGCAGCGCCTGCTCCGGCTCCTTCGAGACCGAGGGCATCGACTACGACCGCCGCACCGGCGAACTCCGGGTGATCGTCGTCTCGCCCAGCATCTGCGTGCTGACCGACAGCAAGACGTACCGCTTCAAGCGCGGCTGACACCGCCGCCGGACGGGACCGGGCTGCGCACCCCGCGGGCCGGTCCCGTCCGCGTTCTGCCCCTGGGCGTCCCGGGGGCCGTGCCGCTGGTCCGGTGCGGAAAGTGGTGCTTGTCTGGGGATGTGGCGTGGTTCGCGGGGAACCCGCGACTGCGTCCCACCGCCACGAGAGGAGCGCCCACGATGGACCGCGAACGCATGACGGACCACGACCGCACGACAGGCCAGGACCGCATGACGGGCCAGGACCGCATGACAGGGCAGGGCCGCGCGGCGGGCCACGGCCGCTCCGGCGGCGACCGGCCGCACGAGGAGTCCGTCTCCGTGGAGATCAGCGGATGCGGCGCCGAGGACGCGCGCGTGGTCTTCGACGCGCTGTGCTCCTGCTTCGCCTCCGACCGCGCCGCCGAGGACGTCCCCCGGCGGCTGCACGAGACCCGCCCGACCGTGTGGACGGGCACCTTCGAGGTCACCGAGCACACGCACGCCCCCTCCGCCCCCGCCCGTCTCTCCGCCGCCGTCGAGGCCGACGCGCAGGGCGGCTACTGGGCGATCGACCGGCTGCGCTCCACTTTGGACGCGATGTTCGACGTCCAGGACCTGTCCTCCGCCTCCGGCGACCAGGAACGCGAACTGCATGTCCTCCTCGCCAACCGCTGACCCGCCCCCGCGCCGCGCCGTGTCGGTGACGTACGCCCTACCCCGCCGGTGACCTGCGGCACACCGGCCCACCTGATTGTGCAACTAGTTGCAGAACCCGTACGGGGTCCTCTAGAACTGGAGGGGACGATCCCGCGTACGGAGGCCTGCCGCCATGAGCCGACACCCGAGCCCGAGCCCCTACCCCCACCTGCTGAGCCCGCTCGACCTGGGCTTCACCACGCTGCCCAACCGCGTCCTCATGGGCTCCATGCACGTCGGCCTGGAAGAGGCCGAGAACGGCTTCGCGCGGATGGCCGCGTTCTACGCCGCACGGGCCCGCGGGGGAGTGGGCCTGATCGTCACCGGCGGCATCGCCCCCAACGACGAGGGCCGCCCCTGGGCGGGCGGCGCCCGCCTCACCACCGAGGAGGAGGCCGCCGAGCACCGCGTGGTCACCGACGCCGTCCACCGCGAGGGCGGCCGCATCGCGATGCAGCTCCTGCACTTCGGCCGCTACGCCTACCACCCCGACCTCGTCGCCCCCAGCCCGCTCCAGGCCCCCATCAGCCCGCACGTGCCCCGCGAGCTGACCGACGCCGACATCGAGCGCACCATCGACGACTACGCCCGCGCCGCCGTCCTCGCCCAGGGCGCCGGCTACGACGGCGTCGAGATCATGGGCTCCGAGGGCTACCTCATCAACGAGTTCGTCGCGCTCCAGACCAACCACCGCACCGACCGCTGGGGCGGCTCCTTCGAGAACCGCACCCGGTTCCCGCTGGAGATCGTCCGGCGGGTCCGCGCGGCTGTCGGCGAGCGCTTCATCCTCGTCTTCCGGCTCTCCATGCTCGACCTCGTCCCCGGCGGCTCCACGCTGGACGAGGTCGTCGCCCTCGCGCGGGCCGTCGAGGAGGCCGGAGCCACCATCATCAACACCGGCATCGGCTGGCACGAGGCCCGCATCCCCACCATCGCCACCTCCGTGCCCCGCGGCGCGTTCAGCTGGGTCACCGAGCGGCTGATGGGCGCGGTGTCCGTGCCGCTCGTCGTCACCAACCGCATCAACACCCCCGAACTGGCCGAGCAGTTGCTCGCCGACGGCCGCGCCGACATGGTGTCGATGGCCCGGCCGATGCTCGCCGACCCCGACTTCGTCAACAAGGCCGCCGCGGGCACCCCCGACGCCATCAACACCTGCATCGGCTGCAACCAGGCCTGCCTCGACCACACCTTCAGCGGCCGGATCACCTCCTGCCTGGTCAACCCGCGCGCCTGCCACGAGACCGAACTCGTCCTCACCCCGACCCGGCGCCGCAAGCGCGTCGCCGTCGTCGGCGCCGGACCCGCCGGACTCGCCTGCGCGGTCTCCGCGGCCGAACGCGGCCACACCGTCACCCTGTTCGACGCGGCGAGCGAGATCGGCGGCCAGCTCAACGTCGCCCGCAAGGTCCCCGGCAAGCAGGAGTTCGACGAGACGCTCCGCTACTTCCGCCACCAGCTCGACGCCCACCACGTCGACGTACGCCTCGGCACCCGCGTCACGGCGGACGACCTCACCGGCTACGACGACGTCGTCGTCGCCACCGGCGTCAGCCCGCGCGTCCCCGACATCCCGGGCATCGACCACCCGAGCGTCGTCGGCTACCTCGACGTGCTGCGCGACAACGCCCCCGTCGGCGAGCGGGTCGCCGTCCTCGGCGCGGGCGGCATCGGCTTCGACGTCGCGGAGTTCCTCACCGACGGCGGCGACGGGGCGAGCGAGGACCCCGCGACGTACTTCCGGCAGTGGGGCGTCGACATGGAGTACGCGGCACCCGGCGGCCTCGGCGCCCCCGAGCGGCCCGCCCCGCCGCGCACCGTCCACCTCCTCCAGCGCAAGACCACCAAGGTCGGCGCGGGACTCGGCAAGACCACCGGCTGGATCCACCGCACCGAACTCCGCCACCGCGGCGTCACCATGGTCCCCGGCGTCCGCTACGACCTGATCGACGACGCCGGACTGCACGTCACCGTCGGCGAGGAGAGCACGGTCCTGGAGGTCGACACCGTCGTCCTCTGCACCGGCCAGGACCCCCGCCGCGACCTCTACGACGACCTGCTCGCCGCCGGGACGAAGGCCCACCTCATCGGCGGCGCCGACGTGGCCGCCGAACTCGACGCCAAACGCGCCATCAAACAGGGCACCGAGGTGGCCGCGAGTCTGTGACCACGCGAACGGGAGCGACGGACGGGCGGACGGGCGCGCGATCCCGGACGCCCGGGAAGCGGTCGCCGCTCCACGGGGCCGCCCCCCGACCCTCCCTAGGATGACCGCATGTCACTGCCGCACGCGATCCTCACCGCCCTGCTGGAGAAGCCGTCCTCGGGGCTGGATCTGACCCGCCGGTTCGACAAGTCCATCGGCTACTTCTGGTCGGCGACGCACCAGCAGATCTACCGCGAGCTGGGCCGGCTGGAGGCCGACGGCCTCATCCGTGCCCTGCCCACCGAGCAGCCGGCCCGCGGACAGCGCAAGAGCTACGAGGTGCTGCCCGCGGGCCGCGCCGAACTCGGCCGCTGGACGGCCACCGCGCAGGACCCCAAGCCGCTGCGCGACGCGATGCTGCTGCGGCTGCGGGCCGCCGCCGTGGTCGGCACCGCGGGCCTGGAGACCGACCTGCGCCGCCATCTCGACCTGCATCACGCGCAGTTGGCCGAGTACGAGGCGATCGAGAAGCGCGACTTCCCGCCCGGCGACGACAGCGCGCAGGCCAGGCTCCAGCACCTGGTCCTGCGCGCGGGCATCGAACTGGAGACGTTCTGGACCCGCTGGCTGACCGAAGCCCTCGCGGACCTTCCCGAGGCGGAGGGCGAGGCGGGACCGGGTCCGTGCTAGAGCCGGTTCGGCTTGGTGCGGCGGCGGAGGAAGAACGCCGCCGCGATGGCACCCGTGCCGACCAGCGCGCCACCGGCCACCATCGTGACCGTGCCGTAGTCGCGGACGGTGCCGCCGACACCGCCCATGACGCCGCGTGAGGGCGACGCGGTGGCGGAGATGGTCGGGGTGGACGGGCTCGACACGATCACCGACTGGGTGCCCGCGGTCGTCCCGCTGGAGCACATCACGACGACCGTGTAGGTGCCCGGCGTGACGTTGGACCAGGCGGCCGACTGGCTGACGGTGGTGCCCGACAGGGCGACCTGGCGGCCCTGGGAGAAGTTGGCCTGCCCGCTGCCGAGCAGGGCGGCCGTGCCCCAGCTGCCGTTGATCTGGGTGCAGGCGCTGGTCACCACGGACACCGTGGAGCCGGTCGTGCTGACCGAGATCCCGTTGGTCCGGGCTGCCGCGGGCTGGGCGGCCAGGGCGAGGGGGAGGGCGACGGCCACCGCGGCCAGACCGCCGCGGACGACAAGGGGGTGAGTGCGCATCGGATGTCCTCCGGCGGCACGGTTGGCGGTACATCCGGTGCGCCGCCTAGGGGTCGGGTACGCCCGTGCTGCCACAGGGGCAGCCAACGCGTCCCCGGTGCCCGCCGCACTCCGGCCGCGTCCGGCCAGGTGACGTCTTCCGCCGGACGGCCCACGCGGGGGCCCCGCCGGCTTGCGCTCAGGTCCGTCCGCCCGTCGTGACGCCGCGCGTGGCCGAGAACGCCCCCCAGGTGCCGTCCGGCAGCCGGGCCCGCAGCCGCACCCGGTGCTCCTCGCCCGCCTCGCGGCCGACGTAGAACTCGTAGGTCGCCGTGCCCTTCGGCGGGGCGCCGCCCCAGACCAGCGTGGTGGCGGGCTGCCCGTCGAGCTGGATCTGGTACTCGGTGACCACGCCGTCCACCCGCGGCGCCACCCACGACAGCACGACGTAGTACGCCCCGTCGGCCGTGCGGCTCGTCGCCCGGAACGCGGTCGGCGCGGTGTCGAGCCCCTCGTCGGCGCCCGCCGCGGTGGTGAGGCGCACGGCCGCGCTGTCGGGGGAGAGGTTGTCGGCCGCGTCGCGGGCCCGGACGGTGAAGGAGTAGCGGGTGCCCGGCCGCAGCCCGGTGACCACGGTCGCGGTCTGCCCGCCGCCCACACTGTGGATCTTCGTCCCGCTCTGGAACACCTCGTACGACACCACCTTGCGGTCGTCCGTCGAGGCCGTCCAGGACAGCTGGACGGCCCGGCTCCCCGCCGCCCGGCCGGTGGCGGCGCCCGGCCGGGTCGGGGCCGCCCGGTCCGCCGCGACCGCCGCCGGGGTCGTGGCCCGCACCTCCGCGCTGCGCGGTCCGAGGCGGCCCTCCCCGTCGCGGGCGCGCACGGTGAAGGCGTACGCGGTGGACGGTTCGAGCCGGGTGACGTCGTGCATGTGCGAGGAGCCGGGGACGTCGGCGACCTTGGTGGTGCCGCGGTACACCTCGTACTCCTTCGCGCCGGGCACCGCGTTCCACATGACGTGGACGCTGGTCGCGCTGCCCGCCTCGGCCGTGAGCCCCTTCGGTACGCCCGGTCCGCGCCCCTCGTCCGCGGCGCCCGCGCCGGCGCATCCGCAGCACAGGACGAGCACCCACCCGCACAGCACGACGCGTCGCACGGTTCGCCTCCCGGCCCGCTCCGGTGGAATGGGAAGAATTGGTCCGGACCAATTCTGCCGGGTCGTCGTGGGCACATCAAGAGGGCGGTGCGGGGCGACCTCGGCGGCTCGGGCCCGGCCCCCCGAGGTGGCGTGGGTCCGGCCCTCGGTGGTCGGGTGCCGGGAACGTTCCGTATGCTGGGGTTCCTCACGGCTGAACTCGCCCTGAACCAGTGGCAGTTCACGCCGGTGGCGCGATCCGCTGTCGTCGCTGGTCCCGCGCCCGCGGGGCGGCCGGGCGGCCGGTGCCCGACAGGCGCCGGCGCCCGCCCCCTGTCGTACCGCCCGCCCCGGCCCGCGCCCGCCGCTCTTCCACCGCGTGCCCGGCGTCGTCCGCGCGAGGACGCACCGCGTATGTCATTCATATCGTCGGATTCACTGCTCCGTACGGCCCCGCGCGGGTCGCGCCCCGCCGTCCACCGGCAAGACATGCAGCCGAGCCCCACCCACCGTCCCCCACGAGAGGGTTCCCCCACGTGCGTGTCCCCACGCTGACCCTGGCCGCGGCCGGTCTCGCCCTGCTGGCCCCGACCGCGCACCCCGCCGCCGCGTCCCACGCCGCCGACCTCCCCCGGAGCCCGGCCCACCGCCAGGAGCGTCCCTCTCCTCGGCAGGAGGGCACGGTGAGCGCCGCCGAGCTGCTGGCCCGGGTGCGGGACTGCGTCCCCGTCTCCGCTGGCCGGTACCGCACCGACGCGGGCGCCCCGGCCGACATCCCGGTCTGCGGCACCGACGAGGCCGTGTACTGGACGGCCGACATGGACATCGACTGCGACGGGCGTCCCGGCCCCCGCTGCAACGCCACCACCGACCCGCAGTTCTCGCCCGCGACGGCGTTCGCGCAGTCCGACGGGCGCTACCTCAGCGCGGAGGAACTGCCGTTCATCGTCGTGCCCGGCGTCAGCGCCGTGTGGAACTACCGCGACCACGGCGTGCGCGGCGGCAGCGTCGCCGCGGTCGTCCACGGCGACCGGGTCCGGTACGCGGTGGTCGGCGACGTCGGCCCCACGCAGATCATCGGCGAGGCCTCCTACGCCGCCGCCGAGGCCCTGGGCATCAAGCCCGACCCGCGCACCGGCGGCGCCCCCTCCGACGTCACGTACATCGTGTTCAGGAACTCTCGCGTCACCCCCATCGAGAGCCACTCGGCGGCCGTCGCCACGGGCGAGGCGCTTGCCCGCGCCTTCGTCACCCCGAAGGGGGGCCCGCAGACCACCGGACAGCCGGACACCGGGGGCTCGGGCACCGGGCAGTCAGGTACCGAGGGGTCGGCCCCCGCGCAGCCGGGCGTCCAGGCGCCGGGGGCACAGCAGCCGGGAGCCCAGCAGCCGTCGGGCAGTGCGCCGACCGGGACGCGCCCCGCGACCGGCACCCGGCCCGCTTCCGCCCCCTCCACCGCCCCCCGGCCCGCCGAGGCGCGGGAGGCTCAGGAGGCGGCCGTGGAGCGGCTCGCCCCGGCCCAGCCGGTCGCGGGCCCGCCCGCCAGCCGCGGGGGCAGCCGCCTCCGGCCCGTCACCGGGCCCCGGGCCGCCGCTCGCTGACACCCCTCGCCGACGCCGTACGGCCGCCGCGGACCGGGCGGACGGCCTCCTCACTCCTTCCGGTACGAGTACGCCTCCGCCGCCGCGGCCTCGACCGCGTCCAGGTCCGCGCCGGTGGAGGCGGTGACCACGGCGGCCACCGCGCCCTCCACGAAGGGCGCGTCCACCAGCCGGGTGTCCGGGGGGAGTTCGTCGCCCTCGGCGAGGAGCGCCTTCACGGTCAGGACCGCGCTGCCGAGGTCCATCAGCACCGCGACGCCCGCCCCGCGGTCGACGGAGGCGGCAGCGGCGGCGATCAGCTCCGAGCTGGTCCCCAGGCCGCCGCCCTCGGTGCCGCCCGCCGGGGCGACCGGCACGGCGTCCGCCCCGCCCGCCAGCCCCCGGGCGAGCGCGGCGACCGACGAGGCCACCTCCGCGCTGTGCGACACGAGGACGATCCCCACCAGCCGCTCCCCGCCCGCGGCGGCGCTCACTTCGCGTCCGCTTCCGCGAGGGCGGCGACCAGCAGTGCCACCGAGGTGGCCCCCGGGTCCTGGTGCCCGATGCTGCGCTCGCCGAGGTAGCTGGCGCGGCCCTTGCGGGCCTGGAGCGGGGTGGTGGCGGCCGCGCCCTCCTCGGCGGCGGTGCGCGCGGCGGCGAACCCGTCCCCGAGGGCGTCCACGGCCGGGACCAGCGCGTCGACCATCGTCTTGTCGCCGGGCGCGGCCCCGCCCAGCCGGGTGACCGCGTCCACGCCCGCCCGGAAGGCGCCCGCGAACTCCGCCTCGCTCACCTCGGGCGCGTCCCCGAGGGCCTTGCCCGTGGCCCGCAGCAGCGTGCCGTAGAGCGGGCCGGAGGCGCCGCCGACGGTCGAGATCAGCTTGCGTCCGGCGAGCACGAGGACCGCGCCCGGTGTCGCCGGGGTCTCCTTGTCCAGCTCGGCGGCGACGGCGGTGAAGCCGCGCTGGAGGTTGCTGCCGTGGTCGGCGTCCCCGATGGCCGAGTCGAGGGCGGTGAGCCGTTCCGCCTCGCGGTCGACGGAGGCGGCGGTCGCCGTCATCCAACGGCGGAAGAAGTCGGCGTCGAGCACTGGATCTCCTTGCGTGGTCGTCCCTGCCTGGTCGTTCCCGGTGGCCGGCCCCCAGGACCGGCCACCCCGCGGTCGTCCGCCGCCCGGCGTCACCCGGCCCGGCGCGGCCCCCGCCTCACCTGCCCCAGCGCAGCCCCGGCGTCGCCACGGGCGCGTCCCACAGCCGCAGCAGCTCCTCGTCGATCTCGCAGAGGGTCACCGAGGCGCCCGCCATGTCGAGGGACGTGACGTAGTTGCCGACCAGGGTGCGGGCGACCGGCACCCCGCGCCGCTCCAGCACCCGCTGGACCTCGGCGTTGAAGCCGTACAGCTCCAGCAGCGGCGTCGCGCCCATGCCGTTGACCAGCACCAGGACCGGGTTGCGGGGGGCGAGGTCGGAGACGACGGCGTCCACCGAGAACTCGGCGATCTCCCCGGAGGTCATCATGGCGCGCCGCTCCCGCCCCGGCTCGCCGTGGATGCCGATGCCCAGCTCCAGTTCCCCGGCGGGCAGGTCGAAGGTGGGGCTGCCCTTGGCGGGGGTGGTGACCGCGCTCAGGGCGACGCCGAAGCTGCGGGAGTTCTCGTTGACCTGGCGGGCGATCGCCTCGACCCGCTCCAGGGGCTGCCCCTCGTCGGCCGCCGCGCCCGCGATCTTCTCCACGAACAGGGTGGCGCCGGTGCCGCGCCGCCCCGCCGTGTACAGGCTGTCGGTCACCGCCACGTCGTCGTTGACCAGCACCTTCGCGACCCGGATGCCCTCGTCCTCGGCCAGCTCGGCCGCCATGTCGAAGTTGAGCACGTCACCGGTGTAGTTCTTCACGATGAACAGCACGCCCTCGCCGCTGTTCACGGCCGCCGCCGCGCGCAGCATCTGGTCGGGCACGGGGGAGGTGAACACCTCGCCCGGACAGGCCGCGGAGAGCATGCCGGGGCCCACGAACCCGCCGTGCAGCGGCTCGTGCCCCGACCCGCCGCCGGAGACCAGTCCCACCTTCCCCGCGACCGGGGCGTCCCGCCGGACGATCACCCGGTTCTCCACGTCGACGGTCAGTTCGGGATGGGCGGCTGCCATGCCGCGCAGCGCGTCCGCGACGACCGTCTCGGGAACGTTGATGAGCATCTTCACGGGGTGCCTCCTGAGTGCTGACATGGTGCAGACGGTCAGGCGTCGCTCGCGGTCGCGTCGGCGGCCGGCCGGAGATCCTTCTGTCCGCAAGTATCGACCTTGCGGCCGAGAAGGTCACGTCGCGGGAGCCCCGCCCCCGGTCGGGCACCCGGGTGACGTGCGGTGCGGTGCGGGCTTCCCCGCCCGGTGGAAACCCGTTCCGCCCTGTTGTATGGGCGAGGGCCGCGCACCCCGCGCGGCCGCGAAGAGGCGAGGTGGAGAACCATGGCCGAGGAGACCGCGGACGCGCGCCCGCCGTCGGACCGTCCGGCGGACGGTCTGAAGGCGGGCGCGATCGGGTTCGTCGACGCGCTGGTCATCGGACTCAACGCCACGTCCCCGGCGTACTCCCTGGCCGCGGTCATCGGACCCGTCGTGGTCCTCGTGGGCACCTACGCGCCCGGCGTGATGCTCGCGTCCTTCGTGCCGATGCTGCTGATCGCGTCGGCGTTCTACTACCTCAACCGGGTCGACCAGGACTGCGGCACCACCTTCTCCTGGGTCACCCGCGCCATGGGCCCGTGGGCGGGGTGGATCGGCGGCTGGGCCATCGCGATGACCGGCGTCCTCGTCGTCGGCTCGCTCGCCGACGTCGCCGTCACCTTCGGCCTCCTCGCGGTCGGCCTGGACAGCTGGGCCGACAACGAGGCGGTGAGCCAGATCCTCGCGGTCCTGCTCATCATCGTCATGACCGCGGTCTGCGTCATCGGCACCGAACTCTCGGCGAAGGTGCAGAACGTCCTCATCCTCGCCCAGGTCGTCTGCCTGCTGATCTTCGCGGGCGTCGCGCTCTACCGCGTCTACGCCGGCACCGGCACCCCGGACTCCCTCGACCCCGCGATCGACTGGCTCAACCCGTTCGGCGCGGGCGGTGCCCCGCTGACCGCGGCCCTGCTGCTCGGCGTGTTCATCTACTGGGGCTGGGAGTCGGCGGTCAACCTCTCCGAGGAGACCGAGGACCCCGCCACCGCGCCCGGCAAGGCCGCGATCTGGTCGACCGTCGTCCTGCTCGTCACGTACGTGTCCGTGGCGTTCGCCGTCGTCGCCTACGCGGGACCGGCGTTCCTCGCCGACAACGCCGACGAGGAGGAGTTCGTCTTCGCGCTCCTCGCGAACCAGGCGCTGGGCGGCTGGGACTGGATCGTGCTGGTCGCGGTGTCCACCTCGGCGCTCGCCTCCACCCAGACCACGATCATCCCCGCCTCCCGCACCGCCCTGTCGATGGCCCGCCGCCAGGCGCTGCCCCGCCACTTCGCCCACATCAGCCCGCGCTTCCGCACCCCCGACGTCAGCACCTGGTGGGTCGCGGCCATCGCCATCGCCTGGTACGTCGTCGTCAACCAGATCAGCGAGAACGCCCTGTTCGACTCGCTCACCGCGCTGTCCCTGCTGATCGCCTTCTACTACGCCCTCACCGGTGTGGCCTGCGCCGTCTACTACCGCCGCCACCTCACCGAGAGCCTGCACCACTTCCTGCTCATCGGCCTCGGCCCGCTGGTCGGCGCCGGACTGCTGGCCTGGCTGCTCGTCGAGTCCGTCCAGGACATGGCCGACCCCGCCAACTCCTACACCGGGACCTCCTGGTTCGGCGTCGGCCCGCCGCTGGTCATCGGCATCGGCATCGCCCTGGCCGGCGTGATCATCATGATCGTGTGGCGGCTGCGGGCGCCCGCGTTCTGGTCGGAGCGCCCCGGCGTGGCCGACCCCGACCTCGTGCACGGCAAGGAGTCCTGACATGTCGGTGATCCTCGGCTACGACGAGTCCCCGGGCGCGGTCCGCGCCCTGCGCGTCGCCGTCCAGACCGCCGCCGCCTTCGACGAGCCGCTGGTGCTGGTCTACGGCGCGGCGGCGCCCGGCGGCATGGGCGAGGAGTACCGCAGCCACCTCCAGGCGCTGCGCGAGTCGGGCCGGGTCGCCCTCCAGCACGCCGTGGCGGAGGCGGAGGCGGCCGGGGTCCCGGCGACGGTCGAGGTGATCGACCAGAAGCCCGCCCAGGCCCTCCTGGACGCGGCCGAACGGCACGGCGGCCGGGTCATCGTCGTCGGCAGCTGGGGCGAGAGCCCGGTGCGCGGCGCGCTGCTCGGCTCCACCCCGCACAAGCTGCTCCACCTGTCCCCGGTGCCCGTGCTCTGCGTCCCCATGGCGGAGACGGACGACTGAGACGGGACGACTGAAACCGGGACGGCTGAGACCGCGGCCGGGGGTCCGGAGCGTGCGACACGCCCCGGACCCCCGGCCCACGGTGACCGGTCAGCTCGTGGGCAGTTCCTCGCGGACGGTGCGGGCCGCCGCGACCAGGTTCTCCAGCGAGGACCGCGTCTCGGGCCAGCCGCGGGTCTTCAGGCCGCAGTCCGGGTTGACCCAGAGCCGTTCGGCGGGGATCGCCTTCAGTCCGGTCCGCAGCAGCTCCGCCGCCTCCTCCGCGCTCGGCACCCGCGGCGAGTGGATGTCGTACACGCCCGGTCCCGCCTCGCGGGGGTAGCCGTGCGCGGCGAGTTCGCGGGCGACCTGCATGTGCGAGCGGGCCGCCTCCAGGCTGATGACGTCCGCGTCGAGGTCGTCGATGGCCTGGACGATGTCGCCGAACTCGGCGTAGCACATGTGGGTGTGGATCTGGGTGTCCGGGCGGACGCCCGCGGTGCTGAGGCGGAACGCCTCGGTGGCCCAGTCGAGGTAGGCGGGCCGGTCGGCGGCGCGCAGCGGCAGCGTCTCGCGCAGCGCGGGCTCGTCGACCTGGATCACCGAGGTGCCGGCGGTCTCCAGGTCGCCGACCTCGTCGCGCAGGGCGAGGGCGACCTGCCGGGCGGTGTCGCCGAGGGGCTGGTCGTCACGGACGAACGACCAGGCCAGCATGGTGACGGGCCCGGTTAGCATGCCCTTGACGGGACGGTCGCTGAGGGACTGCGCGTACGACGTCCAGCGCACGGTCATCGGCTCGGGCCGCGAGATGTCCCCGGCCAGGACCGGCGGGCGGACGTAGCGGGTGCCGTAGGACTGCACCCAGCCGTGCTGGGTGGCGAGGTAGCCGGTGAGCTGCTCGGCGAAGTACTGCACCATGTCGTTGCGTTCGGGCTCGCCGTGCACGAGGACGTCGATGCCGGTCTTCTCCTGGAAGGAGACGACCTCGCGGATCTCCGCCTTGATGCGCTCCTCGTACCCGGCGGTGTCGATGCGGCCCGCGCGCAGATCGGCGCGGGCGGTGCGCAGTTCACCCGTCTGCGGGAACGAGCCGATGGTCGTCGTCGGCAGCAGCGGCAGCCCGAGGTGGGCGCGCTGGGCGGCGGCGCGTTCGGTGTACGGCTGGGAGCGGCGGGCGTCGGCGTCGGTGACCGCGGCGGCGCGGGAGCGGACGGCCGGGTCGTGGGTGATCGGCGAGTTCGCGCGGGAGGCGAGGGCGGCCCGGTTGGCGGCGAGTTCGCCCGCGATGGTGTCGGTGCCGCTGGTGAGGCCCTTGGCGAGGGTGACGATCTCGGCGGTCTTCTGGCGGGCGAAGGCGAGCCAGCGCAGGATCTGCGGTTCGATGTCGCGCTCGGCGCTCGCGTCGAGCGGCACGTGCAGCAGCGACGACGACGCGGCCACGTCGACCCGGTCCGCGAGACCCAGCAGGGTGCCGAGGGTGGCGAGCGACTTCGACAGGTCGTTGATCCAGATGTTGCGGCCGTTGACGACGCCCGCGACCAGCCGCTTGCCGGGCAGTCCGCCGACGGCGGCGAGGTCGTCGAGCTGGGCGGCGCCAGCCTCGGTGAAGTCCAGCGCCAGGCCCTCCACCGGGGCCTTGGCCAGGACGGGCAGGGCCTCGCCGAGCCGGTCGAAGTAGGACGCGAGGAGCAGCTTGGGGCGGTCGGTGAGACCGCCGAGGTCACGGTAGGCGCGGGTGGCGGCGTTCAGCTCGGCCGGGGTGCGGTCCTGCACCAGGGCGGGCTCGTCGAGCTGGACCCATTCGGCGCCCGCGGCGCGCAGGTCGGCGAGGACCTCGGCGTACACCGGCAGCAGCCGGTCGAGGAGGGTGAGCGGCTCGAAGTCGGCGGGGACCCCGGGCGCGGGCTTGGCCAGCAGCAGGTAGGTGACCGGGCCGACCAGGACCGGGCGGGCCGCGAGGCCGAGCGAGAGGGCCTCCTCCAGCTCGGCGACCTGCTTGGCGGAGTCGGCCGTGAACTCCGTGTCCGGACCCAGCTCGGGCACCAGGTAGTGGTAGTTGGTGTCGAACCACTTGGTCATCTCCAGCGGCGCGACGTCCTGGGTGCCGCGCGCCATGGCGAAGTAGCCGTCCAGGGCGTCCGCGTCGACGGCGGCCCGGTGGCGGGCCGGGACCGCGCCGACCATGACGGTGGTGTCGAGGACGTGGTCGTAGTACGAGAAGTGACCGGTGGGCACCTCGTCGATGCCGGCGTCGGCGAGCTGCCGCAAGGTGTCGCGGCGCAGGTCGGCGGCGGTGGCCCGGAGGGCGTCGGCGGTGACGCGGCCCTTCCAGTAGCCCTCGACGGCCTTCTTCAGCTCCCGGTTCGGACCCTGACGGGGGTAGCCGTACACGGTGGCCCGTGCTGCCGCGGCTGCGGGCTTGGTGGTCACGGAGATCTCCTTCGCGAGACGAATCCCTGAGATCCCGGTGGCGGGACGAGAGCGCGAAGGGGTGACGGAGCGGACGGGTCCGACCCCGCGCGGCACGGCGCGGTCGTCCGTCTGCTCTGTACGCCGACCCGCCCACGAGGTCACCGGGATGTCCGTGCGCGAGGGTTCGCGTACGGGCAACGGGCAGGTCTTCGGACTCGCGGGCACGCCCTCCGGACAACACCGGGGGACACCTAGTGGCCGTCGCTTCCCGGACCCCCGAGGGTCCAGTGCGTATGACGGCGGTCGTTCCCGCTCACCGCTGCGGGGCAGTCCCGGATTCCCACCGGGTTCCCTCTTACGACGCATCCCGCCTGGCGGACGGGGCGAACCAGCTGCGCCGCCCACCCTACGGCGCCCCCGTACCGTGCGCTGCGTCACGTCCACCATTCGGATGGTGACCTGACCCACCCGTGCCACGGGATTGAACCGGGCCCCCACCGGGAACAGCACGCCCCGGCCGTGCACCCGTACCGCGCCCGGCCGTGTGCCGTCGCGGGCCCCCGCCGCAGCACCTAGGCTCGGTCACGCCGTCCCACCAGGAGGTGCGCCCATGTCCGACTGGCGAGCGCGCGCGTCCCGCGCCGGGAAGTGGCCCCTGCGGTCCGCCGGTCACCCCCGCGGCGACGACCCCGACACCGACCCCGCGCCCGAACGCTCCATGGACCCCTGGACCGACGCCGAGCCGCCGCGCGAACCCCTGGAGCGCAGCCTCGTCGACGCGGCCGTCTACCGCGACGGCCGCCGCCTGGACGTTCCCGCCGACCTCGCCGAGATCTACGCCCGGCTGCCCGGCGAGCCCGGCACGATGGCCTGGATCGGCCTCTACCGGCCCTCCCCGGAACAGCTCGGCCAGGCCGCCGAACGGTTCGGGCTGCACGAACTTGCCCTGGAGGACGCGATCGTCGCCCACCAGCGCCCCAAGCTGGAACGCTACGGCACCACCCTCTTCGTCGTCCTGCGCTCCGCCCGCTACCTCGACGAGACGGAGGAGGTCGACTTCGGCGAGATCCACATCTTCGTCGGCCCCGAGTTCGTCCTCACCGTCCGGCACAGCCAGGCCCCCGACCTCGGCGCCGTCCGCAAACGCCTGGAGAACGACCGCGACCTCCTCGCCCTGGGCCCCGAGGCCGTGCTCTACGCGATCCTCGACGCGGTCGTCGACGGCTACGCGCCCGTCGTCGCCGGACTCCAGAACGACATCGACGAGATCGAGTCCGAGGTGTTCGGCGGCGACCCCAACGTCTCCCGCCGCATCTACGCGCTCTCCCGCGAGGTCGTCGACTTCCAGCGGGCCACCCGCCCGCTGCTCACCATCATGCGCGGCCTGGAGGCGGGCTTCGCCAAGTACGGCACCAGCGAGGAACTCCAGCGCTACCTCCGAGACGTCGCCGACCACGCCACCACCGTCGCCGAACGCGTGGACGGCTTCCGGCAGATGCTCGGCGACATCCTCACCGTCAACGCCACCCTCGTCACCCAGGCGCAGAACGAGGAGATGAAGGCGCTCGCCGAGGCGGGCCACGCCCAGAACAACGAGATCAAGAAGATCTCCAGCTGGGCCGCCATCCTCTTCGCCCCCACCCTCATCGGCACGGTCTACGGCATGAACTTCGACCACATGCCCGAACTGCACTGGACCCTCGGCTACCCCTTCGCCGTCGCCCTGATGGCCCTGGTGTGCGTCAGCCTGTACGTCGTCTTCAAGCACCGCGACTGGCTCTGACGCGGTACGGGCGCCGCTCCGGCCCGCCCCCGCGCCGTCAGTGATCCGTCAGGGACGGCGCTCACCGCGTCAGCGTCGCGTCAGGACGGGTCCCGGCGGCGGGCCGGGCGGGCATAGCGTCCTTGCCGGGAACCACGACCAGGTTCCCCGAACCACCCCCGGACCCGCGGACCACCGGTCCCCGGGCCCCTCAGGAGGCATCCCATGGCAGCACCCCTGTGCGGCGACGACCCCGAACCCTGCGAACGGACCCCGGCCGGACCCCTCTACGTCCCGGTCCGGCCGGGCCCCGCCGGGAACGTCACCCGGCTCTTCCGCACCCCGCTCGGCGCCCGTACGGCCGTCGGCTTCACCAGCGCCGCCCGGCTCGCCGCCACCCTCGGCACCGGCCAGCCGTGGATCCGGCTCGCCGAACCCGCGCTGCGCGCCCTCACCGCCCCGCTCGGCGTCACCACGGTGACGGTCGACCCGCCGCTCTCCGCCCCCGCCCCGGCATCCTCGGCCCCCGCCCCGGCGCCGTCCGCGCCCGCCCCCGCGGCCGAGCGGCCCGCGCCCGCCCCCGACCGCACGGCCGGCCCCGCTCCGGTCCCCGCGCTCGTGTCCCGGATCGGCTGAGGGGAGGACGACCGATGACCACCGCGCACGTCCCCGCCGTTCCCACGACCGCCCCCGCCACCGCCCGTGCCGTCTCCACCGCCGCCGAGCGGTCGGTGTGGCCCGCCTCCACCACCGAGCCCCGGCCCGGCGAACTCGCCGTCGGCGGGGTCGCGTTGACCGAGATCGCCGACCGTTTCGGCACCCCCGTCTACGTCCTCGACGAGCACGAGGTCCGCGACCGCTGCCGCACCTACCGCGACGCGTTCCCCGACGCCGACGTCCTCTACGCCGCCAAGGCGTTCCTGTGCCGGGCGATGATCCACTGGATCGACGAGGAGGGCCTCGGCCTCGACGTCTGCTCCGCGGGCGAGCTGGAACTCGCCGTCACCGCGGGCTTCCCGCCCGAGCGGATCGTCCTGCACGGCAACGCCAAGTCGCCGCACGACCTCGCCACCGCCCTGCGCCTCGGCGTCGGCCGGATCGTCATCGACAGCCCCTCGGAGATCGCCCGCCTGGCCGCGGCCGTCGGGCCGGGGGGCCGTCAGCGGGTCATGGTCCGGGTGGTGCCCGGCGTCGCCGCGGGCGGCCACGAGAAGATCCGCACCGGCACCGACGACCAGAAGTTCGGCCTCTCCATCGCCGACGGCTACGCCCAGCACGCCATCGCCCGGATACTGGACCAGCCGCAGCTGGTCCTCACCGGCCTGCACTGCCACCTGGGTTCGCAGATCACCGAGGTCAAGCCCTATCTGTCCGCCGTACGCCGCATGGTGGGCCTGATGTCGCGGCTGCACCGCCAGCACGGGCTGGTGCTGCCCGAACTCGACCTCGGCGGCGGCCACGGCATCGCCTACCGGCCGGGCGAACCCGCCCTGGACCTCACCGCCCTCGCCCGCCGGGTCCGCGCCGAGCTGACCTCGGCCTGCGCCTCCGCCGGGCTCCCGGTGCCCCGGCTGATCGTCGAACCGGGCCGCGCCGTCGTGGGACCGGCGGGCGTCGCCGTCTACCACGTACTGGCCGTCAAACGCACCGGCGGACGGACCTTCGTCGCGGTCGACGGCGGGATGAGCGACAACCCGCGGCCCGCCCTGTACGGCGTCCGGTACGCGCCCCGGCTGGTCGGGCGCCCCGGCTCCGCGACCCTCGCCCCGGCGACCGTCGTGGGACGGCACTGCGAGGCGGGTGACGTCGTCGCCGCCGACGTGCCGCTGCCCGACGACGTGCGCCCCGGCGACCTGCTCGCCGTGCCCGTGGCGGGCGCCTACCACCTGTCGATGGCCTCCGCCTACAACATGGTCGGCCGCCCGCCCGTCACCGCCGTCCGCGACGGCCGCGCCCGGCTCCTGGTGCGGCGCGAGTCGCTGGACGACCTCCGGGGCCGCGACGTCGGGCTGTAGCCGCCTCTGCTCCCGGTCGGCCCGGCCGCGGACCTCCCCCCGCCGGCCGGCCCGACCGGGCCGTCCCTCACTCCCGCTGCTGTTCCCCGAACGCCCGCAGGATGCGCTCCGCCGCCAGTGTGGGCGTCAACTCGCCGTCCCGGACCCGCTGTTCGAGTTCCGGGGTGAGGGCGCGGACCGCCGGGTGGGTGCGCAGCCGGCCGAGGAGGTCGTCGCGGACCATCGACCAGGTCCAGTCGACCTGCTGGTCCCGCCGCTTCGCGGCCAGCCGCCCGGTGGAGTCCAGCAGGGTGCGGTGCTGCTCCAGCCGCTCCCACACCGTGTCGAGGCCCGCCGACTCGCGGGCGCTGCAACTGAGCACCGGAGGCGTCCAGGCGGCGTCCCGGCCGTGCATCAGCCGCAGCGCGCCCGCCAGTTCACGGGCCGCGGCCCGCGCGTCACGTTCGTGCGGGCCGTCCGCCTTGTTGACGGCGATGACGTCCGCCAGCTCCAGCACGCCCTTCTTGATGCCCTGGAGCTGGTCCCCCGTGCGGGCCAGGGTCAGCAGCAGGAAGGAGTCGACCATGTTCGCCACGGCCGTCTCGGACTGCCCGACGCCCACCGTCTCCACCAGCACGACGTCGTACCCGGCCGCCTCCATCACCACGATCGACTCGCGGGTGGCCTTGGCGACGCCGCCGAGGGTGCCCGCGGTGGGGGAGGGGCGGACGAACGCCGCCGGGTCGACGGCGAGCCGCTCCATACGGGTCTTGTCACCGAGGATGGAGCCGCCGGTCCGGCTGGACGACGGGTCCACGGCGAGGACCGCCACCCGGTGCCCGAGCCCGGTCAGCATCGTGCCGAACGCGTCGATGAACGTCGACTTGCCGACCCCCGGCACCCCGCTGACGCCGATCCGCCGCGCCCGCCCGCTGTACGGGAGCAGCTCGGTCAGCAGCTCCTGCGCCAGCGCCCGGTGGTCGGCGCGGGTGGACTCGACGAGCGTGATGGCCCGCGCCACCAGCGCCCGCCTGCCGTCGAGGACGCCCTTGACGTAGGCGTCGACATCGATCACAGGGTGTGTCCGAGGTCGCCCGCCAGCCGGTTCACCAGGTCGTACGCCGCGTCCGGGATCACCGTCCCGGGCGGGAACACGGCCGTGGCGCCCATCTCCAGCAGGGTGGGCACGTCCTGCGGCGGGATGACCCCGCCGACGACGATCATGATGTCCTCGCGGCCCTCCTCGGCGAGCTGCTCCTTCAGCGCGGGCACCAGCGTGAGGTGTCCGGCGGCCAGCGAGGAGACCCCGACGATGTGCACGTCCGCCTCGACGGCCTGCCGGGCGACCTCGGCCGGGGTCTGGAACAGCGGGCCGACGTCGACGTCGAAACCGAGGTCGGCGAAGGCGGTCGCGATGACCTTCTGGCCGCGGTCGTGGCCGTCCTGGCCCATCTTGGCGACCAGGATGCGCGGACGGCGGCCCTCGGCCTCCTCGAACGACGCCACCAGGGTGCGGGTGCGCTCCACGGACGGGGACTCGCCTGCTTCGTTGCGGTACACGCCGGAGATCGTACGGATCTGGCTCGCGTGCCGCCCGTACACCTTCTCCAGGGCGTCGGAGATTTCGCCGACGGTGGCCTTGGCGCGGGCCGCGTCGACCGCCAGCTCCAGCAGATTGCCCTCGCCGCCCGCGGCGCGGGTCAGCGCGTCCAGGGCGTCCCGGCAGGCCCGCTCGTCGCGTTCGGCGCGCAGCCGCCGCAGCTTCTCCACCTGCTGGGCGCGGACCGAGGAGTTGTCGACCTTGAGGACGTCGATCTGCTCGTCGGTCTCCACCCGGTACTTGTTGACGCCGATCACCGGCTGGCGGCCGGAGTCGATGCGGGCCTGGGTGCGGGCCGCGGCCTCCTCCACCCGCAGCTTCGGGATACCGGCGTCGATGGCCTGCGCCATGCCGCCCGCCTGCTCCACCTCCTGGATGTGCTGCCAGGCGCGGCGGGCGAGGTCGTAGGTGAGGCGTTCGACGTAGGCGCTGCCGCCCCACGGGTCGATGACGCGGGTGGTGCCCGACTCCTGCTGGATGAGGAGCTGGGTGTTGCGGGCGATGCGCGCGGAGAAGTCCGTGGGCAGCGCGAGCGCCTCGTCGAGGGCGTTGGTGTGCAGCGACTGGGTGTGGCCCTGGGTCGCCGCCATCGCCTCGACGCAGGTGCGGGTCACGTTGTTGAAGACGTCCTGCGCGGTGAGGGACCAGCCCGAGGTCTGCGAATGGGTGCGCAGGGACAGCGACTTGGCGTTCTGCGGGTCGAACTGCTTGACCAGCTTGGCCCACAGCAGCCGCGCCGCCCGCAACTTGGCGATCTCCATGAAGAAGTTCATGCCGATCGCCCAGAAGAACGACAGCCGCGGCGCGAACGCGTCGACGTCCAGGCCCGCTTCGCGCCCCGCGCGGATGTACTCGACGCCGTCGGCGAGGGTGTACGCCAGCTCCAGGTCGGCCGTCGCGCCCGCTTCCTGGATGTGGTAGCCGGAGATCGAGATGGAGTTGTAGCGCGGCATCCGCTGGGAGGTGTAGGCGAAGATGTCGGAGATGATCCGCATCGACGGCTTCGGCGGATAGATGTAGGTGTTGCGGACCATGAACTCCTTGAGGATGTCGTTCTGGATGGTCCCGGCCAGCTTCTCCGGCGGCACGCCCTGTTCCTCGGCCGCCACGATGTACAGCGCGAGGACCGGCAGCACGGCGCCGTTCATCGTCATCGACACCGTCATCCGGTCCAGCGGGATGCCGTCGAAGAGCTGCCGCATGTCGTAGATCGAGTCGATGGCGACGCCCGCCATGCCGACGTCGCCGGTGACCCGCGGGTGGTCGCTGTCGTAGCCGCGGTGGGTCGGCAGGTCGAAGGCGACGGAGAGGCCCTTCTGCCCGGCGGCCAGGTTGCGGCGGTAGAAGGCGTTGGACTCCTCGGCGGTGGAGAAGCCCGCGTACTGGCGGATCGTCCACGGCTGGTTGACGTACATCGTGGGGTAGGGGCCGCGCAGGAACGGCGCCGTGCCCGGGTAGGTGTGGAGGAAGTCGAGGCCCTCCAGGTCCTGCCCGGTGTAGAGCGGCTTGACGGGGATGCCCTCGGGGGTCTCCCACAGCAGGTCGTCGCCGCCCGCGGCCCGCTTAACAGCCGTGCGCCACTCGTCGGCGCCCCCGTCCGCGGCCGGGGTCCCCAGCTCGATCCCGGTGAAGTCGGGGATTCCCATGTCAGGACACTCCCATGCGGTCGAGGGTGGTGGACAGCACGCCCACGGCGTCGGCCCCGGCGAAGATCCGGGAGTCGACCCCGGCGTAGTCGCCGCGGCCCGCCAGGAACACGTGCGTGGCCCCGGCGGAGCGCAGGGCGGCGGCGGTCTGTTCGGCCTGCTCGGCGTAGAGCGCGTCGCTGGAGCACAGGCAGGCCTCGGCCGCCCCGCTCTCCTCGAAGGTGCCCGTCGTGACGGCTTCGATGCCGCCCGCCTGGAACAGGTTGGCGGCGAAGGCGGCGCGCGCGGTGTGCGCGGCGGCGGGGCCGATGGTGGCCAGGAAGATCCGCGGCCGGGACCCGGTGGCCGCGAGGTGCGCGTCCGAGCGGGCGCGCAGCGCCTCGAAGGCCTCGTCGCGGCGTACCCGCGGCAGCCCGCCCGAGCGCGGCGCGGGCGCCGGTGCGCGGTGGACGGGCGGTTCGGCCAGGTTCGGGAACTCGCTGACGCCGGTGATCGGCTCGCGCCGCGCGGCGAGCTTCGCGCCGCGGGTCCGCCAGGTCGCGGCGAGGTCGTCGGCGAGGCGGCCGGAGCGCAGGACCGCGGCCTGGCCGCCGTCGCGCTCGACGGAGCGGAAGAACTCCCAGCCCGCGTGGGCGAGTTCGTCGGTGAGCCGTTCCACGTACCAGGAGCCGCTCGCCGGGTCGATGACCCGCGCCAGGTGGGACTCCTCGATGAGGACGGTGGAGGTGTTGCGCGCGATGCGGCGGGCGAAGGCGTCCGGCAGACCCAGGGCCTCGTCGAAGGGGAGGACGGTCACCGCGTCCGCCCCGCCGGTCCCGGCGGCCAGCGCGGCGATCGTGGTGCGCAGCATGTTCACCCAGGGGTCGCGGCGGGTCATCATCACCGGCGAGGTCACCGCGTGCTGGTGCTGGGCGCCCGCCGCGGGCGCCCCGGACACCTCGGCGACCCGGGCCCACAGGCGGCGGGCGGCGCGCAGCTTGGCGATGGTGAGGAACTGGTCGGCGGTCGCCGCGTAGCGGAACTCCAGCTGGCCGAGGGCCTGTTCGACGCCGAGTCCGGCCTCGGTGAGCTGCCGCAGGTAGGCGACGCCGGTCGCCAGTGAGGCGCCCAGCTCCTGCCCGGCCGAGCCGCCCGCCTCGTGGTACGGCAGCGCGTCCACGGTCAGGGCCCGCAGTCCGGGGTACGACGTGACGCAGCGGAGGGCGAGCGCGGTGGCCGGGGCCGGGTCGAGGGCCTGTCCGGTGCGGGCCTCGTGGCCGAGCGGGTCGGCGCCCAGGGTGCCGCGCGCGGCCTCGGGGGCGACGCCGCGCTCCTCGTACAGCCGCAGCAGGGTCGCGGCGGCGGTCTCGGCGTCGGCTCCGGCGTCGAGGGCGACGGGCGCGAGGTCCAGGAGGACGCCGTCGAGGGTCGGCTCCAGGGCGGCGGGCGGCAGGCCGCCCTCGCCGACGACCAGCCACAGCGAGGTGACGCCGTTCTCCAGGTCGGCCAGGACGGCCGCGTTGTCGGCGGCGGTGTGCCGCTGGCGGACGTCCCACCCGCCGACGGTGTTCCCCTCGGGACGGCTGCCCCGGACGAAGGGCGCGAGCCCGGGGAGTCCCGGGTCGGGCGCCTCGTCGCGCGCGGTGTACAGGGGGCGGGTGCGCAACCCGTCCTCAAGCGTCGTGGACAGGGCTTCCTCGGCCTCGGCGCCCTCGACGTCCTTGCCCGCCTTGCGCAGGACACCCGCCACGAGGCGCTGCCACTGCTCGTGCGTCACGTCAGGGAACTCGCCGGCCAGCTCAAGCCCGTCGTCAGGCAGGACCGTCATGTTCGGATGCTAGGCCAGCCGGTCGGCGGATCAGCAGAGGCCAGCCCTGTGACCTTGAACTCTAGGGAAATGTGAGCAGACCCTCCCGGGGGATCCCTTGAGATCGCGGCGGCGCGGACGGTAGGGAACGCGCGCCGGACGGGTTCCGGCCACGATCGGGCCCGTATCGGGTCCGGATCGGGGACTGACGGCTGAATTTCATGGGCAACTCTTACCTGCACATAATATGCAACTACATTCAGCCACCAGTAAGGGTGTGAGACGCGCATGACGATCCGACGGACACTCCGGCGGACACCTGGACGCATACGAGGGGCCGCCGCCGTGGCGGCGCTGGCGGGCGGGATCAGCGCGTGTTCGGCGCCCGGCGGCGGCCCGGCGGGGGACGGCGCCGCCGACACCGTCGTCATCGGGGTGGCCTCGGAGCCGGACACGCTCAGCCCGCTCCTCGGCTACGGCAAGGACGGCAACTCCAAGATCTTCGACGGGCTGCTCACCCACGACGCCGACCTCGCCCTACGGCCCGCCCTCGCCCAGGACCTCCCCCAGATCACCGACGGCGGCCTCACCTACACGTACCGCCTGCGCGGCGGCGTCGAGTTCAGCGACGGCGAGAAGCTCACCGCCGACGACGTCGTCTTCACGTACCGCACCGTCCTCGACGCGGGCACCAACAACACCTACCGCAGCGAACTCGACGCCATCAAGGACGTGCGCGCGGCCGGGGACGACACGGTCGTCTTCACCCTCAAGTACCCCTACGCGCCGTTCGCCGCCCGCACCGTCCTGCCGATCGTGCCCGAGCACGTCGCCGGGAAGCAGGACCCCAACACCGGCGCCTTCAACACCCGGCCGGTCGGCACCGGGCCGTACGTCCTCGCGGACTGGCGCAAGGGCGAGAAGCTCACCTTCAAGGCCAACCCCCGCTACTGGGGCCCCGAGCCGAAGGTGAAGAGCTTCACCATGGCGATCGTCGAGGACGACGACGTCCGCGCCACCCGCATGCGCGCGGGAGACCTCGACGGCGCGATCCTCCCGCCCAACCTCGCCGCCACCTTCGCGAAGGACGGCGGGCGCCGCACGTACGACGCGACGTCCTACGACTTCCGCACCGTCACTCTGCCCACCGCGAACAAGGTCACCGGCGACCGCGCGATCCGCCGCGCCCTGGACGCCGCCGTGGACCGCCGGGCCATGGTCGACAAGATCCTCGAAGGCGCCGGACGGCCCGCCTACGGCCCGCTGCCCCTCGACGACCCCTGGTTCGCGAAGGGCATCGAACGCCCCCAGGACCTCGCCGGGGCCGGGAAGATCCTCGACGCGGCGGGCTGGAAGCCCGGCTCCGACGGCATCCGCGCCAAGGACGGCCGCAAGGCCTCCTTCACCCTGCTCTACCCCTCCGGCGACAAGGTCCGCCAGGACCACGCCCTCGCCTACGCCTCCGACGCCAAGAAGACCGGCATCGACGTCGAGGTGGAGAGCGCCACCTGGGAGGTCATCGAGCCGCGCATGAAGAACGACGCCGTCCTCGCGGGCTTCGGCAGCACCGGCGACCCCGACTTCGGCCTCTACACCCTGCTCCACTCCAGCCTCGCGGGCGACGGCTTCAACAACATGGGCCGCTACGACGACCCGGCCGTCGACGCCGCCCTCGACACCGGCCGCCGCAGCCAGGACCCCGCCGCCCGCAAGACCGCCTACGACGGCCTCCAGCGCGCCCTCGTCGAGAACCCCGGCTACACCTTCCTCACCCACATCGACCACCTCTACGTCCTCGCCGACCGCTGGCAGGGCCTCACCACCCAGGTCGAGCCGCACGAGCACGGCTTCTCCAGCGGCCCCTGGTGGAACATCGAGGACTGGCAGCCCAAGAAGTGACCCGGCCGCCCCTGCCCTGGGGGGCGATGGCCCGGCTGGCGGGACGGCGGACCCTGTTCGCCGTCCCCGTCCTGCTCGCCGTCACCTTCGGCGTGTTCGCGATCGCCGCCGCCTCCCCCTTCGACCCCGTCAAGGCGTACGCCGGGACCGCCGCCCTCGGCGCCGACCAGGAGACCCTGGACCGGCTGCGCGCCAACCTCGGCGCGGACGAGCCGTTCGCCGCCCGCTGGTGGGACTGGCTCACCGCCGCCCTCGGCGGCGACCTCGGACAGTCCAGCGTGATGCGCCAGCCCGTCGCCGAGGTCATCGGCGAACGCCTGGTGTGGTCCACGCTGCTGTGCGCGGTCGCGTTCGCCGCCGCCGTCCTCACCGGCACCGTCCTCGGCGTCCTCGCCGCCCGCCGCCCCGGCTCCTGGCTCGACCGGACCGTCACCTCCCTCGCCTACACCCTGGAGGCCGCCCCGGTCTTCTGGATCGCCCTCCTCGCCGTCTGGGTGTTCGCGCTCCGCCTCGGCGTCCTCCCGGCGGGCGGCCTCACCGACACCGCCAGCGAGGTCGTCACCGCGGGCCAGGTCACCCGCCACCTCGTGCTGCCCGCCGCGGTCCTGGCGATCTCCCAACTGCCCTGGTTCACCCTCTACGTCCGCCAGGGCGTCGCCGACGCCCTCGCGGAGGACCCGGTGCGCGGCGCCCGCGCCCGCGGCCTCGGGGAGGGCACCGTCCTGCTCGGCCACGCCCTGCGCTCCGGACTCCTGCCCGTCCTCACCCTGATCGGCTCGCGGGTGCCCGAACTCATCACCGGGGCCCTGCTGGTGGAGACCGTCTTCAGCTGGCCCGGCATCGCCGCCGCCACCGTGGAGGCCGCCCTCGCCGTCGACTTCCCGCTGCTCGCCGCCCTGACCACGCTCGCCACCCTGGCCGTCCTCACCGGCAACCTCCTCGCCGACCTCCTCTACGGCCTCTTCGACCCGAGGGTGAACCTCCGTGACATGTGATCCCCATGGCTGACGCCGCGCCGCACAAGGCCCCCGCCCCCCGACGCCGGGCCCCCGGCACGGCGCGCCGCTCCACCCACGCCCTGCGGGCCCGCGTCTCGATCGCCCTCGTCGCGGTGACCGTGCTCGCCGTGCTGCTCGTGCCGCCCCTGGTCCAGCTCGACCAGCAGGCCGTCGACCTCGCGGCGAAGCTGCGCCCGCCGAGCCCGGCCCACCCGTTCGGCACCGACGACGTCGGCCGCGACCTGCTGCTGCGCTGCGTGTACGGCCTGCGCGTCTCCCTGCTCGTCGGGGTGGCCGCCGCGCTCACCACGACCGTCCTCGGCACGGCCGTCGGCGCCACCGCGGGCGCCTTCGGCGGCTGGGTGGACCGGGTCGTCATGCGGCTCGTCGACACCTTCTCCTCGGTGCCGCACCTGCTGCTCGGCATCTTCATCGTCGCGATGTTCCGGCCCGGCGTGTGGCCGGTGATCGTCTCGGTCGCCCTCACCCACTGGCTGTCGACCGCGCGCATCGTCCGCGCCGAGGTGCTCTCCCTGCGGGCCCGCCCGTTCGTCGACGCGGCCGTCTCCGGCGGCGCCTCCCGGTGGCGGGTGACCGTACGGCACCTGCTGCCCGGTGTGCTGCCCCAGGCCGGGCTCGCGGCCGTCCTGATGGTCCCGCACGCCATGTGGCACGAGTCGGCGCTGTCCTTCCTCGGCCTCGGCCTGCCCACCCACACCGCGAGCCTCGGCACCCTCATCCAGAGCGCCCGCGGCTCCCTGCTCGCCGGGCAGTGGTGGCCGACGCTCTTCCCCGGACTCTTCCTCATCGTCCCGACCCTCGCCGTCGCCGGGCTCGCCGGGGTCTGGCGGGAGCGGATCAACCCCCGCCGCCGATCGGAGCTGATGCTGTGACCGAGCGCCCCGCCGAGCGCCCCTCCGACGCCCGGCCCCCCGCACCCCGACCGTCTGCCCCTCGGCCCCCCGCACCCCGGCCGTCCGCCGCCGGGCCGTCCGCCGCCGCGCCCGAGGGGGACGCGCCCGTGCTGTCGGTGCGCGGCCTGACGGTGCGCTTCCTCATGCCGGGCGGGCGGCACGTCGCCGCCGTCACCGACGCCCACTTCGACGTGGCGCCCGGGGAGTGCCTGGCCCTGATCGGGGAGAGCGGCTGCGGCAAGTCCGTCCTCGCCTCCGCCCTGCTGGGCCTGCTCCCCGGCAACGCGCGCACCACCGGCACGGCCCACGTCGGCGGCCTCGACCTGATCGGCGCCGACGAACACGTCCTCGCCCGCACGGTCCGCGGCCGCGTCATCGGCCTCGTCCCGCAGAGCCCCGCCGCCCACCTCACCCCGGTCCGCACCGTCCGCGCCCACCTCCAGGAGACCGTGGCCGCGCTGACCGAGGTACGCGGCAGGGCCGCCGTACGGGACGCGGCCGTGGCCGCCGCCGAGCGGGCCGCGTTCCCGCCCGACCACCTCGACCGGTACCCGCACCAGCTCTCCGGCGGCCTCGCCCAACGCGCCGCCACCGCCCTCGCCCTGGTCGGCGACGCCCCGCTGCTCCTCGCCGACGAACCCACCACCGGCCTCGACCGCGACCTCGTGGACCGCACCGTCGACGAACTCCGCCGCCACGTCGACCACGGCGGCACGGGCGACGACGGCGACGGTCCCGGCCGCGCGCTGCTGATGATCACCCACGACCTGGCCGCGGCGCGTCGCGTCGCCGACCGGATCGCCGTCATGTACGCGGGCCGCATCGTCGAACTCGCCGACGCCGACGCCTTCTTCGGCGGACGCGGCCCCCGTCACCCCTACAGCCGGGGCCTGTTGGACGCCCTGCCCGAGCGGGCCTTCGTCCCCGTCCCCGGCCTGCCGCCCGAACTCGGCGCCCTCCCCGAGGGCTGCGCCTTCGCCGCGCGCTGCGACCGCCGCACCGACGCCTGCGCCGTCCAGCCGCCCCTGCCCCGACAGGGCGACCCCGTCGCCTGCCACCACCCGCACGTCACGGAGGACGCCCGTGCTTGAACTCCGGTCCGTCACCGCCGGATACGACCGCCGCGCCCCCGCCGTCCGCGACGCCACGCTCACCGTCGCCCCCGGCGAGGCCGTCGGCCTGCTCGGCCCCAGCGGTTGCGGCAAGTCGACCCTCGCCCGGGTCGCCGCCCTCCTGCACCGCCCCGACTCCGGCACCCTCCTCCTCGACGGCCGCCCGGTCCGGCACTGGCGCCACCGCGCGCCCCGCGAGCAACGCACCACGTTCGGCGTGGTCTTCCAGCAGCCCCGGCTCTCCGCCGACCCCCGGCTGCGCCTCGCCGACCTGATCGCGGAGCCCCTGCGCGCCACCGGCCGCCGCGCCGAGGCCGCCGACCGGGTCGCGGAACTCGCCGCCGACGTCGGCCTCACCCCCGATCTGCTGGCCCGCCGCCCGCACGAGGTCAGCGACGGCCAGCTCCAACGCGCCTGCCTGGCCCGTGCCCTGGTGCTGCGCCCGAGCCGTCTCGTCTGCGACGAGATGACCGCCATGCTCGACGCCTCCACCACGGCCGCTCTGGTCGGTGTCGTCGAGGAGTACCGCGCCAGGACCGGCGCCGCCCTGCTCGCCGTGGGCCACGACCGGGTCCTGCTGACCCGCTGGTGCGACCGGGTCGTGGACTGGGAGACGGTCGTCGGACCGGACACGGCCCGCAAGCAGCCGGTCGGCTGACGGGGAGGGCCGCCGGGACGGGCGCGGCGCGGGCGTACGGCGACGGCTCACGGGTGGGCGGGCAGCCCGTCGGCGACGACCGGGCCGTGGCGGTGCCGCCAGCCGGACGGGACGCGGCGGGCGTCCGCCAGGTGCGGGTGCCCGGCGGGCAGGTCCGCGTGGGTGTGCGCGCCGGGCGCGGGCCACAGCCGCACCGCCCCCACCGCCGCCACCAGGGCGAGGACGCCGAGGACGGCCGCCGTCCGGCCGAGACCGCCCGTGGACGCGGTCCAGCCCGCCAGCGGATAGGTCAGCAGCCAGCAGCCGTGCGACAGGGAGAACTGGGCCGCGAACACCGCCGTCCGGTCGCGCGCGGGCGCCGCCCGCCGCACCACCCGACCGGCCGGGGTCAGCACCAGCGCGCAGGCGGCCCCGAAGCCCGCCCACACGGCGAGCAGGCCCGGCAGCGCCCACGGGCCCGCCCCGCCCGCGCCCGTGAGGACGCCGAGCGCCCCGAACAGGGCGGCCGTCAGGAGCCCGCCGCGCAGCATCACCGTCCGGTCGTCCGACCGCTCCAGGACACGCGGCAGCGCCAGCGCCACGGCCATCGACCCGGCCCCGTACGCGCCGAGCGCGAGCGGCAGCGCCCCGGCGGGCAGACCGAGGAACTCCCGTACGTAGACGACGGTGTCGACGGTCACCAGCGCGCCCGCCGCGGCCACCGCGAGGTTCAGCGCGAGCAGGGCGCGCAGCCGGGGGTCGGCGCGGAACAGGCGCAGGCCCGCCCCGGTCCGGGCGAGGGTGCCGCCGCGGTCCGTGGGGTCGGCGGGGCGGGGGAGCGGGGTGGCCAGGACGAGGGCCGCCGAGGCCAGGAAGCCCAGCGCGGTGCCGGTGAAGAGCCGGGCGGGCGCCAGGACGGTGAGCAGGGCCGCCGCCAGCGCGGGGGAGAGCAGGCTCTCCAGGTCGTAGGCGAGCCGGGACAGCGACAGCGCCCGGGTGTAGTCCCGCTCGTCGGGCAGGACGTCCGGCAGCGCGGCCTGGAAGACCGGCGTGAAGACGGCGGAGGCGGACTGGAGCAGGACGACCAGGACGTACACATGCCAGACCTGGTCCACGAAGGGGAGCAGCAGGGCGACGGTGGCCCGGGTGAGGTCGGCGGCCACCAGCAGCACCCGGCGCGGCACCCGGGCGGGCAGCGCGCCCGCGAACGGCGCGATCACCAGGTAGGCCACCATCTTGAGCGCGAGCGTGGTGCCGAGCACCGACCCCGCGTCGGCGCCCGCGAGGTCGTACGCGAGCAGCGCGAGCGCCACGGTGGCCAGCCCGGTGCCGGTCAGGGCCACGACCTGGGCGGTGAGCAGGCGGCGGTAGACGCGGTGGCGCAGGACGGTGAGCATGCGGGCGGCTCCGGGGGGAGGCTCCCGTGGCGGCGCGGACCGGGGGACCGGCCGGACGGGCTGGTGTCGACCGCCGAGTGTAGTCATCATGTGCGCATCTGCGCACATGATGAACCGGCCTTTCCCCGCCCGGCGACCGCCCTGGCCCTAGGCTGGCCCCATGCCCGAGAGCCAGCCCCTCCCACCTGCGTCCGATGTGCATCTGCGGGACCCCGACGGGGCGCGGCTCGCCGAGGCCACCGGGGTGTTCGCGATGCTGGCCGACCCGACCCGGCTGCACCTGCTCTGGCTGCTGGCCCAGGGGGAGTCGGACGTCGGCTCGCTCACCGGGCGCTGCGGCGCCTCCCGCACGGCGGTCAGCCAGCACCTCGGCAAGCTGCGGCTCGCCGGGCTGGTCGACACCCGCCGCGAGGGGCGGCACGTCCACTACCGGCTCAGCGACGGCCACCTGCGGCGCCTGGTCCTGGAGGCGCTGAGCCACGCCGACCACCGGGTGAGCGGGCACGCCCCGCACGGCTGACCGGCGGGGCGTGCCGTCGTCGCGCCGACGACCGGTGCGGGGCGGGACTACGCCTGGGCGGAGCCCCGGCGCCGGACGAGCAGCACCGCGGCCGCGACCACGGCCAGGACGGCGGCGACGATGCCCGCCCAGGCGCCGCCCGACAGCCCGCCGTCGTCGTCCTTCCCGGTGTCGGCGGCCTGCGCGGTGGCGTCGACCGGCGTCTTCTCCGTGCTCGGGGTGGGCTCGGCGGACGGGGTGGGCGGCGCGCTCGGGGTGGGGCTGACGCTCTGCGCGCCGGGGGCGGCGGCCTTCAGCTTCAGGACGGGCGCCTCGTTGCCGTGCCCGTGTCCGTGCCCGTCGCCGCCCTTCTCGGCCAGCTCGATCCAGCGGTCGACCTTCCCGTCGCTGTACGTCTGGAGCGTCTTGAACACCAGCTCCTTGGCGTCGGGCAACTGCCGTACGACGATGGAGTGTTCGGCGTTCTCCCCGACCTTCACGGCCGGGCCCTTCACCGAGTAGCCGTCGGCGGTGGCGGTGAGCGACCAGCCCTCGGGGCCGGTCCCGTACGCCACGTCGGCGGGTGTGATGCCCTCCGGGAGCACGATGCGCAGTTCGGTGATGCCTGCGGTGGCGGACTCCGACTCGGCGGTGAAGGTGAGTTCGACGTTCTCGGCGAGGGCCTGCGCCCCCTTGGCCTCGACCTCGACGTGGGCGGCGGCCGGTACGGCGGCCAGCAGGACGGCCGCCGCGGCGGTGGCGGCGACGGTCAGACGCCGCGCGCCGCGCGGCAGGGTGATGCGGGACATGGGTCACTCCAGGCACGTGGGTGTGCGGGGCCACCCGTCGGCTGGGCCGGACGGGCGCCCCGAGGGGGTCGGACGACGGGTGCGGACCCCGTCGGCGGACCCCGCCGCACCAACGCGTGCGCCAGCGGCGCCCCGTGGCCGGGAAGCCGGTCGTCCCGCCCCGCCGCCCCGACGGCCGCGGTCGCGGGCTCCGGCCCGGCCGGGCGCACCGGCCGCCGGACCAGCAGACCCCGTACGGCGTCGAGCGCGGCCGTCGTCCCCCGGGCCAGCGCCCAGCACACGCCGTCGGCGCGGTGCAGGAGGACGGCGACGAGGGCGGCGACCACGGCGTGCGCCGCCGTCATCGCGAGGGAGTCGTGCAGCCGCTCGTACCAGGCGGCGTGGACGTCGTGGACACCGTGCCCGTGCGCGGCGTGCGCGACGGCGGGGGGCGGTGCGGCGCGGCCGGTGTGCGACAGCCACAGGTGCAGCCCCGACTGGGCCAGCACGCTCCACGCCGCGACCGTCACCAGACCGCGCGGCCGGCGCACCCCGGCCAGCCCCACCGCGAACATCACCGCCGCCGCGACCGCGCCCTGCGCCCACGGCACCGGCCGCTCCGCGAGCAACCGGTGGGCGCCGATCCCGAGGACCGTGCCGACGACCGCGAACACCGCGGCCCGCGCGGCGGGCAGGGGCGGCGCGGCGGACACGGGAACCGGCCGGGACCGGGCACGTCGGACCGGTCGGGCCGTCGGGGCGGTTCGGCTGCGGGGGAGGGGCGGCGGCATGGCCCGCTCATCATGCGGCATCGCCCGGCCCGGCGACAGACCGGTCCGGAAATCGGCCGCGGCACGCCCGGCCGCGCCACCTCCGTACGATGGGGCGCTCACGGTGCCCGTAGCGGCGGGCGCGCGGGGCGGCGGAGAGGAGACAGGGCGTGACGGAGGACCGGCGGCCCCGGCGACGGGGACAGGGCGAACTGGAGGTGCAGGTGCTGTCCGCCCTGCGGGAGGCGGACGCCCCCGCCACCGCCGGCTGGGTGCAGGAACGCCTCGGCGGCGACCTCGCCTACACCACGGTCATCACCATCCTGACCCGGCTGCTCGCCAAGGGAGCCGTGACGCGGGAACGCGCCGGGCGCTCCTTCGCCTGGACCCCGGTCTCCGACGAGGCCGGACTCGCCGCTCACCGCATGCGCCGCCTCCTGGACGGCGAGAGCGACCGCGAGGCGGTCCTCGCCAGCTTCGTCACCTCCCTCGCACCCGACGACGAACGCCTCCTGCGCGACCTCCTCGGCCGCGCGAAGGACGAATCCGACCCCCACGGGTCCGGCATCGGCGGGTCCGACCCCGACGGCTCCGACGGCGCCGAGAGGAAAGACTGAGACCGCATGGGGGTTTTCGTCTTCCTCCCGCTGGTGCTGCCGCTGACGGCGTGGCCGATCGCCCGCCTCGCCGAACAGCACCTCCACCCGCGCGCCGCGACCCGGCTGCTCACCGCCGTCGCGGGCGTGATGGCCCTGTGCAGCACGGTCTGCCTCGGCCTGCTGATGGTGGTCGGCACCGCCCAGCTCCCCGGCAACCCGCTGCCCGACGGCTGGTCCGACCCCGAAGTCCGGGCCGCCGTCCCCTACGACGAGGTGGCCGGACGCGCCGCCATCCCCGCGCTGCTGCTGGTGGCGGCGGTCTGCGCCCGCACCCTGTGGCGGCACCGCCGGGTCCGCCGCCGCGCCCACCGCGCCCTCGCCGGGCTGCCCGGCACCGAGGTCGCGGTCCTGCCCGACCCCACGCCCTACGCCTACGCCCTCCCCGGCGGCGCCGGACGCGACCGCATCGTCGTCACCACCGCCCTGCTCGCGGGCCTGCGCCCCGCCGAGCGCCGGGCCCTCTTCGCCCACGAGCGAGCCCACCTGACGGCCCGCCACCACCGCTTTCTTCTGGTGACGCGGCTCGCCGCCCGCGCCAACCCCTTCCTGCGCCCCCTCGGCACGGCCGTCGCCTACACCACGGAACGCTGGGCGGACGAGGACGCGGCCCGCGCCGTCGGCGACCGCCGGGTCGTGGCCCGCGCCATCGGCAAGGCGGCCCTCGCCGGGCACGGCACCCCGGCCCCCACCCTCGCGGGCCTCGCCGCCGCCGGTCCCGTCCCGCGCCGGGTCGAGGCCCTGCTGCGCCCCGCACCGGCCGCCCACCGGGCCTGGCCCTCCGTGTTCACCGCCGTCGGGGTCGCCGCGTGGACGGCGGCGGCCGGTACGGCGGTCTCCGCGATGTCGTCGGCGAACTCGGCGGTGACGATGGTCCTGATCCTGCACGCGGCGACCCCGCTCTGACCCAACCCGAGGGCGCGGCAGGTCCGTTCACATCCGGGCCCTCAGCACGTCGACCTCGCAGCCCGGCGCGAACGGGTCGAAGCCGTGCCCGGCGAGCCAGCGCACGATCAGCAGACTCCGCAACGACCACCACCCCCGGACCACGTCGAGGTCGACGTCGCCGCCGTACCCGGCGAGGAGGGCGCCGAGGCGTTCCTCGTGTCCGAGCGTGAAGGTGGCGAGGTCGTACAGCGCGTCACCCCGGCCCGCCTCGGACCAGTCGATGATCCCGGTGACCTCGTCGCCGTCGAGGAAGACGTGCGCGATCTGGAGGTCGCCGTGGGTGAACGCCGGTTTCCACGGCCGCAGCGCGGCCTCGGCAACCTCCCGGTTCCGCGCCACCAGGTCGGCGGGCAGCAGCCCGCCCGCCACCAGCGCGGCGCACTCGTCGTCGAGTTCCGCCCTCAGCGCGTCGGTGCTCCGGCCCGCCCCGCCGGTCCGGGCGGGCGGCGGCGCGTCGTGCAACGCCCTGATCGCGGCCCCCGCCGCGGCCCACCCCGCCGCGGACGCCGTCGACGCCCCGCCGAGCCGCCCGAGCGGCGCCCCCGCCAGCGCGGCGACCGCGAGCACATGCGGCTTCCGCCACAGCACCCAAGGCGTCGGAACCGGTACGACCCCCATCACCGCGGCCTCCGCGTCGAGCCGCCCCGGATCGCCGTCCACCTTCAGGAACATGTCCCCGACCCGCACCGTGGCCCGCTCGGAGTGCGCGACGACGACTTCGACCTCATCCATGAACGAAAACTACCCAGGCACCGACGACCCCGGCCGCTGAATTCAGCCCGTCCGGGGCGAGCCCGCGTTTGAACACCACCCCCCACCCACCCGTACCCCCGTACACAGACGCCCGCCCGCTCCTCCCCTCCCCGGACCGGGCGGAGCCCACACCCCGACCACGGAGAGGCACGTGTCCCCGCACCCCCGCCGCCCACCCCGCCCTCGCGCCCTGCCCCTCGTCGCGGCCGCAGCCCTCCTTGCCACGGCCACGGCCGCCTGCGGCACCTCCGACGACAGGAACCGGTCGACGGGCGCGGACGGCGACCCCGCGAAGATGTCCGCCGCGCCCGCCGCCGGCGTAGTGGCCCCCGCCAAGGTCGAGGTGATCGCCGGCCTCACCGGCTGCACCGCCGACATCCGGATCGACGCCGACGAACTGCGCCAGGGCGCCTGCCGCACCGGCGACACCGGCTACCTGATCACCACGTTCCCGGAGGAGCGGTTCAAGGAGACCTGGCTGGACTCCGCCGCCGTGTACGGCGGCACCTATCTCGTCGGCACCCGCTGGGTGGTCAGCGGAAAGACGGACCTGCTGGAGCGGTTCCGTCCCCGACTGGGCGGCGAGATCAAGGAGTTGAAGCGCATCGGCGGGGACCCGGGCGGAGCCCCGTCGGACCCGCCCCGCTGACGGCACGCGCCACCGCGCCCGCCGTCAGCGGGTCCCGCTGCCCCAACAGCGGCCGCCGCCCGCGCCGTTCAGGCGCGCAGCGGATTCGTCCGGGTCGCCGCCAGCAGGTACCAGGCGGTGGCCCCGAGGTGCCGGTAGGGGTAGTAGCCGAAGCCGAACCCGGTGTCGATGGGGCTGCTCGCGGAGACCACGCCGGAGCCGTCCCGGACGGGCGTCCCGCCGAGGGTCTGCCCGCCGCCGAGCCGGTCCTGCGCGCGCTCGATGGAGTCGAGGAGCCGCCGGGCGCGGGTCGCGTCGCCCCGGCCGTCCCGGTCGCGGAAGGAGAGCGCGAGGTGTGCGGTGCCCTCGAACCAGACGCCGTTGCGGTCCGGCTTCGGCTGGCCGTCGGCGATCGGCGCGTCCTCGTTCGCCAGCAGGCTCGCCGAGCTGAACGTGACGCCGTCGTACGACTGCCCCGCCGGGACGGTGCTGTTGGGCCGGTCGGCGGTGTCCCGTACCGCGAGGTGGGCCGCCGCCCAGTCCAGCGAGCGGGAGTGCCGGCGGGAGTCGAGGGCGAGGTGCGTCCAGGTCTGGGTGTCCTCGGGGATCGGTGAACGGTTCACCGTGACACCGTCGTTGGTGCCCGTGTAGAAGAAGCCGCCGTCGGGCTCCCACACCTTCTCCAGGAAGGCCACCGCGCGCGCCCGCCGCTCCCGCCACACCCGGTCCCCGGTGAGCCGGGCGAGCCTGCCGAACAGGCAGACCAGGTCGGTGTTGTGCTCGGTCGAGGTGAACGGCAGCGGCTTGTTCGCCCCGTCGACGCCGAACTTGTAGCCGCCGAGCGGCTCGTCCGTCCGGCCGTTGCGCTCGATCCACTCCCCGATGCGCACGGCCCCGGTCAGGAAGCGGCGGCGGCCGGTGTCGCGGGCCAGCGCCGACAGCGCGATGCCCGCCCAGGCCATGTCGCCGACGGCCGTCCCCGTGAAGCCGAACTGCGTGCCCACGTTGGCGGTGCCGTCGGCGCGGACGAAGCCGTCGGGCTGGAGCAAGCCGTCGTAGAAGGTGTACGGGCCGACGTTGTACGCCTGCCGCAGCCGCCCGTCGTCGTGCGCCGGGTCGTTGGCCTGCGCGTACAGCAGGGCGTCGCCCAGGGCCACGGCTCTGGAGCGGCCCTCGCCGGTGCCGACGGCGAGCGCGGCGAGGACGGCGAGGGCGTTGTCGTAGGTGAAGGCGGTGCTGAACAGGCCCGACTGGTCGGTGTAGCTCTGGGCCAGCCGGACGCCCTCGTTCACCGGGTAGGCGTCCATGGCGGCGGTGGTGAAGGCGAAGGCCCGGCGTTCCGGGGAGGCCTGGGGGCGGTACGGCCGGGAGGACGCGTGGGCCGCGCCCGAGCCCGCGCCGACGACCGCGGCGGCGCCGACGCCGAGTCCGGTCCCGATGAGCGCGCGACGGCTGAACGCCCGACCTTGGCTGCTGCCGGTCATGGGTCTCCTTGGAATGTGCGGGAGTGGAGTGCGGGTGAACGACTGAACGCCGGAGTGCGGAACCGACCCGACGCGACATATGGGAGCGCTCCCAAACTGAAAGGAAGCCTTGAGAGCGCTCTCAGGTGCGCGGCTCATTCTGCTGTTCCGCCCCGGCCTGGTCAACGCCTGCGACACGAGCGGCTGTTGCCGGTCGACGGGGTCGCGGCCGGGCCGGCCGGCTCCGGGCGGCGGGCTCAGGCGCGGCGGTCGGCTACGACGCCGACTCCGCCCGCGGGCCGCCCAGGTCGGACAGGTCGCTGTAGAGGCGGTTCAGCACGTACGCGCCCAGGCCGAGGCCCTGGTCGATCCTGCGGCGCGCGGCGGGGGAGGCGTAGTGGGGTTCCAGCAGGAGGAAGAAGTCCTCCGCGTGCTGTTCGTCGAGGTCGGCGTGGAGACCGTAGTGGGTCAGGTCGGCGCGGGCCACCCAGCCGCGGTCGACGGCCGGGTTGCCGGTGAGGGCCGACACCGAGGCGAACGCGTACTCGATCGCGCCCATGCAGGCGATGCCCACCTGCGGGTCCTCCAGCGTGCACACCGCGCTCAGCACGCTGTTGTAGGCGTGGACGGCCGGGATCATCGTCAGCTCGTCCAGCCGTGCGGGCTCGCTGCCGATACCGGCCAGGAAGCGGCGGAAGGTCTCGTGGTGGAACTCCTGGGGCCGGAACCCCCCGTGCTCCTCCACGACGTCGCCCAGGATGCCCACCCGGTGCGCGGGATGCTCGATCCGGGAGGACAGGGCGGCCATCGGGCGGGCGAAGCAGGTGACGGCGAAACCCAGTTGCTCCTGGCTCGCACGGAAGTCCGCCAAGGACATCGTTCCGTCCGCCAGCGTGCGGAAGTACGGGTTGGTGAGGACGCCGGCCCGGGCCACGGCGTGCTCTGCGCGTGCCGTCACCAGCGGCGCCCCGGTGGTACGCGGAAGGGTGGTCACGATCGTCTCTCCTGGCGTGCTGTCACCGGCGGGGCGGGCCCGGGGCGGGGTGCCGGGCGGCGGGAGCGCGTGGTGCGGCTCCCAGCCGGTCACAGGCCCGGGTCCCCGAGGAGGCGGTGGCCCCGGTCGTGGGGGTCGGTGCTGCTGTGGAACACGCGGATGGCCGCTCGCAGTTCGTCGGTCGAGAGGGAGCCCGAGCCGTCGGTGTCGAGATCGGCGAACGACCCGTCGATGTCCTCGTCGCTCAGCGCGAACGAGGACTGGAACAGACGCGCGAACTCGGACCTGTCGAGTGCGCCGTCCCCGTCGGTGTCGGCGGTGGCCACGAAGACCTTCGCGGACGGCGTGACGATCCGCGCGTAGTCGTCCGGCCGGTCCGCCAGGCTGACGAACCCGGCCAGGAACTCCTCGCGCGACACGACGCCGTCCCCGTCCGCGTCCATGGGGACGAACAGTCTCCGCCAGTACTCCAGGAGCGACCGCCGCAGCGCGTCGGCGGGGGCGGTTCCCGGTGCCAGCCCGAACACCCGGGTGGTGCGGTCCGCCCAGCGGTGGACGTCGGTCTCGCCGACCCACCCGTCGCGTTCGTTGCGGAACACGGTGCAGTAGTGCGCGGCCTTGCGGTGGATGAGGGACTGCTCCGGCATGCGAGGACCTCGACCCATCGTGCGGGGCGGACCCGTCCGTACCCGTCGCTCCGTCGCGCGAGCGGGGCGTCCGCCGGCTCAGCGTGGCAGCGTCGCGCTCGCCGCGGACCGGCGGCGAAGTCCTGTCACCCGTTCGTGTGGGTGCGCCTTCGCGGACCGCGCCTCACACCGCGGTCCCGCTCCCGTACGGGGCGAAGAGGTCGAGGAGGCGGGTGCGGGTGGCCTGGAGGCGGTGGGCCAGGACCCGGCCGACCCAGTGCTCCACGGCCTGCCCGAAGGCCGGGTCCTCGGCGCACAGCCGCCGGACGGCGACCGCGTCGAACACGTGGGCGCGTACCGGCGTCACGGCCTCCGCGCCCTGGTGCCACACGTACGGCTCGAACAGCCAGGACCAGCCGACCAGGTCGCCGAAGCCGAGGGTCTCGACGACCGGCGGGCGGCGGCCGGGCACCCGGACGTCGACGGCGACGCTGCCGCTGCGCACGACCCAGAACCGGTCGGCGCGGGCGCCCTCCTCGAACAGGCGGGTGCCCTGCGGGATGTTGACCTCGTGGGCGAGTTCCATCAGTCGGCCGCGGTGGGCGGCGGGCAGGCCGCGCGGCAGGGTGGGGGCGAGGGTCGTGTGCATCGCGGCCTCCAAGGGGTGCGCCGGGGTGCT
This sequence comes from Streptomyces sp. NPDC091281, assembly GCF_044757425.1. Taxonomy (NCBI): domain Bacteria; kingdom Bacillati; phylum Actinomycetota; class Actinomycetes; order Kitasatosporales; family Streptomycetaceae; genus Streptomyces; species Streptomyces sp. NPDC091281. Next base: position 453,214 of record NZ_JBIVUY010000003.1, on the reverse strand, counting down.
TCCAGCCTCCCGCCGCGCGCCGCCCGCCGTACAGGGCCGTCCGGCCCCGGCGGGCGCGCCGACCGGTCCTCAGGCGGCGGTGAGCCGGATGCCGGTGATCAGGTCGGGGCGGATACGGATCGCGTAGTCCGCCGCCTGCTCCACCCACGGGTGCAGCAGCGCCCGGTAGCGCTCCAGCTCGCGCCGGTCCGTCACCCGGTGGGCGTAACCCGTGACGACGACGCTCCACCCGAGGTGGGTGTCCGGGTCGATGGCGTCGGCCTCGTACGCCACCACGACGCCCTCCTCCCCGCCCGCCGCCGCGCGGGAGGTGAGGGCGCCTCCCTCGTGGGTGCGGATGACGATGTCGCCGCCGTCGAGGACGTGGTTCACGGGGCGGACGGTGGGCAGCGCGTGCCGGGTGAAGACGACCCGGCCCAGCGAGACGCTGCCCAGCAGCCGCAGGGCCTCCGCGCCGTCGAGCGCGACGCTCCGGCGCGGGCCGGGAGAGGCGGAGGAAGCGGTGCGGGGCACCGGGGGGCGGGGGGCGTCGAGAGGCATGGCGCTTCCCAGAGGTCGGGGGCTGGGGCGGGACCGGTGTCCCGGTCCGCCGTCCGTGGTCAGGCCATGGGAACGCTCCGGCGGGCCGCCTGCCAGGGCCGAACGGCCCCGATCCCGCGCCGGTCGGCGGCCGGGGCCGTTCGGCCCTGGCCGTCCTTCCCGGAACGGAGAAGGATCGGTACCGGACCCCGTACGGCGAGGTGGCGGAGTCCGTACGGAGAGGGAGTCACCGATGACCGAGGGCGAGCGGCCCGGCGCGCGGGAGGCGTGGGCGGGTGCGGCCGACGGGCGGGCCGGTGACGGCGGCCCGGTCCGGGTCTTCCTGCTGGACGACCACGAGGTGGTCCGGCGCGGGGTGCGCGACCTGCTGGACGACGAGCCGGACATCACCGTGGTCGGCGAGGCGGGCACCGTACGGGAGGCGCTCGCCCGGGTGCCCGCCGCGCGCCCCCACGTCGCCGTGCTCGACGTACGGCTGCCCGACGGCGACGGCGTGAGCGTCTGCCGGGAGCTGCGGTCGCGGCTGCCGGACCTGGCGTGTCTCATGCTGACCTCGTTCGACGACGAGGAGGCGCTGCTCGATTCGATCATGGCGGGCGCCTCCGGCTACGTCCTCAAGCAGATCCAGGGCTCCGACCTCGTCTCCGCCGTCCGCACGGTCGCCGCGGGCCGCTCCCTGCTCGACCCGAGCGCCGCCGCCCGCCTGATGGCGCGGCTGCGCGGCGAGGACCCCGCGCGGCCGACAGGCGCGGCACCGGGGCCGCCGTCCTCCGCCGGGGCCCGCGCCGGGGCGCCGTCCGGGGCGGACGGGCTGCCCGCGCTCACCGAGCGCGAGCGGGAGATCCTCGCCCTCGTCGGCGAGGGCCTGACCAACCGGCAGATCGGGCAGCGGCTCTACCTCGCCGAGAAGACCGTGAAGAACCACATCTCCCGGCTGCTCGCCAAGCTGGGCGTGGAACGCCGCGTCCAGGCCGCCGTGCTCGCCACCCGCGCACGGGACCGGCAGGGGCAGGGGCCCGGCGTCGGCTGAGCCGAGCCCCCCTGCGCCGGGGCGACGGAGACGGTGGCCCCGTGCCCCGGCCGGTCCCGTCGGACGCGGCGCCGCCACGCCGGGACCGGTGTCCCTGCCCGCCGCCCCCGCTCGGGCGGACTCCCCGGTCGGCGGCCCGGCGAACCGCTACCGTGACAAGCGACGAGGACCCGGGCGGCGGTGGGCCGTCGGCGTACCGCGACGGGACGGACCTGGAGGACCGGTGGGAAGACCGGACGAGCCGCGTGTGCGCCTGCCGCAGCTGCGGCTCGACGAGCTGCTGGCGGAAGTGCAGGCCCGGCTCGACGCGGCCCGCGGCACCCGCGACCGGGTGCACAGCCTGCTGGAGGCGGTCCTCTCGGTCGGCCGGGAACTCGACCTCGAACAGGTCCTCAACGGCATCCTGGAGGCCGCCGCCACCCTGGTCGACGCCCGCTACGCGGCCCTCGGCGTCATCGGCGCCGACGGCGCCCGGCTGTCGGCGTTCCACACGGTCGGTGTCGGCGAGGCGGAGATCGCCCGCATCGGCGCCTACCCGCAGGGCCACGGCATCCTCGGCGAGCTGATCCGCCACCCCGCCCCGCTGCGGCTGCCGGAACTCTCCGAGCACCCGGCGTCGTACGGCTTCCCGCCCCACCACCCGCCGATGCACACGTTCCTCGGCGTCCCGATCCGGGTCCGCGACCAGGTCTTCGGCAACCTCTACCTGACCGAGAAGCGGGGCGGCGCCGACTTCGACGAGGAGGACGAGTCGGTCCTCGCCACCCTCGCCGTCGCGGCCGGTGTCGCCATCGACAACGCCCGGCTGTACGAGGAGTCCCGGCTGCGGGAACGCTGGCTGCGGGCCACCGCCGAGATCACCCACGGGCTGCTGTCCGGCGGGCGGCGCGACGAGGCGCTCGCGCTGATCGCGGAGCGGGCCCGGGAGATCACCGGCGCCGCGCTCGCCCTGGTCGCCACACCGGCCGAGGACTCCGACACGCTCACGGTCGAACACGCCGTCGGGGAGGGCGCGGCGAAGCACCGGGGGCTGGTGCTGCCGCCCGGCTCCGGTCTGCCCGCGCGCGCCCTCGCCGCGGGCGCGCCCGTCGTCACCGCCGACCTGACCCGGGAGGCGGGGGCGCCCGGCGCGGACCAGGACCTCACCGGGCTCGGGCCCGCCGTCGCCGTCCCGTTCGGGACCGGCGAGGGCGGGCGGGGCGTCCTGCTGCTGGTGCGGCGGGCCGGGCGGCCGGTGTTCCCGGTGAAGGAGACCGAGCCGCTCCAGGGGTTCGCCGCGCAGGCCGCCGTCGCGCTGGAACTGGCGGAACGGCGCCGCGACGCCGAGCAGCTGGCCATGCTCCAGGACCGTGACCGCATCGCCCGCGACCTGCACGACCTCGCCATCCAGCGGCTGTTCGCCACCGGCATGACCCTCCAGAGCGCGGGCCGGTTCATCGACCACCCGCAGGCCGCGGACCGGGTCGCCCGCGCGGTGGACGACCTCGACGAGACCATCAAGATCATCCGGTCGACCATCTTCGGACTCCGCACCCGCGACGGCGGCGGCGGGTCGGGGCTGCGGGCGCGCGCGGTGCGGGTGGCGGGGGAGGCGGCCCCCCTGCTCGGGCACCCGCCCGGCCTGCGCATGGAGGGCCTGCTCGACACCGAGGTGCCCGCCCCGATCGCCGACGACGTGGTCGCCGTCCTCTCCGAGGCCCTCGCCAACGTCGCCCGGCACGCCCACGCGCACCGCGCCGACGTCGTCCTGGAGACCGACGGCCGTCAGGTGCGGCTGACGGTCACCGACGACGGCGTGGGCCTTCCGGCCGGGGGCCGCCGCAGCGGCCTGCGCAATCTGGCCGAACGCGCCGAACAGCGCGGCGGCGCGCTGGAGTCCGAGGTCCCGGACGGCGGCGGGACCCGCCTGGTGTGGCACGTCCCGCTGCCCGGCCGGGACTGAACTTCAGGCGGTCCGGGGCCCCGCGGCACGCATGGCCCCGTGGTCGGCCCGGCGGGGCTCAGCGGCACAGCGCGTACAGGTCGTCCCGGAACGTGGCGAACTCCCGGCCCGCCTCCGCGACGATCTCCGCCGCCGGACGCCGGGGCGTGCCGGCGTGCCGCTCGGCCAGCGCGGTGAGCGCGGCGTGCGGGCGGGTGTCGAGGCCCGGATACTCGACGACCTCCTTGGGGCCCGCCCCCTCCGCGAGCACCCACAGGAAGTCCGACAGGTTCCCGGCGACCGCCCCGCACTCCCCCTCCGAGCCGAGGAACACCACCGGCTGCGCGGCGAGCGGCAGCCCCGGCCGCACGCACCACAGCGCGGCCAGCCCGCCCGTGCCGTCCTGCCCGAACACGCGGTACGCGCCGCCGTCCAGGGTGTCGTTCCCCGTCCACGAGCGGATCCAGTCGGTGGTCTCCTCCGGCGCGTCGAACGCCTCGTACGGCTCGAAGTCGATCCCGTCCTCGTAGGACAGGGCGACCTCGGCCAGGTCGGCGAGGGCGGGCGGGAAGCGCCGGTCGTCGGTGATCGTCTCCGTCATGGCCGCACAGTAGCGCCGGGCACCGACAGCGCCCCCGGTGGCCCCCTTCCGGCCCGGCCCCGGCTCAGTAGGCTCCGGGCATGCGTATCTCCGTCTCCTCCGACATGGACGAACCCGTCGCCCGCGCCCTCGTCACCGAACTGCGCGAGCGCGGCCACGACGTCACCGCGTACGGCGCCCTCGCCCCCGGCGCCGACCCGCGCTGGGCGGTCTGCTCCGAGGCGGCGGCCCGCGACGTCGCCGACGGGACCGCCGAGCAGGCCGTGGTCTGCTGCTGGACCGGGACCGGCGCCGCCCTCGCCGCGAACAAGGTCCCCGGCGTCCGCGCCGCCCTGTGCACCGACGCCTACACCGCCGACGGCGCCCGCCGCTGGAACGACGCCAACGTCCTCGCCCTCGGCCTGCGCCTCACCTCCGGACCGCTGCTGCGCGAGATCCTCGACGCCTGGTTCGCCGCCGGACCCAGCGAGGACGCCGAGGACCGGGAGAACATCGCCCACGTGGACCGGATCGGCCGCACGGACGCCTGACCGGACCGGACCGGCCTCACGGACCGCTGCACCCGCCGGAGACGCGGGGCGGACCGGTCGGGCGGGGCGGTCCGCGTGGACGAGCGGGATCGTACGTTCGGGACGGTGGCGCGGGATCGGCCGTACGGGTGTCCCGCAACCCCGTCCGGGCGGGTTCCGCGCGTCCGGACGGGGCCGGTCGGCCCTGGCGGGTACCGGGTCGCCGGGAGAGGGTGGAGACACGGACCGGCACGCACCCCCGCCCACCCCGGCACGCACCCCCGCCGCCACCGAACCGGAAGGGACCGCAGATGTCCGTCGACCCCCAGCAGGTGTCCACCCCCCTCACCGACGACGAGCTGAGGACGTTGGACGCCCACTGGCGCGCCGCGAACTACCTGTCCGTCGGCCAGATCTACCTCATGGCCAACCCCCTTCTCACCGAGCCGCTGCGCCCCGAGCACGTCAAGCCGCGCCTGCTCGGCCACTGGGGCACCTCGCCCGGCCTCAACCTCGTCTACACCCACCTCAACCGCGTCGTCCGCGAACGCGACCTCGACGCCCTCTGCGTGTGGGGCCCCGGCCACGGCGGTCCCGCGGTCGTCGCCAACTCCTGGCTGGAGGGCTCGTACACCGAGACCTACCCCGACGTCACCCGCGACGCGGACGGCATGGCCCGCCTCTTCAAGCAGTTCTCGTTCCCCGGCGGCATCCCCAGCCACGTCGCGCCCGAGACCCCCGGCTCCATCCACGAGGGCGGCGAACTCGGCTACGCCCTCTCCCACGCCTACGGCGCCGCCTACGACAACCCCGGCCTGACCGTCGCCTGCGTCATCGGCGACGGCGAGGCCGAGACCGGACCGCTCGCCGCGTCCTGGCACTCCAACAAGTTCCTCGACCCCGTCCACGACGGCGCCGTCCTGCCGATCCTGCACCTCAACGGCTACAAGATCGCCAACCCCACGGTGCTGGCCCGCGTCCCCGAACCGGAACTGGACGACCTGCTGCGCGGCTACGGCCACGACCCGATCCACGTCACCGGCAGCGACCCGGCCGCCGTCCACCGCGCCATGGCCGAGGCGATGGACACCGCCCTGGACCGCATCGCCGCGTTCCAGCGCGCCGCCCGCGAGGACGGCGCCCGCGAGCGCCCCCGCTGGCCGGTGATCGTGCTGCGCACCCCCAAGGGCTGGACCGGTCCCGCCCACGTCGACGGACTGTCCGTGGAAGGCACCTGGCGCGCCCACCAGGTGCCGCTGTCCGGCGTCCGCGACAACCCCGAGCACCTGCGCCAACTGGAGGCGTGGCTGCGCTCCTACCGGCCCGAGGAACTCTTCGACGCGACCGGCGCCCCCCGCCACGACGTGCTCACCTGGGTCCCCGACGGCACCCGCCGCCTCGGCGCCACCCCGCACGCCAACGGCGGTCTCCTGCTGCGCAGTCTGCCCCTGCCCGACCTCGACACCTACGCCGTCGCCGTCGACAAGCCCGGCACCACCCTCCACGAACCCACCCACGTGCTGGGCGAGTTGCTGGAGGACGTGATGCACGCGACCGCCGACCGGCGCGACTTCCGCCTGGTGGGCCCCGACGAGACCGCCTCCAACCGGCTCCAGACCGTCTACGGCGCCACCGGCAAGGCCTGGCAGGCCCAGACCCTCCAGGTCGACGAACACCTCGACCGGCACGGCCGGGTGATGGAGATCCTCTCCGAACACACCTGCCAGGGCTGGCTGGAGGGCTACCTCCTCACCGGCCGCCACGGACTGTTCTCCTGCTACGAGGCGTTCGTCCACATCGTCGACTCGATGGTCAACCAGCACATCAAGTGGCTGCGCACCACCCGGCGGCTGCCCTGGCGCGCCCCCGTCGCCTCTCTCAACTACCTGCTCACGTCGCACGTCTGGCGCCAGGACCACAACGGCTTCTCCCACCAGGACCCCGGCTTCGTCGACCACATCCTCAACAAGAGCCCCGAGGCGGTCCGCGTCTACTTCCCGCCGGACACCAACACCCTGCTGTCGGTCGCCGACCACGTCCTGCGCAGCCGCGACTACGTCAACGTCGTCGTGGCCGGGAAGCAGCCCTGCTTCGACTGGCTGACCATCGACCAGGCCCGCGCCCACTGCGCCCGCGGCGCCGGGATCTGGGACTGGGCGGGCACCGAGACCGGCGACCGCGAACCGGACGTCGTCCTCGCCTGCGCGGGCGACGTCCCCACCCAGGAGGTCCTGGCCGCCGCCCAGCTGATCCGCCGTCACCTGCCCGAGCTGGCCGTCCGGGTCGTCAACGTCGTCGACATCGCCCGCCTGCTGCCCAGCGAGGAACACCCGCACGGCATGGGCGACTTCGAGTACGACGGCCTGTTCACCGCCGACCGGCCCGTCATCTTCGCCTACCACGGCTACCCGTGGCTCATCCACCGCCTCGCCTACCGCCGCACCGGTCACCGGAACCTGCACGTCCGCGGCTACAAGGAGATCGGCACCACGACCACCCCGTTCGACATGGTCGTCCGCAACGACCTCGACCGCTACCGCCTCGTCATGGACGTCATCGACCGCGTGCCCGGCCTCGCGGTGCGCGCGGCGGCCGTACGGCAGCGGATGGAGGACGCGCGGCTGCGCCACCACGACTGGATCCGCGTCCACGGCACCGACCTGCCCGAGGTGGCCGACTGGACCTGGCAGGGCTGACCGCACCGCCGCGGGACCCGGGAAACGGGGCGGGACCGGGAAATCGGGGCTGGGGCGGGGCGCACGGGTGGTGCGGACGGCGCAGGGGCCGGGGCAGGAGCCGGGCCGCCGTGCGCCCTGTCACGTCGTGCGCCGCCTGCCTACAGTGGACGGCCCGCCCCGCGGCGCGGACCCGGTGGGCGAGCCCCGCGCGGGCCGCCGGGCCGGGCGCGCGACAGGCACCACCCCCGTGACGCCGTACGGCCGTGAGCCCCAGGGTGCCCGCGGGCCGCGCGCGTCGAGAGCCCCAGGAGGCCGCTGTGTCCCGACCGTGCATCGCCCTGATCGCCGATCCGACGTCCCCCGAGGGCTGCCGGGAGTATCTCGCCGAGGCCGTGGACCTGCTCACCGGCGCCCCGCCGGTCCGGATCGACGCCCGCCACTTCGCGTCCGGCGGCACCGGCCTCGCGGTCGGCGACGGCGGACGCTTACGCCTGACGGTGCCCGGGGAGCGGATCGACGTCGTCCCCGACATCGTCGTCCTGTACGAGATCCCGCCGCACCGCAGGCGTGCCCTGGCCGCGTTCCAGGACGTCCTCGAACTCCACGACGTGGTCACCCTCGGCACCGGCCCCGACGCCTGGCGCACCGCCACCGAGAAGAACCTCACCGTGGAGCGGTTCCGCCGCGACGGCGTCGCCCAGATGGAGACGGCCGTCCTGTCCGGACCCACGGCCCGCGAGGCCGCCGACACCCTCGCCCGGCTCGGCGGCGACACCTGGGCCCGGCCGGTCGTCGGCACCGGGGGCAGCGACACCTTCCACGTCACCACCCCGGACCAGGTGGAGGCGGCCCGCGTCTACTACGCGGCGCACGGCAGCGACTGGATGCTCTCCCGCGACGCGGGCAACTTCACCGCCGACGGCCGCCGCCACCAGTTCCGGGTCTTCGTCCTCGGCGACCGGGTCGTGCACGCCCGCGAGCACCTGCAGCCCGCCCCGGACACCCCCTGCAACACCTGCCAGGGCGCCACCCCGGTCCCCATCGCCCCGGCCGACCTCGACCCCCGGCTCGCCGCGCTCGCCGTCGCCGCGACCGCCTCGGTGGGCCTGCCCTTCGCCGGGGTGGACCTGGCCGTGGAGCACGGCGGCGTCGTCTTCGAGGTGAACGTGCAGCCCGCGTTCGTGCCGGGGGAGGTGGAGACCGTCGCCGTGCCGTACGTGCGGGCGCACCTCGACGCGTACGCCCGGACCCGCGCCGCGGACGACGGACGACGGCGCGAAGACCCGCGCGTGGAGCGGGACTTCACCGCCCTCGCCTGACCCGGGCCGTCACAGCCGCAGCGTGAACCAGGTGGTCTTGCCCTCGTCCGTCGGCCGCACCCCCCAGCTGTCGGACAGGGCCCGCACCAGCAGCAGACCGCGCCCGGACTCCTCCTCCTCGGCCGCCGGGCGCGGCTGCGGCACCCGCGGGCTGCGGTCGCCGACCTCCACGGTGAGGTCGGTGGCCGTGCGGTGCAGATGGACGTCGACCGGGCCCTCGGCGTGCACCACGGCGTTGGTGAGCGTCTCCGACAGCAGCAGCAGGGCGTCGTCGGCGCGGTCCGCGCACTGCCACGCGGCCAGCGTCTCGCTCAGGAAGGTCCGCCCCGCGCGCACCGAGGCGGGTACGGCGTCCAGGACCGTGGTGACCGCCGCCAGCGGGGGCGCAGGGAGCTGCGCCAGCAGCAGGGTCACGTCGTCGTTGTGGCTCTCCGGGTCGGGCAGCAGCCCCGCCAGGACCTGGTCGGCCGCCGCCTCCAGACCTGTCGATCCCGAGAACAACTTCTCCAGCAGCTCGGTGAGTTCACCGATCCGCAGCTCGATGTCACTGCCCGGCGTCTCGATCAGCCCGTCCGTGTAGAGCACCAGCGTGGCCCCCGGCGCTATCTCCGCGCTGGACTGCTCGTACAGCACGTCGCCCACCCCGAGCGGCGCGTTCACCGGGCAGTCCAGCGGCCGGACGCCCTCGCCCGCCCCGGCGATCAGGACCGGGAGATGGCCCGCCGAGCAGATGGTGACCGTGCCCGTGTCCGGGGCGATCACCAGATAGCAGCAGGTGACCAGCTGGTCGGGGACGTCGAGGTCGGCGACGCAGGTGTCGAGCGCCCGCATCAGCTGACGGGGCTGCATCCCGGTCTTCGCCAGCGCGTGCGCCGCCGACCGCAGCTGCCCCATCACGGCCGCCGCCTCCAGCCCGCGGCCCATCACATCGCCTATCAGCACCCCCACCCGGTCGGCGCCCAGCGGCACCAGGTCGAACCAGTCGCCGCCCACCCCGGCGCCCTGGGTGGCGGGCCGGTAGCGGCTCGCCGTGGCCAGCGAGGGCAGGTCGGGCGGGGTGCCCATCAGGCTGCGCTGGAGGGTGAGCGCGATGTGCCGCTGCTGCTCGTAGAGCGCGGTCAGTTCGGCCTCGGCCCGCTTGCGGTCGCTGATGTCCCGCACGATCGCGCACGCCCCGACGACCGTGCCCTGGGTGTCGCGGGTCGGCCACAGCGTCACGTCCACGTCGAGCAGCCCGCCCGAGCGGGTCACCCGCAGCGTCTCGAAGTGCTCGACCTTGCGGCCCCGCCGCAGCCGTTTCAGCAGCCCCTTCACCTCGCCGCGCAGTTCCGGCGGGGCGAGCATCGACACGTGCCGTCCGATGGCCTCCTCGGCGGTCCAGCCGTACAGCCGCTGGGCGGCCGCGTTCCAGTAGGTGACGTAGCCGTCGAGGGTGTGGGCGAGGATCGCGTCCTGCGAGGACTCCACGAGCGCGGCCAGCTCGTTGATACGGGCCTCGGCGGCCTTGCGCTCGGAGACGTCGCGGACGGCCGCCGACACCAGCAGGCCGTCCGTGGTCTCCAGCGGGCTGAGGCTGATCTCGACCGGGAACTCGGTGCCGTCCTTGCGCAGCCCGCGCAGTTCGAGACCGGCGCCCATCGGCCGGACCTGACGGTTGGCCGCGTAGCCGCCGCGGTGGTCCGTGTGCTGGTCGCGGAAGCGGTGCGGCATCAGCAACTCCACCGGGCGGCCGAGGAGTTCCTCGCGGCCGTAGCCGAACAGCGCCTCCGTCTGGGCGTTCACCAGCCGGATGGTGCCCCGGTCGTCCACGATGACCATCGCGTCCGGGGCCGCCTCCAGCAGCCCCCGGAACCGCTCCTCCGCCCCGCCCGGGGTGCTCCCGGACGCGGCGGGCGGAGCGACGTGGCTGCCGCGGCGGGGTCGTACCGCCGGTTCCACCTGCACCAGATCGGCCATGTTCCACCTCGGCTCGCGCGACGAATAGGGGCCATCACAGCGCCTTCACACCGGCCGCGTGCCGGAAAGTCGCATACTGACCGCTATCGCCAGAACCTGCCCGCGCTCCGGGCCGGGGCGGGGCCCGGCCGAGAGGGACGGTCCGCGCCGGGCCGAGGTGGTCCGGGCCGGGGCGCGGCAAGGGTCGGCCCAGGCAGGTCCTGCGGAGCCCTACGCCTGAAGCGGAGACGTACGCCTAGAGCCGTGCCGCGTGGTCGGGCACGAAGTTCTGGAGGTCGCGCGGCGAGCGCTGGTACCCGGTCGACGGAGGACGCGGGGGCAGCTCCAGGACGGGCGGCGGCACCTCGCGGTAGGGCACCGTGGCCAGCAGGTGGGCGATGGTGTTCAGCCGGGCCCGGCGCTTGTCGTCGCTCTCCACCACGTACCAGGGCGCCTCGGCGATGTCGGTGTGGACCAGCATCTCGTCCTTGGCGCGGGAGTAGTCCTCCCAGTGGGTGATCGACTCCAGGTCCATCGGGGACAGCTTCCAGCGCCGCAGCGGGTCCTCCAGCCGCCGCCGGAACCGCTCCTGCTGCTCGGTGTCGCTCACCGAGAACCAGTACTTGCGCAGCAGGATGCCGTCCTCGACCAGCATCCGCTCGAAGATCGGGCACTGCCGCAGGAAGAGCTGGTACTCCTCCGGCGTGCAGAACCCCATCACCCGCTCCACCCCGGCCCGGTTGTACCAGGACCGGTCCAGCAGCACGATCTCCCCGGCGGCCGGCAGATGCTCGACGTACCGCTGGAAGTACCACTGGGTGCGCTCGCGCTCGGTCGGCTTCGGCAGGGCCACAATGCGCGCGACGCGCGGGTTCAGGTGCTCGGAGACCCGCTTGATGGTGCCGCCCTTGCCCGCCGCGTCCCGGCCCTCGAACAGAACGACCAGCCGCACGCCCTCCGCCCGCACCCACTCCTGGAGCTTGACCAACTCGGTCTGGAGCCTGAGCAGTTCGGTCTCGTACACCTTGCGCGGGACCCGCGCAGCCTTCTTGTCGGCCATGCCGCCTCATCCCCTCGCCGGGTACCGGATCATGGTGACCCACCGTACGGGACCGGGTGACGCGGGCGGCGGACCCGCGCGGCGACGGGGCCCCGGGTGCGGGGCGCGGTCGGACGGTCACGCCCCGCCATCGAAGCTCCGGGGCGCCTCCCCGTCGGCGCCCCGGCGTCGCGGACGTCCCTCAGTGGGACCCCAGCCCACCCCCGCCGAACGAGCCGCTGCTCCCCGGCGCCCAGCGTTTGCGGGAGGTGTCGGAGCTGGTGCGGGTCTTGGCGTTGCTGATCTCGTACGGGGTGAGGGCGCGGCCGTCCTTCGGGATCAGGGGCACCTCGTCGGGCTCCCGGTTCTCCCGGATCTCGCGCACCGGACCGTCGGGCGGCAGGTGCGGCTGCTCCTCGGGGCGCGGCCGGGGCGGCTCGCGCAGCTTGATACGCGCTCCCAGCCAGAAGCTGCCGGCCAGCATCGCCACGACGGCGATGCCCACCACGAACAGCGCGAGGCTGAGCAGGCCGCTCGCGGCGGCCAGCTGCACGGTTGCGTTAGTCATATCGGCTGAATACCCCCTATAGCGGACGTGAACCACCTGGTGACGGGGCGGCTGGAGGCGGCCCGGCGGGCTGGGGAGGCCGGGCGGGGGCGTGGGTGCGCCCCGGTGCCTGTCCCTGTCCCGGTCTCGGCCTCGGCTCCGGGGTGCCTCTGGACCGAGCGCCGCGCCCCGGCGTCCGGGGTGTACGGCGACCCGGCCGCCGCCATTCCCTATTTCTGGAACACGTTCTACCGTGTGCGCCGTCAGATGACCGTCAGGAGTACCGCCCTGGGCAGCCGGGAGGCGCCGTGCACCTCGACCACACGCCCGAGCAGCTGCGGCTGCGCACCGAACTGCGCGCCTACTTCGCCGCGTTGGTGCCCGACAACGCGTACGCCCGGCACACCGACCCGGTCGCCGCGAAGCGCTTCTACCGGGAGACGATCCGCCGCCTCGGCGCCGACGGCTGGCTCGGCGTCGGCTGGCCGAAGGAGTACGGCGGCCGCGGCCTGACCCCGACCGAGCAGTTCGTGTTCTTCGACGAGGCCGCGCAGGCGGGCGTCCCGCTGCCGCTGATGGCCCTCAACACGGTCGGCCCGACGATCATGCGCTACGGCACCGACGAGCAGAAGGCGTACTTCCTGCCGCGCATCCTCGCGGGCGAGATCGACTTCGCGATCGGCTACAGCGAACCGGACGCGGGCACCGACCTGGCCGCGCTGCGGACGCGCGCGGTGCGCGACGGTGACACGTACGTCGTCGACGGCCAGAAGATCTGGACGACGAACGGCGACACCGCCGACTGGGTCTGGCTCGCCGTCCGCACCGACCCGGACGCCCCGCCCCACAAGGGCATCACCCTCCTGCTGGTGCCGACGACCGACCCGGGCTACTCCTGCACCGTCATCCGTACCCTGGCCTCGCACGACACGACCGCGAGCCACTACGAGGGGGTCCGCGTCCCCGTCGCCCACCGCGTCGGCGCCGAGAACGAGGGCTGGCGGCTGATCACCAACCAGCTCAACCACGAGCGCGTCACGCTCGCCGCCCACGGCACGATGGCGGTCCGCGCCCTGCACGACGTCCAGCGCTGGGCCACGGAGACCAAACTGGCCGACGGCCGCCGGGTCGTCGACCTCCCCTGGGTCCGCCGCCTCCTGGCCCGCACCCACGTCCGCCTCGACGCCCTGCGACTCCTCAACTGGCAGATGGTCGCCGCCCTCCAGGACAACACCCTCACCCCCCAGGACGCCTCCGCCGTCAAGGTGTACGGCTCCGAGGCCCGCCGCGACGCCTACGCCTGGCTCCTGGAGATCGTCGCCGCCCCCGGCGCCCTCCAGGAAGGCTCCGCGGGCGCCGTCCTCCACGGCGAACTCGAACGCGGCTACCGCTCCGCCGTCATCTTCACCTTCGGCGGCGGCAACAACGAGATCCAGCGGGAGATCATCGCGTGGATCGGACTGGGGATGCCGCGGGTGCGCCGGTAGGCGTCCCGTCGCCGCCGGGCTGCACCGGCGCGGGTGGCAGGCCCTGCTGCGCCGCCCACGCGCGCAGTGCGGTCTCCGCCTGTGTGCGCGAGCGGGGGCCCTGGTCGAGGTGGAGTCGGCGGAGGTGGCGGAGGGCCGCGCCGACGGTCGGGCCCGGGGGGAGGCCGAGCAGGGCGATGATGTCCCGGCCGTCGAGGGGGAGTGGGACACCGGCGAGCCGCTGGGCGTCGGCGCGGTCGGCGGCGGCCTGCTCCTCGGCCGCCCGTAGCGCCCGGTTCCGGGTGTGCCAGGCGTCGTAGCCGCCCGCGTCGCGGGCCTCCAGCGCGGCCCGGTGCCAGTCCTCCTCGTCGCGGCCCCGGCCGAGGCCGACCTCCGCGAACAGGTCGCGGTGGGCCGGAGCGCCGAGCCCGGCCGATGCCGCGCCGAGCCGGGCCAGCGCCGCGTTGATCGGCCAGTCCTCCCGGGGGCCGTCGAAGTCCGCGGTGCGCACCGGCCCCCACTCCCGGGCGCCGTCCCGCCACAGGGCGGCGGTCTGGTCGCCCTCGCCGCCCCAGAAATCGGCCTCCAGTCGGGCCACCGGGCCGCCGCGGGACAGCTCGCCGAGCAGGCGCGGCAGGTCGTCGCGGAGCGCGTCGGACAGCGGCAGCAGCCCCAGGCGCTGCTCCAGCGGGGCGACCACCGCCCCGGGCACCCCGGCGGCCCAGCTCCGTAGACGGTCGAAGTCACCCACGACGGCGTCGAGTCGGTACGACATGCACGCACCGTAGCCGCCCCGCCGGACAGCTCCCCGCACGGGCCCCGTCCCGCACCGTCCGGCCCGTGTGTGGCGGGCTGGGCCGCCGAGCATAGGACGGGTATGACCCCCGACACCCCCGACCCCGGACTCTTCGGCCCGTCCAGCGTCACCTGGCAGGCGCACGCCGATCCCGTGATGTGGATCGCCGGGATCCGGGCGCTGTATCTCCAGGCGCTGCATCCGCGCGCGGTGGCCGGGGTGACGCAGAACTCGGACTTCCGGGCGGACGCGTGGGGGCGACTGGCGCGGACCGCCCGGTTCGTGGGGACGACGACCTACGGCACGACGGAGGCGGCCGAGCGGGCCGGGGCCCGGGTGCGCGGCATCCACCGGCGGCTGTCGGCGGCCGACCCCGTCACGGGGGAGCGGTTCGGCGTGGACGATCCGGCGCTGCTGCTGTGGGTGCACTGCGCCGAGGTCGACTCCTACCTGCACGTCCTGCGCCGCTCCGGATACCCCCTCACCGACGCGGCCGCCGACCGCTACCTCACCGAACAGCGCGTCGCCGCCCGCCTGGTGGGCCTGGACCCCGACGCCGTACCGGCCGACCGGGCCGCCATGGCCGCCTACTTCGCGCGGACCCGGCCCGCGCTCGCCGCCGGGGACGACGCCCACGCCGTCGACGCCTTCCTGCGGCGCCCGCCCGCGCACCCCCTGCTCGTCCCGGCCCGCGCCCTGCTGTGGCGCCGGGTGGCGGACCTCGCGTACGGCTCCCTCCCGTCGTACGCACAGGAGTTGTACGGTCGTGGGGCACCCCCGGCGGCGACGGTGACCCGGCGGCTGCGGGTCGCTGGGGGCGTGCTGCGGGCCGTTCCGGCGCGGGTGCGGTGGCAGATGCCGCCGCGCAACGTGCTGGGCGCGATGGCGCGACTCGGACCGCAGGTACGACCCGCGGCGTACAAAGCCGCGCGGTAGACCGTCATACTGGGCGGGCCAGGGGGGAGCCGGACAGTTTACGGGGGCGGCGGCGCACTATGGCGGAGAGCAAGGTGATCCAGGGCCGGTACCGGCTGCTGGAGCCGATCGGGCGCGGCGGTATGGGCGAGGTCTGGCGGGCGCGGGACGAGTCCCTCGGCCGCCAGGTGGCGGTGAAGTGCCTCAAACCGCCCGCCCCGCACCTCGACCCGGAGGCCGCGCGCGTGCTGCGCGAACGGTTCCGGCGCGAGGCGCGGGTGGCGGCCGGGCTCCAGCACCGCGGCGTCACCGTCGTGCACGACTTCGGCGAGTCCGACGGGGTCCTCTTCCTCGTCATGGAACTCCTCGACGGCCGCGACCTCGGCCGCCTGCTCGACGAGGCCGAGCACCGGCCGCTGCCCGTCGCCGACGTCCTCGACATCGCCGAACAGGTCGCCGCCGCCCTCGACTACACCCACCGGCAGGGCGTCGTGCACCGCGACCTCAAGCCCGCCAACATCGTGCGGCTCACCGACGGCACCGTGAAGATCTGCGACTTCGGCATCGCCCGCCTCGGCGAGGACCCCGGCGCGGGCGCGTCCCGGCTCACCACCACCGGCCTCGCCCTCGGCACCCCGCACTACATGTCGCCCGAGCAGATCGGCGGCACCGACGTCGACCAGCGCAGCGACCTCTACTCCCTCGGCTGCGTGCTGTACGAGATCGCCACCGGCGTCCCGCCCTTCGACCTCGGCGACCCCTGGGCGATCCTCCTCGGCCACCGCGACACCGTCCCCGTCCCGCCCCGCGAGCAGCGGCCCGACCTGCCCGACTACCTCGACCGGGTCATCCTCGAACTCCTCGCCAAACAGCCCGACCAGCGGCCCCCGGACGCCCGTGAGCTGGAGCGGCGGATCAGCGTCGGCCGCACCACCCCGCCGTACCTGCCCGCCCTCGCCCCCGAACCGCCCGACGCGCCGTCCGCGCCCACGGGGGAGAACGGCCCCGGTTCGCCGCTGCCGTCCTGGACCCGGGGCATGACCCCCGGCCACCGGGCCGCCGGGGGACGGCCCGTCGTCCCGCCGTCCGACACCGGCGTGCCGCTGAGCGACCGGTGGACCCGCGTGGACGCCCACGGCACCCGCCCCGAGCCGCCCGCGCCCGGCCCCGCCGCCGCGCGCGAGCTGACCGCGCTCACCGGCCGCCACGAGAGCGCCGTCGGGCTCGCCCGCGACGGCCGCTGGTCGGAGGCCGCCGAGGCGCACCGCACCGTGGGCGCCGACCGCGCCCGCCTGCTCGGCGCCGACCACCCCGACACCCTCACCAGCCGCCACGAGGCCGCCGCCGCCCTCGCCCGGACCGGACGGGCCGCCGAGGCCCTGCGCGTCTACCGGCAGGTCGCCGACGCCCGGCTGCGCGTCCTCGGCCCCGACCACCCCGAGACCCTCGCCACCCGGCAGGAGACGGCCGCGGCCCTGGGCCGCCTGGGCCGCCACCACGACGCCCACCAGCTCCACACGGCGGTGCTGGCCGCCCGCGAGCGCGCCGCGGGCCCCGACCACCCCGACACCCTGCGCTGCCGTCACGACCTCGCCGTCAACCTCGCCCGGCTCGGCCGGCTGGAGGAGGCGTACCGGGCGGCGTACGAGACGGCCGTCGTCCGGGCGCGCGTGCTCGGGCCGCTGCACGCGGACACCCTCGCCACCCGCGCCGAGGTCGCCCATGTGCTGCGCCGGTCGGCGCGGTGGGCGGAGGCGCTGGAGACGTACGGCGAACTCGCCGCGATCCGGGAGCGCGCCCTCGGCCCGGACCACCCCGACACCCGCGCGGCCCGCGCCGACGAGGCCCGCTGCCGGGAACGCCTCGCCGAGCAGGAGCGGACCGCGGAGCCGCACCCTGAGGAGACGCACCCCTCGTAGCCGTGCCGCCGTGGCGGTGCCGTCCGGGCCGCGCCCCTCTGGCCGACCTTGATCGCGCCGTGTTACCAAGAGGCATGCCAGCAGACGAGGGACAGCGGACCGGACACCGGGGCGAGCGGGACGGCGGCGGCACGGGCGGCGGCGAGGACGGGGGCGGCGCGCGGGGCACAGGCCCCGGCGGTGCGGCGGCCCGTGCCGGGAACCGCGCCTACGACGTGGTCGTCGTCGGCGGTGGGCACAACGGCCTCGTCGCCGCCGCCTATCTGGCCCGCGCCGGACGCTCCGTGCTGGTGCTGGAGCGGCTGGACCACACCGGCGGCGCCGCCGTCTCCACCCGCCCCTTCGCCGGGGTCGACGCCCGCCTCTCCCGCTACTCCTACCTGGTCAGCCTGCTGCCGTCGAAGATCGTGCGCGACCTCGGCCTGCGGTTCCGCGTCCAGGGCCGCACCATCTCCTCGTACACGCCCGTGGAGCGCGGCGGCCGGGCCACCGGGCTGCTCGTCGGCGGCGGCGAGGACCGCACCCGCGCCGCGTTCGCCCGGCTGACCGGCGGCGACACCGAGTACGAGGCCTGGCGCCGCTTCTACGGCATGACCGGCCGCCTCGCCGAGCGTGTCTTCCCCACCCTCACCGAACCGTTGCCCAGCCGGGACGCGCTGCGCCGCCGGATCGACGACGAGGAGGCCTGGCGGACCCTGTTCGAGGAGCCGATCGGCGCCGCCGTCGAGGCGCGCTTCGCCGACGACCTGGTCCGGGGCGTCGTCCTCACCGACGCCCTGATCGGCACCTTCGCCGACGCCCACGACCCGTCCCTCAAGCAGAACCGCTGCTTCCTCTACCACGTGATCGGCGGCGGTACCGGCGCCTGGGACGTCCCGGTCGGCGGCATGGGCGCGCTCACCGACGCCCTGGCCGCCGCGGCACGGGAGGCGGGCGCCGTGCTCGCCACCGGCCACGAGGCCGTCCGGATCGACACCGACGGCCGCGGCGCCGAGGTCACCTACCGCACCGCCGACGGCGAGGGAGTCGCCGCCGCCCGGCACGTCCTGGTGGGCGCCTCCCCGCAGGCCCTCGCCGCCCTCACCGGCGACGCCCCGCCGGAGCCCGCCGAGGGCGCCCAGCTCAAGGTCAACATGCTGCTGGAGCGGCTGCCCCGGCTGCGGGACACCGCCGTCGACCCCCGCGAGGCCTTCGCCGGCACCTTCCACATCGCCGAGGGGTACGCCCAACTGGCCACCGCCCACGCCGAGGCCGCCGCCGGACGCCTGCCCACCGCCCCGCCCTCCGAGATCTACTGCCACTCCCTCACCGACCCGAGCATCCTCGGCCCCGACCTGGTCGCGCGCGGCTTCCAGACGCTCACCCTGTTCGGCCTGCACACCCCCGCCCGCCTCTTCGACCGCGACAACGACGCCGTCCGCGAGGAACTCCTCAAGGCGACCCTCGCCCAGCTCGACGCCCACCTCGCCGAACCGATCGCGGACTGCCTCGCCACCGACGCCGACGGCCGCCCCTGCGTCGAGGCCCGCACCCCGCTGGACCTGGAACGCGACCTCGGCCTGCCCGGCGGCAACATCTTCCACCGCGACCTGTCCTGGCCCCACGCCCAGGAGTCCACCGGCCGGTGGGGTGTGGAGACCCCGCATCCCAACGTCCTGCTCTGCGGGGCGGGCGCGGTGCGCGGCGGCGGCGTGAGCGGAGTGCCCGGCCACAACGCGGCGATGGCCGTGCTGGAGGTGACACACGCCTGAACCGCCCGGCCCGCCCGCCGAGTTCGCCCCGATGCGCTCCGACCCGCCCGCCGAGTTCACCCCGAAGCCGCCCGCCCCACCACCGATCTGACGGAGTATCAGAAAATCTCTTCCGTCGTCCGGACCCCTGCGGCATCCTGCGCGCATGCAGACGGAGCTGAGCAAGCACCTGGGCGTCGAGTACCCCGTCTTCGGCTTCACCCCCTTTCCCGCCGTGGCCGCCGCCATCAGCCGGGCGGGCGGGTTCGGGGTGCTCGGCGCGGTCCGCTACACCGCCCCCGACGACCTGCGGCGCGACCTGGACTGGATCGAGGCCCACGTCGACGGGCGGCCGTACGGGCTCGACGTCGTCATGCCCGCCCGGCGGATCGAGGGCGTCACCGAGGCCGACGTCGAGGCGATGATCCCCGAGGAGCACCGGCGGTTCGTGCGGGACACCCTCGCCCGGTACGGGGTGCCCGGCCTCGCCGACGGGGAGCCGTCGGGCTGGCGGATCACCGGCTGGATGGAGCGGGTGGCGCGCGGCCAGCTCGACGTCGCCCTCGACTACCCGATCCGGCTGCTCGCCAACGCCCTCGGCTCCCCGCCCCCCGACGTCGTCGCACGCGCCCACGGGCACGGTGTCCTGGTCGCGGCCCTCGCGGGAAGCGCCCGGCACGCGCTCAAGCACCGGGACGCCGGCATCGACGTCGTCGTCGCGCAGGGCTACGAGGCGGGCGGGCACACCGGGGAGATCGCCTCCCTGGTGCTCACCCCGGAGGTCGTGGACGCCGTCGCCCCGCTGCCCGTGCTGGCCGCGGGCGGCATCGGCAGCGGACGGCAGATCGCCGCCGCGCTCGCCCTCGGCGCGCAGGGCGTCTGGCTCGGCTCCCTCTGGCTGACCACCGCCGAGGCCGACCTCCACTCGCCCGCGCTCACCCGCAAACTCCTCGCCGCCGGGTCCGGCGACACCGTCCGCTCCCGCGCCCTCACCGGCAAACCCGCCCGCCAGCTCCGCACCGCCTGGACCGACGCCTGGGACGACCCGGACGGGCCCGGCCCGCTGCCCATGCCCCTCCAGGGCCTCCTGGTCGCCGAGGCCGTCTCCCGCATCCAGAAGCACGAGATCGACCCCCTGCTCGGGACGCCCGTCGGGCAGATCGTCGGCCGCATGAACGACGTCCGCAGCGTCCGCGCCGTCTTCGACGACCTCACCCGCGGCTTCGCCCGCGCCGTCGCCGACGTCAACCGCATCGCCGGAACCGGAAGGAGCGCCCCGTGACGGGCACACCCCCCAGCGACTCCCCGAGCACACCCCCCGCCGACCCGACCGGCTCCCGTCTCGCCCCGGGCACCCCGCCGAGCGGCTTCTGGGCGCAGGCCGCCGCCGACCCGGACCGCCCGGTCCTCGTCGCCGCCGACGGCGCGCGCTGGAGCGCCGGCCGGCTCCTCGCCGACGCCAACCGCCTCGTCCACGGCCTGCGCGCCGCCGGTCTGGAGCGCGGCGGCGCCTTCGCCGTCGTCCTGCCCAACACGCCGGAGTTCCTCACCGCCTACCTCGCCGCCTCCCAGGCCGGGTTCTACCTCGTCCCCGTCAACCACCACCTCGTCGGCCCCGAGATCGCCTGGATCGTCGCCGACTCCGGCGCCAAGGTCCTCGTCGCCCACGAGCGGTACGCCGAGCAGGCCCGCCGCGCCGCCGACGAAGCCGCCCTGCCCGCCGACCGCCGGTACGCCGTCGGCCCGGCCGAGGGCTTCCGGCCGTACGCCGAACTCCTCGACGGGCAGCCGGAGTCGGCGCCCGCGGACCGGACGCTGGGCTGGGTCATGAACTACACCTCGGGGACGACCGGCCGCCCGCGCGGCGTCCGCCGCCCGCTGCCCGGCAAGGCCCCCGAGGAGGCGTACCTCGGCGGGTTCCTCGGCATCTTCGGCATCCGCCCGCACGACGGGAACGTGCACCTGGTCTGCTCGCCGCTCTACCACACGGCCGTCCTCCAGTTCGCGGGCGCGTCCCTGCACCTCGGGCATCCGCTGGTGCTGATGGACCGCTGGGGCGCCGAGGAGATGCTCCGCCTGATCGACACCCACCGCTGCACCCACACCCACATGGTGCCCACCCAGTTCCACCGCCTGCTCGCCCTCCCCGAGGACGTCCGCCGCCGCTACGACGTGTCCTCCCTGCGGCACGCCGTCCACGGCGCCGCGCCCTGCCCGGAGCACGTGAAGCGGGCCATGATCGAGTGGTGGGGGCCGTGCGTGGAGGAGTACTACGCGGCCAGCGAGGGCGGCGGCGCCTTCGCCACCGCCGAGGACTGGCTGAAGCGGCCCGGCACCGTCGGCCGGGCCTGGCCGATCAGCGAACTCGCCGTCTTCGACGACGACGGCCGACGCCTCCCGCCCGGTGAACTCGGCACCGTGTACATGAGGATGACCACCGGCGGTTTCCGCTACCACAAGGACGAGGACAAGACCCGCCGCAACCGGATCGGGGACTTCTTCACCGTCGGCGACCTCGGTGTCCTCGACGAGGACGGCTACCTCTTCCTGCGGGACCGCAAGATCGACCTGATCATCTCCGGCGGCGTCAACATCTACCCCGCGGAGATCGAGGCCGCCCTGCTCGCCCACCCGGCGGTCGCGGACGCCGCCGCGTTCGGCGTCCCGCACGACGACCGGGGCGAGGAGGTCAAGGCCGTCGTCGAACCGGCTCCCGGCCACGAGCCCGGTCCGGACCTCGCCGCCGCCCTCCTCGCCCACTGCGCCGACCGGCTCGCCGCCTACAAGCGGCCCCGGAGCGTCGACTTCGTCGCCGAACTGCCCCGCGACCCCAACGGCAAGCTCTACAAGCGGCGGCTGCGGCAGCCCTACTGGGAAGGCCGCGACCGCTCCCTGTAGACGCCGCGACGCCCGTGTCAGCGGCGGTCGTCCACCCGTACCACCCGCAGGTCGGGCGAGGACCGGATGTCCTTCTCGCAGAACCGGGACGTCACCCACTTCTGCGCCGAGAACAGCCGCGTCTGGTCACCGGAGTGCGGCGAGAGCGGGTCGGAGGACTGGGAGTAGGTGAGCAGGGTGCGGGCCACGGGGCAGCGGCCGCCGTCCCAGCCGACGGCCTGGATGTAGCTGGACCCGGTCGACACCTCCGTGTAGCCGCCCCCTGCCGGGTTCCACGCCGACTCGACCTTGTTCCACACGCCGAGCGCCTCGGTGCCGCCCGGCACGGGAATCCGCTGCCCGCCGCGCACCACGAACTGGTGCCGCCCGAGCGGCGCGTCCAGCGGGATGCCCGCCGCCCGCAGCTCGGCCACCGCGTCCGCGAGCGCCGTGCCGAAGGCGGGCGAGCCGGTGTCGAGGGTGCGCGGGGTGCGCACCGGGTCGGCCGCCGAGAACGGCACCGTCCACTGCCGGGCCGCGGGCAGCTTCCGCCAGAACCGGTCGAAGAGCAGCGCGCCCCGGCTGCCCGTGTCCGTCGTACGGTCCCAGGCCGCCAGCACCCCGCAGGCCTCCCGCACGTCGACCGCGCCGCCGCCGCTGCCGGTCGCGGTCCCGCCGGGCAGCGCCGCGCACGCCCGCGCCGCGTCCGCCGCCGCCAGGTCCCCGGCGGGCGCCCGGTCGGCGAACTGCTGCCGCTGGAGGTCCCGTACGGTGAGCCGGCCGCGCTCCGCCAGCGCCGACACGTCCTCGATCGCGCCGCGCGTGCGCAGCGACCGCTGGGTGCCGACGGTGCCGAAGACCCGCTCGTACCCGGTCAGCGGCCGCTCCGCGTTGGCCAGCCAGGCACTGTCGTTGGAGTTCTCCGCGTACGGCGCGTCCCGCAGCGTGGGCTGGGCGGCCGGGCCGAAGATGCCCGCCTCCACGGCGCCGGGGTCCCGGCCGAGGCCGCAGTCGCCGCGCGAGCCGTCGAGGACCGCCACGCCGGACGCCGGGTAGGTGGCCCGGCCGAGCGGCGTGGAGCAGCGTTCCGCGAGGCCGTCGGTGATCCGGGGCAGCACCTGGAACTGGGTGAACAGGGTGTGCCCGGCCCGGTCCGCGGCGATCGTGTTCACCCACGGCAGGCCCTGGCTGCGGCGCAGCGAGCCCAGGACGTCCGCGGTGCTCCTCGCCGTGCTGAAACCGAGCGCGGTGTCGGAGGCGCGCAGGTTGGTGGCGTTGGGGTCGTTCAGCGCGTACGCCGTGGTCGTCGTCCAGGGCAGCGGGAGGGTGCTGCCGAGCGAGGTGACGACGGGCCCGTAGCGGGTCCACCACTGGGTGCGTGAGACGGGGAGGCCGCCGCGGACCGGCACGATCACCGAACGCTGTGTCATGCGGTGCCGTACGCCGTCGACGAGGTAGACGGTCGGGTCGGCCGGGTCCAGCGTCAACTGGTGCAGGTTGAGGGGGACTCCGGTGGCGACGGTGTGGCTCCACGCCACGTGCGCGTTGTGCCCGATGGACATGGTCGGTGTGCCGAGCAGGGAGGCGCCCGCGACGTCGAGGCGGCCCGGGATCGTCTGCTGGGACTGCCAGAAGCGGCGACCGCCCTGCCAGGGGTAGTGCGGGTTGCCGAGCAGCAGGCCGCGCCCGTTCGCGGTGGTGTCGCCGCGGAACGCGACGGCGTTGGAGCCCATGCCGGCGGTGTCCGCGGCGAACAGGCCGGCGGCGGCCCGCGCGGCGTCCGCCGGGTCCGGCTCGGTGGACGCGGCGGCCGACCGCCGTGCGCTGGTGGGGGGTTGGGCGGTGGTGATGCCGTCCACGGCCCGGCCCTGTCCGCCCAGCACGGCGAGCGCGTACGCCCGCGCCGCCACGTCGGTCGCGGTGACCGGCTTGACCCAGGCGGCGCCCGCGCAGCCGGGGTCGGTGATCCGGTTCTGCCGCAGCCAGGCGTTGTACCCGGCCGCGTACCCGCGCATCAGCTCCTTCGCGGTGCGGCTCGGACCGGCCGGGGCGGGCCGCGCCAGCAGCCGTTCCACGGTGCGGCTGTCGCGGACCCCGCGGAAGTACAGGTCGCTGGAGAGGTTGCGGGCCGCCGAGGACAGCGACTGGTCGGGCACGCCGTCGGCGCCGAAGTACCGCGACCGCTCGCCGCGCACCGTCACGAATCCGTCGGCGAGCACGCACACCTGGTCGGCGGCCTGCGCCCACCCGGTGCCGAAGCCGAGGTCGGCGTAGTCGTCGGCGAGGATGTGCGGGATGCCGTACTCGGTGTACCGGATCACGGCGGACAGACCGCCCGCCGACGGGTGGTGTCCGCCGCCGCGCTCCTGGCGCTCGCCCGCGGACGCGGGCAGCGACCCCGCGGCGGCGGTGAACAGGGCGACGGCCGCGACGGCGATTCGTCTCGCGCGGATGCGCATCGAGCCTCCCAGCGTCTTCGGGGGAAGGGGCGGCGAGGAGCGTACCAGCGGGTATGTCCCGCTGGGGGGAGATCAGTTGAGGTCGGCCGGTACCGCACCCCGCCGCGGGCTGCGCTAACCTGACCCGGAGAAAACGGACATGACGTCGCGTCCCGCACCGCCTCGCCGGGCCGTCCGGGAGACCGGGGTCGGCGGCGCGAAGGGGGAGGGGCGGTGACCGTGCCGGGGGAGTGGACGTCCCGCCTGCCGCGGGCCGCTGTCGACCTGCTGCCCGCCCTCGTGCTGTTCCCGGCCATGGTCGTCGTCCGGTTCGGCGCGCGGGAGCGGCCCGACGGCCCGTGGTGGGCCGCCGTCGTCCTCGCCGCGGTGCTGGCCGCGAGCCTGGCGGCACGACGCCGGGCCCCCCTCGCCGCGTACGCCACCGGTACGGCCGCCCTCGTCACCGAGGCCCTCTGGCTCCGACCCGGCCCGCTCACCCCCGTGGTGAACCTGATCGGCGTGTACTGCCTCGGCCTCTACGCGGCGCCCCGCCGCGCCGAACTCGGGGCGCTGCTCGTCCCGCCCGCCGTCCTCGCCCACTTCGCTCCCGAGGACCCGCCCGCCGCCCTGCCCGTCGCCGTCGTCCTGATCTGGCTGCTGGTGTGGGCGGCCGGGCACGGCACCGCGCGCCGCCGCCGGGAGGCGCGGGAGCTGCGGGAGCGCGCCCGCCGGGACGCCGTCCTCGGCGAACGGGTCCGTATCGCGCGGGAGGTGCACGACCTCGTCGGGCACTCCGTGAACGCGATGCTCGTCCAGGCCGGTGCCGGGCGGTTCGTCCTCGCCACCGACCCCGACCGCACCCGCGAGCTGCTGCTGAGCGTCGAGCGGACCGGCCGGGACGCCCTCGCCGAACTCGACCGGCTGCTCGGCGTGTTGCGCGCCGACGACGTCCTCCACGACGACGCCGACGACGACCCGGCCGGACTCGCCCGTCTCGCGCACACCCTGGCCGACGCCGGTCTCGCGGTCCGGCTGCGCGTCGCGCCCGAGGTCGGCGCGCTCCCCACGGACCTGCGCGCCTCCGTGCACCGGATCGTGCAGGAGGCCCTCACGAACGCCCTGCGGCACGGCCGCGCCCGCGCCGCCGAGGTCACCGTGGGCCGTGCGCGGGACGGCCGGACCCTGCTGGTGCGGGTGGTCGACGAGGGCCGCGGCCCCGCCCCGCACTACCGGCCCGGCCGGGGCCTGCGCGGCATCGGTGAGCGGGCCGCCGCGCTCGGCGGCCACGTCGAGCACGGGCCGTCCGACGGCGGCGGGTTCGCGCTCACGGTGGGGGTCCCGCTGCCGTGACCGTGCGCGTGGTGCTCGCCGACGACGACCCCCTGCTGCGGGTGGGCGTCTCCGTCGTCCTGGGCGCCGCCGGGATGGACGTCGTCGGCGAGGCCGCCGACGGGGTGCGCGCCGTGGAACTCTGCCGGGCGCACGCACCCGACGTCGTCCTCATGGACGTCCGCATGCCCGGCTGGGACGGCATCGAGGCCACCGCCCGCATCGCGGCGGCGGGCCTGCGCACCCGCGTCCTGGTCCTCACGACGTTCCCCGACGACGCCTACGTCTGGCGGGCCCTGCGCGCGGGCGCCGCCGGGTTCCTCCTCAAACGGGCCGCGCCCGAACGCCTCGTCGACGCCGTCCGCACGGTCGCCGCGGGCGACACCCTGCTCGACCCCGCCGTCACCGGCGCCCTCGTGGACCGCTTCGTCGTCGGCGCCCCCGCCCCGCACGACCTGGCGGACACCCCCGAGCGGGCCGCGCTGCGCCGTCTGACGGCCCGCGAGATCCAGATCCTGCGGCTCGTCGCCGAGGGCCTGTCCAACGCCGGTCTCGCCGAGCTGCTGGGCATCGCCGAGTCGACCGTCAAGACCCACGTGAAGCGCATCCTCCACAAGATCGGCGCGCATGACCGGGCGGGCGCCGTCGTCCTCGCCTACCGCTCCGGCCTCGTCGCCCCCGGCGGCCCCCGCACCGGCCCGCCCCCGGCCTGACCGGGCCGTACCCCCGCTGGGGTACGTCCCCCCACCCCGCCGGGGGGACGCCCCGCCCCCGCCCCCGCCCTACCGTCGGCGTGCCGGGCCGCGGGCCCGGACGGACGCGACGGCGGGAACGCCGGGAACACGGGGAACGACGATGCATGTGGTGGGTGCGGGTGTGGCCGAGGTCTGGCGGGCGGTGCGGCCCGACGGCCGCTACCAGCGGCTGCTGTGGTGGTGCGGGACGGCCCTCCTGGCGTCCGGCGCCGCGCACGGCGTCGTCGCGGTGATCGACTTCGCGCCGTGGTGGGGGCCGGTGTCCTGGCGCAAACCGGTGCTGTTCGGGATCTCGTTCGGGCTGCTGGTGTGGAGCGTGGTGTGGCTCCTGCGCCGGCTGCCCGCCCGCTGGTGGACGCGGGTCCCGGCCGGGCTGGTCGTGTTCAGCTCCGTCGCGGAGGTGGCCCTCATCACCGCCCAGCGGTGGCGCGGCACCGCCTCCCACTTCAACCAGGTCACCCCGGCGGACTCGGCGGTCTGGTCGGTGATCGGCACCCTCATCCTCCCGCTCGTCCTCGGCCTCGTCCTGCTGCTGATCGCCGTCGCCGTCCGCTTCGACGGCCCCGCCCCCTCCCGGATCGCCGCCCTGACCGGGCTCGCCGGGGTGCTCGTGGCAGGCGCCGTCGGTCAGCGGATGGCGGCCGTCGGCGAACGCGTATTCGAGGAGACCGGGCACGTGCCGTACGAGGTCGTGTTCGGCCCCGCGGGCAGCGCCAAGCTCGCCCACGCCGTCGGGCTGCACGGACTCCAGCTCCTGCTCCTGCTGGCGGTCCTGGCCGAGGCGGGCCGCCTCGGCGCCCGCGCCGCGGCGACGGTCACGGCGACCGCCGCCGTCGGCTATACGGCCGTCTACACCGCCATCACCGTCACGGCCTGGACGGGCCGCGCCCCCCACCGGCCCACGGCGGCGATGGCCGCCCTGCTGGTCGCCGGGGTGCTGCTGCTGGCGGGGGCGGGATGGGTCGCGGTGAGCCGGTGGTGGCCGGGGCGGGGGACGGGGTCGATCCGCGCGCCGCGTCAGGTGGCGTCCTACGGCCCCGCGGGACGTCCCCTTGCGTCCCGTACAGGCGGCCTTCCCGGCCGACGACTTGACCCGCCCCCGGCACCCGCCGAGGATCATGAGGCATGACGACCGGACAGGGCAGCACCGGAGACAGCGGCGCGAGCGGCGGCCAGGACGCCGGGACCGGGCCCGGCGCGAGCGCCGCCGGAGCCCCGGGGAGCACCGTGCACGGTGTCCTGCGGCGCAGTGCGGGGCGGACGCCCGCGCGGGTGGCCGTGGAGTACCGCGACCGGACCTGGACGTACGCGGAACTCGACGCGGCCGTCTCCCGCGCGGCGGGCGTCCTGCTCGGCGAGGGCCTCACGGCCGGGGACCGGGTCGCCGCCTACGGCCACAACTCCGACGCCTACCTCCTGGCGTTCCTCGCCTGCGCCCGCGCCGGACTGGTCCACGTCCCCGTCAACCAGAACCTCACCGGCGACGACCTCGCCTACCTCGTCGGCCAGTCCGGCAGCACCCTCGTCCTCACCGACCCCGACCTCGCGGACCGGCTCCCCGGCGGGACGCGGACGCTGCCGCTGCGCGACGCCGAGGACTCCCTCCTCGCCCGCCAGGCCGCCGCCCCGCCCTACGACGGCCCCGAACCGGCCGCCGAGGACCTGGTCCAGCTGCTCTACACCTCCGGTACGACGGCCCTGCCCAAGGGCGCGATGATGACCCACCGGGCCCTCGTCCACGAGTACCTCAGCGCGATCGCCGCCCTCGACCTGAGTGCCGGGGACCGCCCCGCGCACTCCCTGCCGCTCTACCACTCGGCGCAGATGCACGTCTTCCTGCTGCCCTACCTCGCCGTCGGCGCCACCAACCTCGTCCTCGACGCGCCCGACGGCACCCTCCTGCTCGACCTGATCGAGGCGGGCCGCGTCGACAGCCTCTTCGCGCCGCCCACCGTGTGGATCGGCCTCGCGGGCCGCCCCGACTTCGACGACCGCGACCTCAGCGGGCTGCGCAAGGCCTACTACGGCGCCTCGGTCATGCCGGTGCCCGTCCTGGAACGGCTGCGCGCACGGCTGCCGAAACTCGCCTTCTACAACTGCTTCGGGCAGAGCGAGATCGGCCCCCTCGCCACCGTCCTCGCGCCGGAGGACCACAAGCGGCGGCTCGACTCCTGCGGCAGGCCCGTGCTGTTCGTCGACGCGCGCGTCGTCGACGAGGACGGCGCGGACGTGCCCGACGGCACCCCCGGCGAGATCGTCTACCGGTCCCCGCAGCTGTGCGAGGGCTACTGGGACAAGCCCGAGGAGACCGCCGAGGCCTTCCGCGACGGCTGGTTCCGCTCCGGCGACCTCGCGGTGCGCGACGCGCAGGGCTTCTTCACGATCGTCGACCGCGTGAAGGACGTCATCAACTCCGGTGGCGTGCTGGTGGCTTCCCGCCAGGTCGAGGACGTCCTGTACCGCCACGAGGCGGTCGCGGAGGCCGCCGTGATCGGACTGCCCGACCCGAAGTGGATCGAGGCCGTCACCGCGGTCGTCGTGCCGCGCGACGGGGCCGCCGGGGTCACCGAGGAACACCTCCTCGCCCACGCGCGGCAGGAACTGCCCGCGTTCAAGGTGCCGAAGCGGATCGTGTTCGTGGCCGACCTGCCGCGCAACGCCAGCGGGAAGATCCTCAAGCGCGAGCTGCGGGAGCGCTTCTCGGCCGCACCGGACGGACCCGCGCCCGCCTGAGAACGGCGCCGCCCTCGGGGGACACGACGCCCGCGCACGTCGGGACGGCGCGTGAACCCCTTTGAGCGGCGGGCCCGTTCCGGGTGAGGATCACCCCATGCCGTACTTCGACGCCCCCGACGGAACCCGCCTCGCCCACCACGTCCGGGGCGAGGGCGAGCCCCTCGTCGTCCTGCCCGGCGGACCCGGCCGCGCCTCCGCCTACCTGGGGGACCTGGGCGGCCTCGCCGCGCACCGCCGCCTGATCCTGCTCGACGCGCGCGGCACCGGCGACTCCGCGACCCCGGCCGACCCGGACACGTACCGCTGCGACCGCCAGGTCGCCGACGTCGAGGCCCTGCGCGTCCACCTCGGCCTGGAACGCCTCGACCTGCTCGGGCACTCGGCGGGCGGCAGCCTCGCCCTCCTCTACGCCGCCCGGTACCCCGAGCGGGTCGCCCGGCTGGTGCTCGTCACCGTCGTCCCCTGGGCGCTCGGCCGCCCGGCCACCGCCGAGGAGCGGCTCGCCGCGGCCCGCGCACGGGAGCACGAGCCGTGGTTCGCCGCGGCCCACCCCCACCTGGAGGCCTGGCTGACGGGGGACGGCGCCGACGTCGACTGGGACGCCCTCGACCCCTTCTTCTACGGCCGCTGGGACGACACCGCCCGCGCCCACGCCGCCGCGGCGGAGACGCAGACCGACGAGGCGGCGGCGGACCGCTTCCACGACCCCGCCGCCTACGATCCGCCGGCCCTGCGCGCCGCCCTCGCCCGGTTCACCGGCCGCGTCCTGGTGCTCGCCGGGGAACACGACGGCGGGCCCACCCCGGCGCCCGCCCGGACCGTCGCCGACGCCTTCCCCGACGCCGAGTTCACCGTCCAGCCGGGCGCCGGACACTACCCGTGGGTCGACGACGGCCCCTGGTTCGCCGCCCGCACGGCCGCGTTCCTCGACGCCGGTGAGCGGACCCCCGGCGCCGGGCCCGCGCCGCACCCGCCGGGTAGCTGACAGCCGGGCGGCGGGCGGCGGGCCTGACGGCCGGGCGGCGTACGGCGGGTGGCGGGTGGCGTCCTATCCGTCCGCCGCCACCGCCACCTCCCGCGCCCACCGGTAGTCCGCCTTGCCGCTGGGGGAGCGGCGGACGGTCTGCGTGACCACGAGCTGGCGCGGGATCTTGTAGCCCGCGAGCCGGGTACGGCAGTGGGTCTGGAGGTCGGCCAGGGACGGCCGGGGCGCGCCCGCGCGGACCTGGACCACGGCCGCCACCCGGTTGCCCCAGGTCGGGTCCGGCACCCCGGCCACCAGCACGTCGTACACGTCCGGATGGGCCTTGAGCGCCTGCTCGACCTCCTCCGGATACACCTTCTCGCCGCCGGTGTTGATGCACTGCGAGCCCCGGCCGAGGACGGTCACCACCCCGTCCGCGTCGACCGTCGCCATGTCGCCGAGCAGCACCCAGCGCTCGCCGTCCCGCACGAAGAACGTCTCGGCCGTCTTCACCGGGTCGTTGTGGTAGCCGAGCGGGACATGGCCGCGCTGCGCGACCCGGCCCACCTTGCCCGGCGCGACCGGCGTACGCGTCGCCGGATCGACCACCAGGGTGCGGGAGTTGACCCGGATGCGGAAGCCGCGCCCCGCTCCGGCGTCCTCGGTCGCGGTGCCGTTGAACCCGGACTCCGAGGAGCCGAAGTTGTTGAGCAGCAGCGCGCCCGGCACGAGCGCCCGGAACTGGGCGCGGACCGTGTCCGACATGATCGCCCCGGACGAGGACACGCTGAACAGGGACGAGCAGTCGGTGCCCGCGAGCGGCCCCGCCAGGGCGTCGATCAGTGGACGGAGCATCGCGTCCCCCACCAGGGAGACGCTGGTGACCCGCTCCCGCTCGATGGTCCGCAGCACCTCCTCCGGCACGAACTTGCGGTGCAAAACGACGCGTTGGCCGAAGTGGAAGGCGATGAACGCGGTGAGCGTGGACGTGCCGTGCATCAGCGGGGGCGTGGGGAAGAACGTGATCCCCGACCCGCCCGCCGCCACCCGCTCCGCCAGTTCCTCGGGCCGCTTCACCGGTTCCCCGGTCGGCGCGCCGCCGCCCAGGCCCGCGAAGAACAGGTCCTCCTGCCGCCACAGCACGCCCTTGGGCAGCCCGGTCGTGCCGCCGGTGTAGATGACGAACAGGTCGGCGCCGGACCGGGCGGCGAAGCCCCGGCCGGGGGAGCCGCCCGCCTCGGCGTCCGGGAACGCCACGGCCGGGACCCCCGGCGCCGGACCGCCCACCGCGATCAGGTGCCGCAGCCCCGGCGCGCGGGGCAGCGCCCCCGCCACCCGCCCGGCGAACTCCGCGTCGAACACCAGGGCGGCGAGATCCGCGTCCCGGTACAGATAGACCAACTCGTCTTCGACGTAGCGGTAGTTGACGTTCACCGGCACGATCCGCGCCTTCAGGCAGCCCAGCACCGTCTGCAGGTACTCGACCCCGTTGTACAGGTGCAGCCCGAGGTGCTCGCCGGGGCGGACACCGGCGTCGAGCAGGTGATGGGCGATCCGGTTGGCGGCGGCGTCCAGCTCCGCGTACGTCAGACGGCGTTCCGCGCCGCTGCCGGGGTGGTCGACGTAGGCCAGGGCCTCCCGGTCCGGCACCACGTCCACGACCGACTCGAACAGGTCGGCAAGGTTGTACTCCACCGTTCCTCCTGACCCCGCACGGTCCGGTGCGCTGACGGTCCGCCGGTCATCAGAGCAAAGGGCGCCGCAAGGCGGAAGGGCCGCGGCCAAGAAATCTGACTACCTGTCAGAAACCTCTTGTGATGCCTCCCCGGCTCCTGCAACCTGTTCTCGTTCTGTCGGCGGGAGTCCGAGGGGAGCAGGGCCATGGCCGGGACCGAACACCTCACCGTGGAGCGCGCGGGAGCCACACTTGTGCTCACGCTCGACCGGCCGGAGGCGAGGAACGCGCTCTCCCCGGCGATGCTCGTCGGCCTCCACGACGGCTGGCGCCAGGCCGACGAGGACGACTCCGTGCGCTCGGTCGTCCTCACCGGCGCGGGCGGCTCGTTCTGCTCGGGCATGGACCTCAAGGCGCTGGCCGGGGACGGCATGGCGGACGACGGCCACCGCGCCCGGCTGCGCGCCGACCCCGACCTGCACTGGAAGGCGATGCTGCGCCACCACCGGCCCCGCAAGCCGGTGATCGCCGCCGTCGAGGGGTACTGCGTCGCCGGGGGCACCGAGATCCTTCAGGGCACCGACATCCGGGTCGCGGGCGAGACGGCCGTCTTCGGCCTGTTCGAGGTGCGGCGCGGGCTCTTCCCGATCGGCGGCTCCACCGTCCGCCTGCCCCGGCAGATCCCGCGCACCCACGCCCTGGAGATGCTGCTCACCGGCCGCCCCTACAGCGCCCGCGAGGCCGCCGCAGTGGGCCTCGTCGGCCACGTCGTGCCCGCGGGCGGGGCGCTGGAGAAGGCGCTGGAGATCGCCGAACAGGTCAACGCCTGCGGTCCGTTGGCCGTCGAGGCCGTGAAGGCGTCCGTGTACGAGAGCGCCGACCTGCCCGAACCGGACGGCCTGGCCGCCGAACTCGTCCGCGGCCGGCCCGTGTTCGACACCGCCGACGCCAAGGAGGGCGCCCGCGCCTTCGTGGAGAGACGGCCCCCCGAGTACCGGCGCGCCTGAACCCCGCGCCGCCCCGGCCCGACCACCCGCCCTGACCTGACCGCCCGCCCCGGCCCGACCGCCCTGCCGGCCCGACCGCCCTGCCGGCCCGACCGCCCTGCCCCGCGTGCCCCCGGCCCGCGAGCCCGCCCCGCCCGGCCCGTGCGCGTGCCGGACCCGAAGGAGGCACAGCCGCGATGCCCCCCGTCCTCAAGGCCCCCGTCGTCGTCGAGTTCCCCTTCACCCGCTCCCTCGGACCGGTGCAGAGCGCCTTCCTGACCGGTCTGCGCGAGCGCGTCGTCCTCGGGGTCCGCACCGCCGACCGGCGGGTCCTCGTCCCGCCCGTCGAGTACGACCCCGTCACCGCCGAGGAACTCGACGACCTCGTCGAGGTGGCCCCCACCGGCACCGTCACCACCTGGGCCTGGAACCCCGCCCCCCGGCGCGGCCAGCCCCTGACCACCCCCTTCGCCTGGGTCCTGGTCCGCCTCGACGGCGCCGACACCGCCCTCCTGCACGCCCTGGACGCCCCCGGCCCCGACGCCGTCCGCACCGGCCTGCGCGTCCGGGTCCGCTGGGCCGCCGCACGGACCGGCGCCGTCACCGACATCGCCTGCTTCGAACCGCTCCCCGCCGAACCGCCGCACCCCGCGGCGTCCCCCTGGCCCCGCGCCCGCACCGGCACCTTCGCCGACCCCGTCACCGGCATCGTCGCGCACGCCCGGCTCGACTACACCCACTCCCCGGGCCGCGCCCAGTCCGCCCACCTCGCCGCCCTCGCCGAGCGCCGCACCGTCGGCGAGCGCTGCCCCTCCTGCCGCAAGGTCTACATCCCGCCCCGCGGCGCCTGCCCCACCTGCGGCGTCCCCACCGCCGAACAGGTCGACGTCGGACCGAACGGCACCGTCACCACGTTCTGCGTCGTCAACATCAAGGCGAAGAACCTCGACATCGAGGTCCCCTACGTCTACGCGCACATCGCCCTCGACGGCGCCGACCTCGCCCTGCACGGCCGGATCGCGGGCATCCCCTACGACCAGGTCCGGATGGGCCTGCGCGTCGAACCCGTGTGGGTGGAGGGCTCCCTCCACCCCGACCACTACCGGCCGACCGGCGAGCCCGACGCGCCCTACGACACCTACAAGGAGCTGCTGTGACGCGCCGGCCCTCCCCGGCCCCCGAGCCCTCCCCGGCCCACCGGCCCTCGCAGGTCCACCGGCCTTCCCCGGCCCACCGGCCCACGCAGGCCCACCGGCCTTCCCCGGCGCGCCGGGACGTGGCCGTCGTCGCCTTCGCGCAGAGCGACCACCGCCGCTCCACCGACGACGTCTCCGAGGTCGAACTCCTCATGCCGGTCCTGCACGAGGTCCTCGACCGCACCGGCCTGCGCACCTCCGGCATCGGCTTCACCTGCTCCGGCTCCAGCGACTACCTCGCCGGACGCGCCTTCTCCTTCACCCACGCCCTCGACGGCGTCGGCGCCTGGCCCCCGATCCCCGAGTCGCACGTCGAGATGGACGGCGCCTGGGCCCTGTACGAGGCCTGGACCAAGCTCCTCACCGGCGAGGCCGACACCGCCCTCGTCTACGCGTGGGGCAAGTCCTCGCCGGGCTCCCTCCGTGACGTCCTCACCCGCCAGCTCGACCCGTACTACACCGCACCCCTGTGGCCCGACGCGATCGCCCTCGCCGCGCTCCAGGCGCGGGCCCTCATCGACGCGGGCGACACCGACGAGGCGGCCCTCGCGGCGATCGCCGCCCGCAGCCGCCGCGACGCCGCCGCCAACCCGCACGCCCAGCTCCGTGGCCCCCGCCCGCACGGCGCGTACGTCGTCGCCCCGCTGCGCACCGGGGACTGCCCGCCCGTCGGCGACGGCGCCGCCGCCGTCGTCCTCGCCGCCGGGGACCGGGCCCGCGAGCTGTGCGAGCGGCCCGCCTGGATACGGGGGATCGACCACCGGATCGAGGCGCACTCCCTCGGCGTCCGCGACCTCACCGACTCGCCCTCCACCCGCCTGGCCGCCGAACGCGCCGGAGCCTTCGACCGCCCCGTCGACACCGCCGAGCTGCACGCCCCGTTCACCTCCCAGGAGGTCGTCCTGCGCAAGGCGCTCAAGCTTGGCGACGACGTCCTCGTCAACCCCTCCGGCGGCCCCCTCGCGGCCCACCCCGTGATGGCCGCCGGGCTGATCCGCGTCGGCGAGGCCGCCGCCCGTATCCACCGGGGCGCCTCCGACCGCGCCCTCGCCCACGCCACCTCCGGCCCCTGCCTCCAGCAGAACCTGGTCGCCGTACTCGAAGGGGACGACCCGCGATGAGCCCCGCGACGCACAAGGAGCCCGTCGCCGTCGTCGGCGTCGGCCAGACCCGGCACGTCGCCGCCCGCCGGGACGTGTCCCTCGCCGGACTCGTCCGCGAGGCCGCCCGGCGCGCCCTCGACGACGCCGAGCTGACCTGGGCCGACGTCGACGCCGTCGTGATCGGCAAGGCACCCGACTTCTTCGAGGGCGTCATGATGCCCGAGCTGTACCTCGCCGACGCCCTCGGCGCGGTCGGCAGACCCCTGCTGCGCGTCCACACCGCCGGATCGGTCGGCGGCTCCACCGCGCTGGTCGCCGCGGGCCTGGTCGCCGCCCGCGTCCACGGCACCGTCCTCACCGTCGCCTTCGAGAAGCAGTCCGAGTCGAACGCCATGTGGGGCCTCTCCCTGCCCGTCCCCTTCCAGCAGCCCCTCCTCGCCGGGGCGGGCGGCTTCTTCGCCCCGCACGTGCGCGCCTACATACGGCGCAGCGGCGCCCCCGACACCGTCGGCTCCCTCGTCGCCTACAAGGACCGCCGCAACGCCCTGCTCAACCCCTTCGCCCACCTCCACGAGCACGACGTCACCCTGGAGAAGGTCCAGGCCTCGCCCATGCTGTGGGACCCGATCCGCTACTCCGAGACCTGCCCCTCCTCCGACGGCGCCTGCGCCATGGTCCTCACCGACCGGGCGGGCGCGGCCCGTTCGCCCCGGCCGCCCGCCTGGATGCACGGCGGTGCCATGCGCAGCGAACCCACCCTGTTCGCGGGCAAGGACGCCGTCTCCCCGCGGGCCGGACGGGACTGCGCGGCCGACGTCTACCGGCAGGCCGGGATCACCGACCCGCGCCGCGACATCGACGCCGCCGAGATCTACGTACCGTTCTCCTGGTACGAGCCGATGTGGCTGGAGAACCTGGGCTTCGCCGCCGAAGGGGAGGGCTGGAAGCTCACCGAGGCGGGCGTCACCGAACTGGACGGCGACCTCCCCGTCAACATGTCGGGCGGGGTGCTGTCCACCAACCCGATCGGCGCCTCCGGCATGATCCGCTTCGCGGAGGCCGCCCTCCAGGTCCGCGGCCTCGCCGGGGAGCACCAGGTCGACGGGGCCCGCCGGGTCCTCGGGCACGCCTACGGCGGCGGCTCCCAGTTCTTCGCCATGTGGCTCGTGGGAGCGCGCCCGCCGGAGTCCTGAAAGTCCCCCTCACGTGCTCTGTCGGCACTCCGGACCGCTCGCTAGGCTGACCGCGGACGACGTAACCGGGAGGAGCACGGACGTGGCCGAGAGCACCATCCAGCAGCAGCCGCCCACGGGCTGGGACAAGCCGGAGCTGGACCTCAGCAACGCCGAGTGGCAGTCGAGCAGCCAGGGACGGGGGGATGTCCAGATCGCCTTCGTCGAGGGATTCGTCGCGATGCGCAACAGCGGCCGCCCCCAGAGCCCTTCCCTGATCTTCACGCCCGCCGAGTGGGGCGCGTTCGTGTCGGGGGCCCGGGAGGGGGAGTTCGATCTGACCTGACGCCGTGCCCCGCTCCGCCGCCCGTCCCGGGCCGCCGGGACGGGCGGCCGGACGACGGCCCCGCAAGGCCGTGACCACCCGCCCGCCGCCCAACGCCAGCACGTACCATGGCCGCATGTCGTTCCTCCGCCGCCGCAGCGCCACCCCCGCCGGGCCCGACTTCGACGTCCTGGCCATGGACCCGGGCGACTGGCCCGGCAACCTCGGCGCCGGGCTGCTGCCCGCCCCCGACGGCACCTGCCAGGGCGTCTTCCTGCGCTACGACCTGTTCGGCGGCCGCGGCCCCGCGATGATCATCGGCAACCTCCCCGAGGGCTCCCCGGCCCGCGAGACCGCCGAGGACGAGATCCCCTTCGAGGTCGCCCAGCTGCTGCTCGCCCTGGAGAACGACGAGGAGGTCACCGTCGTCGGCGCCGAGGACATGCCGGTGATGCAGGGCGACAACCTCCTCATCGTGCGCCGCCTCAAGCTCTCCGAGTCCCGCATCTCCTGCGTGCAGTTCGACCGCAGCGACCGCGTCCTGGTCACCATCGCCGCCTGGGACCGCCCCATCACCGACGACCTGTACGCCCTGCTGAAGCCGCTCCCGGCGGAACTGTTCCAGCAGGGCTGACCGGCCCCGGCCCCGGCTAGCGGTTCAGGAGGCGTACGTCGGCGGCGCGGACGTACGCCACCCGGTGCCCGTACTGGATCTCGTAGTAGCGGTCCCGGCCCCGGACCACCCGGTGGCCGTCGGTCGCGAAGTCGACCGCGTAGTAGTACTCGCCGGGCACCTCGTCGCCGACCACGTACTCCTGGCCCGCGGGCAGCCGGTACGGCAGCGGGGTCACCTCCTGCACGGGCACGCCCGCCGGGTAGGCCGCCGCCTCCGGGTACGCCCTCCCGTACACCGGCACGTCCGCCGCGCCCTCCTTCGGCGTCACCACCCGGCCCCGCGCCGGAAGCGCGGTGGGCTCGGCCGCCGGGTTGCGGAACCAGGCCTTCTGGCCCAGGTACCAGATCGCCGTCCAGTCGCCCCACCGGTCCGCGACCGCGTACTGCTGGCCCGTGGACACCCGCGAGGAGTGGTCGTTCACGTCGGTCGTCGGCGCGGAGCCCTGACCGATGTCCGTGACCAGCGGCGCCTCCTCGTCGTGGTCGGTGTACAGCCGCACCGCGCTCGACCCGTGCGCCGCGCACGGCGAGCCCGCGCCCGCGCACCCCGTGTACACGGGACGGTTGGCCGCGTAGTCCGGCCGGATCGTCACCACCGAGGCGCCCGCGCGGGCCGTCGCCCGGAAGGGACGGCCGAGCAGTTCGAAGTAGTGCGCCCAGTCCCAGTACGGGCCCGGGTCCGTGTGCATCCCGGAGACCGTCGAGGCCGTCGGGCCGGGCACGGTGTCGTGCCCGAGGATGTGCTGCCGGTCCAGCGGGATGCCGTACTTCGCGGCCAGGTACCTCACCAGCCGCGCCGACGAGCGGTACATCGCCTCCGTGTACCAGGCGTCCGGGTCGGCGAGGAAGCCCTCGTGCTCCAGCCCGACCGACTTCGCGTTGACGTACCAGTTCCCCGCGTGCCAGGCCACGTCCTTCGCCTTCACGTGCTGCGCGACGTGCCCGTCGGTGGAGCGCAGCGTGTACTGCCACGACACGTACCGCGGGTCGCGCACCGAGTCGAGGACGCCCTCCCAGCGGCCCTCGGTGTCGTGGACGACGATGTAGTCGATCGACTGGCTCGCGGGCCGGGCGGCGAGGTCGTGGTTGCCGTAGTCGTCGCCGTCGAACTCCTCGTACGGCGCCGGGACCCACTCGCAGGGGACGCTCGCCGGGCACTCCGTCTCCGTCCGGGACGCCGTCCGCAGCCCCGCCCGTGCCGTCGCCGACCGGTCCGGCGCCACCCCCGGCCGCGCCGCCAGCACGACCCGCTGCCCGGCGTCCGTGATCCGCTCCTCGCCGGAGCGCAGCACGGCGTACACGTCGTCCGCGTACGCGGCGGCCGTCGCGCGGTCGTCGGCACCCGAGAACCGGGCGACCGCCCCGTACCAGTCGGCGGGGTCCGTGCTCGGCGCCGCGCCCAGCGCGCGCTGCGCGTCCGCGAGCAGCGCGGCGCCGCCCGCCAGGTTCGCCGCCGGGTCGGTGCGCAGCACCTGGGCGTCCAGCCCGGTCAGCCGCCCGGCCTTCCGCAGCGTCCGCAGCCGCTCCGGGACCTCCGCCTCAGCGGGCAGGGGGGCGGGGCGCAGGGCCGGGCGGGCGTCGTCGCCGCGCGGGTCCTCGGTGCCCGACCCGTGGTGCGACGCGGTGGCCAGGGCGGCCTCGGCGTCGGTGAGGTGCATCGGGCCGTAGCCGCCGGTCACGCTCGGCGCCCCGCCGTGCCCGTCCCAGCGGGACTGGAGGTAGGAAACGGCGAGCAGGACGCTCTGCGGGACGCCGTACTCGGCCGCCGCGGCGGCGAACGCCCGCTGGAGGCCGCCCGCCGACTCCCCGGCGGGCGCCGTGGCGGGCGGGGCGGGGGCGGCGCCCAGCAGCGGGAACAGCAGAGC
Organism: Streptomyces sp. NPDC091281; assembly: GCF_044757425.1. Taxonomy (NCBI): domain Bacteria; kingdom Bacillati; phylum Actinomycetota; class Actinomycetes; order Kitasatosporales; family Streptomycetaceae; genus Streptomyces; species Streptomyces sp. NPDC091281. Next base: position 414,173 of record NZ_JBIVUY010000003.1, on the reverse strand, counting down.
CGCCGACGCGACGGCACCGGCGGCTCCACGCACCCGGACAGCCGTTCTAGGCCGGGCCGACGGGGCTGTGGTGGGGGGAGGGGCGGACTCGCGCAAGGCGGCCTCCTGGGACGGGCGGGCGTGGGGGGAGTACGGGGCCGGACCGGCCCACTGCTACCGGCTTGCCGACGGACCGTCAATCATGCCCCCCGCGTGGCGCGTCCAGGGCCACCCGCGGGCACCCGGCGGGCCGCACCCCAGGGCATGACGAAGGCCCGCGGTGCGCCGCCGCTCGGGCGCACCGCGGGCCTTCGCCCCCTTCAGCGGGTGCCGACCGCCGCCCGGACGGCCCGCCGGGCCATCTGGCAGTCGTCGTGCAGCCGCCGCAGCAGCAACCGCTGTTCCTCGCCGGACGGCACCGCTCCCGGAGGGGCCGCGGCCGGGGCCGCCGGGGCCGTCTCGTGCATCGACCGCTGCACGACCGTCTCGTAGGTGCGGATCTCGCGGGTCAGCACCAGCATCAGGTTCACCAGGAACGCGTCCCGTGACGCCGGGCCCGCCGACTGCGCGATCTGGCTGATCTGACGGCGCGCCAGCGGGGCGTCGCCGAGGACCGACCACAGGGTCGCCAGGTCGTAGCCGGGCAGGTACCACCCGGCGTGCTCCCAGTCCACCAGCACCGGACCGGCCGGGGACAGCAGCAGGTTGGACAGCAGCGCGTCCCCGTGGCAGAACTGGCCCATGCCGTGCCGTCCCGCCGAGGCGGCGATGCCGTGCAGCAGCTTCTGGAGGTCGCCGAGGTCGCGGTCGGTGAGCAGTCCCAGCTCGTGGTAGCGGGAGATGCGGGCCGCGTAGTCGAGCGGCGCGCCGAAGGTGCCCGCCGGGGGCCGCCAGCTGTTGAGGCGGCAGATCGCGCCGAGCGCCGCCCTGATGTCCGCGCGCGGCGGGGTGTCCACGGGATGCCGCTGGAGGGCCGCCGCCCGCCCCGCCATCCGCTCGACGACCAGGGTGCAGTTGTCCGGGTCCGCCGCGATCAGCCGGGGCGCCCGCACGGGGGGGCGGTGCCGGACGAACGTGCGGTACGCCGCTATCTCGTGCCGGATCTGCTCGGCCCATACCGGCGAGTGGTCCAGGAGACACTTGGCGACTGCGGTGCTGCGTCCGGTGGTGCCGACCAGCAGCACGGAGCGCGAGCTGCGGCGCAGCACCTGGACCGGCGCGAACTCCGGGCAGATGCGGTGCACCGACGCGATCGCCGTGCGCAACTGGGCGCCCTGCGGGCCCGAGAGGTCGAGGCGTCCGCTGAGCGGCTGGGCGGCCGGCACCGGGGGGCGGCGGGCGCCGCGGGCCGCGCCGAGCGGCGGCGGCACCGGACGCGCCGGGGCCAGGTAGGGGCCGCTTCCCGGACGGGGGTGCAGCGGCCGGGGCGGTGCGGACACGGAGGACGATGCTGCGTACATGGGAGAGACAGATCCCTTCGTGTGCCTGCGATGTCGAGGCGCCGCCCGGCCCGGACGCCCGGGGACACCCTGGGGAATGTCCGTCGGCACCGGGTCGGGGTGGCGCTTTCCTACCTGACACCGGGCGTCCCGTGGCACACCATCTGGCGCACCCTGGCGAACCCTGGCGAATAGTCGCCCGGCAACCCGCACGGGGCTACTGTCAACTCAGCCGAGAACCTGGGGGCTTACGTGAGCGGACAACCCAACACCCGCCTGGCGGACCTGTTCGGCCTGGCCGGCTGGTCCAAGGGGGAACTCGCGAGACTCGTCAACCGGCAGGCGGCGGCCATGGGCCACCCGCAGCTGTCGACCGACACCTCACGGGTGCGGCGGTGGATCGACAGGGGAGAGATCCCGCGCGATCCGGTGCCGCGGGTGCTGGCGGCTCTGTTCACCGAGCGTCTCGGCCGTGTCGTGACCATGGAGGACCTGGGTCTGGTCCGCCACGGGCGCGCGGGGAAGCGGCCGTCCGCCGGGGGTGCTGAGCATCCCGACGGTGTGCCGTGGGCGCCCGGACGGACCGCCGCGGTCCTCACCGAATTCACGGGAATGGACCTCATGCTCAACCGACGCGGCTTGGTGGGCGCGGGTGCCGCGCTCGCCGCGGGATCAGCACTCAGCAGCGCCATGCAGGACTGGCTGCGCACCGATCCCCTGCTCTCCGCCGGCGCTCCTGTCGCCGGACAACCCCTTCTGCACGCCGACTCCGCCGGGTTCGACCGGTACGAGGCCGCCCCCGTCGGGGCGGAGGAGGTCGACGAACTGGAAGCCTCGGTAGAGGTGTTCCGGGCCTGGGACGCCGCCCGTGGCGGCGGCCTCCAGCGCAAGGCGGTGGTGGGTCAGCTCAACGAGGTGGGCGGCATGCTCGCCTACCACCATCCACCGCATCTCCAGCGGCGCCTGTGGGGCGTCGCCGCCAACCTCGCCGTCCTCGCGGGCTGGATGTCGCACGACATCGGTCTGGAGCCCACGGCGCAGAAGTACTTCGTCATCGCCGCGCACGCCGCGCGGGAGGGCGGCGACCGGCCGCGGGCGGGGGAGGCGCTTTCCCGCGCGGCCCGGCAGATGGTCCACATCGGCCGTCCCGACGAGGCCCTGGACCTGATGAAGCTGGTCCGCTCCGGGTCGGGCGACGACCTGCTGCCGCGCACCCGGGCGATGTTCCACACCATCGAGGCCTGGGCGCAGGCGGCGATGGGCAAGGGGCAGGCCATGCGCCGCACGCTCGGACAGGCCGAGGACCTTTTCGTCTCCGGCCGCAACGACCTCGAACCGCCGGTCTGGATGCAGACCTTCCGGGACGAGGACCTGTACGGCATGCAGGCGTTGGCCTACCGCACCCTGGCCGAGTTCGAACCCGGGGCGGCGGCGCACGCGCAGCACTACGCGCAGAAGGCCCTGGCGCTGCGGGTCGACGGGCGGGAGCGGTCGAAGATCTTCGACCATCTCTCCATGGCGTCCGCCTGCTTCATCGCCGACGATCCCGAACAGGCCGCCGAGTACGCCCGGTCGGCGCTGGGGGCGATGGGCTCGAACTCCTCCCGCCGCACCTGGGACCGGTTGCGCGAGATGTACCGGCTGACCGCGCGGTACGCGGACCACCCGGGCATCGGGGTTCTGCGCGACGAGATCCGGCAGGCGCTGCCCAAGCCGCGGAAGGGGGGCGCGGCGGGCGGTGTGCGCACGGCGTCGGCGTAGGCCGTTCGCCGTGACGCCGTGGACGCGTGCGTGGACACGTGTGCTCACCGGGCGCGGCCGACCGGGTCCTGGTGACGGTTCCTGCCGATCCTGCCGACGGCCTCACGTGACGGTCTCCGGTGACGGCCTCCAGGTCGTCTAGGCGGTGACGCGCGCCACCAGCACACTCGCATCGCTGTCACGGCCGGTCCGGCCGAACGTCTCCACCACCGTGTCGACGCACGTCCGCGCGTCGCGGGCGGCCGCGAAGCGCGGCGCCAGGTCGAGGAGGCGGCTCGTGGCGGCCGGATCGCCACCGGGCACCAGTCCGCAGGTGTGCAGCAGAAGGAGGTCGCCCTCCACCAGGGTCTCCTGGGCCTGCCCGTAGGCGGTGCCCGAGGCGGCGCCGAGGAGGACGCCGTCCGGCGCGTCCAGCCGGTACCCCGTCCCGTCGCGGAACAGCAGCGGGGCGGGGTGTCCGGCGCGCGCCCACATCAGGGTGCGGGTGGCGGGCCGGTAGCGGCAGCACAGGGCCCCCGCCAGGGTGGGCCGGGCGTCGGCGTCGATCAACTGGCTGAGCAGGGACAGCAGTTGGCCGGGGCGGGTGCCCGCGAGAGCCATGCCGCGCAGGGCGCCGACCGTCATCGCCAGCGAGGACGGCACCGACGGGCCCTGTCCCGTGAGGTCGCCCATGCTCAACAGGGTCTCGCCGTCGCTGAGTTCGAGGGTGTCGAACCAGGTGGCGCCGAGCGCGGACCCGGTCGCGCCGGGCAGGTGCCGGGCGGCCAGGTCCAGCGAGCGGGGCCCGCCGCCGCGGGGGAGACGCAGGGAGGCGTGCCACGGCGGCGGTTCGGGGTCCGGCCCGGCGTCGGCGGACGGCCCGGCGGGCGGCCGGACGCTCGGCGCGGGCGGCCGGCGCAGGTACAGCGAGTCGCGGGTCTCGCGCACCGCCCGCTGGCTGCGCCGCAGTTCGCTCACGTCCCGCAGCACGGCCCACATGGAGCTGGTGCTGCCGTCGGGGGCGAGCACCGGTTCGCCCATCATGTGCAGGACGCGTGTCTCGCCGTCCGGGCGGACGATCCGGAACTCGCCGTCGATGGGGCGGGCGTCGATGAGGCAGTCGGTGACCATGACGGTCAGCCGGGGCCGGTCCTCGTCCAGGACGACGGAGGGCAGTTCGTCCAGGGTGAGCGCGGGGGCGGCCGGGTCGCGGCCCAGGATCCGCTGGAGTTCGGGCGACCAGACGGCCTCGTCGGTCAGCAGGTTCCACTCGGCGCTGCCGACCTGGCTCGGCGGCGGGGCCGGGGGCGGTGAACCGGGCGCGGGGGCGGGGCCGTCCCGCAGTTGGGCCAGGTGGGCGTCGAGGTCGTCGAGGTGATGCAGCGCCAGGTCGTACAGCGCCTGCCGCCAGCGTCCGCGGGGGTCCGTCCGGTCCGCGGGCGCGTCGCGCCGTACGGCGTCGACCTCGCCCTTGAGTCGTCGGGTCTGCGTGATGAGCGCCTCGACCGGACCGCCGTCGGGCGGCGGGGCGGCGGGGCGGTCCGCAGAGAGGTGGGGCGGCATGACGCACTCCGGATGCGGGGACGGGACGGGCCACGGCTGGCGGGCGGGGCCGTTACGACTGTGGCACAGCCCGCGACCGCGTGTAAGGGATATGGCAACACACGTTACGGTGATGCACCGGGCATATGCCAGCGTCTTCCCGATGGTTCCGGGTCCGTCCGCGGAGTACATCATCCCCCGGTCAAGTCGTAGACGGCGTACGCGACTTGACGGATGCCCGAAAGTGCATCGCGATGATCAGTCGCGTGTTCGAGGGGCGTGCGTTCCCAGAGTGGCCCCGGTCGGGGGCCCCGGCCGTGTATCCGTGACGTAGGTCACACGAATTGGCTCGGTCGTTCCCGTAATGCGAACGGCCCTCGTGAAGTCCTACATGCACCACACGGAAACGGCCCGACCTCTCTACCGCTGCGGAGACTGCCCATGGATCACGCCCCTGTCACCGTCCGGCAACCCGCCTCCGCGTGTCTCGTGACGGCGGAGGAACTGGAGCTGCCCGTCTCGGCGACACTCCGCTACACCGCCGCCGACCCCCTCGCCGTCCACCTGGACTTCCCGGCCGAGGTGGCGCTCCAGGGCGAGCCCGTCACGTGGACGTTCGGACGCACGCTGCTGGCGGAGGGGATGCGCGGCCCGGCGGGCGGCGGCGACGTGCACATCTGGCCGTGCGGCCGGGCCCGTACGGTCGTCGAGTTCCACTCGCCCTACGGGCTGGCCCTGCTCCAGTTCGACACGGCGGTCCTGCGCCGTTTCCTGCTGAACACCTACACCGTCGTCGCGCCCGGCCAGGAAGACGTCGGCGCGGCCGTCGAGCGGGGGCTGACGGCCCTGCTGGGCAACGTGTGAGCGCGCCGCCGGGTCAGCCGCCGTACAGGGCGGGACGCGGCGCGAGGGCGACCTCGACGCGCGTGCCGTCCCCGAGGGCCCGCACCCCCGCCTCGGCCACCGCCGACGCGGCGTAGCCGTCCCAGACGCTCGGTCCGGTCACCCGTCCCCACCGGGTGGCGTCGACCCACGCCCGGACCTCGTGGTCGTAGGCGTCCGCGAACCGCACGAGGTAGTCCCGCGGCACCCCGGTGCCCGCGCCGCCCGCCGTCGTGACGAGCACCCCCTGGTCGTCGCCGGTACGGGCGCTGCCGCGCTCGCACACCGCCTCGCAGCGCACCTGGTAGCCGAAACCGCAGTTGACGAAGACCTCCACGTCGACCAGGGCGCCGCCCTCGGTCTCGAAGAGCACGAACTGCGGGTCCTGGAGGCCCGCCGGGGCGTCCGCCGACGGGCGGGGCCGCAGCGCCGTCACCGCCGTCAGCTCCTGGCCGAGCAGCCAGCGCGCCGCGTCGATCTCGTGCGACACCGAACTGTCGATCAGCATCGCGCTGGTGAAGTCCGGCGGCGAGGACACGTTGCGGTGCACGCAGTGCAGCATCAGCGGCCGGCCGAGACGACCGTCGTCCAGGACCTCCTTGAGCCGTCGGTACCCGGCGTCGTAGCGGCGCATGAACCCGACCTGGGCCAGGCGCCGGCCGAGCCGGGCCTCCGCCTCCAGCACCCGCAGCGCGCCCGCCGCGTCCGGCACCAGCGGCTTCTCGCACAGCACCGGCAGACCGCGCGCGAAGGCCGCGAGCAGCGCCTCCTCGTGCGCGGGGCCGGGCGAGGCGATCAGGACGGCCTCCACCCCCGGGGCCGACAGGGCGGCCTCGGCCTCCGCGTGGACGGACACCCCGGCGATCCCGGCTACGGCCTCCTCGGCGCGGGCGGTGTCCGGATCGGCGACGGCGGCCACCCTGGCCCCGCCCACCACCCGGTCCAGGCGCCGTATGTGGTCGGCCCCCATGTGTCCGGCACCCAGTACGGCCACACCCAGCAGCTCACCCACGGGCCCGCTCCCTCTCCCGGCGACGATCACGACGTAGCGTACGCCGGGCGGTCCGGGCCGCCGGGGGCCGGGGGAGCGGGGCCGGTGTCCAGGACGGGGCCGGGACCGGGGTCAGGGTTGGGGCCGGGCCTGGGGTTCCGGTCAGTAGCGGAGGACGCCCGCGATGCCGTCGGCGTCGCCGAGGGCGCCGTCCGGGACGAAGCGGACCTCGGCACCGGTCTCCAGGCACTGTTCGACGATCTCGTCCACGATGTCCTCGCGGGAGTCCAGATCGGCGCCGAGCGCCGGGACCAGGTGGTCGCCGTCGTCGCGGACCGTCACCCGGAAGTTCTCCTCCACGGCCAGCATCCGCACCCGGCCCTCACGGGCGGTGCGCCACACCTCGTCGACCCCGGCCGCGTACGTCCGCCGCCCGCGGGCCGCGTCCAGTTCACGGGCGACGTCGGCCGTGCCGCGCCGCGCCTCGGCGTCCCGCACCGGGACCAGCGCCTCCCACACCGCCTCGGGGGAGGCGTGCGTCAGGCCCCCGTGCGCGAGGTGCGTCGCGCCCCGGGCGACCCCGCCCAGCTCGTCCAGCAGGGACAGCGCGGCCTGCTCGCCGGTGACGTACAGCGGGCGCGGCGACTCGCGCAGCAGCCGGCCCGCGGCGGTGTCGGCCTCGCGCAGGAAGTGCCGTACGTCCTCGTCCCGGAAGGTGCTCGGCTCGTCCCCGACCCGCTCCCGGCGCTCCGCGTCGAAGTTGTCGCGGACGCGGGTCATCGGGAAGCCGCGCCGGTGTTCCTCGGCGACCCGGTCGACGCCGCCGTTCCACAGCGTGACGTGGTCGGCCGAGACCGACAGCACCCAGAACGGGCGCTCCGCCGCCCGCGCCGACACCAGGTTGCGGGTGAGGAAGGTGTCCGAGAGGACGACCCGTTCGGGCACCGGGCGGGCCAGCGACCACACCTGGTGCTCGCCCGGTGCGGCGAAGATCACCAGGCCGTCCTCGGTGTGCGCGAGATCCACCTCGGCGAGCGCCCGGTCGAGGTGGGTCCCGACGTCCGCGCGCCGCTCGCGGGTGACCGACGGATCGGCCTCCAACTGCTTCTTGGCCTCCGCCACGACGTTGCGCAGCCGCACCCGGTCCTGGCCGCTCCCCGGTTCCCGCCGGTGTGTCGGCGTCAGCACGGACACCGCGGGGTAGGGGCGCGGACGGCGCAGCTCGGCGAGGGTCGCGGGGGTGAGTGCGTGCTCCATAGCAGAACGATAGGGCTGTTTCGGCTATAAGGCATTCCATGCGTGATACGAGGAAAAATCACCCAGGGGAATGAGCTGTGTCACGCTCGGTGGACCCTGTCGCGGCGGACCGTACCCGGTACAGTCGGAGAGGCCCGCTCGTCCGTGCCGATCCGCCAACTGCGTTCGATACGCAGGGTTTACACAGGTTTGTACGTCAAGTGTCGCGGACTTGCTAGGGTGTTACTCGTCGGTAGCAAATCGTACGGGGGGAAGAGGGCCTGGCCGGGGGGCATCGTGCCGGTCCTCGCACGGACGAACCGAGAAGAGCGGTCCGGCAACGGAGCCGGACCGGTACCGCCGGGCGCGGTGACCGTCGTCGACGACGCTCACGCACGGCCGGAATCTCGAACTCCAGTTCCCCTCGCCTTCCTTCAGACAGGTGAGACTCGACACCATGGCCCGTTCACTGGTCGATCTGCTGACCACGTACGCCACGCACCAGCCCGACCGGACCGCCTACCGCTACCTCGCCACGGGGGACGTGGACGGAGAGATCCAGGAGATCTCCTACGCCCGCCTCGCGACCCGCTCCCGTGCCGTCGCCGCCTGGCTCCAGGAACGCGGACTCGCCGGTTCCCGCGCGATGCTGCTCCACGCGCCCGGCCTGGAGTTCATCAGCGCCTACCTCGGCTGCCTGGCCGCCGGGGTCGCCGCCGTCCCCGGCGTTCCCCCGCAGGGCCGCGCGCAGAACCACCGCGCCCTGACCCGCACCAAGCGGCTCATCGCCGACGCCGACGCCAAGGTCATCCTGGGCGGCCGCGAGGTCGTCGCCGCCCTCGGCGCCATGGCCGAGCACCTGCCCGAACTCGACGCGATCCCCCGCGTGGCCACCGAGGACATCCTCGACGAGACGGCCGCCGCCTGGCGCGAACCCGACCTCACGGCCGACTCCGTCGCCTTCCTCCAGTACACCTCCGGCTCCACCTCCGCCCCGCGCGGCGTCGTCGTCACCCACGGCAACCTCCTCGACAACGAACGCGTCATCACCGCCCGCATGGGCCACACCCCCGAGGCGATCGCCGCCCACGACGGCGAACTCTTCGTCAGCTGGCTGCCCGTCTACCACGACATGGGCCTCATCGGCCCCGTCCTCAACACCCTCTACCTCGGCGCCACCGCCACCCTCTTCTCCCCCCTGCACTTCCTCCAGCGCCCCGACCGCTGGCTGCGCGCCGTCTCCCACTACCGCCCGCACACCAGCGGCGGCCCCAACTTCGCCTACGAACTCGCCCTCCGCAACGCCGGACCGCAACTGCTCGACGGCCTCGACCTCAGCACCTGGCAGGTCGCCTTCAACGGCGCCGAACCGGTCCGCGCCGCCACCCTGCGCCGCTTCGCCGACACCTTCGCCCCGGCCGGATTCCGGCGCGGCGCCCTCTACCCCTGCTACGGCCTGGCCGAGGCCACCCTCATGGTCACCGGCGCCACCCCCGGCGCACCCCCGGTGCTGCTGGAGACCGAGCCCGGCGCCCACGCCGACGCCGCCGCCGTCGGCTGCGGACGCCCCGGCGAGGACCTCACCGTCGTCATCGCCGACCCCGAACGGCAGGAGGAACTGCCCGAGGGGGAGACCGGCGAGATCTGGGTGCGCGGCGCGAGCGTCGCCAAGGGCTACTGGCGCAACACCCTCGCCACCCGCGAGACCTTCCGCGCCACCCTCCCCGGCCACGAGGGCCGCTTCCTGCGCACCGGCGACCTCGGCTTCCTGCGCGACGGCGAACTCTTCGTCACCGGCCGCCTCAAGGACCTGATGGTCATCGACGGCCGCAACCACTACCCGCAGGACGTCGAACTCGCCGCCGAACTCGCCCACCCGGCCCTGCGCCCCGGCTGCACCGCCGCGTTCTCCGTGGACGCCGGCACCGACGGCGAACAGGTCGTCCTCGTCGCCGAGGTCGCCCCCGAGGCGGCCGGTGAGGCCGACAAGATCACCGACCTGGTCCGCGCGGCCCTCGGCGAGGCCCACGGACTGTCCGTGCGCGAGGTCGTCCTCGTCCACCCCGGCACCATCCCGAAGACCTCCAGCGGGAAGATCCAGCGCCGCGCCTCCCGTGCGGCCCACCTCGACGGCACCCTCTCCGTGGTCGGCCCCCCCGCCGCCGGATGACCCCGCCCGCCGCCGGACCGCCCCACCGGTCCGGCGGCGGCACCCCGCCACCGCCCCGCACCTCCGGCCGCGCCCCACGGCGTACCGATCCGCCGCGTCACCGTCCACGAGGACCTCCCAGATGCCTGCGAACGCGTCTCCGCTCCAGCCCTCCGAGCCCACCGCCCCCTCCGAGCCGATCACCGCCGAGGCGCTGCGCGACCTGCTCGCGTCGGCCGTGGCCGAGGCGACCGGTCTCGACCCGGCGGCCGTCGACCCGCACCGTCCGCTCGCCGAGTTCGGCCTCGGATCACGGCAGTTGGTCGCCCTCGGCGTGGAGCTGGGCGAACGGCTCGGCCGCACCCTCGACCCCTCCCTGGTCTTCAACCACCCCACCGTCGCGGCCCTCGCGGCCGCGCTCGCCGCCGCGTCCCCGGGCGCCGGGGACGGGGCACGGCCCGACGGCGCCGTACGGCCGCAGCGCTCCGCGCGTCCCGACGGCGGGCCGGAGTCCGGCGCCGCCCGCCCGGACCACGGCACGGACATCGCCCTCGTCTCCATGGCCTGCCGCTTCCCCGGCGGCGCCGACGACCCCGAGGCCCTGTGGCGGCTCCTCGACGGCGAACGCGACGTCATCTCCGAGGTCCCCGGCGGCCGTTGGGACACCGCGGGACTGCTCGACCCCGACCCGGAGGCCACCGGCCGCGCCTACACCCTGCGCGGCGGCTACCTCGACGCCATCGACCGCTTCGACGCGGCCTTCTTCGGCGTCTCCCCGCGCGAGGCCGCCGCCATGGACCCCCAGCAGCGCCTCCTGCTCCAGACCGCCTGGGAGACCCTGGAACGCGCGGGCATCGTCCCCGACACCCTGAGCGGCAGCTCCACGGGCGTCTACGTCGGCCTGTACGACAGCGGCTACCTCGGCGCCGCCTCCCTCGCCCAGCTCGACGGGCACGTCGGCACCGGGTCCGCCGCCAGCGTCGCCTCCGGGCGCATCGCCTACACCCTCGGTCTCCAGGGGCCCGCCGTCACCGTCGACACCGCCTGCTCCTCCTCCCTGGTCGCCCTCCACCTCGCGGCCCGCGCCCTCGCCGCCGGGGAGTGCGACCTCGCCCTCGCGGGCGGCGCCACCCTGATGGTCACCCCGCGCGGACACGTCGAGTTCAGCAGGCTGCGCGGGCTGTCCCCGTCCGGCCGGTGCAGCCCCTTCTCCGCCGACGCCGACGGCGTGGTGTGGGCGGAGGGCTGCGGGCTCGTCCTGCTCAAGCGGCTCGACGACGCCCGCCGCGACGGCGACCGCGTCCTCGCCGTCGTCAAGGGCTCCGCCCTCAACCAGGACGGCCGCAGCCAGGGCCTCTCCGCCCCCAACGGCCCCGCCCAGGAACGCGTGCTGCGGGCCGCGCTGGACGCCGCCGGACTGCGCCCCGACGACATCGACGTCGTCGAGGCGCACGGCACCGGCACCCCGCTCGGCGACCCCATCGAGGGCAACGCCCTCGCCGCCGTCTACGGGCCCGGCCGCCCCGCCGACCGGCCCCTCGGCGTCGGCTCCCTCAAGTCGAACATCGGGCACACCCAGGCCGCCGCCGGGATCGGCGGCGTCATCAAGACCGTGCTGGCCCTCGGCCACGAACGGATACCGGCCTCCCTGCACGCCGACGAACCCTCCCCGCTCATCGGCTGGGACGGCGGCGGACTGCGCGTCCTCACCGCCGCCGAGCCCTGGCCGCGCCGCGCCGACCGGGTCCGCCGCGCGGGCGTCAGCGCCTTCGGCATCAGCGGCACCAACGCGCATGTGGTGCTGGAGGAGGCGCCTGCGGAACTGGCGGGTGCGGGCGGGGGCGCCGGTTCCGGTGGTGTGGACGCTGTCGCCAGTGGTGCGACCGATGGGGAAGCCGGTGCCGTGGCCCCCTTCGGGGCCGCTTCCCGGCCGTTGCTGTTCCCGCTCTCCGCCCGGAGTCTGCCCGCGCTGGCCGGGCAGGCCGAGCGGCTCGCCGCCGCGCTGCGCGACCGGCCCGGCACGCCCCTGGCCGGGGTCGCCGCGACCCTGGCCCGCCACCGCACCCACTTCCCGCACCGCGCGGTCGTCCAGGCCGCCGACCACGCCGAACTCCTCGGCGCGCTGGACGCGTTGGCCGCCGGTACGCCCGACCCCGACCGCACCGCCGGACCCGCGTCCCCGCTCCCGCCCGGCAAGGTCGCCTTCGTCTTCCCCGGCCAGGGCAGCCAGTGGGCCGGCATGGCCCGCGACCTCCTCGCCCACGACCCCGTCTTCGCCGACGAACTCGACCGCTGCGACGGGGCGTTGCGCCCCCTCACCGACTGGTCCGTCGCCGCCGTCCTGCGCGGCGACCCCGGCGCCCCCTCCCTGGACCGCGTGGACGTCGTCCAACCCGCCCTGTTCGCGGTGATGGTGTCCCTCGCGGCCGTCTGGCGGGCCCGCGGGGTCCGCCCCGACGCCGTCGTCGGGCACAGCCAGGGCGAGGTCGCCGCCGCGTGCGTCGCGGGCGCCCTCAGCCTCAGTGACGCCGCCGCCGTGGTCGCCCTGCGCAGCCGCGCCCTGACGGGCCTGTCCGGCACCGGCACCATGGCCGTCGTCGCCCTGCCCCACACCGAGGTCGAGGCCCGGATCGCCGCTGACGGACTGACCGGCCGGGTGAGCGTCGCCGCCGTCAACAGCGGCCGCTCCACCGTGATCGCGGGAGAGGTCGACCCGCTGGTGGCCCTCCTCGACGACCTGGAGCGCGCCCAGGTCTTCGTCCGCCTCCTCGACGTCGACTACGCCTCCCACAGCGCCCAGGTCGAGCCGGTCCGCGACGAGATCCTCGACGAACTCGACGGCGTCACCGCCCTCCCCACCGCCGTCACCTGGTACTCCACCGTCACCGCCGAGCCCGTCACCGACGAGCTGGAGGCCGACTACTGGTACGCCAACCTCCGCGAGCCCGTCCGCTTCGCGCCCACCGTCGCCCGCATGGCCGCCGACGGCTACCGCTGGTTCGTCGAACTCGCCCCGCACCCCTCCCTGTCCACCGCCCTGCGCACCCTCGGCGAGGAGACCGGCCACGACCTCCTCGCCGTCGGCTCCCTGCGCCGGGACGCCGACGGACCCGCCTGCCTCGACGCCGCCGCCGCCCGCCTGCACGCCCACGGCCGGGAGATCGACTGGCGGCGCCTGCTGCCCGCCGCCGGCCCGGTCGAACTCCCCACCTACGCCTGGGACCTCCAGCGTCACTGGACCGAGCCCGAGGGCATGGCGGGCGGCGGCCCGGGGCTCTTCGACCGGGCCGCGCATCCGCTGCTCGGCGTCCAACTCCGGTCCGCCGACGAGACCCGATGGACCTTCCGCGACGAGTGGTCCCCGGCCACCGCCGACTGGCTGCCCGACCACGCCGTGTTCGGCCGCACCGTCGTCTCCGGCACGACCCTGCTCGAACTCTGCCGGGCCGCCCTCGCCGCCGCCCGCCCCGACGAGGCCGCCGACCTCGCCGGACTCCTGCTGCTGGCGCCGCTGGTGCTGCCCGCCACCGGCACCGTCGAGGTGTCCGTGGACGTCGTCTCCGACGGGCCCGCCGCCGAGGTCTCGGTGCACAGCCGCCCGCGCGGCGCGGACGCCCTCGGCTGGACCCTGCACGCCACCGCGTCCGCCGCCCCCTCCGCACCCCGCGCCGACCGGCGCGCGCCCGACTGGCCCGCGGAGGCCGTGCCCGCCTGGGACCCGGCCGCCTACACCCGCCTCACCGGCATCGGCCTCGGCTACGGCCCTGCCTTCCAGGGCGTACGGGAAGCCGTCCGCACGGGCGACGGCACCCTCCTGGCCCGCCTGTCGCTGCCCGCCGCCGCCCGCGACGTGACCGACCCCTACCCCGTCCACCCGGCGCTGCTCGACGCGGCGCTGCACGTCGCCGCCGCGCTCGACGGTGCCGACGGGGACGACCGGGTCCTGCTGCCCGTCGCCGTCGGCCGCGCGGTCCTCGACGGCGGCGCCGAGGACCTCCTCGTCTCCGTCCGCCGTACCGGCGACACCGCCACCGACCGCACCCTCGACGTCACCCTCTGGGACACCGACGGCTTCCCCGTGGGCCGCCTGGAGGACGTACGGCTCCGGGCGGCGACCGCGGCCGACCTGAGCGCGGCGTCGGAGAACGCGCGGCATCTGTACGAGGTGGCGTGGACGGCGGTGCCCACCGTGGTGTCGGTGGCGTCGGTTCTTGACGGGGAGCCGTCCGGCGGGGGCGTGTCCGGGGCCCGGCCGGAGACGGTCGTGCGTCACTGGCCCGGCGACCCGGACGGCGGTGAACTTGTCGACATGTCGGCGCGGTCGGCCGCCGCCGGGCTGGCGGAGCTGCGGGCGCTCGTCGCGCTGCCGCCGGGGGAGGCGCCCGCGCGGACGGTGTGGGTCACCCGCGGCGCCGTCGCGACCGGGCTCGGCGACGGGGTGCCCGGCCTGGCGCAGTCCGTGCTGTGGGGGCTCGCGCGCAGCGCGCGTGCCGAGCACCCGGACCTCGGACTGGTCCTCCTCGATATCGACGGCGACATCGCACTCGGCACCGGCACCGGCACCGACGTCGACACTGATACCGGAACCGATACCCACGCCGACGCCACGGTCCTGGCGGACGGAGCCGGTCTGCCGGACGGCCTGCTGGCCGCTGTCGCCGCGTCGGGCGAGCCGGAACTCGCCTTCCGGGATGGCACGTTGCTCGCTCCTCGCCTGGTCCGGTCGCGACCGGCCGACCCGGCCGACCCGGTCGGGGACGGGCCCGCCCTGCCCGCCGAGGGGACCGTCCTGATCACTGGCGGTCTCGGCGCGGTCGGCCGCCAGATCGGGCGCCTCCTCGCCGAACACGGCGTGCCCCGGCTGCTGCTGACGTCCCGTCGGGGCGCCGACGACCCGCGCGCGGCCGAGGTCGCCGCCGAACTCGCCGCCCTGGGCGCCGAGATCGAGGTCGCCGCCTGTGACGTCGCCGACGCCGGCGCGCTGGCCGCCCTCCTCGACGGGATCGGAGACGTCCACCCGCTGCGCGGTGTCGTGCACTGCGCGGGCCTGCTGGACGACGGCGTGATCGCGGACCTGACCCCCGAACGGCTCGCGGCGGTCCTGCGCCCCAAGGCCGTCGGCGCCGCCCACCTGCACCGCCTCACCGCGCACCTGCCGCTGGACCTGTTCCTGCTGGTGTCCTCGGCCGCCGGTGTCCTCGGCAACGCCGGACAGGCCAACTACGCCGCCGCCAACGTCTTCCTCGACCAGCTCGCCCACCACCGGCGCGCCCTGGGCCTGCCCGCCACCTCCGTGTCCTACGGCGCCTGGGCCGGGGAGGGCCTCGCCGCCGAGCACGCCGACCTCGCCCGCATGGCCCGCCTCGGCCACCGTGCCCTCACCCCCGAGCAGGGCCGTGATCTCACCGGCCTCGCCCTGCGGCGCGACGCCGCGCACCTGGTCGCCTGGGTGCTCGACCTGCCGCGCCTGCGCGAGACCGTGACCGGGGTCCCGCTGTGGCGGTCGCTGCTGCCCGCCCCGGCGTCCGCCGGACGCGGCGGCGGCCTCGCCGACCG
Source organism: Streptomyces sp. NPDC091281 (assembly GCF_044757425.1). Classification (NCBI taxonomy): domain Bacteria; kingdom Bacillati; phylum Actinomycetota; class Actinomycetes; order Kitasatosporales; family Streptomycetaceae; genus Streptomyces; species Streptomyces sp. NPDC091281. The sequence continues at coordinate 398,659 of NZ_JBIVUY010000003.1, read as the reverse complement.
CCTCGCCGCGCTGCCCGCCGCCGAACGGGCCGACCGGGTCCTCGCGTTGGTCCGCGAGGAGGCCTCCCGCGCCCTCGGGCTGCGCTCCGCCGAGTCCGTCCGCCCCGACCGGCCGCTGCGCGAACTGGGCATGGACTCGGTGACCGCCGTCGACCTGCGCAACCGCATCGGCGCCCGCCTGGCGGTCCGCCTCCCGGCCACCCTCCTCTTCGACCACCCCACCCCCGAACGCCTCGCCCGGCACCTCCTCGACAGCGCCCTCGGCGGCTCGGACGCCCTTACGGGGAACGCCCGTTCCGCTCCTCCGGCAGGGTCCCCGGCAGCAGCCGACGAGCCGGTCGCGATCGTCGCCATGGCCTGCCGTCTGCCCGGCGGAGTCGAGGGCCCCGACGACCTGTGGCGGCTGGTGGCCGAGGGCCGCGACGCCGTCGGCCCCTTCCCGGCGGACCGCTGGGACGTCGACTCCCTCTACGACCCCGACCCCGAGGCCCCCGGCAAGTCGTACGCCCGCGAGGGCGGTTTCCTCGACGACATCGACGCCTTCGACGCGGGCTTCTTCGGCATCACCCCGAAGGAGGCCGCCGCGATGGACCCGCAGCAGCGGCTCCTGCTGGAGACCGCCTGGGAGGCGCTGGAGCGCGCCGGGATCGTCCCCGCCGACCTGTCCGGCAGCTCCACCGGCGTCTACGTGGGCATGTTCGGCAGCGACTACCTCGCCGGGACCCGCCTCGACCAGCTCGACGGCTACGTCGGCACCGGCTCCGCGCCGAGCGTGGCCTCCGGCCGCCTCGCCTACGCCCTCGGCCTGCACGGCCCCGCCCTGACCGTCGACACGGCCTGTTCGTCCTCGCTCGTCGCCACCCACCTCGCCGTCCAGGCCCTGCGGTCCGGCGAGTGCGACCTCGCGCTCGCGGGCGGGGTCACACTGATGGTGACCCCGCAGACCTTCGTCGAGTTCAGCCGCCTGCGCGGCCTGTCCGCGACCGGCCGCTGCCGGTCGTTCTCCGACGACGCCGACGGCGCGATCTGGTCGGAGGGCGCGGGCCTCCTCGTCCTCAAGCGCCTGTCCGACGCCCGCCGCGACGGCGACGAGGTACTGGCCGTGCTGCGCGGCACCGCCGTCAACCAGGACGGCCGCAGCCAGGGCCTCTCCGCCCCCAACGGCCCCGCCCAGGAACAGGTCCTGCGCCGCGCGCTGGCCCAGTCCGGCCTCGGCCCGCAGGACATCGACTACGTGGAGGCGCACGGCACCGGCACCTCCCTCGGCGACCCGATCGAGGCGAACGCCCTCGCCACCGTCTTCGGCCCCTCCCGGCCCGCCGACCGGCCGCTGCTGCTCGGCTCCCTCAAGTCCAACCTGGGCCACACCCAGGCCGCCTCCGGTGTCGCCGGGCTGATCAAGGTGGTGCAGTCGCTGCGCCACGGCGCCCTCCCCGCCACCCTCCACGCGGCCACCCCCAGCCGGCACGTCGACTGGGCGGACAGCGGGCTGAGCCTCCTCCAGGAGGCCCGCCCGTGGCCCGCGACCGGGGACCGGCCGCGACGGGCAGGCGTGAGCGCCTTCGGCATCAGCGGCACCAACGCGCACGTCGTCGTCGAGGAGGCACCGGACGCCCCCGCAGCGCCCGCCACTCCCTCCGCGTCGCCCGCCGCCACCGAGCGGAGCGGCCTCCTGGCGTCCGCCCCCGAGGCCGAACCCGCCGACCGCAAAAGGCTCTTCGTGCTCTCCGCCCGCAGCGAGACCGCCCTGCGCGGCCAGGCCGCCCGCCTCTCCGCCCACCTCGCCGCGGACACCTCCCCGCACACTCCGCCCTCCCTGCACACTCCGCCGTCGCTGCCCGATCTCGCCCGCACCCTGGCCCGCCATCGCGGCCACTTCGAGCACCGGGCGGCCGTCGTCGCGGGCGACGCGGACGAACTGCGGTCCGTGCTGGACGCGTTGGCGTCCGGCCGGGCGCCCGTGACGGCGCCCCGCGAGGAGACCGCGGGGAAGGTCGCCTTCGTGGTCGCCGGGCACGGCGGGCACTGGCCGGGCATGGGCCTGGAGTCGTTCGCCGACTCCGCCGCCTTCCGCACCGAACTCACCCGGATCGACACGGCTGTTCAACGGCACGCGGGCTGGTCCGTGCTGAACGTGCTGCGCGCGCCGGAGGAGTTCTCCCCGCTGGAGCGCACCGAGTACCTCCAGCCCGTCCTGTTCGCCGTCAACGCGGCCCTGGCCGCCGCCTGGCGCGCCCTCGGCGTCATCCCGGACGCCGTCGTCGGCCACAGCCTCGGCGAGATCGCCGCCGCCTACACCGCGGGCGCCCTCGGCCTCGACGACGCCGTCAGGATCGTCACCGGCCGCGCCGAGGCCGTCGTCCCGTACGTCGGACACGGCGGCATGATCGCCGTCGGCCTCCCCGCCGACGAGACCACCGCACTCCTCGCCCCGTACGAGGGCGAGTTGTTCGTCGGCGCCTACAACAGCCCCCACTCGACGGCCGTCTCGGGCGCGACCGGCGCCCTGACCGCCCTGCGCCGCGAACTGACGGAACGCGGTGTCACCGTACGCCCGTTGTCGACCCCGTTCGCCTCCCACAGCCCCCTGATGGAGCCCCTGCGCGACGCGTTCCTCGACCGGCTCGCCGGGGTCACGGGCGTCCGGTCCGCCACCCCGCTCTACTCGGCCGTGCACGCCGCACCCGTCGACGGCGAACGCCTCGACGCCGCGCACTGGTTCGCCAACCTGCGGGAGCCCGTCCGCTTCGCCGACACCGTCCGGCGCATGCTGGACGACGGCTACCGCTACTTCGTGGAGCTGAGCCCGCACCCCTCGCTGACCTCGGTCGTGGCCGCCGTCGCCGCCGAGACCGGCACGGACGCCGTCACGGTCGCCTCCCTGCGCCGCCAGCAGGACGGCCACGGCACCCTGCTGCGCCGGGTCGGCGAGCTGTACGCCGCCGGTCACGCCCCGGACTGGCGGACGCTGTTCCCCCGAGGGCGGCGGGTCGACGCCCCCACCTACGCCTTCGCCCGCGAACGGCACTGGCTCGCCCCCGCCCCGGCCGGTGCCGACGCCGGGTCCCCGCTCCTCGGCACCCACGTCCAGGCCAGCGACGAACCCGACCGGCACCTCTTCGAGAGCCGCGTCGACCTGCGCGACAGCCGCTTCGCCTACCTCACCGACCACCGCGTCACCGGCGAGGTGTGGCTGCCCGGCGCCGCCTTCCTCGGCCTCGCCCTGGAAGCCGCCCGCACCGTCACCGGCGCCACCGAAGTCCACCTGGCCGACGTGGCGTTCGAACGCGCCCTGCGCCTGCCGGAGGACGCCCCCGTCCGGCTCCAGCTCGTGCTGCGGCCCGCCCGAGACGGCGCCCGCGAGTTCACCGTCGCCTCCGCCCCCGTCGGCGCCCCGGCCTGGGAACGGCACGTCACCGGCCGGCTCCTCGCCGACCCCGAACCGTCTCGACCGGCGGAGCGGGAAGTCCCGTCCGCACCCCGCCTCGACGACCTCCGCGCCCGGTGCGCCGAGACCGTCGAGACGGCGCCCGTGTACGCGCAGTTCGCCGCCCTCGGCATCGCCTACGGGCCCGCCTTCCGCAACCTGGAGTCGGCCGAGCGCGGCGACACGGTCGCCGTCGGACGGCTCGCCGAGCGTCCCCCGGCCGGGCACCTGCTCCACCCGGCCGTCCTCGACGCCGCCTTCCACGCCGCCGCCCTGCCCGAACACGCCCCGCAGGGACGGGCGTTCGTGCCCGCCGGGTTCGGCCGCGTCCACCACACCGGCCGCCGCACCACCCCCGCCCGCGTCAGCTGCGAACTGCGGTCGGCGTCCGGCGACAGCGCCACCTTCGACCTGCGCCTGTGGGACGACGACGATCAACTCCTGCTGACCGCGCAGGAGTTCCGTATCGCCGCGCTCTCCCCGCTGGACGGCGCCCTGTTCGAGACCCGCTGGCAGCCCCGGCCCGCCGCACAGCAGCCGCCCGCCGACGGCGGCTGGCTGCTCCTCGCCGACACCACCGGCACCGCCGACGACCTCGCCACCCGCCTCGGCACCGACGTCCCGCACGTCCTCGCCCGCAGCGGAACCGGGTTCGCCGCCGAGGGCCCCGGACGCTACGTCGTCGACCCCACCGACCCGGACCACCTCACCCGGCTGCTCGACGAGGCGTTCCCCGACGGGCCCCCCGCCCGGATCGTCCACCTGACCGCGCTCGACGCGCCCGCCGTCACCGACGGACCGACCGCCGCCGACGCCGCACGGCTGGCCTGCCTGAGCCTCCTGCACCTGGTCCGCGCCGTCACCGACCGCCCGCGCGGCCGGGCACCCCGCCTGCACGTCGTCACCCGCGGCAGCCAGGCCGCCGGGGACAGCACCGAGGTCGCACACCCCGAACAGGCCCTCGCCTGGGGCTTCGGCCTCGCCGTCGCCCAGGAGTACCCCGAGCTGTCCACCACCCTCGTCGACCTGCCGCCCACCGGCGGCGCCGACGCCCTGTGGACCACGCTCCGGCACGCCGACGACGAACGCCTCGTCGCCCTCCGCGACTCCGGCCGCCTCGTCCCCCGCCTGACCCGCACCCGCCCCGACGCCGACCGGCCCCGCGACTTCGGTCCCGGCGGCGTCCACCTCGTCACCGGCGGCCTCGGCGGCCTCGGCCGCACCGTCGCGGAACGCCTCGTCGCCCGCGGCGTCCGCCGCCTCGCCCTCCTCAGCCGCAGCGCGCCCTCCGCCGACGCCCAGCGGTGGATCGACGGCCTGCGCGAGCGCGGCGTCGCCGTGCACCTCGCCCGCGCCGACGTCGCCGACCGCGCCGGCCTCACCGCCGCCCTCGACGCCGTACGCCGCGACGCCGGGCCCCTCGCGGGGATCGTGCACGCGGCCGGTGTCCTCGACGACGCCACCGTCGCCCACCTCACCGACGAACGTGTCCTGCGCGTCCTCGCGCCGAAGGTCCTCGGCACCGCCCTGCTCACCGAACTCGCCCCCGAGGCCGCGAACATGATCCTGTTCGCCTCCGCGGCCGGACTGCTCGGCTCGCCCGGCCAGAGCCACTACTCGGCGGCCAACGCCTTCCTCGACGCCTGGGCCCACCACCTCTCGCGCACCGGGCGGCAGGCCCTCAGCCTCGACTGGGGCGCCTGGTCCGGCGTCGGCATGGTCGCCGGGTCCGGCACCCGCGCCGCCGAGACCGGCCGCTCCGGACTGGTCGCGTTCTCCCCGCAGGAAGGCGGCGAACTGTTCGACCGCGTCCTCGACACCGGGCGCAGGCAACTCGCCCCGATGGCCCTGGACTGGGAGCTGCTCGCCCTCGCCCCCGACACCGCGCGGACCCGGCCGATCCTCGCCGACCTCGTCTCCGCCCCCACGGGCGGCGGCGACACCGACGGCCTGGTCCGCAAGGTGTTCGCCGCGACCACCGACGAGGACCGCCGCACCTGGCTGGAGGCCTACGTCCGCGCCCGCGTCGGCGAGGTCTCCGGCGGACTCGTCGACCCGGCCGCCGGTACCGCGCTCAAGGAACTCGGCCTGGACTCCCTGATGTTGGTGCGGCTGCGGAACTCCTTCGCCCGCGAACTCGGCGTCGAACTCCCCACCGCCGAGATGTTCGCCGCCGCCGACATCCGCGGCCTGGCCGCCACACTGGCCGCCGCCCTGCCCGAACGGACGGCCGGGGACCTCGACGCGTCCCCGGAGACGGCCGCCCCGGCGGGCCCCGGCACCGCCGTGCCGGACCGCGAGACGCATCCCGCCACCCGCGACGTCGTCCGCCTGCTGCGCAGCGCCGCCCCGAACATGCCGCAGGCCGCCCACGCCGTCGGCCTCGCCGCCCGCCTCACCACGCCCACCGACCGCGCCACCCTCACCGCCGTCCTCACCCGCCTTGCCGCCCGCCACGCCGCCCTACGTACCGCCGTCACCACCGGCACGACAGGCCGCGAACTGGCGATCGCACGCGAGGTGACCGTCGCAGGGGAGGAGAACGGCGTACGGGACGAGAGTCGCGTACGGGACGCGAGTGGCGTGCGGGACGTGGCCGCCGGGGCGGGTGCGGCGGGGCCGCTGCTGCGGTGGACGTCCGTGACGGCCGTACCGGACGCCGCCGAGGGGCTGCGGGCGCTGCTGGAGCCGCCGTTCGACCTGGCGACCGCGCCGCTGTGGCGGTTCGAACTCCTCGACCCGGGCGACCACGGCGACCAGGTCCTGCTGTTCGGGGCGCACCACGCGGTGAGCGACCTCCAGTCGCTGCTGCTGGTGGCCGCCGAGATCGACCGCGAACTGTCCGGCACCCCCCTGGACGGCGAGGTCACCAACCGCGACGTCCGGCTCCTGATCGAGGCCCAGCGGACCGGCGAGGGCACCGCCGCAGACGACTGGCGGGCCGCGTTCGAGGGCGCCCAGCGCCTCGACCTCACCCTGTCCGCCCCCCGTCCGGCCGAGCGGTCCTACCGCGCGGGCAGCGTCACCGTGCCCCTGCCCGACGGGCTCATGGACCGCGTGTCGGCGGCGGCGAGCAGGCTCGCCGTCACCCCGGCCGCGTTCTGCCTCGGCACCCTCACCGTGCTGCTGGCCCGCGCCCGCGAACGCGAGCGGTTCGCGCTCGCCGTGCCGGTCGACACCCGTATCCACGCGGACGCCTTCGACGCGGTGGGCTTCTTCGGGGTCCCCGTGCCGTTCCCGGCCGAGGCCCGCACCGCCGAGACCGTCGCCGACGTGGTGCGCCGCACCGACGCCCGCATGGAGCGGCTCCTCGCGCGGGGCGCCATGTTCTCCGACGTCCTCGCCACCCTCGCCCGGCAGGGCCTGCCCCGGCCGAACGCCCCGCTCGTCGAGGTCTACTTCAACTACGTGCGGCACGGCGGCCGTCTGGACCGCCTCGACGTCCTCCCGGTCGGCGCCGGCTACTCCGACCTCGACCTGATGGTCACCGTCACCCCCGACGCGGACCGTGTCCGCCTCGACCACAACCTCGACATCCTGGACGGGGCCGACACCACCGGCCTGGGGGAGGAATTCGTGTCCCTGCTCGGCGAGTTCGCGAAGGACGCCACCGTGCCGGTCGCCGCGCCCGCGCCCCGGCAGGCCCCGGCCCCCACCGTCGCCCTGGCCGCCACGTTCGCCCTCGGCCACCTCCCCGCCCTCTGCGCGGCCACACTGCGCGCCGCCGCTGACGCCAACTCCGCTGCCGGTGCCGCCGGTTCGGCCGGTGTGCGGGTCGTCGAGGCGCCGTACCACCAGGTCCTCGCCGCCCTCCACGACCCGTCCGGCGTCTTCGCGGACCCGGCGACGTCGGTGGGCGTGGTGCTCCTGCGCGCCGCCGATCTGGAACGCTTCGGGCCCGTCGACGACGCCCTCCTCACCGAGCTGCGCACCGCCTACCCGGCCGCGCTGCGGGCGGTCGCGGAACGCACCCGGAAGCCGCTCGTCGTGGCCTTCCCGCCCACGGCCGGAGCGGACGGCGCTGCTGCCGGTGCGGACGTCTCAGGCACGGGTGCCGGTGCGGACGGTGAGGATGCGGGTGCCGTGGCCGGGGCCGACGCGGGCGGGCGGTTCGCCCGGTGGGAGCGGGAGATCGCCGACGAGCTGTCCGGGCTGCCCGGCATCGCCGTCCTCGGCCCCGACGCGTGGACGGGCGGGCCGGACGGGACGGACGGCCCGGACGGGGGCGACCCGTTCGATCCCCGGACCGAGCGGCTCGCGCACCTGCCCTTCACGCCGCCCTTCCAGGCCGCTGTGGCGCTGCGTCTCGCCGAGGTCGTCCGGGCCGCGCTGCGGCCCGCGCCCAAGGTGATCGCCGTGGACGGCGACGAGACGCTGTGGAGCGGAGTCGCCGGGGAGACCGGCCCCGAGGCCGTGGACCTGTCCGGGCCGCGCGCGCTCCTCGCCCGCAAGCTCCTCCGGTGGCGGGAGGCGGGCGCGCTGCTGATGCTCCTCAGCAACAACGACGAGGAGACCGTCCGCGCCGTCCTCGACCGGCCCGAAAGCCTCCTGAAGCCCGAGCACTTCAGCGTCCTCGACGCCGGGTGGGCGCCCAAGCCGAACCGGCTGGCGGACGCCGCCCGTGCCCTCAATCTCGGCCTGGACTCCTTCCTCTTCCTCGACGACAACCCCGCCGAGATCGGCAAGGTCCGCTCGGTCCTCCCGCAGGTCCTCGCCGTGACCTGCCCGCCCGTCGGCGAACTCGACGCGTTCCTCGACCGGTTGTGGCCGCTGGTACCCGCCCCGGCCACCGCCGAGGACGCCCTGCGGGCCCGCTTCTACGACCAGGAGCGCGCGCGGGACGCCGTCCGGGAACAGGCGGGCTTCGAGGAGTTCCTTGCCCGGCTCGACCTGGAGGTCGACATCCGCCCCCTGGGCGAGGACGACGTACCGCGCGCCGGACAACTCGTCCGCCGCACGAACCAGTTCACCCTCCGTGCCCGCTCCGCCGACGGGGGCGATCTCGCCCGCTGGCGGGAGAGGGGCGAGGTGTGGACGGCGTCCGCCCGCGACCGGTTCGGTGACTACGGCCAGATCGGCCTCCTCGCCGTCCGCGCCGACGGCGACCGCCTCGACGTCCTCGCCTGGCTGATGAGCTGCCGCGCGCTGGGCCGGGGCGTGGAGGAACGGCTGCTGGCCTGGCTCGCGGACCGCGCCGACGAGTTGGGCTGCGCCAAGGTGAGGCTCACCGCCGAACGCACCCCGCGCAACGCCCCCGCCCGCCGGATCGTGGCCGCGCTCGGCGGGGGCCACCAGGACGACGAGCGGCTGGAGACCGTCGCGACCCCGGACCACCTCAGGACGTTCCGGTCCTGGCAGCAGTAGCAGGTTCACCACAACAGGCATTTGGCCTAAAGCAGTTGGCAGTAGGCGCGGGGGTGTTCCCCGCACACCGTGAAGGGCTCCGATGGGTGACATGAACGACGAGGCGGCGGCGTACGCCGGACAGCGGGCGACCGCCGAGGCGATCGAACGCGGCGGGCTCGGGCTCGACGTGAGCGACCTGCTGGCCATGGTGATGACGCCGGAACCCGAGGCCGGAGCGGGGGGCGGCCCCGAGGCCGGACCGGAGGCCGGAGCGGGGGCCGAGCCGGCTGGGGGAGCAGGCGCGGAAGCGCCGACCGTGGCGGGCGCCGGGGGAGCCCGGCAGGCCCCGGCCGACGCCGACACTGCTGCCGCTGCCGCTGCCGCTGCCGCCGCCGTCCCGGCCGGGGCAGCCGCCCCCGCCGCCCCCACGCCGACCCAGGACGGGACCACCGCCCCCGCCCCCGACCTGCACGGTCTGGCCGCCGCCATCGCCACCGCGGCGGGGCGTCATCTGCCCCAGGGGCACCTGGACGTGGACGCCGACTTCTTCGACGCCGGGGGCAGTTCCGTGCACGCGGTCGAGCTGGCGGCGGAGCTGGAGCGCGAGCTGGGCGTGGAGCTGGACCTGGACGACGTGTTCGCCGACGCCCGGCCGGTCAGCCTGGCCCGCCGCTGGCTGGAGACCGCCCACGGGCCCACCGCCGTAGTCACCGCCCCCTCCGGTCCCGCGGGCCGGACGGCCGCGCCCCCGCTCCCCGTCCCGGCCCCGCGCGCCCCGCAGCCGGTCACCACCCTGCCCCTGCCCGACGCGCTCCCCGCGCCGCCCGCCCTCCCGGTCCCCGCGCGGACAGTCCCCGCGCGCCCCGCCCAGTCGGCCCCCGCGCCCCTCCCGCCGTATCCGGCCACCGCCCTCGAACCCGCCCCGCACACCACCGCCCGCCGCGCCGACCTGGACCAGATCCTGGCCGACCTCGCGCTCGCCGACCGGCTGCCCTTCGTGCGGTCGCCCGAGCCGGTGCCGCCGCGCCGGATCCTGCTCACCGGGGCGAGCGGCTTCCTCGGCGGGCACATGCTGCTCGACCTGCTGCGCCACAGCGACGCCCACGTCTACTGCCTGGTGCGCGGCGCCGACGAGGCGGCCGCGACCGCCCGCCTGGCCGGCCAGCTGCGCAGCTACCGGCTGCCGTGGAACGCCGAGGTCCGCCGCCGGGTCACCGTGCTGCCCGGCGACATCCGCAGCCCGCGCCTCGGCCTGCCGGACGAGCTGTGGGACACCCTCGCCCACGAGATCGACAGCATCGTGGGTGTGGCGGCGGCCGTGGACTTCCTGCGCGGCTACCCCTCGCTGCGCGCCAGCAACGTCCTCGGCACCCTCACCCTCGCCGAACTCGCCGCCACCGGACGGCCGAAGCCGCTGCACCACATCTCCTCGGTGGCCGTCTTCAACGAGGTCGGCATCTCCTCGATGGGCGAGGACGACCCCTTCGCGCACGTCGACCGGCTGATCGCGGGCTACGACCAGTCCAAGTGGGCCGCCGAGGTGGCCCTGCGCCGGGCCCGCGACCACGGCCTGATCGTGTCCGCGCTGCGGCCCGGCGGCATCGGCGGCCACACGAAGACCGGAGCCCACAACCCGCTCGACCTCAGCAGCGGACTGATCTCCGCCTTCGGCCGGTTCCGCACCGTACCGGCGTTCCGCTACCTCAACGCGGCCCCCGTCGACTGGGTGAGCCGGGTCGCCGTGGCCGTCGTCTGCGAACCGGACGCCTGGGGCTTCGACTACAACCTCACCGGCGTCCCCAACACCCTGGACGACGTGGTCCGCGACATGGCCTTCGGCGGCATGCACGTCCGCGTCCAGGACTGGGACGAGTGGCGCGCCGACACCCTCGCCCGCCTGGAGGCCGAACCCGTCCCCGAACTCGGCTTCCTCGCAAGGGTGTTGCAGAGCCCGACCGCGCTGAAGCTGTGCGAGGCCACCCTGAAGGGACCGGCCGCCACCGCCGAGCGCACCGACGCCCTCGTGGAGGCGCTGGGCCTGCCGCCCGCCGCACGCTACGACGCGCAGGCCCAGCTGAAGACGTTCGAGAAGCTCGCGGGCGACGGCCTCGCCCGCCTCCCGCAGAAGAGCGACCAGCCCTACCTGTGGTTCGCCGAGACCACCGAGGGCTCCGTACGCCCCACCGGGAACGACGGCGCTACCCACGACGGCGCTGCCCACGACAGTGAGGCCCACGGCGGCGCGGCGGCCGGGACCGCCGACAGCCCCTGCTCGATGGCCCTCACCCTCTCCATCGCGAGCATGTACCAACTCGTCAAGGAACGCCGGGTCGACGTCTCCGGCGAGGTCGTCTGCCCGGCCGCCCACCCCGGGCCGCTCACCGTCGTCCACGGCGACGTGTGGGTCCGCCCCGACGAGGGCATCCCGCACCGCCACGGCATGAAGCACCAACTCCTGCGCTACCGGCTGCGGTTGCGGGACGCGGACGGCGGACTGTGGTGGCTGGAGGGCCACAAGTACGCGCGGGCCCGCCGCGACCTGTGGCAGCAGACCCGCACCCTGAGCATCACCCTCGGCCGCGAGGGCGAACCGGCCGCGCTGACCGGCCGGGTCGTCGTGCCCGCCGACTCCTACGTCCGCGACCAGATCGACGGCATCCGCGTCGCCCCGCACCTCACCGGCCGGGAGAAGCGCACCGCCAAGCTGACCTGGCTGGCCTGGTTCGGCCTGGAGATGGGCCGGGGCCTGGCCGGTCCCTTCGCCCGCGCCGCCGCCGACCTCCTCGACCTGCGCCGCCCCCAGAACCCCACGGAGCGCCACCGATGACCGAGAACTCCACGGAGCAGCACCGATGATCTTCCGGACCACCCCCGCGCCCCGGCGGGCCCTGCGCAGGGTGCGCACCACCACCGCGCTGCGCCCGCTGCGCCACCGCCTCGACCCGGCCCGCGTGGAGGAGATCCCCTTCCACGCCCCCGACGGCGTCCGCCTCGGCCTGACCCGCGTCGATCCGGGCGAGCGCGGCCGTCCGGCGGTGCTGCTGCTGCACGGGCACACCGCGTCCGCCGACATGTTCCTGCTCCCGGAGACCCGCAACCTCGTCGACTCCCTCCTCGACGACGGCTACGAGCCCTGGCTGCTGGACTGGCGCGGCAGCCGCCGCCTGCCCTACAACGAGACCGGGCAGCGCTACACGTACGACGACGTCGCCCTGTACGACATCCCGGCGGCCGTCGCGGCGGTCCGAGAACGTGTCGGCGACCGGCCGCTGTTCGTCGTCGCCCACTGCATCGGCTCCCTCACCCTGTCCCTGTCGATGGCCGCCGGACTCGTCCCCGGCCTCGCGGGCGTCGTCTCGCAGGGCGTCTTCCTCACCCCGAAGCTCGCGGGGCGCACCTCGCTGCGCATGACGGTCGCGGGGGAGCTGCTGAAGAACCGCGTCGACCACATCCCGGTCGACTTCCGCAAGGTGGGCCTGCGTTCCCGCTACACGCCGCTGTTCGCGCTCGCCGGGCGGAAGGCGGACTGCCCCGACCCGACCTGCCAGATCCTGCACAGTTCGGCGTGGGGGAGCGGCGCCTCGCTCTTCGTCCACGAGAACCTGTCCGAGGCCACCCACGACCGGCTGGCCGAACTGCTCGGCCCGGCGCCGCTGTGGATACTGCCCCACCTGCGCCGCATCGAGCTGGCCCGCTCCGTGGTCCGCTGGCACGAGACCGACGACCGCTACCGGGCGCTCCCGCCGAACGCCCTCGACGCGGCCGGCCGCATCGACACCCCGGTGCTGCTCCTCGCGGGCAGCGAGAACGGCCTCTGGCTCGACTCGCAGAAACTTTGCCACGAGGTCCTCGCCCACCGGCAGCCCCACCTCGACGTCCGCTACACCGAGATCCCCGGCTACGGCCACCTCGACACGTTCCTCGGCCGGGGCGCCGCCCTCGACGTCTTCGGCCACATCCTCGACTTCCTGGGCGAGCGCCGGTGACGGCGGCCCCGGAAGCCGGTTACCGTACGCGGCAGTAACCAGGACGTCCACGCAGGAGGCACCCATGCCGCAGCTCGAAGTCGACGGCGCAGCACTGACGTACGACGACGAAGGGCCGCGCGACGGCGCGGGCGGGGTGCCCCTGGTGTTCGTGCACGGCTGGACGGCGAACCGGCACCGCTGGGACCACCAGGTGGCGCACTTCTCGAAGACCCGCCGTGTGATCCGGCTGGACCTGCGCGGGCACGGGGAGAGCGGCGGCGCGGGCGTGAAGACGGTCGCGGAGCTGGCGGCGGACGTCCTCGCCCTCCTCGACCACCTGGGCGTCGACCGGTTCGTGATCGTCGGCCACTCGATGGGCGGCATGATCTCCCAGACCATCGCCCTCGACCACCCCGAGCGGGTGGAGCGGATGGTGCTGGTCAACTCCATCGGCCGGATGGTCTACAACCGGGGGCGGGGCCTGCTGATGGCGGCCTCCACCCTCGTCCCGTACAAACTGTTCGTCGCCACCAACATCCAGCGCGCCTTCGCCCCCGGCTACCCCCGCGAGGAGATCCGCGCCTACGTCAAGTCGTCGGGTGACACCCCGCGCGAGGTCGTCATGACGCTGTACGGCGCGATGCGGGCGTTCGACGTGCTGGACCGGGCCGGGGAGATCCGCACGCCGACGCTGATGATCCACGGCTACCACGACATCCAGCTGCCGGTGAAGCAGATGCTGCGCATGGCCAAGGCCTACCCGGACGCCACCGTCCGCATCATCGACGCGGGCCACGAACTCCCCGTCGAGAAGCCCGCCGAACTGACCGCCGCCCTCGACGCGTTCCTCACCACCCCGGCCCCGGCCTCGCCGACTTCCTCGTCGGCGACGGCGGGCGAGCGGTCCGGGCAGGCCTGACGCGTACCGCCCGCCGGTCGCCCTGCGGACAGGGGGCAACGGGCGGGCGTCGGTCAACGGCCGCGTGGGTGGGGGTCAACGGCCGTGCGGGCGGCGGTCCTTCGCCGACTCCTGCCCGTCGTGCCGCTCGTCCGGCGGCGACAGGATCGGCCACAGCCCGGCCCGCGCGTGGTAGATGTTCACGATCACCAGCATCAGCAGCGTGAACACGCCGTACTGCGCGCCGTTGAGGGCGGGCACGAGGTGCACGGGCAGGGTGTACGCCATCAGGGTGCGCACCCCGGAGTCGACCAGCAGGCCGATGCCCCAGATCACCGTGGTGACCCGCCAGATCCGCCGGAACCGGGCGTTCTCCTCCCAGAGTTCGTCCCAGTCCCGGCCGCCCTTCGACCGCCGCTCCAGCAGCCGCCGGGAGAACCCGAACGCCAGCGGGCGGCGCCCGCGCAGCGACACCAGGAAGCCCAGTCCGGCGACGCCGGTCAGCCAGCCGTCGCGCACCAGCAGCAGCCGCGCGCTGCCGCCCACCGCCGACACCACCAGGCTCAGCACCAGCATCGTCGTCACGAAGACGCCGAGCACGTCGATGCGCCGGGTCCGCGCGAACCGCCACAGCGTGGCGACCGCGGGCACCACCGCCCCCGCGGTGAGCGCGATCAGGTCGTCGACCCCGGCCGCCGTCAGCCCGTAGTACAGGCCGATCGGCGCGGCGAGGTCGACCAGGACCGTCACCAGCACCGGGGGCCCCGAGTCGGCGCGGTCCGGGCCGCGGGAGGGCCCGCGGCCGCCCGCAGGGTGGGGGGAGGACTGGTCCGGCAGAGTGGTGCCGCCGCTGGTCATGCGCTCTCCGTCCGATCTGACGTGCGCGGTGGTGAAGGGGCCGCCGCCGCGCCGGAACCCGGCCGCGACGGGCGGTGCCCCACCGGCGCACGTCCGGTGTTCGCCTCCGCAACGATACGGGTCGTGTGCCCCCGCCCGGTCTCTGGAAATCCCTAGAACTCACCGGCCGCACCGAGTGTTTCGGCCACGCGCTGTTACGGTCGGCCACCAAGTCCGGACCTGTGCGCGACACCGCCCGGACCCGCGTCGCAGCGCCGCGAACCGGCCTTCACACCCGCCACGGCGTGCCGCGATCCGTCCCCACCCGCCCCTTCTTGTCACCTCTCCGCCGATCCTGGAGACATCTGTGACCGACGTACAGACCACCCCCGACTCGCCCGCCCCCACGGAATCCATCCCGGTCCCCGGACCCATGCGGCTGCGGGACATGCGCGAGGTCATCCGGAACGTCCCGCGCTACCTGAACGGGCTGCGCGACGAGCACGGGCCGGTGGTGCGCGTCCCGATGGGAAAGGTGGACGCGTTCCTCATCAGTGACTTCGACGTCGTGCAGGACGTGATCATCGCGTCCAGCAAGCGCTTCGACAAAGACGCCCAGAAGGTCGGCCCCGGCCCCGACGACTGGGGCTCCAGCCTCGAACGGGTCCTCGGCAAAGGCCTGGTGACCAGCGTCGGCACCTACCACCGCCGCCAACGCCGCCTGATCCAGCCGATCTTCCACCGCCGCCGGATCGCCGGATACGGCGAGGCCTTCGCCACCATCGCCGGCGAGGCCTCCGACGCCCTCCAGGACGGCGCCCGCTTCAACTTCCACGAGGCCATGTACGAGCTGGCCCTCGGCATGGTCACCCGCACCCTCTTCGACGTGTCGCTGGAGAGCGAGGCCGCCGAGAGCATCCGGCGCGCCTTCCCCCGCGAGGGCGGCCCGCTGCGCTGGGAACTCAGCCCCTTCGGGAAGATCCTGCTGCGCCTGCCGCTGCCCGCCAACCGCCAGTTCAAGCGCGGCCTCAAAACGGTCGACGAGATCGTCTACGGCATGATCGAGGACCGCCGCAAGGGCCCCGGCGACGGCGACGACCTGCTCTCGGTGCTGCTCACCGTCACCGACGCCGACACCGGCGAGCACCTCACGAACCAGGAGCTGCGCGACGAGGCGATGACCCTGCTGATGGCTGGTCACGAGACCTCGTCCGGCTCCCTCACCTGGGCCTACCACCTGCTCGGCACCCATCCCGAGATCCGGGCGAAGATGCACGCCGAGATCGACGAGGTCCTCGGCGACCGGCTGCCCACCGTCGAGGACCTGCCCCGCCTGAAGTACACCGACGCGGTCTACTCGGAGGCCCTGCGCCTCTTCCCGCCCGCCTGGGTGCTGGTGCGGCGCGCCCTGGAGGACTACGCCGCGAGCGGCTACTTCATCCCCCGCAACAGCGTCCTGATGGTCAGCCCGTACGTCCTGCACCGCGACCGCACCTGGTGGCCGGAGCCGGAACGGTTCGCCCCCGAGCGGTTCCTCGCCGACGAGGAGCCCGACCCGGCGAACCCGCTCCTGGGGCAGGCGCGGGCCGCGGGCCGCCCCAAGCTGGCGTACCTGCCGTTCGGCGCGGGTCCCCGCCAGTGCATCGGGAACGTCTTCGCCCAGATGGAGGGCGTCATGGCGCTGGCCACGCTCAGCCGCCACTGGGAGTTCGAGCCGGTCGGCCCGGCGCCCGACCGGGTCACGAGCGACTTCACCCTCCAGCCGCGCGGCGGCCTGGAGGTCGTCGCCCACCGGCGGCGCTGACCCGACCGCCCTGGCCCGACCCCCCTGACCAGGGCGGAACTAGTAGAAGTCTCCCTAGACCGGGGGCTGCCCGCGGGACTCGCCCGCGGGCAGCCGCCAGGATGAGACCGCGTCGGGGCCGACGTCCGCATCGCAACCACCGATCGCGGCCCGGCCCGGTGAGCGCATCGCAACCATCGACCGTCCCGCGTCGCGCGGGCGGTCGGCTCCGGCCGGAGAGCGCGGCCAGGACATGTGCTTGATCCGTAGGGCGGAGGCAGTGGCCGTGTTGCCAGAAGACGCACAGGCTCGGGAGAACGCGTCGGACTCCCGGCGGGAGACCGATCCCGTCCGGGAGAGCGTGAACCCCCCGGCACCCGGGGCCCGTTCGGCCACCGGAGCCACGACCGGCACCCCGGCGGGTCCCGGCACGGGCACCCCGACGGGCCTTCGTCCCGGCGCTCCCGGAGCCACCGGCGCCGGACCGGACGCCCGGCCCGCCGCACCGCGGCTTCCGGGCGGGGCGCCCGAGCCCGTGGTGGACGCGATCGCCGTCGTCGGCCTCTCCTGCCGGTTCCCGCAGGCGCCCGACCCGGCCGCGTTCTGGCGGCTGCTCACCGACGGCACGGACGCCGTCACCGCCACCCCGGCCCACCGCCGTGACTCCCTGGCCGACCCCGGCGACCCGACGGCACCGGCCCGCGGCGGCTACCTCGACCACGTGGACCGCTTCGACCCCGGCTTCTTCGGCATCTCGCCGCGCGAGGCCGCCGCCATGGACCCGCAGCAGCGGCTCGTCCTGGAACTGGGCTGGGAGGCGCTGGAGGAGGCCTCCGTCGTCCCCGGCCGGCTGCGCGGCACCCGTACCGGTGTCTTCGTCGGCGCGATCTGGGACGACTACGCCGCCCTCGTGCGCCGCCTCGGCCCCGACGCCGTCGGCCGCCACACCCTCAGCGGCCTCAACCGCGGCATCATCGCCAACCGCCTCTCCTACGCCCTCGGCCTGCGCGGCCCCAGCCTCACCGTGGACGCCGGACAGTCGTCCTCCCTCGTCGCCGTGCACCTCGCCTGCGAGAGCCTGCGCCGCGGCGAGTCCGAACTCGCCCTCGCGGGCGGCGTCAACCTCACCCTCGCCCCCGACAGCGCGCTCGCCTCCGCCGGGTTCGGCGCGCTCTCCCCGGACGGCCGCTGCCACACCTTCGACGCCCGCGCCAACGGCTACGTCCGCGGCGAGGGCGGCGCCGTCGTCCTCCTCAAGCCCCTCGCGCGCGCCCTCGCCGACGGCGACCGCGTGCACTGCGTCATCCGCGGCAGCGCCACCAACAACGACGGCGGCGGCGACGGCCTGACCGCGCCGCTGCGCGAGGCCCAGGAGGAAGTCCTCCGCCTCGCCTACGACCGGGCCGCCGTCGACCCCGCCCACGTCCAGTACGTCGAACTCCACGGCACCGGCACCCGCCTCGGCGACCCCGTCGAGGCCGCCGCCCTCGGCACCGTCGTCGGCCGCGCCCGCACCGCCGGCGAGCCCCTGCTCGTCGGCTCCGTGAAGACCAACATCGGCCACCTGGAGGGCGCGGCGGGCATCGCCGGACTCGTCAAGGCCGTCCTCGCCCTGCGCCACGGCCACATCCCCGCGAGCCTCCACCACGAGCGGCCCAACCCGGCGATCCCGCTCGACGACCTCAACCTGCGGGTCGCCACCGCCCTCCAGCCGTGGCCCGCCACCGACCTGCCCCGCCGCGCGGGCGTCAGCTCCTTCGGCATGGGCGGCACCAACTGCCACGTCGTCCTGGAGGAAAGCCCCGCCCGCGCCGACCGCCCCGCGGCCGAGATGACCGACCCCGCCCCGGCCGCCGCGCCCGCCCCACAGGCGCCGCTGCCGTGGATCGTCTCCGCCCGCACCCGCAAGGCCCTGCGCGGCCAGGCCCGGCGCCTGCTCGCCCGCCTCGCCGACGACCCGGCCGTCCGCCCGGCCGACGTCGCCCGGTCGCTCGCCGAGACCCGCACCCGGTTCGAGCACCGCGCCGTCGTCCTCGGCACCGACCGCGAGACCCTGCTGCGCGGCCTGACCGCCCTGCGCGACGGCACCCCCGCCACGGACGTCGTCACCGGCGTCGCCGACGCCGCCGAACCGGCGCGCACCGCCTTCCTGTTCGCGGGCCAGGGCTCCCAGCGCCCCTGCATGGGACGGGAGTTGTACGCCACCCAGCCTGTGTTCGCGCGTGCCTTCGACGCGGTCGACGCCGAACTCCCCTTCAGCCTCCACGACGTGGTCTTCGGCGCACCCGACGGCGACGAGACGCCGAACGCCGACGCCGACGGCGCCGCCGAGCGGCTGCGGCGCACCGAGTACGCGCAGCCCGCGCTGTTCGCCCTCGAAGTCGCCCTCTACCGCCTCGCCGAGTCCTACGGCGTCCGCCCGGACGTCCTGTTCGGGCACTCGGTCGGCGAGATCGCCGCCGCGCACGTCGCCGGGGTGTGGTCCCTGGCCGACGCCTGCCGCGTCGTCGTGGCCCGCGGCCGGTTGATGCAGGCGCTGCCCGAGGGCGGCGCGATGGCCGCCGTCCAGGCCACCGAGGACGAGGTCCGCCCCCTCCTCGACCCGGCCCGCGCGGGCCTCGCCGCCGTCAACGGCCCCCGCTCCGTGGTGGTCTCCGGCGACGCCGACGCCGTGGCGGAGGTCACCGCGCACTTCCGCGCCCTGGACCGCAAGGTCACCGCGCTGCGGGTCAGCCACGCCTTCCACTCCCCGCTGATGGAGCCGATGCTCGACGCGTTCCGCGCCGTGCTCGCCGACGTCACCTACGGGCAGCCGACCGTCCCGCTCGTCTCCGACGTCACCGGCCGCCCCGCCACCGCCGGGGAACTGGCCTCCCCGGACCACTGGACGCAGCACGTCCGCCGTCCCGTGCGGTTCGCCGACGGCATCCGCACCCTCACCGAGCAGGGCGTGCGCCGCTTCCTCGAACTCGGCCCCGACGGCACCCTGACCGCGCTCACCGAGGAGAACCTCGCCGAGGCGGAGCCGGAGCCGACCGGCGCCGAACCGTTCGCCGTACCCGCCCTGCGCAAGGACCGGCCCGAGGCCGCCGCGTTCCTCGCCGCGCTCGCCGCCCTGCACACCCGCGGCCTGCCCGTCGACTGGACCCCCGTCCTCGCCGCGTACGACGCCGGGCGCACCGACCTGCCGACGTACGCCTTCCAGCGCCGCCGCCACTGGCTGCCCGACACCACGACCGGCATCACGCCGGCCCCGGCCCACGACACCGAGACCCACGACGCCGAGGCACGGTCGGCCCTTCCCGTCGCCCCGGCGGACGGCGCCCACGACCTGGACGACGCCGACGAGACCGACGGCGGCGGCTCCCTCCAGGCGCGGCTGACCGGCCTGGACCCCCGTGAGCGGCGCGCGGTACTCCTGGAACTGGTGCGCGGGCACGCCGCCGTCCTCCTCAGCCACGACTCCGCCGACCAGGTCGAGCCCCGCCGCACCTTCAAGGACCTCGGCTTCGACTCCCTGACCTCGGTCGACCTCCGCAACCGCCTCCGGGCGGCGACCGGGCTGCGGCTTCCGTCCTCGCTCCTCTTCGACCACCCGACCCCCGAGGCCGTCGCCGCCCACCTCGACACCACCCTCGTCCCCACGGCCGCCCCCACCACCACCGCGCCCGCCGTCGCCCCCACCGACGACCCCGTGGTCATCGTCGGCATGGCATGCCGCTACCCCGGCGGCGTCGCGTCGCCGGAGGACCTGTGGCGGCTGGTCCGGGAGGGCGGCGACGCGATCGGCGGGTTCCCGACCGACCGAGGCTGGGACCTCGACGACCTCTACGACCCCGAGCCCGGCACCCCGGGCCGTGTCTACGTCCGCGACGGCGGCTTCCTCCACGACGCCACCACCTTCGACGCCGGACTCTTCGGCATCTCGCCGCGCGAAGCCCTCGCGATGGACCCGCAGCAGCGGCTCCTCCTGGAGACCTCCTGGGAGGCGCTGGAGCGCGCGGGCATCGACCCGGCCGCCCTGCGCGGCTCCCGCACCGGCGTCTTCACCGGCCTCGTCGAACAGGGCTACGGCACCCTCCTGCGCGACGCCGCCGAACAGTCCGACGGCTACGTCCTCACCGGCACCACTCTGAGCGTCGCGTCCGGCCGTATCTCGTACACGTTCGGGTTTGAGGGTCCGGCGGTGACGGTGGATACGGCGTGCTCGTCGTCGCTGGTCGCGCTGCATCTGGCGGCTCAGTCGCTGCGTGCGGGGGAGTGTGATCTCGCGCTGGCCGGTGGCGTCACGGTGATGTCGGGGCCGGAGATGTTTGTCGAGTTCTCGCGTCAGCGGGGGCTCGCGGCCGATGGGCGCTGCAAGGCGTTCTCGGACGGTGCGGACGGGACGGCGTGGGCGGAGGGCGTGGGCCTGCTCCTCGTGGAGCGGCTGTCCGATGCCCGTCGCAACGGGCATCGGGTGCTGGCGGTCGTCGCGGGTTCGGCGGTGAACCAGGACGGTGCGTCGAATGGTCTGACCGCCCCGAACGGTCCGTCTCAGCAGCGGGTGATCCGTGCCGCGCTGGCCTCGGGTGGGCTGTCGGTGGCGGATGTGGACGTGGTGGAGGCGCACGGTACGGGGACGCCGCTCGGTGACCCGATCGAGGCGCAGGCGCTGCTCGCGACGTACGGCCAGGACCGCGAACAGCCCCTGTGGCTGGGCTCGTTGAAGTCCAATGTGGGGCACGCGCAGGCCGCCGCGGGTGTCGGTGGTGTCATCAAGATGGTCATGGCGATGCGGGAGGGTGTGCTGCCGCGCACCCTGCACGCCGACGAGCCGTCCTCGCACGTCGACTGGTCGGCGGGCGCGGTGGCGCTGCTGGCCGAGGAGCGGGCGTGGCCCGAGGTGGGCGACCGGCCCCGGCGGGCCGGTGTGTCGTCCTTCGGGATCAGCGGCACCAACGCCCACGTCATCCTGGAGCAGGCGCCCGACGCCGTCGCCGAGACGGACGGTGACAGCTCCGGTGCGGACGCGGCCGGTGCTGCCGGTGCGACCGGTGTGGGTGCGGCCGGGGTCGTCCCCGTCGTGCTGTCGGGTGCGGGCGCGGCGGCGGTGCGTGCGCAGGCTGAGCGGTGGCATGCCTGGCTGGCGGGGCCCGCGGGCGACCACGTCGGTGCGGCCGACGTGGCGCGGGCCGCCGTGGCGACCCGGAGCGTGCTGGAGCACCGGGCGGTCGTCCTGGCCGCCGACCGCTCGGAGCTGCTGACGGGCCTGCGCGCCCTCGCGGAGGGCGGCGCGGAGACGCCCGCGCCGACCGGCGCCGCGCAGCAGCGGGCCGGAAAGACAGCCGTCCTCTTCGCGGGCCAGGGCTCCCAACGTCTCCGCATGGGTGCGGAGTTGTACGCGGCCCACCCTGTCTTCGCCGAAGCCTTCGACGCGGTCGACGCTGAACTCCCCTTCGACCTCAAGGACATCGTGTTCGCCGCCGCGGACGACGAGGCGGCCGCGGACCGGCTGAACCGGACCGAGCACGCCCAGCCCGCGCTGTTCGCGCTCGAAGTGGCCCTGTTCCGGCTGCTGGAGTCGTGGGGCGTCCGCCCCGACGTCCTCGCCGGGCACTCGATCGGTGAGATAGCCGCCGCGCACGTCGCGGGCGTCTGGTCCCTGGCGGACGCGTGCCGTCTGGTCGAGGCGCGGGGCCGGTTGATGCAGGTGCTGCCCGAGGGCGGCGCGATGGTCGCCGTCCAGGCGTCCGAGGCGGAGGTCCTGCCGCTGCTGGACGACACCCGTGTCGGCCTCGCGGCGGTCAACGGGCCGCGCTCGGTGGTGGTTTCGGGCGCGGCCGACGCGGTCGAGGAGATCGCCGCACACTTCCGCGCCCTGGACCGCAAGGTCACGGCCCTGCGGGTGAGCCATGCCTTCCACTCCCCGCTCATGGACCCCATGACGGCGGAGTTCCGCGCCGTCGCCGAGACCCTGACCTACGGCCGCCCGTCGCTGCCGCTGGTCTCCACGGTGACCGGCGAGCCCGTCACCGCCGACGAACTGACCGACCCCGCGTACTGGGTACGGCACGTCCGCCGCCCCGTCCGCTTCGGGGACGCCGTCCGCGCGCTGGCCGCGCGGGGCGTCACCCGTTTCCTGGAGGTCGGCCCCGACGGCACCCTGACCGCGCTCGCCCAGACCACGCTCGACGCCGACACCGAGGACGCCGCGCCCGAGGCCGCGCTCCTGGTGCCGTCGCTGCGCAAGGACAGGCCGGAGGCGCCCGCGCTGCTCGCCGCCGTCGCCGCCCTGTTCACCCACGGCACCGACGTCGACTGGTCGGCCGTCGTGCCCCGCGCCGACCAGGTCCGCCCCGTCGGCCTCCCCACGTACGCCTTCCAGCGCAAGAGCTACTGGCCCACCCCCGCCGAGGGCCGCCACGGCCGTGACGTCTCCGGCCTGGGCCTCTCCGTCACCGACCACCCCCTTCTCGGCGCGGCGCTCGCACCGGCCGACTCGGACGGCGTCGTCTTCACCGGCCTGCTGTCACCGCGACGGCACCCCTGGCTCCGCGACCACACGGTGGCCGGCCGGGTCCTCTTCCCCGGCACCGGATTCCTCGAACTCGTCCTGCGGGCCGCCGAACAGGTCGGCTGCGACCGCGTCGACGACCTCACCCTCGCCGTACCGCTGGTGCTGCCCGACCGGGGCGGCATGCGCATCCAGGTCGTCGTCCACGGCACCGACCCGTCCGGCAGCCGCGCCGTGAGCGTGTTCTCGCGCCCCGACGACGCCGAGGACGCGCCCTGGACCCTCCACGCCACCGGCTCCGTCAGCAGCACCCCCTACGCCCCGGCCGGCCACCAGCCCTCCGACGCCTACGACTTCGCCGCCTGGCCGCCGCAGGCCGTCCCCGAGCCGATGGAGACGGCCTACGACAGCCTCGCCGCGCTCGGACTCGCCTACGGTCCCGTCTTCCAGGGGCTGCGCGCGATGTGGCGGCGCGGCGAGGAGATCTTCGCCGAGGTCGCCCTGCCGGACACGCACGACGACCTCGCCGACCGCTTCGGGATGCACCCCGCGCTGCTCGACTCGACCCTGCACGCCGTCCTGCTCGGCCTGCCCGGCGCGGACGACACCCTGCGCCTGCCGTTCTCGTGGACCGGTGTCACCCTGTCGGCCTCCGGCGCCCGTCACCTGCGCGTGCGGATCACCGCCCTCGGCACCGACACCGTGGCTCTCGAACTCGCCGACGCCACCGGCGGCCCCGTGGCGTCCGTGGAATCCCTGACCCTGCGCGAGGCGTCGCGTTCCGCCACCCCGCAGGGCACCGGAGCCCGTACCGACGCCCTCTACCAGGTGGACTGGGTCAAGGCGCCCGCCACCGCGCCCACTTCGGCCGACGGCCCGATCCCGTCCGTGGGCCACGCCCTGCCCGACACCGGGAACGACCCGGTCGACGGCGATGTGTTCGTGCGGATCGTCGAGGAAGAAGCTGACGGCGCCGGTGATGCCGGTGGTGCGGCCGGTGCGGTGCACGCCGTCACGGGGCGGGCGTTGGAGCTGGTGCGCGGCTGGCTGGCCGAGGAGCGGTTCGAGGGGGCCCGCCTGGTCGTGGTGACCGAGGGCGCCATGACGGTGGACGGTTCGCCCGCCGACCCGGCGCTGGCCGCCGTATGGGGCTTGGTCCGCGCGGCTCGTGCGGAGAACCCCGGCCGGTTCGGACTGCTCGACACGGACGGCACGGCGGAGTCGTGGGCCGTGGCCCGTACGGCACTCGCCTCCGGTGAGCCCGAGATCGCCGTACGGGGCGGCACCGCCTTCGTCCCCCGACTCGCCCGCGCCACCGCCCACGCCGAACTCCCCCTCCCCGCCGACGAGTCGGCTTGGCGACTGGACATCGTGGAGAAGGGCACGCTGGAGGGGCTTGCGCTCCTGCCGGTGGCGCGGGAGGAGTTGGGTGCGGGGCAGGTGCGGGTGGCGGTGCGCGCTGCGGGTGTGAACTTCCGTGATGTGCTGAACGCGCTCGGCATGTACCCCGGTGACGCCCGTGACTTCGGTCTTGAGGGTGCGGGTGTGGTGACCGAGGTGGGTTCGGACGTCACCGGACTCGCGGTCGGTGACCGGGTGTTCGGGATGTTCTCGGGTGCGTTCGGTCCGGTGGCGGTGGCGGACGCGCGAACCGTGGCGCGGGTGCCGGAGGGGTGGACGTTCGCGCAGGCGGCGTCGGTCCCGATCGTGTTCCTGACGGCGTACTACGCGCTGACCGACCTGGCTGCGGTCGAGGCGGGGGAGTCGGTGCTGGTGCACGCGGCGGCCGGTGGTGTGGGTATGGCCGCCGTGCAGCTCGCCCGTCACCTGGGCGCCGAGGTGTTCGGTACGGCGAGCCGGGGCAAGTGGGACGCGGTAAGGGCCCTCGGCCTGGACGATTCCCGGATCGCCTCCTCCCGTGACACGGAGTTCGAGGCCGCGTTCCTCGCGGCGACCGGCGGCCGGGGTGTGGATGTCGTCCTGGACTCCCTGGCCGGGGAGTTCGTGGACGCCTCGCTGCGGCTGCTGCCGCGTGGTGGCCGGTTCCTGGAGATGGGCAAGACCGACGTCCGCGACCCCGCGGCCGTCGCGGCGGTGCACGCGGGGGTCGCGTACCAGGCGTTCGACCTGATGGACGTGGCGCCCCAGCGGGTCGGCGAGATGCTGTCCGACCTCGTCGCGTTGTTCGAGTCGGGTGCGCTGACCCCGCTGCCGGTGACGTGCTGGGACGTCCGCAGGGCGCCGGAAGCCTTCCGCTTCCTGTCGCAGGTCCGGCATGTCGGCAAGGTCGTCCTCACCGTGCCGGTCGCGCTGGACCCGGAGGGGACGGTTCTGATCACGGGCGGTACGGGTGGTCTGGGCGCGCTGGTGGCCCGGCACCTGGTGACCGAGCGCGGCGTACGGCGTCTGCTGCTGGCGAGCCGACGGGGACTGGACGCTCCGGGCGCCGCCGAACTCGTAGCCGAACTCAACGACTTGGGTGCTGCCGAAGTCGAGGTCGCCGCGCTGGACGTGGCCGACCGCGACCAGCTCGCCGCCCTCCTCGCCGACCGTGACCTCACCGCCGTGGTGCACACCGCGGGTGTTCTGGACGACGGCGTCGTCTCCGCCCTCACCCCCGAGCGGCTTTCGACCGTCCTGCGGCCCAAGACGGACGCGGTCGCCCACCTGCACGACCTCACCCGGCACCTCGACCTCTCCGCGTTCGTCGTCTTCTCCTCCGTCATGGGGACGTTCGGTGGCGCGGGCCAGGCCAACTACTCGGCCGCCAACGCCTACCTCGACGCCTTCGCGGGCTCCCGGCGGGCGGCCGGGCTCCCGGCGGTGTCGCTGGGCTGGGGCCCGTGGGCGCCCGGCGCGGGCATGACCGCCGAGCTGGGCGACGCCGACCTGCGCCGGATGGAGCGCGGCGGGATGCGCCCCCTGGCACCGGCGGACGCCCTGGGCCTGCTGGACGCCGTACTGGCGCGGGGCGCCGCCGTCGAGCGGGCCGCCGTGCTGCCCGTCGACCTGGACCTCGCCGGTCTCCGCAGGCGCGAAGCGGACGACGTCCCCGCCCTGCTGCGCGTCCTGGTCGGTGCGCCCGCCCGCCGCAAGGCACAGGGCGGCTCGGGCGCCACCTGGCAGGACCTCCGGGCCCAGCTCGCCACCGCGGGCGTCGCGGACCGGGACCGGCTCGTCGCCCAGGCCGTCCAGGACGCCGCCGCCGCCGTCCTCGGACACGCCTCCGGGACCGACATCGAGGCCGAACACACCTTCAAGGAGCTGGGGTTCGACTCGCTCACCTCGGTCGAGCTGCGCAACCGCGTCAACGCCGTCACCGGCCTGCGGCTGCCCGCCACCCTCATCTTCGACTACCCGACGCCCGCCGCGCTCATCCGGCACCTCAGGACGGAGCTGCTCGGCGACGAGGACCCCGCCCCGACCGACCTGCCCTTCGTCCCGGCCGCGACCGGCGAGGACCCGGTGGTCATCGTCGGCATGGCGTGCCGCTTCCCCGGCGGCGTCGAGTCGCCGGAGGACCTGTGGCGGCTCGTCAGCGAGGGCGGCGACGCGATCGGCGGCTTCCCGACCGACCGCGGCTGGGACCTCGACGACCTCTACCACCCCGAGCCGGGCCAGGTCGGCCGCACCTACGTCCAGCAGGGCGGATTCCTCTACGACGCGCCCCTCTTCGACGCCACCCTGTTCGGGATCTCCCCGCGTGAGGCGCTCGGCATGGACCCGCAGCAGCGGACCCTGCTGGAGACCGCCTGGGAGATGTTCGAGCGGGCGGGCATCGATCCGGGCGCGCTGCGCGGCAGCCGTACCGGTGTCTTCGCGGGCGCCATGTCCCAGGACTACAGCATCTCCCTGCGCGGCACCGGCGAAGGCGCCGACGGCTACCTCCTCACCGGCAACACCGGCAGCGTCGCGTCCGGCCGCATCGCCTACACCTTCGGGTTCGAGGGCCCGGCGGTGACCGTGGACACGGCGTGCTCGTCGTCGCTGGTCGCCCTCCACCTGGCCGTGCAGGCCCTGCGGACGGGGGAGTGCGACCTCGCCGTCGCGGGCGGTATCACCATCATGTCGACGCCCCACACCTTCGTGGAGTTCTCCCGGCAGCGCGGACTCGCCCTCGACGGCCGCTGCAAGGCGTTCTCGGACGGCGCGGACGGCACCGCGTGGGCCGAGGGCGCGGGCCTCCTCCTCGTCGAACGGCTCTCGGACGCCCGCCGCAACGGGCACCGCGTGCTGGCCGTCGTCGCCGGTTCCGCGGTGAACCAGGACGGTGCGTCGAACGGTCTGACCGCCCCCAACGGGCCCGCGCAGCAGCGCGTCATCCGGCAGGCGCTCGCCGGGGCCGGACTGTCCGCGGCCGACGTCGACGCCGTCGAGGCGCACGGCACGGGCACCCCGCTGGGCGACCCGATCGAGGCCGGGGCGCTCCTCGCCACCTACGGCCAGGACCGCGAAGTACCCCTGTGGCTCGGCTCGTTGAAGTCCAACGTGGGCCACACCCAGGCCGCCGCCGGGGTCGGCGGTGTCATCAAGATGATCATGGCGATGCATGAGGGTGTCCTGCCGAAGACCCTCCACGTCGGTGAACCGTCGTCCCACGTCGACTGGTCGGCCGGCGACATCCGGCTCCTCACCGAGAACGTGCCCTGGGTGCGGACCTCGGAGGACCGGCCCCTGCGGGCGGGCGTGTCCTCCTTCGGGATCAGCGGCACCAACGCCCACGTCATCCTCGAACAGGCCCCCGACCTCCCGCGGTCCGGAACAGCGGACACCGACGCCGACGCCCCGGCCGGCACCGCGACGGAGACGCCGCGCGTCCTGCCGTGGGTGCTGTCGGCGGCCGGGGACGGACTCGCCGCCCAGGCCGCCCGGCTCGCCGAGTTCGTCGAGGCCCGGCCCGAACTGCCCCTGGCCGACGCCGCGCTGACCCTCGCCACCACACGCACCGTCCTGGACGACCGCGCCGTCGTCCTCGCCGACGACCGGCACCGCCTCCTCACCGGCCTCACGGCACTCGCCGAGGGCCGCGAGGACGCGCACGTGGTCCGCAACGCGGCACAGACCGGCGGCCGTATCGCCTTCCTCTTCGCGGGCCAGGGCTCCCAGCGCCTCGGCATGGGCGCGGAGTTGTACGCGACGTACCCCGTCTTCGCGGCGGCCTTCGACGCGGTCGACGCCGAACTCCCCTTCGACCTGAAGGACATCGTGTTCGCCGCCGCGGACGACGAGGCGACCGGGGAGCGGCTGAACCGCACCGAGCACACCCAGCCCGCGCTGTTCGCCCTCGAAGTGGCCCTCTTCCGGCTACTGGAGTCCTGGGGCGTCCGCCCCGACGTGCTGATCGGGCACTCCATCGGTGAGATCGCCGCCGCGCACGTCGCGGGTGTCTGGTCGCTGGCCGACGCGTGCCGACTCGTCGTCGCACGCGGCCGGTTGATGCAGGCGCTGCCCGAGGGCGGCGCGATGGTCGCCGTGCAGGCGTCCGAGGACGAGGTGCTGCCGCTCCTCGAACCGGCCCGCGTAGGCATCGCCGCCGTCAACGGCCCCCGCTCGGTGGTGGTGTCGGGCGCGGCCGACGCGGTCGAGGAGATCGCCGCCCGCTTCCGCGCCCTCCACCGCAAGGTGACCGCCCTGCGCGTCAGTCACGCCTTCCACTCCCCGCTGATGGAGCCGATGCTCGCCGAGTTCCGCGCGGTGGCGGAGGAACTGACGTACGGACACCTCTCGGTGTCCCTCGTCTCCACCGTGACCGGCGAGGCCGCCTCGGCCGCGGAACTGGCCGACCCCGAGTACTGGGTCGGGCACGTACGGCGGCCCGTGCGGTTCGTCGACGCCGTACGGGGCGCCGACGCCACCTGGTGGGTGGAACTGGGCGCCGACGGCACACTCAGCGCGCTCACCGAGGCCTGCCTCGACGCCGACGAGTCCGACGAGAGCGACGTCCGTGACCGGCTCGTCGCCCCGACCCTCCGCAGGGGGCGGCCCGAGACCGACTCGGTCCTCGCCACCGCCGCGGAACTGTTCACCCGCGGCGCCCAGGTGACATGGGCCGCCGCCTTCACCCCGACCACGGCCCCCGCCTCCGGGGCGGCGCCGGTCACCCTGCCGACGTACGCCTTCCAGCGCGACCGGTTCTGGCCCGCCAACTCCGGCCAGCACACCAGGGACCTCGGACCGGTGGGCCTCGGATCGGCGGGACATCCGCTGCTGGGTGCTGCGGTGGAGCTGGCGGGTGGGGACGGGGTGGTGCTGACCGGGCGGTTGTCGGTCGGCGCGGCCGAGTGGCTGGCGGAGCATGTGGTCGGTGGGGTGGTGGTGTTCCCGGGCACCGGCTTCGTGGAACTCGGCTTGCGTGCCGGTGAGCAGGTGGGGTGTGACCGGGTGGAGGATCTGACGGTCGCGGTGCCGTTGGTGGTGCCGGAGCGCGGTGGCGTACGCGTCCAGGTCCGTGTCGGCGTCGAGGACGAGGCCGGGCGCCGCACCCTGGAGATCCACGGCCGCCCCGAAGGCGCCGCCGCCGACCTCCCCTGGACCCTGCACGCCACGGGCGCGCTCACCGCTCGGCCCGACGCCCCCGCCGCCGACACCTACGACTTCACCGCCTGGCCGCCTCAGGGCGCGGTCGCGGAATCCGTCGAAGGCGTCTACGAGCGCTTCGCCGAACGGGAGTTGTCCTACGGCGGGATGTTCCGCGGACTGCGCGGACTCTGGCGGCGCGGCGACGAGGTGTTCGCCGAGATCTCCCTCCCCGAGGGCGTCGGCGGCACCGGGTTCGGCGTCCACCCCGCCCTGCTGGACGCCGCCCTGCACGGCGTGATGTTCACCCGGGTCTTCGGCGGCGGCCGGGCCCGCCTCCCCTTCGCCTGGTCCGGGGTGTCTCTGTGGGCCTCCGGCGCGAACGCCCTCCGGGTCCGGCTGACCGTCCTCAGCGACGACTCCGTCGCCGTCGAGGCCGCCGACGCCTCGGGCGGCCTCGTCGCCACCGTGGACACGCTGACCCTGCGCGACGCGCCCGTCGGCCTGGCCGCCGTCGGCCGAGGCGGACGCGCCGAGCACCTCTACCACGCCGACTGGATCACCGTGCCGGTCCCGGCCGCCACCGGCAGCGACGCACCGCTCCAGGTCGTCCGTCTCGCCGACGACCTCCCCGACGGGCCGGCCCGGCCCGGAGCCGACGTCCTGCTCGCCGTGGAACGGCCCGTGGGCGGCACCGCCGAGGCGGTCACCCACGACCTCACCCGCAGCCTCCTGGCCCGCGTGCAGGAGTGGCTGGCACGGGAGGAGTTCGCCGACTCCCGGCTCGTCCTCGTCACCGAGGGCGCCGTCCCCCTCGACGAGACGCCCGTCGACCCGGCACTCGCCGCCGCGTGGGGACTGGTGCGCGCCGCGCGCGCCGAGGCCCCCGACCGGTTCGCGCTGCTCGACGTCGACGGCACCGACGCGTCCTGGGCTGTCGTCCCCGCCGCGCTCGCCTCCGACGAACCCGAACTCGCCGTGCGCGGCGGCTCGGTGTCCGTCCCGCGCCTCACCCGCGTCCCCAACAGCGGCGCCCTGCCCGTCCCCGGCGGGGAGCCGGACTGGCGGCTGGACGTCGTCGAGAAGGGCACCCTGGAGGGACTTGCCCTGCGCCCCGTCCCGCGCGAGGAGCTGACGCACGGACAGATCCGCGTCGGCGTCCGCGCGGCCGGTGTCAACTTCCGTGACGTGCTCAACGCGCTCGGCATGTACCCCGGCGACGCCAAGGACTTCGGTCTGGAGGGCGCCGGAGTGGTCACCGAGGTCGGCCCCGGTGTCACCGGACTGGCCGTCGGCGACCGCGTGATGGGCCTCTTCTCCTACTCCTTCGGCCCGTCGGTCGTCGCGGACGCCCGCAGGGTCGCCCCGATCCCGACCGGCTGGACCTTCGCCCAGGCCGCCGCCGTTCCCGTCGTGTTCCTGACGGCGTACTACGCGCTCACCGACCTGGGCGGGCTCCAGGCGGGGGAGACGATCCTCGTCCACGCGGCGGCCGGCGGTGTCGGCATGGCCGCTGTGCAGCTGGCCCGGCACCTGGACGCCGAGGTGTTCGGTACGGCGAGCCGGGGCAAGTGGGACACCGTCCGGGGGCTCGGTCTGGACGACGCGCACATCGCGTCGTCGCGTGACACACACTTCGAGGCGGCGTTCCTGGACGCCACGGGCGGCCGGGGCATGGACGTCGTCCTGGACTCCCTGGCAGGGGAGTTCGTGGACGCCTCGCTGCGACTGCTGCCGCGCGGTGGCCGGTTCCTGGAGATGGGCAAGACCGACGTCCGCGACCCCGAGGCCGTCGCCGCCGGATACCCGGGCGTCGCCTACCAGGCCTTCGACCTCATGGACGTGGACGCCGAGCGCGTCGCCGAGATGCTGGCCGACCTCGTCGCCCTCTTCAAGGCGGGCGCCCTCGCCCCCCTCCCGGTCATGTGCTGGGACGTCCGCAGGGCACCGGAGGCCTTCCGGTACCTCTCCCAGGCCCGCCACGTCGGCAAGGTCGTCCTCACCGTCCCGGTCGCCCTGGACCCGGACGGGACCGTCCTGATCACCGGCGGTACGGGCGGTCTGGGCGCGCTGGTCGCCCGGCACCTGGTCACCGGACACGGCGTACGGCGGCTGCTGCTCGCCAGCCGACGGGGCCTCGACGCCCCCGGCGCCGCCGAACTCGTCGCCGAACTGCGGGAGTCGGGCGCGACCGACGTCGAGGTGGCCGCGCTGGACGTCGCCGACCACGACGGGCTCGCCGCACTCCTCACACCCGACCGCGCGCTCACCGCCGTCGTCCACACGGCCGGCATCCTCGACGACGGCGTCGTCTCCTCCCTCACCCCCGAACGCCTCGCCCGGGTTCTGCGGCCCAAGGTGGACGCGGTCGCGCGGCTCGACGAGCTGACCCGCCCCCTCGACCTCTCCGCGTTCGTCGTCTTCTCCTCCGTCACCGGCACCGTCGGCGGCGCCGGACAGGCCAACTACTCCGCCGCCAACGCCTACCTGGACGCCTTCGCGGGCGCCCGGCGGGCCGCCGGACTCCCGGCCGTCGCGCTCGGCTGGGGCCCCTGGGCGCCCGGCGCGGGCATGACCGCCGAACTCACCGAGGGCGACCTGCGCCGCATGGAACGCGGCGGCATGCTGCCCCTGGCCCCCTCCCAGGGCCTGGGCCTCCTCGACGCCGTCCTCGACCAGGGCGCCGGACTGCCCCGGCCCGCCGTGCTGCCCGTCCGGCTCGACCTGCCCGCGCTGCGCCGCCGCGAGCCCGACGACGTACCCGCCCTGCTGCGCTCCCTGGTCCGGGCGGGCGGCCGCCGCAAGGTGGAGGCGGGCGCCGTCGCCGACCGCTCCGGCGGTCTCAAGGAACGCCTGGCCACCCTGCCCGCCCCCGACCGCGACCGCTTCCTGCGCGACTTCGTCGCCGCCCAGGCCGCCGCCGTCCTCGGCCACGGCGGAACCCAGCGCATCGGCGCCGAGCAGACGTTCAAGGACGTCGGCTTCGACTCCCTCACCTCGGTCGAACTGCGCAACCGCCTCAACGCGGCCACCGGGATGCGGCTGCCCGCCACCCTCGTCTTCGACTACCCGACCCCCGCCGACGTCGCCCGCTACGTCCTCGGCGCACTCGTCACCGACACCGACCTCCCCGCCGCCCCCGCCCCCGCCACGACCGTCACCGAGCCGGGCGAGAGCGCCGACACCCGGCTCCCCGCGCTCACCGACACCACCGACGACCCGGTCGTCATCGTCGGCATGGCCTGCCGCTTCCCCGGCGGCGTCGCCTCCCCCGAGGACCTGTGGCGCCTCGTCAGCGAGGGCGGCGACGCGATCGGCGGCTTCCCGACCGACCGCGGCTGGGACCTCGACGGCCTCTACGACCCCGAGCCCGGCACCCCGGGCCGCGTCTACGTCCGCGACGGCGGATTCCTGTACGAGGCAGCCGACTTCGACGCGGACCTGTTCGGGATCTCACCCCGCGAGGCCCTTGCCATGGACCCGCAGCAGCGGCTCCTCCTGGAGACGACCTGGGAGGCGTTCGAGCGGTCCGGGATCGACCTGGCCGCGCTGCGCGGCTCCCGCACCGGCGTCTTCGCCGGAGCCATGACCCAGGACTACGGCAACCTCCTGCGCGGCGGCGAACTCGACTCCAGCGGCTACCGCATGACCGGAAGCAGCACGAGCATCGCCTCCGGCCGCATCTCCTACACCTTCGGCTTCGAGGGCCCCGCCGTCACCGTCGACACGGCCTGCTCGTCGTCCCTGGTGGCCCTGCACCTGGCCGCCCAGGCGCTCCGCGCGGGCGAGTGCGACCTCGCCCTCGCCGGCGGCGTCACCGTCATGTCGACACCGGACACCTTCGTGGAGTTCTCCCGGCAGCGCGGACTCGCCACCGACGGCCGCTGCAAGGCCTTCGCGGACGGCGCCGACGGCACCGCCTGGGCGGAGGGCGTCGGCCTGCTCGTCGTCGAACGGCTCTCCGACGCCCGCCGCAACGGACACCAGGTGCTGGCCGTCGTCCGGGGCAGCGCCGTCAACCAGGACGGCGCGTCCAACGGACTCACCGCCCCCAACGGCCCCTCCCAGCAGCGCGTCATCCGGCAGACCCTCGCCGGGGCCGGACTCTCCGCGGCCGACGTCGACGTCGTCGAGGCCCACGGCACGGGCACCCCGCTCGGCGACCCGATCGAGGCACAGGCACTCCTCGCCACCTACGGCCAGGACCGCGAAGTCCCCCTGTGGCTCGGCTCGTTGAAGTCCAACATGGGCCACACGCAGGCTGCGGCCGGGGTCGGCGGCATCATCAAGATGGTCATGGCGATGCGCGAGGGCGTCCTGCCCCGCACCCTGCACGTCGGAGCGCCCTCCACCCACGTCGACTGGTCGGCCGGGGACATCCGGCTGCTCACCGAGAACGTGCCCTGGACCCCGGCCGACCGGAACCGGCCCCGGCGCGCGGGCGTCTCGTCGTTCGGCATCAGCGGCACCAACGCCCACGTCATCCTCGAACAGCCCGCCACCGACACCCCGCCCGCGCTCCCCGCCGCCCCCGCCGAGGCCGACGGCCGCACCGTGCTGCTGCCGCTGTCCGCCGCCGACCCCGGCGCCCTGCGCGACCAGGCCGCACGGCTCGCGGCTCTGCTCGCCGACGGCTCCGGCACCCCGTACGCCGAGGTGGCCCGCGCCCTCGCCACCACCCGGACCCCGCTCCCGCACCGCGCCGCCGTCGTCGCCGCCGACCGGCAGGACGCCCTCACCGGCCTGCGCGCACTGGCCGGGCAGGACGCCACCGGCACCCTCGCCGTCACGGGCACCGTGCCCGACGGCGGCGGACGCACCGTGTTCCTCTTCGCCGGTCAGGGCGCCCAACGCCTCGGCATGGGACGCGCGTTGTACGAGGCGCACCCCGTCTTCGCCAAGGCCTTCGACGCCGTCGACGCCGAACTCCCCTTCTCCCTCAAGGAGATCGTCTTCGGTGACGGGGCACAGGCTGACGGGGCACAGGCTGACACGGACGGGAGCGCGGCCGACGCCACGGACGGCGCCGCCGAGCGGCTGAACCGCACCGAGTACGCCCAGCCCGCCCTCTTCGCCCTCGAAGTCGCCCTCTTCCGGCTGCTGGAGTCCTGGGGCGTCCGCCCCGACCTCCTCCTCGGCCACTCCATCGGCGAGATCGCCGCCGCCCACGTCGCCGGGGTCTGGTCCCTCGCCGACGCCTGCCGACTCGTCGCCGCCCGCGGCCGGTTGATGCAGGCCCTGCCCGCGGGCGGAGCCATGATCGCGCTGGAGGCGAGCGAGGCGGAGGTCCTGGCCGTCCTCGGCGACGGGGGCGCCGACGGTGGCCGGGACGGCGACGAGGCCGGCATCGCCGCCGTCAACGGCGCCGACGCCGTCGTCGTCGCGGGCACCGAGGCCGCCGTCGAGAAGATCGCCGCGCACTTCCGCGGCCTCGACCGCCGCACCCGCAGGCTCCGCGTCAGCCACGCCTTCCACTCCCCGCTCATGGAACCGATGCTGGACGAGTTCCGCACCGTCGCCCGGAGCCTCACCTACCACCGGCCGCGCCTGGCCGTCGTGTCCTCGCTCACCGGCCGCCTCGCCGGACCCGACGAGCTGACCACGCCCGACCACTGGGTCCGCCACGTCCGCGACACGGTCCGCTTCGCCGACGGCGTCCGCGCCGCCCGGGCCGAAGGCGCCCTCGCCTGGCTGGAGCTGGGCCCCGACGGCACCCTCTCCGCGCTGGCCCGCGCCGAGGCCGACACCGGCGGCGCCGAACACGCCGCGTTCGTCCCCGCGCTGCGCAAGGACCGCGACGAGACCGGCGCGTTGCTCACCGCCGTCGGCACGCTCTACACCCGCGGCACCGCACCCGACTGGCCCGCCCTCCTCGGCGGCCCCGCGAGCGGCCCCGTCGAGCTGCCGACGTACGCCTTCCAGCGCCGCCGCTACTGGCCGACCGCCCCCGCCGCGCCCGCGGGCGACCCCGCCGGGCTCGGACTGACCGCCTCCGGGCACCCCCTGCTCGGCGCCGAGGTCGCCCTCGCGGACGGCGGCGGCACCCTGCTGACCGGCAGGATCTCCCTCACCACCCACCCGTGGCTGCGGGACCACGCCGTCGCCGGGACCGTCCTCTTCCCCGGCACCGGCTTCCTGGAACTCGCCCTGCGGGCCGCGCTCCGCGTCGGCTGCTCCCGCGTCGCCGACCTGACGCTGGAGGCCCCGCTCGTGCTCGGCGAGCACGCCGCCGTCCGCGTCCAGGTCGCCGTCGGCGCCCCCGACGACACGGGACGCCGTACCGTCACCGTCCACTCCCAGCCCGACACGCCCGAAGGCACCGCCGCGGGCTGGGTCCGCCACGCCGGAGGACTCCTCGACCCGCGCCCCGCCACCGGGGGCGACCCGGCGGACGTCGTGCCGCCCGCCGACGCCGAGACCGTCCCCCTGGACGGCTTCTACACCCGCCTCGCCGACCGGGGGTACGCCTACGGGCCCGCCTTCCAGGGCCTGCGCGCCGTCCGCCGCCACGGCGACGACGTCTACGCCGAGGTGCGGCTGCCCGCCGGACCGCGCGAGGACGCCGCCCGCCACGGACTCCACCCGGCCCTCCTGGACGCGGTCCTGCACGCCTGGCTCGCCGCCGGGCACCGCCGCGCCGACGGACCCGCCGTACGGCTGCCGTTCTCCTGGAGCGGGGTCACGGTGACCGCCGCGGGCGCCACCGACGTACGGGTGCGGCTGCGGCCCGTCGACGACGACACCCTCGAACTGACCGTCGCCCACGCCGACCCCGTGTCCGACGCGGCGCCGTCGGCCGAGGGCGCCGTCGTGGCGCGGG
This sequence comes from Streptomyces sp. NPDC091281, assembly GCF_044757425.1. Classification (NCBI taxonomy): domain Bacteria; kingdom Bacillati; phylum Actinomycetota; class Actinomycetes; order Kitasatosporales; family Streptomycetaceae; genus Streptomyces; species Streptomyces sp. NPDC091281. Next base: position 362,568 of record NZ_JBIVUY010000003.1, on the reverse strand, counting down.
TCGAGGCGCTCACCCTGCGGGAGCTGAGCCCGGACGCCCTCCCGGCGCCTGCCGCCGCCGATCCCGCCGGGGCGGACGACGCGCTGTTCCGCCTGGAGTGGAGCCCGCTGCCCGCACCGGCCACCGCACCCGCCGCGCCGGACCCGCGCTGGGCCCTCGTCGGACCCGCCGTCCCCGGCCTGCCCGACGCGCCCGCCGGACACCACCCCGACCTCGAGGCCCTCGCCGACGCCGTCGCCGCCGGGACGCCCCTGCCCGACGCCGTCCTCGTCGCCGGGCTCGACGGACCGGGATCGGCCCCGGTCCCGGAGGCGACCCGCACGGCGCTGCATCGCGCGCTCGCCCTCGTCCAGCAGTGGCTCGCCGACGACCGCTTCGGCACCGCCCGGCTCGCCCTGGTCACCCGCCGGGCCGTACCCGCCGACGGCGACGGCACGCCCGTCGACCCGGTCGCCGCGGCCGTCTGGGGACTCGTCCGCTCCGCCCAGTCCGAACACCCGGACCGGCTCCTCCTCATCGACCTCGACCCCAACCCCGAGACCGTGGCGGAGACGGTTGCCGGAACGGCCGGCCTCGGCGCCGCCCTGGCGTCCGGCGAACCCCAGCTCGCGCTGCGCGGCGGCGACGCCCTCGTGCCCCGGCTGGCGTCCGCGGGCAGCGGCTCCGCCCTGCTGCCGCCGCCCGGCGCGCCCGTCTGGCGCCTCGACGTCACCACGCCGGGCACCCTCGACAGCCTCGCCCTCGTGCCCTGCCCCGAGGTGACCGGCCCCCTCGCCCCCCGCGAGGTCCGCGTCGCGATGCGCGCCACCGGCGTCAACTTCCGCGACGTCCTCGTCAGCCTCGGGATGCTCGCCCACGAGGTGCCCGGCCGCGAAGGCGCGGGCGTGGTCCTGGAGACCGGCGCCGACGTCACCGGACTCGCCCCCGGCGACCACGTCCTCGGCCTGTTCTCCGGCGGCTACGGACCGGTCGCCGTCACCGACCACCGCCTCCTCGCCCGCCGCCCCGACGGCTGGACCTCCACCGAGGCCGCCGCCGCGCCCATCGTCTTCCTCAGCGCCTACCACGGCCTGGTCGACCTGGCGGACCTGCGGCCCGGCGAAGCCGTCCTGATCCACGCCGGAACCGGCGGCGTCGGCATGGCCGCCGTCCAGCTCGCCCGGCACCTCGGCGCGGAGGTCTTCGCGACCGCCTCCCCGGCCAAGTGGCCCACCCTGCGCGCCATGGGCCTCGACGACGACCACATCGCCTCTTCCCGCGACACCTCCTTCGAGGACCGGTTCCGCCAGGTCACCGGCGGACGCGGCGTCGACGTCGTCCTCAACTCCCTGGCCCGCGACCTCATCGACGCCTCCTTCCGGCTGCTGCCGCGCGGCGGACGCTTCATCGAGATGGGCAAGACCGACCCGCGCGACCCGGCCGTGGTCGCCGCCGACCACCCCGGCGTCCGCTACCAGGCGTTCGACCTGCGCGACGTCGACCCCGACCACACCTCCGAGATGCTCGCCGACGTCCTCGCCCTGTTCGAACAGCGGGCGCTGCGCCCCCTGCCCGTCACCACCTGGGACGTCCGCCGGGCCCCCGAGGCGTTCCGGTACCTCAGCCAGGCCCGCCACACCGGCAAGATCGTCCTCACCGTCCCGGAGCTGCCCACCGACCTCGCCCGCACCCCGGCCGCCGACCTCGCCCCGCACGCGGCCCGGCCCCACGGCACCGTCCTCGTCACCGGCGGCACCGGCACCCTCGGCGCCCTGTTCGCCCGGCACCTCGTCACCGAGCACGGCGTACGGCACCTGCTGCTCACCAGCCGCAGCGGCCCCGACGCGCCCGGCGCGGCCGACCTGGCCGCCGAACTGACCGGCCTCGGCGCCACCGTCACCGTCGCCGCCTGCGACACCGCCGACCGGGACGCCCTGGCCGCCCTCCTCGCCACCGTCCCGGCCGCGCACCCGCTGACCGCCGTCGTGCACGCCGCCGGGGTCCTGGACGACGGCGTCCTCGACGCCCTGACACCCGACCGCGTCGACCGCGTCCTGCTCCCCAAGGCGCAGGCCGCCTGGAACCTGCACGACCTCACCCGCGGCCACGACCTGACGGCGTTCGTCCTGTTCTCCTCGGTCGCCGCCACCTTCGGCAGCCAGGGACAGGCCAACTACGCCGCCGCCAACGCCTTCCTCGACGCCCTCGCCCAGCACCGCCGCGCCGAGGGACTGCCCGCGCTGTCCCTGGCCTGGGGGCTGTGGAACACCGGCAGCGGCATGGCGGGCACCCTCGGCGCCGCCGACCTGCGGCGCGTCGGCCGCATGGGGCTCGCCCCGCTCCCCGCCGACCAGGGCCTCGCCCTGTTCGACACCGCCCTCACGGCCGACCAGGCACTCCTGCTGCCCACCCGGCTCGCCCTCACCGACCTCGAACGCCGGGGCACCGAACCGCCCGCCGTCCTGCGGTCCCTGGCCCGCACCCCGGCCCGGCGGTCCGCCGCCGCGACCACGGCGGCCGACGGCACGGGCGGCGCCACCGGCTCGGGCTCCGGCTCCGGCTCCGGCGACACGGCTCCCGCCGTGTCGTTCACCGAGCAGCTTCGCCCGCTGAACGCCGAGGAACGCGAGCGGGCCGCCCTGGACCTGGTCCGCGCCCACACCGCCGCCGTCCTCGGCCACTCCGACCCCGAGGCCGTCGACGCCGACCGGGCCTTCAAGTCCCTCGGCTTCGACTCCCTCACCGCCGTGGAGATGCGCAACCGCCTCGGCGCCGCCACCGGGCTCACCCTGAAGGCCACCCTGATCTTCAGCTACCCCACCCCCCAGGTGCTCGCCGGGTACCTCCTGGAGCAGTGCGCCCCGCACGAGCCGCGCCCCGCCGAGGTCCTCCTCGCCGAACTCGACCGGCTGGAGTCCGTCCTCGCGGGCCTCGACCGGTCGACGGACACCCCGTCGGACGACCCGGACACCCCGGACGGCAGCCCCACCGACGGCGACGACGCGCTCGACGCGCAGGTGACCGCGCGGCTGCGCGACCTGCTCACCCGCTGGACCGGCGAAGCCCCCGCGACCGGTACCTCCGGCACCGGCACCGGCGGCGGCGCCGCAAGCACGGGCAGTACCGCCGGTACCGCCAGTACCGGCGGTACCGGACTCGAGTCCGCCACGGACGACGAGATGTTCGACCTGATCAACAAAGAGCTGGGCATTTCCTGACCCCGACCGACCCCGGACCGCCCTGGACCGACGTCTCCGGACCCCCTCGGGGCTCCTCCTAGGAAGTGGCAACGAATGGCGAGCAACGAAGAGAAGCTGCGGGACTACCTCAAGCTGGTCACGGCCGACCTTCGTGAGACGCGCAAGCGTCTTCAGGACCTCCAGGAGCTGGCGGACCAGCGGCAGGAACCCGTCGCGATCGTCTCGATGGGCTGCCGCTTCCCCGACGGCGCCGACACCCCCGAGGCCCTGTGGCGGCTGCTGGCCTCCGGCACCGACGCCGTCACCCCCTTCCCCGCCGACCGCGGCTGGGACCTCGACGGCCTGTACGACCCGGACCCCGACCGGCCCGGCACCTCGTACGTCCGCGAGGGCGGCTTCGTCCACGAGGCGCCCCTGTTCGACGCCGAGTTCTTCGAGATCTCGCCGCGGGAGGCCCAGGCCATGGACCCGCAGCAGCGGCTCCTGCTGGAGACCTGCTGGGAGACCGTGGAGCGGGCCGGGATCGTCCCCGCCCGCCTGCGCGGCAGCCGTACGGGCGTCTTCGTCGGCGCCATCGCCCAGACCTACCTGCCCCGCTCCGAGGACGCCCACGCCGACCTCGGCGGGCACCTCCTCACCGGCAGCACCATCAGCGTCGCCTCCGGCCGCATCGCCTACACCTTCGGCCTGGAGGGGCCCGCCGTCACCGTCGACACGGCCTGCTCGTCGTCGCTCGTCGCCCTCCACCTCGCCGTGCGCTCGCTGCGCTCCGGCGAGTGCGACCTCGCGCTCGGCGGCGGCGTCACCGTCATGTCCGGGCCGGAGATGTTCGTCGACTTCGGACGGCAGCGCGCCCTCGCCGCCGACGGCCGCTGCAAGGCGTTCTCCGCCACCGCCAACGGCTTCGGCCCCGCCGAGGGCACCGGCATGCTCCTCCTGGAGCGCCTGTCCGACGCCCGCCGCAACGGCCACCCCGTCCTCGCCGTGATCCGCGGCAGCGCCGTCAACCAGGACGGCGCCTCCAACGGCCTCACCGCCCCCAACGGGCCCGCCCAGGAACGCGTCATCCGCGCCGCCCTCAGCGACGCCGGCCTCTCCGCTCCCGACGTCGACGCCGTCGAGGCGCACGGCACCGGCACCCCGCTCGGCGACCCCATCGAGGCCGAAGCCCTTCTCGCCACCTACGGCACGGGCCGCCCCGAGGACCGCCCGCTGTGGCTCGGCTCGGTCAAGTCCAACATCGGGCACACCCAGGCCGCCGCGGGCGTCGCGGGCATCATCAAGCTCGTCCTCGCCCTGCGGCACGGCGTCCTGCCCCGCACCCTGCACGCCGACGAGCCGTCCCCGCACATCGACTGGACCGCCGCCGACCTGCGCCTCCTGACCGACGAACAGCCCTGGCCCGCCCGCCCGGACCGGCCCCGCCGGGCCGCCGTCTCCTCCTTCGGCATCAGCGGCACCAACGCCCACATGATCGTCGAGGAGGCCCCGGCACCCACCCCCGCCGACGCCCCCGACGCCCCGGAGCAGACCGAGACCCCGACCGCGGCCGACGAGCGTCAGGCGTCAGGCATACGTCCGCTGCCCTGGACGCTGTCCGCCCGCAGCCGCGACGCGCTGTCCGCCCAGGCGGCCCGGCTCCTCGCCCATCTCGACGCGGCCCCGGACACCGATCCGGCCCTCCTCGGGCACGCCCTCGCCACCACCCGGACCACCTTCGAGCACCGCGCCGTCATCACCGGCCGCACCCCGGACGAGCTGCGCGCCGGTCTCACCGCCCTCGCCTCCGCCACGTCCCCCGCCGCCGACACCCCGCACTCCGTCACCGGCGCTGCCCGGCCCGGCGGCCGACTCGCCGTCCTCTTCTCCGGCCAGGGCTCCCAACGTCTCGGCATGGGAACGGAGTTGTACGCGACGTACCCAGTCTTCGCGGCGGCCTTCGACGCCGTCGACGCCGAACTCCCCTTCTCGCTCAAGGAGATCGTGTTCGGCGACGGCGCGGACGCCGACCCGGGCGCCGACCCGGACGGCGGCGCGGCCGAGCGGCTGAACCGCACCGAGTACGCCCAGCCCGCCCTCTTCGCCCTCGAAGTCGCCCTGTACCGCCTGGTGGAGTCCTGGGGCGTCCGCCCCGACCTGCTGATGGGGCACTCGGTGGGCGAACTGGCCGCCGCGCACGTCGCGGGCGTCTGGTCCCTGGCCGACGCGTGCCGACTCGTCGTCGCACGCGGCCGGTTGATGCAGGCGCTGCCCAAAGGCGGCGCGATGGCCGCCCTCCAGGCCACCGAGGACGAGGTCGTCCCGCTCCTCGACGGCCGGACCGACCTCGCCGTCGCCGCCGTCAACGGCCCCCGCTCCGTGGTGATCTCGGGCGCCGCCGAAGCCGTCACCGAACTCGTCGACCGCTTCCGCGCCGACGGCCGCAAGGTCACCGCCCTCCGCGTCAGCCACGCCTTCCACTCCCCGCTGATGGAGCCGATGCTCGACGCGTTCCGCGCCGTCGCCGCCTCCCTCACCTACCGGGCGCCGCGCCTCGCGGTCGTCTCCAATGTCACCGGCCGCCTCGCCGAGGCCACCGACCTGACCTCGCCCGACTACTGGGTCCGGCACGTCCGCGACGCGGTCCGCTTCGCCGACGGCGTCCGCACCCTCGCCGCGCACCGTGCCACCCGGCTGCTGGAACTCGGCCCCGACGGTCAGCTGACCGCCCTCGCCCAGGCCTGCCTGGACGACGACACGGACACCCCGTACGTCCTCACCGCCGCCCTGCGCAAGGACCGCCCCGAGCCGGAGAGCCACCTCGCCGCGCTCGCCCGCCTCCACGTCAGCGGCCTCCCGGTCCGCTGGGAGAACGCCTTCCCCGGCACCCCCGCCGTCGCCACCGGCCAGGAGCCCGCCGCCCTGCCCACCTACGCCTTCCAGCGCCGCCGCTTCTGGTACAGCGACCCCCGCGGCACCACCGGCGACCTCGGCGCCGTCGGCCTGGGCTCGGCGGGGCATCCGTTGCTGGGTGCGGCGGTGGAGCTGGCGGGTGGCGACGGGGTGGTGCTGACCGGGCGGTTGTCGGTCGGTGCGGCCGAGTGGCTGGCGGAGCATGTGGTGGGTGGGGTGGTGGTGTTCCCGGGCACGGGTTTCGTGGAGTTGGGTCTGCGTGCTGGTGAGCAGGTGGGGTGTGACCGGGTGGAGGATCTGACGGTCGCGGTGCCGTTGGTGGTGCCGGAGCGCGGTGGCGTACGCGTCCAGGTCCGCGTCGGCATGGAGGACGAGGCCGGGCGCCGCACCCTGGAGATCCACGCACGTCCCGGCGACGCGCTGGACTCCGACCCCTGGACCCTCCACGCCACCGGCACCCTCGCCGCGGCCCCGGAGTCCGGCCCCGCCGCCCCGTACGACTTCTCCGCCTGGCCGCCGCAGGGCGCGGTCGCGGAATCCGTCGAAGGTGTCTACGACCGCTTCACCGGACTCGGCCTCTCCTACGGCCCCGCCTTCCGCGGACTGAAGTCGGTGTGGCGGCGCGGCGACGAGGTGTTCGCCGAGGTCGCCCTCCCCGAGGGCGTGAGCGGCGGCGGCTTCGGCGTCCACCCCGCCCTGCTGGACGCCGCACTGCACGCCGTGCTGTTCACCTCGGTGTCCGAAGGGGGCCGCGCGCGACTGCCGTTCGCCTGGTCCGGGGTGTCGCTGTGGGCCTCCGGCGCGGACACGCTGCGGGTACGGCTGACGGTCGTCGGCGAGGACGCCGTGGCCCTGGACATCGCCGACGGCACGGGGGAGCCGGTGGCGTCCGTCGCGTCACTGACCCTCCGCGAACTCCCTGACGACCTCGGCGCCCTGAGCGGCACGGGCCGCGTCGAGCACCTCTACCAGACCGACTGGACACGGCTCCCCGCGAGCGCCAGCGCTGTTGCCGATGGCGCGGCCCCCGCACTCCCCGCTCCCGGAACCGACCTGCCGGACGCGGACCAACACCCGGTCTCGGCAGATGTGTTGGTGCGCATCGACCGACGCGACATTGAGGGCGCCGGTGATGCCGGTGATGCCGGTAGTGCGGCCGGTGCGGTGCACGCCGTTACGGCGCGGGCGTTGGAGCTGGTGCGGGGCTGGCTGGCCGACGAGCGGTTCGAGGGAGCGCGCCTCGTGATCGTGACCGAGGGCGCCGTGGGTGTGGACGGCCCGCCCGCCGCCCCGGCGCTCGCGGCCGTATGGGGTCTGGTCCGGGCGGCCCGCGCCGAGAACCCCGGCCGGTTCGTGCTGCTCGACACGGACGGCACGGCGGAGTCGTGGGCCCTGGCGCCGATGGCTCTCGCCTCCGGTGAGCCCGAGGTGGCTCTGCGCTCCGGCACGGCGTTCGCCCCCCGCCTGGGCCGGGCCGACACCGGTCGCGTCCTGCCCGTCCCGGCCGAGTCGCCCGCCTGGCGTCTCGACGTCGCCGAGAAGGGCACGCTGGAGGGGCTTGCGCTTCTGCCGGTGGTGCGGGAGGAGTTGGGTGCGGGGCAGGTGCGGGTGGCGGTGCGCGCGGCGGGTGTGAACTTCCGTGATGTGCTGAACGCGCTCGGCATGTACCCCGGTGACGCCCGTGACTTCGGTCTTGAGGGTGCGGGTGTGGTGACCGAGGTGGGTTCGGACGTCACCGGACTCGCGGTCGGTGACCGGGTGTTCGGGATGTTCTCGGGTGCGTTCGGTCCGGTGGCGGTGGCGGACGCGCGGACGGTGGCGCGGGTGCCGGAGGGGTGGACGTTCGCGCAGGCGGCGTCGGTCCCGATCGTGTTCCTCACCGCCTACTACGCGCTCACCGACCTGGGCGCGCTACGGGCGGGGGAGCGCATCCTCGTCCACGCGGCGGCCGGTGGTGTGGGTATGGCCGCGGTGCAGCTGGCCCGGCACCTGGGCGCCGAGGTCTTCGGTACGGCGAGCCGGGGCAAGTGGGACACGGTCCGGGGCCTCGGTCTGGACGACGCGCATATCGCCTCGTCGCGTGACACGCGTTTCGAGGCGGCATTCCTGGACGCCACGGGCGGCCGGGGTGTGGATGTCGTCCTGGACTCCCTGGCCGGGGAGTTCGTGGACGCGTCGCTGCGGCTGCTGCCGCGGGGTGGCCGGTTCCTGGAGATGGGCAAGACCGACGTCCGCGACCCGGAAGCGGTCGCCGCCGAGCACGACGGCGTCGCGTACCGTGCGTTCGACCTGTGGGACGCGGGCGCGGACCGCATCGGGGAGATGCTGTCCGACCTGGTCGCGTTGTTCGAGGCGGGCGCGCTGGCCCCGCTGCCGGTGACGTGCTGGGACGTCCGCAGGGCGCCGGAAGCCTTCCGCTTCCTGTCGCAGGCCCGGCATGTCGGCAAGGTCGTCCTCACCGTGCCGGTCGCGCTGGACCCGGAGGGGACGGTTCTGATCACGGGCGGTACGGGTGGTCTGGGCGCGCTGGTGGCTCGGCACCTGGTGACCGAGCGCGGCGTACGGCGACTGCTGCTGGCGAGCCGACGAGGCCTGGACGCTCCGGGTACCGCCGAACTCGTAGCCGAACTGAACGACTTGGGTGCCACCGAAGTCGAGGTCGCCGCGCTGGACGTGGCCGACCGTGACCAGCTCGCCGCACTCCTCGCCGACCGTGACCTCACCGCCGTGATCCACACCGCGGGTGTCCTGGACGATGGCATGGTCCCGGCGCTGACCCCCGGGCGGCTCGCTACGGTCCTGCGGCCGAAGGCCGACGCCGCGTGGCACCTGCATGAACTGACCCGCCACCTGGACCTCTCCGCGTTCGTCGTCTTCTCCTCCGTCGCCGGTACGTTCGGCAGCGCGGGGCAGGCCAACTACGGTGCTGCCAACGCGTACTTGGACGCCCTCGCCGCGTACCGCCGGACGGCCGGACTGCCCGCCGCCTCGCTGGCCTGGGGCCCGTGGGCGCCCGGCGCGGGCATGACCGCCGCACTCTCCGAGGCCGACCTGCGCCGGATGGCCCGCGAAGGCATGCGACCGCTCGACCCGGAGCGGGGACTCGCCCTGCTCGACACCGTGCTCACGACGGGCCCGGCCCTCGACACCGCCGCCGTCCTGCCGGCCGACCTCGACCTGGCCGGTCTCCGCAAGCGCGGTCACGACCTGCCCGCCCTGCTGCGCGCCCTCGTCCGCAGCCCCGCCCGGCGGGTCGTGGAAGCGGCGACCGGCGCCGCCGGTGCCGCCGATCTGCGGCAACGGGTCGGGGCGCTGCCGGAGGCGGAACGGGAGAAGTTCCTCCTGGACCTGGTCTGCGGACAGGCCGCCTCCGTCCTCGGCTACGCCACCGCGGCCGACGTCGACGCGGCACAGGCCTTCAAGGCCCTCGGCTTCGACTCGCTGACCTCGGTCGAACTACGCAACCGGGTGAGCGCCGCCACCGGCATGCGGCTGCCCGCCACCCTCGCCTTCGACCACCCCACACCCGCCGCCCTCGCCCGCCATCTCCTCACCGAACTGTCCGACGGCCAGGACACCGCGCCCGCCGTACCGGGCCTGCCCGCGCCCACGGTCATCAGCGAGGACCCGGTGGTCATCGTCGGCATGGCGTGCCGCTTCCCCGGCGGTGTCGCGTCGCCGGAGGATCTGTGGCGGTTGGTGCGGGAGGGCGGTGACGCGATCGGCGGGTTCCCGACCGACCGCGGCTGGGACCTCGACGACCTCTACGACCCCGAGCCCGGCCGGGTCGGCCACACCTACGTCCAGCGGGGCGGATTCCTCTACGACGCAGCCGAGTTCGACGCCACGCTGTTCGGGATCTCGCCGCGCGAGGCGCTTGCGATGGACCCGCAGCAGCGGCTGCTCCTGGAGACCTCCTGGGAGGTGTTCGAGCGGGCGGGCATCGCCCCGGCCGCCCTGCGCGGCTCCCGCACCGGCGTCTTCACCGGCGCCATCACCCAGGACTACGGTTCCGTCCTGCGCGCCGGGGAGCACGACTCCGACGGCTACCTCCTCACCGGCTCCACGGGCAGCGTCGCCTCCGGCCGTATTTCCTACACGTTCGGGTTCGAGGGTCCGGCGGTGACGGTGGATACGGCGTGCTCGTCGTCGCTGGTCGCGCTGCATCTGGCGGCTCAGGCGCTGCGTGCGGGGGAGTGCGATCTCGCACTGGCCGGTGGCGTCACGGTGATGTCGGGGCCGGAGATGTTTGTCGAGTTCTCGCGTCAGCGGGGGCTCGCGGCGGACGGGCGCTGCAAGGCGTTCTCGGACGGTGCGGACGGGACGGCGTGGGCGGAGGGTGTGGGTCTGCTGCTGGTGGAGCGGCTGTCGGATGCCCGTCGTAATGGGCATCGGGTGCTGGCGGTCGTCGCGGGTTCGGCGGTGAACCAGGACGGTGCGTCGAATGGTCTGACGGCGCCGAACGGGCCGTCTCAGCAGCGGGTGATCCGTGCCGCGCTGGCCTCGGGTGGGCTGTCGGTGGCGGATGTAGACGCGGTGGAGGCGCACGGTACTGGGACGCCGCTCGGTGACCCGATCGAGGCGCAGGCGCTCCTCGCCACGTACGGCCAGGACCGCGAACAGCCCCTGTGGCTGGGCTCGTTGAAGTCCAACGTCGGACACACGCAGGCCGCCGCTGGTGTCGGCGGTGTCATCAAGATGGTCATGGCGATGCGCGAAGGCGTGCTGCCGCGCACCCTGCACGCCGACGAGCCGTCCTCCCACGTCGACTGGTCGGCCGGGGACATCCGGCTGCTGACCGAGAGCGTGCCGTGGGAGCAGGTCTCGGCGGACCGTCCCCGGCGGGCCGGTGTGTCGTCCTTCGGGATCAGCGGCACCAACGCCCACGTCATCCTGGAGCAGGCGCCCGACGCCGCCGGGGCTCCCGACCTGGGGCAGACGCCCGGCCGGGCGGATGCTCCTGACCTGGCCGGAGCTGTCGGCTCCGACGGTGAGACCGGTGGCGGTGTCCTCCCCGTCGTCCTGTCGGGTGCGGGCGCGGCGGCGGTGCGGGCGCAGGCCGAGCGGTGGCACGCCTGGCTGACCGGGGACGTGGGGGAGCGCGTGGGGGTGGCCGAGGTGGCTCGGGCCGCCGCGACGACCCGGAGCGTGCTGGACCACCGTGCGGTCGTCCTGGCCGCCGACCGTGCCGGGCTGCTGAGCGCCCTGCGCTCCCTCGCCGACGGCTCGGACGCCCCGGACGCTCCGGACGTCGTGCACACCGCCGAGGCGCGGGCCGGGAAGACGGCGCTCCTCTTCGCCGGGCAGGGCGCCCAACGCCTCGCCATGGGTAGTGAGTTGTACGCGACGTACCCCGTGTTCGCGGCGGCCTTCGACGCGGTCGACGCCGAACTCCCCTTCGATCTCCAGGAGATCGTCTTCGGCACGGACGGAGACGACGACGCCGACCGGCTGAACCGCACCGAGTACGCCCAGCCCGCTCTCTTCGCGCTCGAAGTCGCCCTGTTCCGGCTGCTGGAGTCGTGGGGTGTGCGGCCGGATGTGCTGGCGGGGCATTCGATCGGTGAGATCGCCGCCGCGCATGTCGCGGGCGTCTGGTCGCTGGCCGACGCCTGCCGACTGGTCGTCGCGCGGGGCCGGTTGATGCAGGCCCTCCCGGCGGGCGGTGCGATGATCGCCGTCCAGGCCGCCGAGGACGAGGTGCTCCCGCTTCTCGACCCGGCCGCGCCGGTAGGCGTCGCGGCTGTCAACGGCCCCCGCTCCGTGGTGATCTCGGGCGCCGCCGAAGCCGTCACCGAACTCGCCGACCGCTTCCGCGCCGACGGCCGCAAGGTCACCGCCCTGCGCGTCAGCCACGCCTTCCACTCCCCGCTGATGGAGCCGATGCTCGCCGACTTCCGGAAGGTCGCCGAGGGGCTGACGTACGGACGTCCGAAGCTGCCCATAGTGTCCACCGTGACCGGGGCGACCCTGACGGCGGACGAAGTGACCTCCCCCGACTACTGGATCCGGCACGTCCGGGAGACCGTCCGGTTCGCCGACGCGGTCCGCGTGCTGGCGGGCCAGGGCGTCGGCCGGTACCTGGAGCTGGGCCCCGACGGCACCCTCACCGCGCTCGCCCAGGGCGCCCTCGACGACCCCGGCACGGCCCTCTTCGTCCCGGTACTGCGCAAGGACCGTCCCGAGGCGGCCGCCCTGCTCGCCGCCGTCGCCGCACTCTTCACCCACGGCGCCCAGGTCGACTGGCGGGCCGTCGTCCCGGCCGGGGGCGCGCGCACGGCCGCCGTCGAGCTGCCGACGTACGCCTTCCGGCGCAAGCGGTTCTGGCCCGAGGGCTCCGGCAGGCCCGGGGACCTCGCCGCCGCCGGACTCGGCACCGCCGCCCACCCGTTGCTCGGTGCCGCCGTCCGACTCGCGGGCGGCGGAGCCCTGTTGACCGGGCGGCTCGCCCTGCGCACCCACGCCTGGCTCGCGGATCACTCCGTCCTGGGCGCGGCCGTCCTGCCCGGCACCGCGTACGCCGAACTCGCCCTGCGCGCCGGGGAACTCGTCGACTGCGCCGCCGTCGAGGAACTGACCCTCGCCGTGCCGCTCGTGCTGCCCGCGTCGGGCACGGTCCGGCTCCAGGTCACCGTGGCGCCCGCCGACGGCGACGGCCGCTGCGGCGTCGAGGTGCACTCGCGGCCCGAGGACGCCCCCGACGACACCCCGTGGGTGCTGCACGCATCCGGCGTACTCTCCCCGGACCCGGCTCCCACCGACGTCCGGGCGGCGGCCGAGTTCGCGCACTGGCCGCCGCGCGACGCCGAACCCCTCCCGCTGACCGGCGTCTACGACCGCTTCGCCGCCGCCGGACTGACCTACGGGCCGGTGTTCCAGGGGCTGCGGTCGGTGTGGCGGCGCGGCGACGAGGTGTTCGCCGAGGTCGCGCTGCCCGAGGAGCACGAGACGATCGCCGCCCGCTGCGGCGTGCACCCGGCACTCCTCGACTCCGCCCTGCACGCGGCGCTGTTCGGGCCGCTCGGCGCGGACGGCGCCGGACGGGTGCCGTTCTCCTGGAACGGACTCACCCTGCACGCCTCCGGGGCCCGCGCCCTGCGCGTCCGGGTCGCCCCCGCAGGGACCGGCGCGGTCTCCGTGCACCTCGCGGACCCGGCCGGGGAACCGGTCGCCTCCGTCGCCTCCCTCGCCCTGCGCGCGGTACCCACCGAGCTGCCGACCGCCCCGGCCACCACCCCCGCCGACGGCTTCACCTACCGCCTCGACTGGACCCCGGCCGCGACGGACACCCCGGACGCACTCCGGAACGGCACGGACGCCCCCGGCGTCGGCACGGACACCACCGCCCTCCCCGCCGGAACCGCCCCCCGCGCCGTGCTGCTCACCGACCACGCCCACCCCGACCACGGCCACCACGGTGTGCCCGCGCGGACCTGGGCCGAGCTGACGCGTGCCGTGCACGACGGCGAGCCGCTCCCGGAGACCGTGCTGCTGCCCTGGAGCACCCCCGCGGACTCCGTCCTGGACGGGTCCGCCGCGACGGCCCACGCGGTCACCGCCGCCGCACTCGCCTTCCTCCAGGAATGGCTCGCCGCCGAGGAGTTCATCGGCGCCCGGCTGGTCGTCGTCACCCGCGGCGCGGTCGCCGCGACCCCCGAGGAGACCCCCGACCCGGCACTCGCCGCCCTCTGGGGGCTCCTGCGTTCGGCCCGCAGCGAGAACCCCGGCCGCATCGCCCTCGCCGACCTCGACGACACCCCCGAGGCCTGGGCCACCCTGGTCGCGTCGCTGACCCGGCCGGACGGCCCGCACACCGAACCCGAACGCGCCGTCCGCGCCCGCACCGTCCTCCTGCCCCGGCTCGCCCCTGCCCCGCTGCCCACCACCCCGGCCCCGACCGGCCCCGCGGGCAGCGCCCCGGCCGACCCCGACCCGGAGAGCACCGCGCCCACCTGCGACCGCGTCCGCCTCTCCGACGGCACCGTCCTCGTCACCGGCGGCACCGGCGGCCTCGGCGCCCTGGTCGCCCGGCACCTGGCGGCCACCCACGGCGTACGGCACCTCCTCCTGGTCGGCCGACTCGGACCCGACGCCCCCGGCGCCGCCGAACTCACCGCCGCACTGGCCGAGTCGGGCGCCGAGGCGACCCTCGCCGCCTGCGACGTCGCCGACCGGGGCGCGCTCGCCGCGCTGCTGGCGGCGATCCCGGCCGACCGGCCGCTGACCGGCGTCGTGCACACCGCGGGCATCGTCGACGACGGCGTCCTCGCCTCCCTCACCGAGGAGCGGCTGCACGCCGTGGCCCGCCCCAAGGCGGACGCCGCCGAACACCTCGACGCCCTCACCCGCGACCTCGACCTCGCCGCGTTCGTCCTGTTCTCCTCGGTCTCCGGCACCCTCGGCGGCCCCGGCCAGGCCAACTACGCCGCCGCCAACGCCTACATGGACGCCGTCGCCCAGTGCCGCCGCCACCTCGGCCTGCCCGCCGTGTCCCTCGCCTGGGGCCCCTGGGCACCCGGCGCGGGCATGACCGCCCAGCTCACCGAGGCCGACCTGCGCCGCATGGCCCGCGGCGGCGTCCGCCCCCTCGACGCCGCGCAGGGCCTCGCCGTCCTGGACGCCGTCCTCGCCGCACCGCACGAGGACACGGCGCGGGCGGACGCCGTACCCGCCGCCGCGCCGTTCCTGCTGCCCGTGCGCCTCGACCGGCGCGCCCTGCGCGAGCTGCCCGAACCGCACCCGCTGCTGCGCGGCCTCACCGGCCTGCCCGCCCGGCGCACCGCCCACGGCGGCGGTCACGTCACGGGCGCGGACGGGCTGCCCGCCCGCGTCACCGCCCTCCCGGCCGCCGAACGCGAGGCGTTCCTGGTGGAGTTCGTGCGCGGACTGGCCGCGCAGGTCCTCGGACACGCCTCCGCCGCCGAGGTGGAGGCCGCCCAGGCGTTCACCAAGCTCGGCTTCGACTCCCTGACGTCCGTCGAACTCCGCAACCGGGTCAACGCGGCGACCGGACTGCGGCTGCCCGCCACCCTCGTCTTCGACCACCCCTCGCCCGACGCCCTCGCCCGCCACCTGCTCACCGCGCTCGCCGGTGACACCGCCGACCCGCACGGCACCGCCCCCGCCCGGCGGGCCGCGACCGACGAGGACCCGGTCGTCATCGTCGGCATGGCCTGCCGCTACCCCGGCGGCGTCGAATCGCCCGAGGACCTGTGGCGCCTGGTCAGCGAGGGCGGCGACGCCATCGGCGACTTCCCCACCGACCGCGGCTGGGACCTCGACGGCCTCTACGACCCCGAGCCCGGCAAACTGGGCAGGACCTACGTCCGGCGGGGCGGTTTCCTCTACGACGCCGCGTCCTTCGACGCCGGACTCTTCGGCATCTCCCCGCGCGAGGCCCTGGCCATGGACCCGCAGCAGCGCCTCCTGCTGGAGGTGTCCTGGGAGGTCCTGGAGCGCGCCGGACTCGACCCGACCGGGCTGCGCGGCAGCCGCACGGGCGTCTTCGCGGGCGTCATGGGCCAGGACTACCACTCCTGCCTCCGCGACGCCGCCCACGACTCCGACGGCTACCTCCTCACCGGCAACACCAGCAGCGTCCACTCCGGCCGCATCGCCTACACCTTCGGCCTGGAGGGGCCGGCCATGACCGTCGACACGGCCTGCTCGTCGTCGCTGGTCACCCTGCACCTGGCCGCCCAGTCGCTGCGCGCGGGCGAGTGCGACCTCGCCCTGACCGGCGGTGTGATGGTGATGTCGACGCCCGACACCTTCGTCGACTTCAGCCAGCAGCGCGGCCTCGCCCACGACGGCCGCTGCAAGTCCTTCGGCTCGGGCGCCGACGGCACCGCCTGGTCCGAGGGCATCGGCATGCTCGTCCTGGAGCGGCTGTCCGACGCCCGCCGAAACGGCCACAAGATCCTCGCCGTCGTCGCCGGGTCCGCCGTCAACCAGGACGGCGCGTCCAACGGCCTCACCGCCCCCAACGGGCCCTCCCAGGAACGCGTCATCCGCGAGGCCCTCTCCGGCGCCGGGCTCACGTCGGCCGACGTCGACGCCGTCGAGGCGCACGGCACGGGCACCCCGCTCGGCGACCCCATCGAGGCCCACGCCCTCCTCGCCACCTACGGCCAGGACCGCGAACAGCCCCTGTGGCTCGGCTCGTTGAAGTCCAACGTCGGCCACACCCAGGCCGCCGCCGGAGTGGGCGGCGTCATCAAGATGGTGATGGCGATGCGGCACGGCGTGCTGCCCCGCACCCTGCACGCCGACGACCCGTCGCCGTTCGTCGACTGGACCGCCGGGGACATCGCCCTCCTCACCGAGAACGTCGACTGGCCCCAGCCGTACGGCCGTCCGCGCCGTGCCGGGGTCTCCTCCTTCGGCATCAGCGGCACCAACGCCCACGTCGTCATCGAACAGGCCCCCGAACCGGCCGCCGACCCCGCGGGCCCGACCACCGTCATCACCGACGGCACGGCCCCCGACGGCACGGCCCCGCACGGCACGGCCACGGACGGCACCGACGCTCAGGCCGCCGCCCCCGCCGAGCTGCCCGTCACGCCCGTCGCCCTCTCCGCCGCCTCCCCGGAGGCCCTGCGGCAGCAGGCGGAACGCCTCTGGGCCCACGTCGACGCCGACCCCGGCCTGCGCCTGGCCGACCTGGGTCTGTCCACCACGCTCCGCCCCTGGCTGGACCACCGTGCGATGATCCTCGCGACCGACCGCGCCGACCTCCGGCGGGCCCTGCGCGCCCTCGCCGCCGGGGAGCACGACCCCGCCGCACTCACCGCCGACCAGGTCCGCCCCGGACGCCGGCTCGCCTTCCTCTTCGCCGGACAGGGCTCGCAACGCCTCGCCATGGGAGGCGAGTTGTACGCGGCGTATCCCACCTTCGCCGAGGCCTTCGACGCCGTCGACGCCGAACTCCCCTTCGACCTCCGGGAGATCGTCTTCGGCGACGGGGCAGGCCCTGACCCGGACGGGAACGCGGCCGACGCCACGGACGGCGGCGCCGCCGAGCGGCTGAACCGCACCGAGTACACCCAGCCCGCCCTCTTCGCCCTCGAAGTCGCCCTGTACCGGCTGCTGGAGACGTGGGGCGTCCGCCCGGACGTCCTGATCGGCCACTCAATCGGCGAGATCGCCGCCGCACACGTGGCCGGGGTGTGGTCGCTCGGGGACGCGTGCAAGCTGGTCGCGGCGCGGGGCCGGTTGATGCAGGCGCTGCCGGAGGGCGGTGCGATGACGGCGCTCCAGGCGTCCGAGGACGAGGTGCTGCCCCTTCTCGACGCGGACCGTGTCGGGATCGCGGCGGTCAACGGGTCGCGATCGGTGGTCGTTTCGGGGGAGGCGGACGCGGTCGAGGAGGTCGCCGCGCACTTCCGCGCCCTGGACCGCAAGGTGACCGCCCTGCGGGTCAGCCACGCCTTCCACTCCCCGCTCATGGAACCCATGCTCGCCGAGTTCCGGACCGTCGCCGACAGCCTCACCTACGGCCGCCCGACGATCCCGCTCGTCTCCACGGTCACCGGCGTACCGGTCACCGCCGAGGAACTGGCCGACCCCGCCCACTGGGTGGAGCACGTCCGCCGCCCGGTCCGCTTCGCGGACGCCGTACGCGGCGCCGACGCCTCCTGGTGGGTCGAACTCGGCGCCGACGGCACCCTCACCGCCCTCGCCGAGAACTGCCTCGACGGCGACGGCCGCCTCCTCACCCCCACCCTCCGCAAGGACCGGCCCGAACCCGTCAGCCTGGCCGCCGCCGTCGCCGCGCTCCGCCTGCACGGCGCCCGCGCCGACTGGCAGGCCCTGTACGCCCCGGCCCGCGCCACCGTCGTCGACCTGCCGACGTACGCCTTCACCCGCGAGCGGCACTGGCCCGAGGGCATCCGCCCGGTCGGCGGCACCGCCACCGCCGCCGACGAGCGGCCGGACGCCCGGTTCTGGACGGCCGTCGAGCACGGCGACAGCCGGACCCTCGCCGACTCCCTCGGCGTGCCCGCCGAGACCGTCGACGGACTGCTGCCCGCCCTGTCCGCCTGGTGGCGCGGACGGCAGGAGCGGTCCCGCGTCGACGACTGGCTGTACACCCCCGCCTGGAAGCCGCTCGGCGCGGTCTCCGGCGGGGCGCTGCCCGGACGCAGGCTCGCCGTCCTGCCCGCCGCCCTCGCCGACGACCCGTGGTGCGCCGCCGTCCTCGACGGCCTCACCGCCAACGGCGCCGAACCGCACGTCGTCCTGCACGAACCCGACGACGACCGGGCCGCCCTCGCCGCCCGCCTCACCGAGGCCGCCGCGGACGCCCCCATCGCCGGGGTCCTGTCCTTCCTCGCCCTCACCGGAGCGGACGGCGGCGACCCCGCCCCGGTCCCGGCCGGGCCCGCCGCCACCGCGCTGCTCCTCCAGGCCCTCGCCGACGCCGCCGTCACCGCGCCCGTGTGGGCGCTGACCCGCGGCGCCGTCGCCGTCAACCGGTCCGACGCGGCACCCGACCCGGACCAGGCCGCCGTCTGGGGCCTCGGCCGGGTCGCCGCCCTCGAACACCCCGACGGCTGGGCCGGACTCGCCGACCTCCCCGGCACCCTCGACCGCCGCACCCTCGGCCGCCTCGCCGGCGTCCTGACCGGGCGGACCGGCGAGGACCAGGTCGCCATCCGGGCCACCGGCGTCTTCGGCCGCCGCCTGGACCGTACGGCGCCCGCCGCCCTCGACGCGGGCTGGCGGCCCTCCGGCACCGTCCTGATCACCGGCGGCACCGGCGCCCTCGGCGCCCGCGTCGCCCGCCGGGCCGCCGAGCAGGGCGCCGACCACCTCGTCCTGATCAGCCGCCGAGGACCCGACGCCCCCGGCGCCGACCGGCTGCGGGCCGACCTCGCCGCCCTCGGCGCCCGCGTCACCGTCGCCGCCTGCGACGCCGCCGACCGGGACGCCCTGACCGCCCTGCTCGCCGCACACCCCGTGGACGCCGTCGTGCACACCGCGGGCGTCCTCGACGACGGACTCGTGCACGCCCTCACCGCCGACCGGTTCGCCGCCGTCCTGCGCGCCAAGGCCGTCGCCGCCCGCAACCTGGACGAGCTGACCCGCGACCGCGACCTCTCCGCGTTCGTCCTGTTCTCCTCCTTCGCGGGCGCCGTCGGCTCACCCGGCCAGGGCAACTACGCCGCCGCCAACGCCTTCCTCGACACCCTCGCCGAACGCCGCCGCGCCGCAGGCCTGCCCGCCGTCTCCCTCGCCTGGGGACCCTGGGCGCAGGACGGCATGGCCGCCGACGGCGACGTCGAGGAGTACCTGCGCCGCCGCGGCCTCACCGCCCTCGACCCCGACCTCGCGCTCGTCGCCATGGAACGCCTGGCGGGCGGCGGCGACCCGGCCGCCGTCGTGGCCCGCGTCGACTGGGCCCGGTTCGCGCCCGCCTTCGCCGCCGGACGCCCCGCGCCGCTGCTCGCCGACCTCCCCGAGGCCGGGGCCGCCCTCGCCGACGCGGCGTCCGGCGCGGGCGCCGACGCCCTGCGGCGCAGGCTCGCCGGACTCGGCGCCGACGAGCGGACCGCCACCCTGGTGGACCTCGTCCGGGAACAGGCGGCGGTCGTCCTCGGCCACGCCCGCCCCGACGCCGTCGACCCGACCCGCGCCTTCCGCGAGGCCGGATTCGACTCGCTCACCGCCGTCGAACTGCGCAACCGGCTCGGCGCGGCCACCGGCCAGAGCCTCCCGGCCACCCTGGTGTTCGACCACCCCGCGCCCGTCGACATCGCCCGCCACCTGGACTCCCTCCTCGGCCCCGACGACGCCGACGGACCGGGCGGCGGGGTCGTCGCGGAGATCGGCCGCCTGGCCGGCATCCTCGCCGCCGAGCACGGCACCGCCCCCGACACCCGCACCGAGATCACCGCCGCCCTGCGCGGCCTGCTGGCCCGCTGGACCGGCGACGGCACCCCCGAAGGGACGGACGACGACATGAGCGGACCGGACGACCTGGCGGAACTCGACGAGGCGACCGACGACGAGATGTTCGACCTCATCGACAAGGAACTCGGGATCTCCTGACCCCGGACACGGGGGCGGGACCGTTCACGGCAATTTCGCGAGCGCGAGGAAGTGGAACACGATGGCCAGCACCGCCAGCACCGAGGACAAGCTGAGGGACTACCTCAAGCGGGTGACGGCTGACCTCCGGCAGACCCGCAAGCGCCTCCAGGACGCCGAGGCGAGCCGTCAGGAACCGGTCGCGATCGTCGGCCTCGGCTGCCGGTTCCCCGGCGGCGCGGACACCCCCGAGGCGTTCTGGCGACTCCTCGCGGAGGGCCGGGACGCCGTCACCGACCTGCCCGCCGACCGCGGCTGGGACCTCGACGCCGTCCTCGACCCGGCGGGCGGCACCGGCACCTCGTACGCCCGCCGCGGCGCGTTCCTCCACGACGCGCCGCTGTTCGACTCGACGTTCTTCGACATCTCGCCCCGCGAGGCCCGCACCATGGACCCGCAGCAGCGGCTGCTGCTGGAGACGTCCTGGGAGGCCCTGGAGCGCACCGGCATCGACCCGGCCGGCCTGCGCGGCAGCCGCACCGGCGTCTTCGCGGGCACCAACGGGCAGGACTACCTCGCAGTCCTCCTCGGCCACCCCGAGGAGTCCGACGGCCACCTCACCACCGGCATCACCGCCTCCGTCCTCTCCGGCCGCGTCTCCTACGTGCTCGGCCTGGAGGGTCCCGCGGTCACCGTGGACACGGCCTGCTCGTCGTCGCTGGTCGCCCTGCATCTCGCGGTGCAGGCGCTGCGGTCCGGGGAGTGCGACCTCGCGCTGGCCGGTGGTGTGACGGTGATGTCGACGCCGGGGGCGTTCGTCGAGTTCTCGCGGCAGCGCGGGCTCTCCGCCGACGGCCGGTGCAAGGCGTTCGCGGAGGGCGCCGACGGCACCGCCTGGGGCGAGGGCGTCGGCGTCCTCGTCGTCGAACGGCTCTCCGACGCCCGCCGCAACGGCCACCGCGTCCTCGCCGTCGTCGCCGGGTCGGCCGTCAACCAGGACGGCGCCTCCAACGGCCTCACCGCCCCCAACGGACCCTCCCAACAGCGCGTCATCCGGGCCGCGTTGGCGTCAGCCGGGCTCGACGCCTCCGACGTCGACGCCGTCGAGGCGCACGGCACCGGCACCGCCCTCGGCGACCCCATCGAGGCGCAGGCCCTCCTCGCCACCTACGGCCAGGACCGCGAACGGCCCGTCCGGCTCGGATCGGTGAAGTCCAACATCGGCCACACCCAGGCCGCCGCCGGGGTCGCCGGGGTCATCAAGATGGTCCTCGCCATGCGGCACGGCACCCTCCCGCGCACCCTCCACGCCGACGAACCCACCTCCCGCGTCGACTGGAACTCCGGCGCCGTACGGCTCGTCCAGGACACCACCCCCTGGCCCGACCGCCCCGAGACCCCGCGCCGCGCCGCCGTCTCCGCGTTCGGCGTCTCCGGCACCAACGCCCACGTCGTCCTCGCCCAGGCCCCCGAACCCGCGGCCCCCGAACCCGGCACCGCCGCCGCCCCGCCCGCGCTGCGGCTGCCCTCCGGCTCCGTGCCCTGGATCGTCTCCGGCCGCACCCCCGCCGCGCTCCGCGCCCAGGCCCGCGCCCTCGCCGCCTTCCTCCGCGCCCGCACCACCGCCGAACCCACGGACGCTCCCACGCAGGCCGCGCACCCCGTGGACCCGGCCCATGTCGCCGCCGCCCTCCTCACCACCCGCACCGCCTTCGAGGAACGCGCCGTCCTGCTCGGCACCGACACGGACGACCTCCTGACCGGGCTCGACGCCGCCGCCGACGGCCGCACCCGGCCCGGCCTCGTCACCGGCTCCGCCGCCGCGCCCGGCCGCACCGCCTTCCTCTTCTCCGGCCAGGGCGCCCAGCGGCCCGGCATGGGCCGCGACCTCTACGACACCCACGAGGTGTTCGCCGACGCCTTCGACGAGGTGTGCGCCCAGATCGACGCCACCCTCGAACACCCCCTCCACGACGTCGTGTTCGGCGCCCGCACCGACCTCCTCGACCGCACCGGCTACGCCCAGCCCGCCCTCTTCGCCCTCCAGGTCGCCCAGTTCCGCCTCACGGAGTCCTTCGGGGTACGGCCCGACGTCGTCCTCGGCCACTCGATCGGCGAGATCGCCGCCGCACACGTGGCCGGGGTCTGGTCGCTCGCGGACGCGTGCAAGCTGGTGGCGGCGCGGGGCCGGTTGATGCAGGCGCTGCCGGAGGGCGGTGCGATGACGGCGCTCCAGGCGTCCGAGGACGAGGTGCTGCCCCTCCTCGACGCGGACCGTGTCGGGATCGCGGCGGTCAACGGGCCACGAGCGGTGGTCGTTTCGGGGGAGGCGGGGGCGGTCGAGGAGATCGCCGCGCACTTCCGCGGCCTCGACCGCAAGGTGACCGCGCTGCGGGTCAGTCACGCCTTCCACTCCCCGCTCATGGAACCCATGCTGCGGGAGTTCCGCCGCGTCGCCGCCGAACTCACCTACCAGGCACCCCGGTTCACCGTCGTCTCCGACCTCACCGGCCGCCCCGCCGAACCGGACGACCTCACCGACCCCGAGTACTGGGTCCGGCACGTCCGGCACGCCGTCCGCTTCGCCGACGCCGTCCACGCCCTCCCCGGCCTCGGTGTCACCCGCTGCCTCGAACTCGGCCCCGACGGCACCCTCACCGCCCTCGCCGCGCACAGCCTGCCCGCACCCGACGACGTGCTCGCCGTGCCCGCCCAGACCCCCGGCACCCCCGGCGCCCTCGCCTTCGAGACCGCCCTCGCCGCGCTCCACACCCGCGGCGCGCCCGTCGACTGGACCCGCCACCTCACCGCGCCCACCCCGGCCGCCCCCGCCGTACCGCTGCCCACGTACGTCTTCCAGCGCCGCCGCGCCTGGCTGCCCGCGACCGCCACCGGCACGGCCGGACTGCGCGCCGCCGGACTCGGCGCCGCCCGGCACCCGCTGCTCGCCGCCACCGTCGAACTCGCCGCGGGCGGCGGCGTCCTGCTCACCGGACGGCTCTCCGCCCGCGCCCACGGCGACCTCGCCGACCAGGACACCGCGGGCGTCCCGCTGCTGCCCGCGTCCGTCCTCGTCGACCTCGCCGTCCGTGCGGGCGACGAGGCGGGCTGCACCGCCCTGGAGGACCTGACCCTCCACACGCCGCTGCCCCTGCCCGCCCGCGGCGCCGTCCGCATGCAGATCCACGTCACCGCCGCCGACCTCGACGGCCGTCGCACCGTCACCGTCCACTCCCGGCCCGACGACGACACCCCCGACCACCCCTGGCGCCGCCACGCCGAAGGCACCCTCACCGCCCGGCCCGCGGCGACCCCCGCCGACCTCCCGGCCACCACCCCGCCCGACGGCGCCGAACCCGTCGACACCGACACCCTGTACGACCGGCTCGCCGCCCGCGGACACACCTACGGCCCCGCCCACCGCGGCGTCCGCGCCCTGTGGCGCCACGACGGCGACCTGTACGCCGACCTCGCCGTCCCCGACGCCCGCGCCCTCCCCGACACACCCGCCGACCAGGGGGACGGCGGCCCGGACCGCCACCCCGTGCACCCCGCGCTGCTCGAAGCCGCCGTGCAGGCCGCCCTGTCCGCCGCGCCCCCGGCGCCCGACGGGCACGTCCTGCGCGCCGACCGCTGGCAGGGCCTCACCGTGCACGCCACCGGCGCCCGCACCGCCCGCCTCCGGGTGACCGGCGCCGCCACCGGCCACGCCGCCCTCACCCTCACCGACCCCGAGGGACGGCCCCTGGTCACGGTCGACCGCGTCGACCTCACCCCGCTGCCCGTCACCGCCCTCGACGACGGCCGCCCCGCCGACGGGCTCCACACCGTCGCGTGGACGCCCGTCCCCGCCGCGGGCGCCGCCGACGGCGCCTGGGCCGTCCTGGGCGCCGACCCGGACGGCCTCGCCGACCGGCTCGCCGCCGACGGGGCGACCGTACGCGCCCACCCCGACCTGACCGCCCTGCGCGCCGCCCTCGACGACGGCACGGCACCCCCGGCCACCGTCCTGCTGCCCGTCGGCGCCACCGGCCCCGCCGCCGACCCGGCCGACGACCCGGACACGCTCGCCGCGGCCGCCCACGACAGCACCGCGCACCTCCTCACCACCCTCCAGGAGTGGCTGGCCGACGACCGGCTCGACACCGCCCGGCTCGCCGTCCTCACCCGGGGCGCCGTCGCCGCGCTCCCCGGCGACCAGGTGCCCGACCTCGCGCACGCCCCGCTGTGGGGCCTGGTCCGCACCGCCCAGTCCGAACACCCCGGCCGCTTCGTCCTGGTCGACCGCGACCCCGACCCCGCCGACCCGGCCGACCCGGCGGTGCTCCTGGCCGCCGCCGCGCACGCCGACGAACCCCAGCTCGCCGTCCGCTCCGGCGCCCTCCTCGCCCCCCGCGCCCGGACGGCCCGCACCGGCACCGACGGCGCCCCGGCCGCACCTCCGGCCGCCGACGGCGGGCCGGTCGCCGCCTTCGGCCCCGACGGCACCGTCCTCGTCACCGGCGGCACCGGCGGGCTCGGCGGCCTGCTCGCCCGCCACCTGGTCACCGGGCACGGCGTACGGCGGCTGCTGCTGGTCAGCCGGTCCGGCCCGGACGCCCCCGGCGCTGACCGGCTGCGCGCCGACCTCACCGCGCTCGGCGCCGAGGTCACCGTCCGGGCCTGCGACGTCGCCGACCGGGACGCCCTGGCCGCCCTCCTCGCCGACCTGCCCGAGGACCGGCCGCTGCGGGCCGTCGTGCACACCGCGGGCGCCCTCGACGACGGCCTCCTCACCTCCCTCACCCCCGGCCGCCTGGCCACCGTCCTGCGCGCCAAGGTCACCGCCGCCGCCCACCTGCACGCCCTGACCCGCGGCCTGCCCCTCACGGCGTTCGTCACCTTCTCCTCGGCGGCCGGTCTCCTCGGCAACCCCGGCCAGGCCAACTACGCCGCCGCCAACACCTTCCTCGACGCCCTCGCCCAGCACCGCCGCGCCGCCGGACTGCCCGGCACCTCCATCGCCTGGGGCCCCTGGGAGAACACGGCCGGCATGACCGCCGGACTCGACGCCGCCCACACCGCCCGTACGGCCGCGCAGGGCGTCGTGCCGCTCGGCGCCGACCACGGACTCGCCCTCTTCGACGCCGCCGTCACCACCCCGGCGGCCCTGCTGCTGGCCCTGCGGCTGGACACCGCCGCGCTGCGCTCCCGCGCCACCACCGGCGAACTGCCGCCGCTGCTGCGCGAGTCGGTGCGCGTCACCGTGCGCCGCGGGGCCACCGGAGCGGACGGCGGCGGCGCGGACGGCGGGTTCGCCCGCCGGGTCGCCGCGCTGCCCCGCGCCCGCCGCCGGGCCGCCGTCACCGGCCTCGTCACCGCACAGGTCGCCGCCCTCCTCGGCTACGACACCGCCGACCAGGTCGGCGCCGAGAAGCCCTTCAAGGAACTCGGCTTCGACTCGCTCGCCGCCGTCACCCTCCGCAACCGGCTCAGCCAGGAGACCGGACTGCGGCTGCCCCCGACCCTCGTCTACGACCACCCCACCCCCGCCGCCCTCGTCCGGCACCTCGCCGCCGAACTCGGCCTCGACGCCACCGCCCCGGACGCGGACGGCACCCCGGCCCCGGCGCCGGCCGCCGCCGACGACGACCCCGTCGTCATCGTCGGCATGGGCTGCCGCTACCCCGGCGGCGTCGACTCGCCCGAGGCGCTGTGGCGGCTCGTCTCCACCGGCGGCGACGGCCTCGGCCCGTTCCCCGCCGACCGGGGCTGGGACCTCGACGCCCTCTACGACCCCGACTCCGACCGCCCCGGCACCACCTATGTGCGGCGCGCCGGATTCCTGCACGACGCGGGCGAGTTCGACGCCGAACCGTTCGGCCTGGCACCACGCGAGGCCCTGGCCATGGACCCCCAGCAGCGGCTGCTCCTGGAGACCTCCTGGGAGGTCTTCGAACGCGCCGGGATCGCCCCCACCGCCCTGCGCGGCAGCCGCACCGGCGTCTTCACGGGCGTCACCTACCACGACTACGCCTCCGGGATGCAGCAGGGCACCGCGGGCAACGTCGCCGCCGGGCGCGTGTCCTACGCCTTCGGCCTGGAGGGGCCTTGTGTCGCCGTCGACACCGCCTGCTCCTCCTCCCTGGTCGCCCTGCACCTCGCCGCGCAGGCGCTGCGCGCGGGGGAGTGCGACCTCGCCCTCGCGGGCGGCGTCGCCGTCATGTCCCGCCCCGACCCGTGGGTGGCGTTCAGCCGTGAGCGCACCCTCGCCGCCGACGGCCGCTGCAAGCCCTTCGCCGCCGACGCCGACGGCACCAACTGGGCCGAGGGCGTCGGCCTGCTGCTCCTCGAACGGCTCTCCGACGCCCGCCGCCGCGGCCACACCGTCCTCGCCCGCCTCGCCGCCAGCGGCGTCAACCAGGACGGCGCCTCCAACGGCCTGACCGCGCCCAGCGGTCCCGCCCAGCGCCGCCTCATCCGGCAGGTGCTGGCGGCCGCCGCGCTCGCCCCCGCCGACGTGGACGCCGTCGAGGCGCACGGCACCGGCACCCCGCTGGGCGATCCCATCGAGGCGCAGGCCCTCCTCGCCACCTACGGCCAGGACCGCGAACAGCCCCTGTGGCTGGGGTCGATGAAGGCCAACATCGGCCACACGCAGGCCGCCTCGGGCGCGGGCGGTGTCATCAAGATGGTCATGGCGATGCGCCACGGCGTCCTGCCCCGCACCCCGCACGCCGACCCGCCCACCCCGCACGTCGACTGGTCGGCGGGCGCGGTGTCCCCGCTGCTCACCGACGTGCCCTGGCCCGCGGGCGACCGGCCGCGCCGCGCCGGGGTCTCCGCGTTCGGCATCAGCGGCACCAACGCCCACGTCATCGTGGAGGAGGCACCGCGCGAACCCGCCGTCGCCGCAGGGGAGTCCGGCGGCGAAGACGCCTTCCCCGCAGGGGAGTCCGCGGGTTCCGGGGCGCTGTCCGGCGGTGTGCCGCTGGCGCTGTCCGCGAGCGGACCCGAGGCCCTGCGCGGGCAGGCCGCCCGGCTGCACGCCTTCCTCACCGAGCGGCCGGGCACCCGACTCGCCGACGTGGCGCTGTCGTTGGCCACCACGCGCTCCGCGCTGGACCACCGCGCCGTCCTCACCGTCCCCGACCGGGCCGCCGCGCTGACCGCCCTCGCGGCCCTCGCGGACGGCACCCCGGACCCGGCCGGGACCACGGCCCAGGGCGTCGCGCCCGCCGCGTCCCCGTCCGTCGTCCTCGCCTTCCCGCCCGCCGACCCCGCCTGGACCGCCGCCCTCGCCCCGCTCGCGACGACCGCGCCCGCGTTCACCGCCGCCCTCGACACCTGCGGCAGGGCCCTGGCCGGACTGGTCGACTGGAACCCCGCCGACGTCCTCGCCGGGCGCGCCGAACCCGACTGGCGCGAGCGGCCCGAGATCGCGGTGCCGCTCGGCTGGGCGGTCGCCGTGGCCGCCGCCGCGCTGCTGCGATCCCGCGGCGTCGTACCGGCGGCCGTCACCGGCCGGGGCACCGGGGAGATCGCGGCGGCCCGCGTCGCCGGACTCCTGGACACCGGCACCGCCGCCCGGCTCGCCGTCCACCACGGCCGCACCCCGGACGGCGACCTGCCCCCGGTCCTCCTCGGCCCCGCCGAACTCCCCTTCCGCTCGACGGCACTGGGACGCTGGCTGGAGACGGAGGACGCCACCGACGGCACCGCGTGGGCCGCGTCCCTCGCGGACGGCCCGGCTGACGGAACGGCCGCCGGAACCGGGGCCGGACTCTCCGACGGCGACCCGGACCCGCTGACCCTGCCGGACGGCGGACACCCGGCCGTCGTCACCGTCGGCCCGGCCCCCGCCCACGCCTCCGCCCCCGTGTCAGGCCCCGAGGGCGCACCCGCCGTCGAGGGCCAACATCCCTCCGACGACAGCCTGTTCACGGACGCCGCCGACCTCACCCCCCTCCTCGCCCGCCTCCACGTCCGGGGCGTCCCCGTCGACTGGGCGGCCGTCCTCGCGCCCGCCGGGGCCCGCCGGGTGCCGCTGCCGACGTACGCCTTCCACCGCCGGCACTACTGGCTGACCGCCGACCCCGGCACAGCCGCCGCGCCCGACGCGGCGGGGGAGCGGCCCGAGTTGCTCGATGCGGTCCTCGAACTCCCGGAGCCCGGCGGGCTGCTGCTGACCGGGACGCTGTCCCCGGCTTCCGCCGCCGCCTACGGCGCGGACCCCCGCTCCGGTGCCGTGCCGGGCACGGTCCTGCTCGAACTCGCCCTGCTCGCCGGGGACCACGTCGGCTGCGACCTCGTCGCCGACCTCACCACCGAGACCCCCCTCGCACTGCCCGAGGGGGAGGAGGTCCGGCTGCGCGTCACGGTCGGCGAGCCCGACGACGCCGGGGACCGCCCGCTGCGCGTCCACTCCCGCCCCGCCGGAGCCCTGCCCGGCACCCCCTGGACCCGGCACGCGCACGCCGTGCTGCGGCCCGCCGCCGCACCGCCCGCCTTCGACCTCGACGTATGGCCCCCCGCCGACGCCGAACCCGCCGACGCCACCGGCCTCGACGGACTGACCGGCCTGTGGCGGCGCGGCGACGAGCTGTACGCCGAGGTGACGCTCCCGCCCGCGGAGCGGACCGCCGGGCTCGGGCACGCCCTGCACCCGGCGCTCCTCGCCACCGCCCTGCGCGCCCTCGCCCGTACGGCCCCGGACACGCCCGTCGACCCCGACGCGTGGCACGGGACGACGCTCCACGCGGCCGGGGCCACCGCGCTGCGGGTGCGCCTGACCCGCACCGGCCCCGACACCGTCGCCCTCGCGGCGGCCGACGACGACGGCCTGCCCGTCGCCTCCGCCGCCTCCGTCCGGCTGCGCCCCGCCGACCCGGACCGGCTGCACGCCGCCCGCGCCGCCGGACAGGGCCCGCTGCTGCGCGTCGAGTGGCCCACCGTCGCCTGCGAGGCGCCCGGCGGACGCCCGCACTGGGCGCTCGTCGGCCCCGACCCGCTCGGCGCCCGCGCCGCCCTCATGAAGGCAGGCGTCTACACCGAGGCGTACGACACCCTGGAGGCGCTAGCCAAGGCGGTCGACGCGGGCACCGCCCCGCCCACCACCGTGCTGTCCGCCGTCCCCGCCGGACCGGCCGACCCCGCCACCGCCGCCGGGACGGCCGTGGACGCCGTCGGGCACGCCACGGCGCTCGTCGCGCGCTGGCTGTCCGACGAACGGTTCGCCTCCGCCCGGCTGGTGTTCCTCACCGAGGGCTCGCTCACCGCCACCGAGGACCCGGCCACCCCCGACCCGGTCGCCGCCGCCGTCTGGGGCGCGGTCCGCTCCGCGCAGACCGCCGACCCCGGCCGGCTCGTCCTCGCCGACCTCGACGGCCGCCGCCCCTCCTGGCGCGCCCTGCCCGCCGCCCTCACCACCCCCGAACCCCAACTCGCCGTGGTCCGGGGGACCGTACGGGTGCCCCGGCTCGCCCCGGCCCCCACGCCGACGCACCCGGCGCCGCCGGTCGGCGCCGACGGAACCGTCCTGGTGACCGGCGCCTACCACCCGGCCGCCGCCGCCGTCGCCCGCCACCTGGTGACCCGCCACGGCGCCCTACGGCTCCTGCTCGCCGCCCCCGCCGGGGCGGGCGCCGCCCCGGCCCGGCTCGCCGCCGACCTCACCGCGCTCGGCGCCGACGCCACCGTCACCACCTGCGACCCCGGCGACCGCACCGCCCTCGCCGCCCTGCTCGCCGCCGCCCACCCCGTGAGCGCCGTCGTCCACGCGGCGGTCCCGCCCCGGCCCGGCCCCGGCGGCCCCGAGGACGCCCTCACCGCCGAACTCAGCGCCGCCCTCGCCCTCACCGCGACCCTCGACCCCGCGCTGCCCCTGTACCTCCTCTCCGACGCCGCGGGCACCGTCGGCGACGCCGGACACGGCGCCCCGGCCGCCCTCGCCGCCTTCCTCGACGCCCTCGCCCACCACCGCCCCGCCACGACCACCGTCGCCTTCGGCCCCTGGCGCCCCTACGCCGCCGACCCGGTCGGCACCACGGACAGCGCGCCCGCCGGACGCCCGCCCGCCGGACGCCCGCCCGCCGGGCTCGCGCCCCTGCCGTCCACCGCCGCCCTCGGCCTCTTCGACGCGGCCCGCGCGCTCGCCGCGCCGACCGCGCTGGTGCTGCGCCCCGACGGACCGGCACTCGCCGGGCGCGCCGGGAACCCCGGCCTCGCGGCCCCGCTGTGGAGCCTCACCGGGCCGCCCGTCCGACGGCGGGCCGGACAGCCCGGAGGCGCGGGCGCGCTGCGCACCCTGCGCCGTAGACTGGCCGGGCTCGACGACGCCGAACGCGACGCCGTCCTCACCGAGTTGGTGCGCGCGGACGTGGCGGCCGTGCTCCAGTACCCCACCCCCGACGACGTGGACACCAGCCGCGCCTTCCGCGACATCGGCCTCAACTCGCTGACCGCGTTCGCCCTGCGCAACCGGCTGCGCGAGACCACCGGCCTGCGGCTGCCCGCGGCCGTGCTGTTCGAGGTCGACACCCCCGGACGGCTCGCCCTCCACCTCAAGGAGGAACTCCTGCGCCCCTGAACCGGCGCCGGGCGCCTCCGCCCGTCTGTCCCCCCACCCCACTTCCCCCACGACATCCAAGGAGAACGGTCACAGATGAAGACGGACGGCATCTACGTCGACACGGTCGGGGCGTACATCCCCGAGCAGTGGGTGAGCGTCGAGCAGGCGGTCGAGGAGGGGCTCTACGACGAGTACTCCGTCCAGTACGGCACCGGCCTGACCGCCGCCTACATCGCGGGCGACCTGCCCGCCCTGGACATGGCCGTGGCCGCCGCCCGGCACGCCTTCCGCCGCTCGGACGCCGACGTCGACGACCTCGACTTCCACGTCCACTGCACGGCCGTCCAGCACGGCCCCGAAGGCTTCTACCCGCCCGGCTACGTGCTGCGCGAACTCGGCGCGGTCGGCGTGGCCAGCACCGACGTGCGCCAGCACTCCAACGGCCTGCTCGCCGGGATCGAGGTCGCCGTCGGCCAGCTGTCCGGCGCCGCCCGCGCCGAGACCGCGCTCGTCACCGCCGCGGAGAACTTCACCAGCCCCCTCATCAACCGCTGGACGGGCTTCGGCACCGGGTTCACCGCCAGCGACGGCGGCGCCGCCGTCCTGCTCAGCGCCGACAGCGGCTTCGCCGCCCTGCGCGCCCTCAACTCGGGCACCGCGCCCGAGCTGGAGCAGTGGCACCGCGGCGAGGAGAGCCTCCTGCCGTTCCGCGAGGAGGAGCGCAAGGCGTCCGGGACGATGGAACTGCTGTCGTACTTCAACCAGCACGTGATGCCGCTCGACAAGTGCATGGAGATCATGCGGGACTTCGAGCTGGACATCGTGCACCGCTCGCTGGTCGACGCCGAGCTGAACGCGTCCGACCTGCGCTGGGTGATCGCCGCGAACAGCGACTCCCGCATGATCGACCAGATGAAGATGCAGCCGCTGGGCCTGCCGATGTCCCGCTCCACCTGGGACTTCGGCAAGGAGTACGGGCACATGGGCGCCTGCGACATGGCCGTCTCCCTCAACCACCTGCTGCTCGACGGCCTGGTGGAACCCGGCGACCACGTCCTGATGACGACGTCCGCGTCCGGCTGGGTGTCCACCTCGGCCGTCCTCACCGTCCTCGACATCCCCGACTGGGCGCGGGAGGAGAGCACCCCGCGTCCCGCGCGCTGAACCGGGGGCGGGCAACGGAAAGGACCCGGCACCGGGGGGATGAGTGCCGGGTCCTGCTCGTGGGGGCGTCAGCCGTGCCGGCCGTCAGCGGTCGTCCGTCAGGGGGTCGGCCGACCGCTGTCCGGCCGCCGGCCGTTCAGCCGTCGTGCGTCACGCGTCCGTTCCGGTGCCGGCCTCGCGGCGGGCGTAGACCATCGAGTAGCGGTACACCTCGGGCAGGTTGGCCGCGCTCTCCACCGTCACGGCGAAGCCCTGCGCGGCGAGGATGTCCCGCACCTCCGCGAGCCGCCCGTCCAGGTCCTGCACCTCGACGACCGCCTGCCGCACCCGCTGCCAGTCCGCCGCGTCCAGCCCGCGCATGACCTCCAGCTCGGCGCCCTCGACGTCGATCTTCAGCAGGTCGATGTCGCCCTCGGGGGCCCAGCCGCGCAGCACGTCGGAGAGCCGGTTGACCTCGGCCTCCACCTCCACGCCGGCCATGATGGCGTCCACCGCCTCCTGGCCGATCTGCTCGATCGTCAGCTCCTGCCCGACCTTCTTCTGCTCCGGGTAGCGGGTGGAGTTGCCGGGCAGCGCCGGGTAGAACGTGAACCGCACCTGCTCCTCGTGGCGGCTGCCGAGCGCGGAGCGGACCACCTCCACGTCCTTCGCGCCGTGGCTGTCGAGGTTCTCCAGCAGCGCCTGGTGGATGGCGGGGATGGGCTCGAAGGCGAGGATGCGCGCGCCGGGGAACTCCTGCTTCATGAACAGCGAGAACAGACCCACGTTGGCGCCCGCGTCCACGATGCGCGCGCCGTCGGACAGCTCGATGCCGTGCTTGAGGTAGGTGCGTTCGACGAATATCTCGTTGTAGATGAAGTCGACTTCGGAGAACAGCGCCCCCTCCGTCTGCGGCACGAAGACGGAGACGCCGTCGGCGACCTGAACGGACCTGATGTCGGTCATGAATGCTCCCTGGGCCGTGGGTTGCTGCTCAGTGTGCCGGGGCCGGAGCCGGGCAATTCCTAGACTTCCGGCGGCCGGTCACGCGTCCCGGCCGCGCAGCACGAGATAGCCGCCGAGGACCGACGCCGCCACCCACAGCAGCATGATCAGCAGGCCGCCGCCCGGCCCGTAGGGCACGTCGTCCAGCGGCACCGTCCGGGCCATCGCCGCGCCCGCCTGGTCGGGCAGGTAGTGGGCGACGTCCTTCGCGCCCGGCACCGACACCAGGATCTGCGTCACGAGGAAGAAGAACGGCATGAGGATGCCCATGGAGAGCATGGAGCTGCGCAGCATGGTCGCCACGCCCATCGAGAACACCGCCATCAGCGTCATGTACAGCCCGGCGCCGAGCGTGGCCCGCAGCACGTTCTCCGCGCCGATCGTCGTGCTGTGCGAGCCGAGGACGGCCTGACCGGCGAAGAAGGTGACGAAGCTGGTGGCGAGCGCGACGACCAGCGCCGCGCCGGTCGCCACCGTCAGCTTCCCGAAGTAGAACAGGCCCCTGCGGGGCACCGCGGCCAGCGAGTTGCGGATCATGCCGGTGCTGTACTCGCCGCCGATGACCATCACCCCGAAGGCGATCATCGCCAACTGGCCGAGCACGCCGCCCGTGAAGCTGGTCCCGGCCGCGTCGAAGGTCAGCTTGTCCTGCTGGGAGAGGTCGTCGTACTGGGCGTTGGACAGCGCGCTGATCAGGGTGCCGAAGGCGACGGTGACCGCGAACGCGGCGAACAGCGTCCAGCCCGTGGAGCGGACCGAGGTGAGCTTCGCCCACTCGGAGCGCAGGGTCGCGGTGGTCGCGGTGGTTGCGGACATGGGGTCAGGACTCCGTTCCGGTGGGCTGCGCGGCGGCCCGGTCGCCGTCGGCGGCGTCGGCCGCCGGGACCGCGGCCGGGGCGGGGGCGAGCGGCCCCGTGCGGTACTCCGCCGACTCGCCGGTCAGCTTGATGAACGCCTCCTCCAGGGAGGCGTGCTGCGGGCTCAGCTCGTGCAGCGGCACCCGGTGCTCGAAGGCCAGCGCGCCGAGCCGCTCCACCGGCTCCCCGGACACCTCGAAGACGCCCTCGGGGCGCTCCTCGACGTCGATGCCCTCGGCGGACAGCGCGTCCCGCAGCTTCTCCGGCTCGGGCGTCCGTATCCGCACCACGGAACGGGAGTTGTCGTCGATGAACTCCTGCATGCCGGTGTCGGCGAGGAGTTTGCCGCGTCCGATGACGACGAGGTGGTCGGCGGTCAGCGCCATCTCGCTCATCAGGTGGCTGGAGACGAACACCGTGCGGCCCTGCGCCGCCAGGTCCTTCATCAGGGTGCGGACCCAGTGGATGCCCTCCGGGTCCAGGCCGTTGACCGGCTCGTCCAGCATCACGATCCGCGGGTCGCCCAGCAGCGCCGCCGCGATCCCGAGCCGCTGGCCCATGCCCAGCGAGAAGCCTTTGGAGCGTTTCCTGGCGACGGAGGTCAGCCCGACCTCGTCCAGCACCTCGTCGACGCGGGACAGCGGGATGCGGTTGCTGAGGGCCAGGCAGCGCAGGTTCTGGTAGGCGCTGCGGCCCTCGTGCATCGCGCGGGCGTCGAGCAGCGCGCCCACGTGCCGCAGGGGTTCCTCCAGGGCGGCGTAGGGTCTGCCGTCGATGAGGACCGTGCCCGCGGCGGGACGGTCGAGACCGAGCATCATCCGCATGGTGGTGGACTTGCCCGCGCCGTTGGGGCCGAGGAACCCCGTGACGCAGCCGGGACGGACGGTGAAGGTGAGGTCGTCGACGACCACCTTCTCGCCGTAGCGCTTGGTCACTCCTGCAAGCTCGATCATGCGCCCCACGCTAGGGGAACCGGAGCACCCCGGTCCGCGCGTGCCGGAGATGTCTAGGGGTTCCCGCAGACCGGGGAGGTGTCGGCGCGGTCGACAGCGGTGCGGCGGGTACCGGCGTGGTGGGTGGCGACGCGAGGGGTGGCGGTGCGGCGGGCGGGGCAGCGGGTGGGGGTCAGCGGCCCGGCAGCGGTGCGAGGCCGCCCGACTGGGCCGCGTAGTAGGGCAGATAGGCGTCGAGGAGGGCGTCGAGGTAGTCGGCGTCGGCGGTGCCCGCGCGGAAGTCCGGGACGAGGGACCGCAGTCGGGCCACCGAGGCGCGGGTGACGGCGGGGGAGCCGGGGCGGCGTACGTGCCGGGGCGTGGCGCGCAGCCGCCGTTCGATCGCCGCGACCACCGCCTCCACGGGCTGCGGCACGCCCGAGGCGACGTTCACGACCTCGCCGGTGACACCGTCCGCGAGCAGCCGCCCGACCGCGTGCACGAGGTCCGCGACGTCCAGCAGGTCGCGGTGCGCGCCCTCGTGGACGGTCACCTCGCCCGCCAGGACGTTCCGCACGAGGGTGGGCAGCAGTTGGTGCGGGCGCTGGTGGCGGCCCACGACATGGCTGAGCCGCAGCACGAGGTGCCCGGCGCCCGAGGAACGCACCGCGCCCTCCAGGGCCAGCTTGTGCCGCCCGTACTCGTTGGCGGGCCGCACCGGGTCGGTCTCGGCGGCCGGGCGGTCGGAGAAGCCGTACATGGCGAAGGAGGCGGTGGAGAAGAACAGCAGCCGCTGTCCGTCGCGCAGGCACTCGGCGAGGACGTCCTGGACGAGGCGGGCCTCCCGGCCGTACTCGGCGGCGGTCGTGGTGGACGTGCTGGAGACGCCGGAGGCGACGGCCGTCCAGCCGGGGAAGCGGTCGCCGAACGCGGCGTCCAGGTTCCGCGCGAGGAACCCCTCACCGATGATCCGCACGGCCCTCACCCCCGTCCGCGGCGGCGTCCGCCGGGCCCGCGACGGCGCCACCGGCGGGCACGGGCCGGGCGGTGAGCGGGTCCGGTCCGGCGAGGCCGGGCACCGTGCGCAGGGCGGCGACCAGGGTCCTCGCCTGCACGTTCACGTAGTGGCTGTGGCGCAGCAGTTCGCCGAGCTGGCGCAGCGACACCCACCGGAAGTCCGGCGGCGTCTCCTCGCCGTACGGATCACCCACGCCGCCCGCACCCTTGGTGTCGTCGGTGTGGTCGGTGTCGTCCACCGCGACGATCAGATAGCGGTTCTGCGCGTGCAGGAACCGTCCGCCCTCCTCCGACAGCACCGTGTCGTACAGCACCCGCTCCGGGCGGGCCTCCTCCACCGCGTCCAGGAAGCGGGGGCGTGAACCGGCGGGCAGATGGGCGTAGTTGCCGGGCGTGCACTGCACGGTCGGACCCAGCTCCATCACGTCGAGGTAGCCGGGTTCGACCCGTGCCTGCATCAGGCAGTGCGGGACGCCGCCGATCCGGCGCACCAGCATCGCGATCGTGCCCGTGCCGTGCGGTTCCAGCAGCGGCTGCGACCAGGACGCCACCTCCCGCCGCCCGGACACCACGTCCACCGGCACGATGCTGAAGAACAGGCCCCGCTCGTGGGAGATCCGGTCGTCCGCCCGGTGCCAGCCGTGCCCCTCCACCTCGGGCAGCGCCAACAGCCGTGTGTCCAGCTCCCGTTCGCTCTGCTGCCCGGTGATCCAGCTGCGCAGCGCCACGTCCGAGGCCGCCTCCGCCGCGCTCGCCGCCGGGGCGTGCTGCCAGTCCGGCAGGCAGGACAGCACCGTCCGGGCGTCCATGTTGACCAGGTTCTCGTACCGCAGCAGCAAACCGATCTGACGGAGTGTCAGCCAGCAGAAGTCCTCGCCCGCCTCCACCTCCGGACCGACCTCGACGACCATGTTCCGGTTGCGTTTGCGCAGGAACCACGAGCCCTGCTCCGACTGGAGCACGTCCGCCAGCACCCGGTGCCCGAGCGCGCCCGGCTCCCGGAAGCAGTCCAGGTAGGGCACCGACGAACCGCCGTGCACCCGCGTGTAGTTGCTCCTGGTGGCCTGCACGGTCGGGGAGAGCTGCACCCCGTTGACGTTGCCCGGCTCGGCCTTCGCCTGGAGCAGACAGTGCAGCACCCCGCCGATCTCCCGCACCGCGATGCCGAGGATGCCGATCTCGGGCTGCTGGATGATCGGCTGCCGCCACTCCCGCACCGGCCCGAAGTCGGTCCGCACCCGGAGCCCGCGCACCGCGAAGAACCGCCCGCTGCGATGCTCCAGATCCCCGGTGCCCGGCGCGAAGTGCCAGCCGGACAGCTCCGCGAACGTGGTCCGCCGCACCTGCTGGCCGTGGGCGCGGCGCCGCTCGTCCAGCCAGTCGAAGAACCGCACGTCGGACATGACCTCGCCGCCGGTCACGGTCGCCGAGCGGGCCAGCCGCGCGGCCAGGTCCGCGGCCGGCGCCGGGCCTGTGCGGGCGGAGCGGGGCGGGGGAGTCGTGGGGGTCCCCGCGTCGGGGCCGGTCAGGTTCAGGTGAGGCATCGCTGCTCTCCGTCGGTTCGATGGCGGCCCGCGGCGCGCGCCGCCGGCCGGGGGTCACCGCCGCGGGACGGTCGACCCGTTCCGGAAGGCGGCCGGGTGCCACGGGCGCCGGGGGCGCGCCGTCACCGGGCGCTCCGCCGCGGCAGGATCTCCCGCAGCAGCGGGTCGGGCATGCCGCGCGCCTGCCACTCCCGCGGATAGCCGAGCGACACCTCCCGGTGCGGCACCCCGTCGTGCCAGGTCGTGCGGGGGATGTGGAGATGGCCGTAGACGACCGTGGCGGCGCGGTAGCGGACGTGCCAGTCGTGGGTGGCGGTGGTGCCGCACCACAGCGCGAACTCCGGGTGGCGCAGGATGCGGGTCGGTTCACGGACCAGTGGGAAGTGGTTGACCAGGACGGTCGGCAGGTCCGGCGGGCACGCGTCCAGCCGCCCCCGCGTGTACTCCAGGCGGGCCCGGCACCAGGCGGCCCGGTCCGGCCAGGGGTCGCTGTGCAGCAGGAACTCGTCGGTGGCGACCACCCCGGCCCGCTCCGCCCGCGCCAGCCCGTCCGCGCCGCCGGTGGCACCCGGCGGCAGGAACGAGTAGTCGTACAGCAGGAACAGCGGCGCGATCACCACCGGCCCGTCCGGGCCCGCCCACCGCGGATACGGGTCCTCGGGCGTCACCACGCCCAGCCCGCGGCAGAAGTCCACCAGCCGCCGGTAGCGGGCCTCGCCGCGCAACGTCACCGGGTCGTCGGGGTGGGTCCACAGCTCGTGGTTGCCCGGCACCCACACCACCCGCGCGAACCGCCCCGCGAGCAGCCGCAGCGCCCACTCGACGTCGGCGGTGAGTTCCCCGACGTCCCCGGCCACGATCAGCCAGTCGGCGGGGCCGGACGGGCGCAGCCCCTCCACGACGGCCCGGTTCTTCTCGTAGGCCACGTGCAGGTCGCTGACCGCGAAGAGCCTGCCGCCCGGCACCGTGCTCACCGCCGGGGGCCCCGGCCGGTCGCGGACCGCGGAATCGTCGTACGGGACATGAGGGCTCCTCGCTGCGCGTCCGGTCTTCCCGCGCACGGGTCCGGCGCTGAGCTTTATGCCACCCGCCCGCCGCGCCGCACAACGCGTCACCGCCCCCACGGGCCAAGGACGGGGGAAACGACCAGACTTCGGCCCCCCGCCGCCGCCCCGGCGGCCCCGGTGCCCGATAGTGGCGGCAGGTCCGCACGGGCCGGGCCGGTCCGTCCGGTCCGGCCGCCGGACCCGGTGACCGAGCCACCGGCGCACCGCACCCGCCCGACGCGATGCCCCGCGCACCGCCGACGGCCGGGCCGCCCCCTCGACGGGCGGACCGCCGGACCATCGACGAAGGACGGACGAGCAGCGTGAGTGTTTCCCCCGCCGACGACGGCCTGTGGTGCCGGCGGTTCCACCCCGCCCCCGACGCCCCCCACCGTCTGGTCTGCTTCCCCCACGCGGGCGGCTCGGCCAGCTACTACCTGCCCGTCGCGGCCGCCCTCAGCCCCCGCGTCGACGTCGTCGCCGTCCAGTACCCGGGCCGCCAGGACCGGCGCGCCGAACCCCTCCTCGACGACATCGGCACCCTCGCCGACCGCGTCCACGAGGCGCTGCGCGGCTGGGACGACCGCCCGCTGACCTTCTTCGGGCACAGCATGGGCGCCCTCGTCGCCTTCGAGGTGGCCCGCCGCTTCGAACGCGACGGCGGCGGCCCCACCCGCCTCTTCGCCTCCGGCCGCCGCGCCCCCTCCCGGTACCGCGACGAGAACGTCCACCGCCGCGACGACGACGGGATCATCGCCGAGGTCAAGTCCATGAGCGGCACCGACGACCGGCTCCTCGGCGACGACGAACTCCTCCGCATGATCCTGCCCGCCCTGCGCGGCGACTACCGGGCCGTGGAGACCTACCGCGCCGAGCCCGGCGCCACCGTGGCCTGCCCGGTCTCCGCCCTCGTCGGCGACGACGACCCCAAGACCACCGTCGACGAGGCCCGCGACTGGGAGCGGCACACCACCGGCGGCTTCGACCTGACCGTCCTGCCCGGCGGCCACTTCTACCTCAACGACCGCGCCGCCGACGTCATCAAGCTGCTCGGCGAGCACATCGCGGCCCACTCCGCGCCGCAGAGCGCCTGACCCGCGACGCCGCCGCCCACCGCCCCACCGGAAGGAGCACCGAGCCGATGCCCCAGCACAGGACCGCGCGTCCGCCCGAACAGCCGTCCGCCCCCGATCCCGCCACCGACACCGCCCCTGCTCCCGCCCCGCGCACCGGCCCCGTCGTACGGGTCGTGCGGGGCGCGGCCAGCGAGGAGGAACTCGCCGCGCTGACGGCGGTCCTGCTGGCCCGCGCCGCGGGCCGCGACCGCGCCGCCGGCCGTCACGACGGCCCCGGCCGGCCGCTCACCGCCGCCCGCTGGAGCCGCCTGGAACGGCGCCCCTACTACCGTTCGCCGCTGAGCTGGCGCCTCGACCCGTGAGCCGTACCCGCCCCGCCCCGTCCCCCGGCCCGTGCGCCCCGCCCGTCTCCGGCGCCGGGGTGCTCAGGCCGCGCCCTGCGGGCGCACCTCGCCGCCGGACGTGAGCGGCGGTTCGTCGGGGCCGAGGCCGCCCGATCCGGCGAGGACGGCCGCCAGCCCCGACCGGCCCGACGTGGAGGTCTTGCGGTAGCAGCTCGTGAGGTGCTTCTCCACCGCCCGCCGCGACACCCCGAGGGCGTCCGCGATGGCCTGGTTCGTCAGCCCCCCCACCGCCATCCGCGCCACCATCCGCTCGGCGGGCGTCAGATGCGTCGACCGGCCCGCCGCGCCGACCGCCGTCGGCCCCAGCAGCTCCTGCGCGCGGGCCGCGACCGCCGTCGACCCGCACTCCACGGCGAGTTCGTACGACCGGCGCAGCGCCGCCTGCGCCTCGGCGGCCTGCCGTGCCCCGACGGCCTCGGCGAGCCGCAGCAGCACCGTGGCCCGCGTGTGCAGGTCGGCGGAGTCCTCCAGCACCCCGGCGGCCTCCCGCAGCAGCCGCGGCGCCGCCCCCTTGCCGGTCACCGCGGCGTGCAGCGCCAGCGCCCGGCCCAGTCCCGCCGGGGCACCCCAGGCGCGGGCCAGTTCGAGGTGCTGCCCGCTGACCTGCTCGGCCCGCTCGGTGGCACCGGTCCGGTGCAGCGCGCGCGCCACCCAGTACGCCGACGGCGCCACCACCGGGTTGCGCCGACCCGCCCGGTCCAGGGCGTACCGGGCGTCCAGGAAGTGCTCCACCGCCCGGTGCGGCTCGCCGCGCTGCTCGGCGGCGATCCCGCGCACCAGCATGAGCAGGCCGGTCAGCTCGCCGTTCTCGTGCAGCCCGCGCAGCCGTTCCGGCAGCGCGTCCGCGAGCGCCGGATCGCGGGTGCGCAGCGCCACCATCACCGTGACCAGCGCCGACAGTGTGCTCAGGTCCTCCGGACCCACCAGTGAGCAGGCCTGGACGGCGTGTTCGCGGGCCGCCGCGCACCGGCCGCGGGCCAGCAGCACGAGCGCCTGCTCGCTGCGGATCACCGACTCCTCCAGCCGCCCGCCGCGCCGCTCGGCGTCGGCCAGCGCGGTGTCCAGCCACGGGGAGACGCCGTCCAGCGCGTCGGCCGCGACCAGCACCGGCACCAGCAGCGGCAGCACCGTGTGCACGTGCGCGGCGCGGGCCGGTTCGTGGTCCAGCACCCGCCGGGCCAGCGCCGCCACCGCCGCGGCGGTCCGCGTGCCCGCCACGGTCGTCGCGTGCAGCAGCGACACCACCAGCTCGCGCCGCCCGCCGCCGTCGAGCGCGGGCCGCTCGCCCAGCCCGGCCAGCCGCTCCCCGGCCGAGGCCAGTACCGCCGGGTCGTTCTCGCACAGGTGCCGCAGCCGGGCCTCCAGCCGCAGCACCAGCGACTCCCGGTCGTCGGACCCCGTCACCCCGTCCGCCCCCGGCGCCCGCCCGACGGACACCTCCGCGTACCGCGCGCGCTCCACCGCACCGGGAGCACCGGAACTCCCTTGGCCCTCCGGGCCGTTCGCACCCTGGTCGGCTCCAGCGGCTTCTGCGGCCGGACCGGCCCCGGCAGTGGTGTCGCCTCCGGCGGACTCCGCGTCCCGCCCGCCGCCCACGTCCCCCGTCCGCTCCAACGGCGTACCGGCGCCGCCCAGTTCCTGCGCGGTCTGCCGCAGCAGGTCGCCCAGCGACAGCAGGGTGACGCCCGGCACCACCGGGGTGAGGGCGGTGAGCGCCTGCGCGCGGGCCACCGGCCCCGGCAGCAGCGGGAACGCCTGCGCGACGTGCCGGATCGCCACCGACGGCGCGAAACTCCGCTCCACGGTGGCCAGTTCCACCAGCAGCCGGGCGCGCGCCGCCGTGTGCGGGAGGGCGTCGCGCAGCGCCGCCCGCAGATAGCGGGCCGCCGTCTCCGGATCGCCCCGCCGCAGGGCCGCCCCGGCCGCGTCGCGCAGCGCGGCCACCGCGTCCACGTCCAAGTGGGTGGTGGTCGCCAGCAGATGCGCCGCGACCCGTTCCGGCGTGCCGCCCCGGTAGCGCAGCAGGGCGGCGGCGCGCTGGTGCAGCCGGTTGCGCTCGCCGGGCGGGGTGGCCTCCTCCACCACCTCGTGGACCACCCGGTGCGCCAGCCGGGGCACGCCGCCGTCCCGGGTGACCAGGTGCAGCCGCCGCAGCCGCCACAGGCCGTCCTCGCGGTCCACCGGGTCCAGCCCGGCCACCTCGCCGATCGAGCGCGGATCGGCGTCGTCGCCGAGCACCAGCAGCGCGCGGGCGACGGCCGGTACGGACGGCGGCTGGCCGCGCAGGCACAGCAGCAGACGCCGCCGCAGCAGGGGCGGCACCAGCGCCGCCGTACGCTCCGCCTGCTCCGCCACCGGGGCGACGCCGCGGGCCCGGCACTCCTGGAGCAGCGACACCAGGTGCAGCGGGTTGCCGCCGGACGCGGTCAGGCAGGCCGCCGCGAACTCCGGTTCGGGGGCCGCCTCCAGCCGTTCCACGACCAGCGCCGCCACGGAGGCCGCGCCGAGCGGGGCGGGCCGCAGCGTGTGCTCGGCCGCGCCCAGGAACCGGTCGCCGGGCGGCGGGGCGGCGGCTTCGCCCTCGCACACCGTGGCCACCACCAGGATCCTGCGGTGCGCGACCTGCCGCGCCAGGTGGTCGAGCCAGTCCAGGGTGGCCTCGTCCGCCCAGTGCAGGTCGTCGACGAGGAGCACCGCCATCCGGTCGTGACTGATGTGCTCCATCAGCGACAGCAGCGCCCGCGGGACCGTCGCGGAGTGCTGCCGGGGCGACTCGGGATCGCCCTGGAGGAAGGCCAGCGCGGGCCGGGCCGGTCCCGAACCCCAGCGCGCCACGAAGGCGCTGGAGGACACCACGGGCTCCAGCAGTTGGCGGGCGACGCCGAGCGACAGGTCCTGTTCGGCGGGCGCCGCGTACGCCCGCATCACCAGCGGGCGCGGCGCCCCCGCCGGACCGGCCGCCGAACGGGCCGCCAGTTCACCGATCTCCGCGAGCAGCGCGGACCTGCCGATGCCCGGGGGGCCGCTGATCACGACGAGGGACCCGCTGCCCCGCGCGGTGATCCGCAGGGCCTCGGCCGCCACTCTCAGTTCGTTCTGCCGCTCAAGCAGCATGTCGGCAGCCTTCTTTCACGGTCCGGTCGGGCAAGGGGTGCAAGGGGTGCAAGGGTCCAGCGGGGGGCGCAGGCGCGCAGGGGGAGCGTGGAGCGCGGGGGAGCGGGAACGGCCGGGGCGGGGCGGTGACACGGTGTGCTCCGGGCCCCGTCGTCCGAGGCGCCGCCGCGGGTCAGGGCGGCACCCGTCCACCGCCGTCCCCGGCGGCACCCGGCCCGGGGCCGCCGCACCGCGCCCACGTCCCGCGCCGCACCCCGGCGACCTCCTGGGCCACCAGCGCCCGCGCCGCCCGCCGTCCCGCCGCCGTCCGGCCGAACCGGTGCGGCCCGCCCTCCCCGGCACGGTCGGACGGCTGCCCGGGGACACCGAGCCGGTGCCGCGACTCGGCCCACACGTAGGCCGAGTCGCTGCCCCAGCGCCGCGCCAGCCGCATCTCCTCCGCGAACAGTTCCTCGGCGCGCTCCCGGTCGCCGTGGCCGAGCCGGGCCAGCGCGGCGAGCGAACGCCACGGCACCCACGACGGGTTCGCCCACCCGCGCGCGGCGAGCCGGCGCCCGCACTCCTCGGCCTCCGCGAGCGCCTGCCCCGGCCGCCCCAGGCAGAGCCACAACTGGGCGCGCGCGTACAGCAGTTGAATGGTCGGACTGCTCTCCTCGGCGCCGGACGGCAGCTCCTCGGCGGCCAGCCGGGCCGCCTCCTCGTACCGCTCCCGGGCCACCAGCAGCCGCAGTTCGGCGGCGCGCAGGGTGGTGAGCCGGGTCGGATGCCACAGGTGCGGCGGGACCAGGTCGCGGGAGGCGGAGAGATCGTGGGCGGCGGTGTCCGGGTCGCCCGCGCGCAGGTTGAGGTGCGCGCGCAGCAGCAGCCCCAGCGCGACGAGGGAGGGGCTGCGGCGGCGGCGGGCCTCCGCGAGGGTGGCGTCCAGAGCGGTACGGGCCGTGCCGTGGCCGTCCGCGAGGGACAGCGCGCAGCAGGCGGTGAGCCGGGGGAACAGGGCACCGTCCAGGGGCGTGGTGCGCAGCACCTCCCGGCACATCTCCGTCACCGCGGCCGCGTCCTCCCCGCGCACCGCCTGCCGCCACGCCCGCGCGACCAGCACCGCAGCCCCCACGGCCGGACCCGGCGCGTTCCCGGACCCCGCCGGGGCCACAGCGCCGCCGCTCCACAGATCCCCGGTCTCCCCGGTGGGCGCTCCCGGCCCGGCCGCCCGCGCCGCGCCCCCGGTCACGGTCCCGGCGGTGCCCCCGGTCGGCGACCCGAGCGCCGTCGCGGCGGACCGGGCGCCCCGGTACCAGGCGTCCGGCCCCCGCGCGACCGAGCCCGGTACGCCGCGCGCCAGGAGCAGGTCCGCGGCCGAGGTCCGCACCAGCGGCGCGGGCGCCCCGGACAGCAGTTCGGAGATCCGCCGGTCCGCGGCCGCAGGCGCCGTGATCGTGTACGCCTCTGCCGCCTCCAGCAGCACCTCGGCGCGCTCGGCGGGGGCCAGCGGTTCCCGCAGCGCCCGCTCCAGCAGCTCGGTCGCGCCGGTCACCTCGCCGCGTCCCAGCAGCCCGCGGGCGGCCCGGCGCAGCACCGGCGGCACCCACGGCTCGCCGAGCGGCACCGTGGTGAGCAGCAGTCCGGCCAGGGCCTCCTCGTCGGCGTCGCAGCGGTGCGCCCAGCGGGCGGCCTCCGTGTGCAGCCGCCGCCGCGCCTCGCCGTCCACCCCGGCGAGCAGACCCGCCGTACGGTCCGTCAGACGCGGCCGGGGCGGATCGCGGAAGTCGATCAGCCCGCTGACCCGCAGCTCCCGCAGCAGACCGCCGACGCGGCTGCCGTCGAGGCCGACGAGCGCGGCCACCCGCTCCACCGGGACCAGTCCCCGGCTCACCGCGAGGCCGCGCAGCAGCGCCAGTGGTCCCGGTGTGAGCGCGGCGGCCGACTCGGC
Source organism: Streptomyces sp. NPDC091281 (assembly GCF_044757425.1). Taxonomy (NCBI): domain Bacteria; kingdom Bacillati; phylum Actinomycetota; class Actinomycetes; order Kitasatosporales; family Streptomycetaceae; genus Streptomyces; species Streptomyces sp. NPDC091281. Next base: position 317,852 of record NZ_JBIVUY010000003.1, on the reverse strand, counting down.
GGCCCGCTGCTCCCGCGCCGTGCCGACCGCGCAGGCGAACCCGGCGCGGGTCCGTTCCTCGGTGAGGTCGCCCGGTTCGCGCCGCAGTTCGTCCAGCGTGTGCCGCAGCAGCCACGGGTTGCCGCCGCTCAGCCGGGCGGCCCGGGTCCACCAGGCCGTGTCCGACGGGGGCGGCGCGGGGACGCCCGCGTCGGCGCACAGGGCCTGCGTCGCGCCCGGACCCAGGGGCCCCAGCTCCAGCAGCAGGCCCCGCCCGTCCTGGAGGGCGGCGGCCTGGTCGAGGAGTCCGGCGCAGGCGTCGGGGAACTCGCCGCGCGCGCCGGTCACGGTCAGCAGCACCCCGAGCGGCGCCGCGCCGAGCCTCCGCAGCAGCCCCGCGAGCACGTCGAGGGACCCGGCGTCCGCCCACTGCACGTCGTCCACGGCGAGCAGCGTCGGCCGGTGCGCCACGGCGAGCAGGGCCCGGCACCGCACGGCCCCGGCACACCCGGCGCCCGTGTCCGCCGCCCAACCCGCCGCAGCGGCGGCGGAGCCGCTGAACCCGGCGGTCCCGGCGGTCGCGGAGGAGCCCGGGAAGCCTTGGTGCCCGGCGGACCCGCCGGAGACGACCGCCGCGACCCCCGCTCCGGTCGGGCCCGACAGCCCCGACAGCCCCGACAGTCCCGTCAGCGCGGGCGCGGCGGCTCCCGCGGCGCGGGCGGGCCGCGCCAGCAACTGCTCGACGACGCCGTACGCCACGTCCGTACGCGACGGCGAGCCCTGCGCGGTGAGCACCTGGACGCCCACCGAGCGGGCCAGGGCCGTGCCGCGCCGCAGCAGGCGGCTGCGTCCGCTGCCGGGGGTGCCGTGCAGGACGGTCACGCCCGAGGTCCCGGAGGCGAGCCGCGTCACCATGTGCAGCAGCGCGGCCTGTTCGGCGTCCCGCCCGTACAGCGGGGCCAGCCCGTCCCGGTCGGCCGTGGCCCGCAGGACCGCTCCCGCGGCGGCGGTGCGGTGCCCGGTCGGCGCGCTCACCCGCGCTCACCACCCGTCCGGCGCGGCGCGGCGCCGGGCGCCTCCAGGATCGCGCTCAGATCGTCCCGCCCGCTGACACCGAGCTTGTGGTACGTGTGCGTCAGGTGCAGCTCGACGGTGCGCCGGGTGATGTAGAGGGCCTCGGCTATCTCGGGGTTGGAGTGGCCCGCCATCGCCAACTCGGCGACTCTGCGCTCCCGTTCGGTGAGCGCGTCGCCGGGGCAGGCGGTCTGCCGGCGGGGCCGCCCGCCCGCCTCGGCGAGCCGACGCCGGACGGGCTCGGCCGCGTCCCCGGCTCCGCAGCCGGTCATCAGGTCCAGCGCGGTCCGCAGCCGGGGCCGGGCCGACGCCGGGACACCCGCGTCCAGCAGGGCGACCCCCAGGGCCTGTTCGGCGCGGGCACGCAGCAGCCGGGCGGGAGAGTCCGCGAGCCGGGCGCACGCCTCGTGCAGCAGCGCCAGACCGGCCGGTCCGGGCGTCGCCAGCCCGCGGGCCAGCAGCACGGCCCCGGCGGCACGCGGCGAGCGGGCAGCGCCGTCGGCACCGTCACCGTGGTCGCGGTCGTCGCCGCTGTGCTCGGCGGCGACGTGCCGGGCCGCGGCCGGGTCGCCCAGCGCGGTGAGCAGGTCGGCCGCCTCCAGCCACCAGGGCAGCGCCGTCAGCGGGGCGGCGGCGCCGTGCCCGAGGGCGCGCCCGGCCGCGCGCAGCGCGCGCAGCGCCCCGCGCGGGTCGCCGTGGGCGCGCCGGACGGCGGCGACGGCGCTCCAGTACAGGGGGTGCAGGTAGAAGAGGGGCCGCAGTTCGGCCGCGCGGACCTCGGCGAGGAGGGCCGCGGCGGCGGTGGTCGCGCCGCGCTGCGCGAGGACGTACGCGAGGACCACGGCCGGCGCCACGCCCGGCCCGCCGCCCCCGGCGAGGCCCCGGGCGCGCCGTCCGTCGCGTTCCGCGCCGGGCAGGTCGCCCAGGCCGCAGCGCACCAGCGCGCGCACCAGGTACGCCTGGACCCGGCTCGGGTCGGGGCCGCCGCGCGCCGGGTGCCGCAGCAGTCCGTCGAGGATGTCGAGGGCGGCGGTGGGGCGGTCGGCGAGCTGGGCGGCGAGCGCCGACGCCACGCGCGTCAGGTCGTCGAGCGGGGTGCCCGCGCGGTCGGCCGGGCCGGGCGGCGCCTCGTGCGCCGGACCGGTGCCGGGCGGGTTCGTGGGCCGTCCGCCGAGTGCCGACAGCACGGCGCGCACCACCTGGAGCCTCCGGCGGCCGGGTCCGGCGCAGGTGCCGGTGGCCGGGCCGCCGGACTGGGAGCGCTCCCCGGTCCAGGGCGCGGTCGCGGGCAGCAGCGCGCCGCTCAGCAGCAGCGCCGCCTCCAGGCCGGGACGGCGGTCCTCGGGGACGGTGACGGTGCCCGGTGCGGCGGTGCGGTCCAGGACGCGGGCCAGCAGTCGCGCGGCCTCGTCGGCGTGGCCGAGGGCGAGGAGGGCGTCGGCGTACCGCCGGGCGACGCGGGCGAGTTCGGGACCGTCGGCGCAGGTGGCGAGGAGCGCCCCGAGGTGCTGGAGCGCGACGAAGGGGTCGGACTCGGCGAGCGTGTCCGCGAGCCGGGCCCGGACGCGGCGCAGGGTCCGGCCGTCCTGGTCGGCGCCGAGGTCGAGGGCGTGCGAGAGGTACCGCACGGCCGCCTCGGGGGAGTCGGTGTCGAGGGCGGCGGCGTACAGCGTCTCCAGCATCCAGGGCGCGGCGCCGTGACGGACCCGCAGCAAAACGTCGGCGACCTCCTGGGGGGGCCGTCCCTCGTCCTCCAGCAGGCGGGCGGCGCGCGCGTGCAGCGGGGTGCCGTCGTCCGGGCCGCGGCGCCGCTCCGGACCGGGGGCGGGTACGGCCGGGTCCGGGCGCCCCTCGGCGGTGAGGGCCCGCCGCGCGGTGAGCTGGTCGAGGCTGCGCCGTACGGCGGGTTCGGGCAGCCGGGTCAGACGGCTGACGAGTTCCGGTTCGGCGCAGCCGAGGACGGTGACGGCGGACAGCACGGTCGACGCCGAACGCGGCAGCGGACCCGGACCGGCGGTCGCGGCCCGCCGCGGTCGCGGAACGCGGCCGTCCGCCCCGTTGCCCGCCCCGGCGTCCGTCCCGGCGGTCGTCTCGTGCCGGTCGGCGAAGGCGAGGACGGCGGCGGGCAGTCCCGCGGAGTGCTCCAGGCACCGGCGCAGCAGGGCCGGTTCGGGGCGCCTGCCCAGCCGCCGGGTGAGGAGTTCGGCGGTCTGCGGGGCGGTGAGGGGCGGGAGTTCGGTGGTGGTCCACGCCGGGTGGGTGAGCAGGGCGCTGAGCGCGGGCGGTTCGGCGTCGCCGGTCGCGGTGGGCACGGTCACCAGGAGCAGCAGGGGCAGGTCCGCGGCGCGGCGCAGGACGTAGCCGAGGGCGCGCAGGGTGTCGGGCCGGTCGAGGTGGGCGTCGTCGGCGGCGAGGACGACGGGGCCGCGCCGGGCGAGGCCGAGCACGGCCGCGTGCAGCTGGTGCGGGCTGGCGGCGTGCGGGCCGCCGTCGCTGCCGAACCGTTCCGCCACCGCGTCGTTGCCGTCCGGGGTGATGCCGAGGTGGTCCGGGGCGGCGCCGGGCCGGGTGCGCCAGGTGCCGTCCGCCGCTCCCGCTTCGAGGACGGCCGCCCAGGGGGAGACGGACCGGCAGAAGGTGTCCAGGAGGCTGCTGCGGCCGATGCCCGCGGGCCCGGTGAGCAGCACGGCGGGAACGGGGGACGCGCCGGTGCGGGAGGCGTGCCGGATGAGGGCCGAGAGGTGGGCGCCGCGGCCCACGAGGGGCGCGGCCCGCTCCGGGCCGGTGCGCGGGCGGGGGGCGCCCGCGGCCAGGGCTAGGTTCACGATGCCACCGGGTGTTCTGTGGGGACGGACACGTGAGGGGCGCCGCGCGCCGGAGTGGTGCGGCCGGGGTCGGTGAGGGGGACCGCACGACGGGCGCGGCGGTACGCGGGACGGCGGGACGTCGTGGGGAGCCCAGGGGTGGAGGGCGGAGCGCCTTGGCCGCCGGGTGGGCGGCTGCCGGGCCGGTGTCCCGCACGCGTCACGGTACGCATACAGCCTCGGAATTGTAGCCGATTCGGGTTCTCTTCCCGCTCTGGAGAGGGAAAGTCCGGGAACTCGCGAATACGGGTCCGGTGACGTTGTCGCTCATGCTCTTCGGCCTGGTCCTTTCGCCAGATTTTGCCGGTTTCGGGAGTGCGGGAAATGAAGCCGGGTGACGGTCCTGGATTTGTTGAGCATTACACGGCCGGGGGTGGGGTGATTGCCGCTGGAATGTCCCTGGCATACCCGTCGCGCCCGCAACCGCGGCCGGGCGGGGGACCGTCCCATTCCGGCCGCCGCGAATATGCGGGGCGGCACGGACCGCCTCAGGCGGGGATCTGGATACGGAACCAGGCGCCGCTGCCCGGCTGAAGGGTCACCGTCCCGCCGTGGGCCGCCACGATGGCGGCGACGACGCTCAGCCCCAGGCCGTTGCCGCCGCCGGTCCCGGTGTCCTCGGGGGCGTGGCGCACCGTCGCCTGACCGCCGTGGACGAACCGCTCGAAGGCCGTGCGGCGCAGCTCCATCGGGATGCCCGGACCGTCGTCCGTGACCTCGATGACCCGGAACCCGGCCTCCGTGCCGAGCCCCAGCGAGGTGCGGGTGCCCTCCGGCGTGTGGTGCCGCACGTTGGCCAGCAGGTTCGCCACCGCCTGGTAGAGGCGGTCGCGGTCGCCCACCACCGTGTGGGTGCCCGGAAGGATCGTCACCCGGATCGGATGGTGCGGCGAACAGGCCCGCGCGTCCGCCGCCGCGTCCCGGCACAGCATGGCCAGGTTCACCGGTTCCCGGCGCAGCGGCTGCCCCAGGTCGATCCGGGTCAGCAGCATCAGCTCGTCCAGCAGCGCGGCCATCCGACGGGTCTCGTCCGTGGTGCGCTCCATGGCCAGCTCGAACGTCTCCGTGTCCGTCAGCCCGCCCAGCCGGGCCAGTTGCACATATCCGGAGATCGCGGTGAGCGGCGTGCGCAGCTCGTGCCCGGCGGTCGCCAGGAACTCCAGCAGCCGCCGCTCGCTGCGCCGCCGCCGGGCCCGTTCCCGGTGCAGCAGCGAGGCCAGGCCGATCAGCAGCGCCAGCGGCACCAGGACGGCCGCCGCCTCCAGCAGGGTGTGGGAGGCGGGGACGTCGGGCGCCGGGAGCGGTCCGACCAGGTCGGCGCCGTAGCGGGCGGGGCGGCCCGCCGACTCCGTTCGTGATCCGGCGGCCCCCGCCGCGGGCGCGGTGACCGCGTGCGCGACGGTCCGGCCGCCCGGAGCGGCGCCCACGGTCAGGAACAGCAGGACGGCGACCGTGAACAGCGTACGGACCGCGGCACGTTCGCGCCGGTGCCGTACGGCGTCCGGGGAACGGGTGACCGGCAGAGCGGTCTGCCCGCGAGTCCGTTGATGGTCCACCCAACCGTCCGATCAGGGTCGCGGCACGAAGACGGCAAGGAAAACCCTTGCTCTGCGGGCACCCTACCCAAGATCGGTTTCCCTACGGGCGCGTAGGGCCGACCGGTTCGCTCCGAATCCCCTCCGATCCGGGCAGGGCGCCGCCGCCACCCGCGGATATCGGGACGGAACGCCAAGTCCCACGTCATGACAGGGAGTTGACAGCAATATTTGCCACCGCGTCATCCGGCCGAAACGCCTCACCGCCTACGGTGTCCCTGCGTCCTCCGTGTTCCGGGCACGTCCCGGGCCCGGTTCGAGCGCCGGTCAGCGCGTTCTACGTGCCCTTTCGCGGCCCGTTTCGGCGTGCCCTCGCGCCGCCCGCCGTCAGCAGGGTTCCGGGCACTCCCCGGCGGCGGGCCGTGCCCGGCCGAGCGCGCGCGGCGCGGCCTCGCGCGCGGGGGCCTCGTCGGGGCCGGGGGCGCCGGTGAGCGGCGGCAGCACGACCCGGAACCAGGCGCCCCGCTCGGACGGCTGGAGCCGGATGGACCCGCCGTGCGCCGTCACCACGGCCGCCGCGACGCTCAGGCCCAGCCCGCGCCCCGGGCGGACGTCCGCGAGGGTCGCGGTCCGCGCCGTCCCGGCGGGACCCCGGAAGAACGGTTCGAAGACCCGCTGCCGGACACCGGCCGGGATGCCGGGACCGTCGTCCACCACGTCGATGACGTGCCGGCGGCCGTCCCGCCGCAGCCGCAGCTCGGCCGAGGAGCGGGCGGGGGTGTGCGCGAGGACGTTGGCGAGGAGGCTGTCGATGACCTGGCCGAGCCGCCGTCCGTCGCCGAGCACGAGGTGCGGCGAGGAGTCGGTGACACAGCGCAGGGTGTGCCGGGCGTCGGCGGGCTGCGCCCGGTCCACCGCCCGCTCGCACAGTTCGGTGAGGTCGACGGGCTCCTGCTCCAGGATGCCGCCGCGTTCGGCGCGGGCCAGCAGCAGCATGTCCTCGACGAGGCGGGTGACGCGCACCATCTCGGACTGCACCTGCCCCATCGCCTCGTCGAGCCGCCGGGGGTCCTCCAGCCCGCCGATCCGGGCGAGTTGGGCGTACCCGGTGATCGTGGTCAGCGGGGTGCGCAGCTCGTGGCTCGCGGCGCCGACCAGCTCGCGGAGCCGTTCGGTGTCGTCCGGACACCACACCCGGTGCTCCTCGGCGTCCCGCGCCCCGCCGCCCGCCACCACGACGACCGCCCCCGGGTCCGTCACCGCGCCCGAGTGCACCACGACCCCGGCGCCCTCCGTCGGCCGCGCCGCCCCGGCGCCCGCCGAAGTCCCGGCGGAATCGGGGCAGTCGGGACGGTTCGGGCGGTCCGGGCATTCCGTCGCGTCCGGGCCTTCGGCGGCCGTGCCGCGGGCCAGTGCCAGCGACCGCCGCCGCACCCACAGCGCGCCCGCGCACAGGGTGGTGACCAGGGCGACGCTGAAGGCGATCTGCCGGACCGTGATCGACCGCACGGCCGACTCGTCGGCGGCCGTGGACCGGCCGGTGACCAGGTAGGTGCCGTCCGGCAGCCGGTCGACCACCACCCGCACACCGTGCCCGCCCGCCCCGGCGGCCCGGCCGAGCCCGGCACGCTCGCGTATCTCCGGTCCGTCCGTCGGCAGGCCCTCGACGAGGTCGCGGGGCCCGGTCGAGGTCCGTACGCCGCCCCGCCCGTCGGTGAGCAGGGCGGCCGAGCCGTCCCGGGTGGGGAACAGGCCTAGGCCCTCGCGCAGCGCGTCGAGCCGGAACCGGTGGGTCTGGACGAGCTGTTCGTCGGTGCGCTCCCGCAGCCGGTCGCCGAGCGCGACGGCGCAGTGCACGTCCACGGCCAGCACCCCGACCACGGTGAGCACCAGGAAGCACCACACGAGCCGCCACGACGGCCACGGGCGCTCGCGCGAACCCCCCGCCCCGGGGCGGCGGGGGGTGCTGCTGCGGCGCGCGGCGCCGTCCGCGTCGGTGGGCATGGCCTCAGCCTTCCGCGGACTGCGCCGGAGGGGACGACCGCACCAGGTAGCCCGCACCGCGCACGGTGTGGATCAGCGTCTGGTCGGTGTCGCCGAGCTTGCGGCGCAGGTAGTAGATGTAGGTCTCGACGATGCCCGACTCGCCCTGGAAGTCGTAGCTCCAGACGTTGTCGAGCATCTGCGCCTTGGACAGCACCTGGTCGGCGTTCTCCAGGAGGTAGCGCAGCAGCGCGAACTCGGTCGACGACAACTGCACCGGACGGCCGTGCTGCCACACCTCGCGGGTGTCCTGGTCCAGCTCCACCCATCCCGCCTTCAGACGGCGGCCGTTGGCGGGCAGCTCGCGCCCGCGGCGCATGACGGCGCGGATGCGGGCCACCACCTCGTTGAGGTCGAACGGCTTGGTGACGTAGTCGTCGGCGAGTTCCAGCCCGCGGACCTTGTCCTCCACGGCGTCACGCGCGGTCACGAAGAGCACCGGGGCGCTCACGCCCGCCTCCCGCAGGCGGCGGCACACCTCGAAACCGTCCATGTCGGGCAGCAGCACGTCGAGGAGGATGACGTCGGGGCCGTGCGTCGCGGCACGTTCGAGGGCCTCGGAGCCCCGGGCCGCGGTGACCACCTCGAACCCCAGGAACTGCAAGGCCATGGTGAGCATGGAGGCAATGCTCGACTCGTCCTCCACGACGAGAACGGTCGTCATTGCGGACGTGTCGCTCTTGTTCATCGGGTGCACACCATGAAGTCAGTCGGAACCTAGGGCTGTTGGGTGATCTCCGTTGCCGCCGGACGAGACCGGACGAGGGGTGTGGTCACGTTCCGTCGTCGTCATGATGGCACAGCAATGATCGATTGCAGCAGAGTTCCGATCGGTCTCTGAGAGGGCTTTGATGTACCTCTGATCTTCGTGGACTTGAGTGTCCGGACATGACGACATACGCGGGGACGGTACCCGACCTTCACCCCCTGTTCGCGTCCGAGGGCGACCCGGACGCCGACGAGGCGCGCCGCCGGGTCACCTGGGAGATCTTCTCGGCGCTGACCGAAGTGGTGTCCGGACAGGGCGACTGGAGCGAGCAGAGCGCGGCCCGCGTCCGCGCCGAGGGGCGGGCCTGGGCCCGCGACGGAGGATCGGTCGACGAACTCCTCACCACGGTGCGCGGCATGACCCGCCGCCTCATCAACCGCTGCACGGTCGGCGGCCCGGAGCAGGACGCGCTGACCCACGAGGTCATGGTGCTCCGCCTCGGGGACGCCTGCCGCCGCGTGAGCCGCGAACTGAACTGCGGCTTCTACGAGGGCGGCGGCACCGGCGAGAGCCTCGCGGGCCCGCCCGCCCCGGCCCGCCCCCGGCCCGCCGCCGAACCGGCCACGCCCCGGTCCGCGGAGGCCCGCGCGGTGCTGTCGGTGCGGACGGCGTTCTGTTCCCTCGCCGACCTCGACCGTGTCTTCCGGGCCCGCCCCGGCATCGTCGTCCTCGCCGCCGACGAGGGCGCGCACGTGCTGCTGCCCGCCGCCGGCCAGCAGGAGGCGGTGGAACTGGCCCGCGAGGCGCACGCCGACCTGCCGGGCGACGTGTGGATCGCCGTGCACTGGCAGGACCCGGCGCGCGGCAAACCGGCGGTGCCGCAGACCCCGGACCCGGTCGGCCTGTCCGTCGCCGACGGCATCTGCGCCACCCTCCTCGCCCTCGACTGTCCGCCCGGCGTCTACGAACTCGACGACGTCCTCGTGGAGTACGGCGCCGCCGAGAACCCGGAGGTGTCGGAGCGCCTGCTGCGGATGGTCGAGCCGCTCCAGGAGCACCCGGTGCTGTGGGAGACGCTGACCGCGCTCATCGCCGCCGACGGTGTCCGCCACCGCGCCTGCGAACGCCTCGGCGTGCACCGCAACACCCTGGACCGGCGTCTGCAGCGCATCGGCCGGCTCACCGGGCAGCGCGTCGACGGACTGCGCGGCCTGAGCACCCTGCGCGCGGCCCTCGCGGTCGTCGCCGTGACCCGGCTCCAGCGCAGCGCGGGCCTGCTGGGCACCGAGGCCGCCCCGGAGACCGCCGCCGCGACCGGGACGACCGGGACCGGACGCGAGAGCGACACCTGGACCGGGACCGAGCCCGGCGTGGAGGCCGCGGAGGTCACCGGTGCCGCTCCTGAGGCCGTGGCTCCTCATACTCCTGCGCCGCCCCCGGCCGCGCCCGCGCCGCTTCCCGCCCGCCCGGCCCCCGCCCGCCGTGCCTCCTGGCCGTCGGCGGCGACCGGCCTGCGCTCCGGCCCGCCCGGCGACGGCGTACGCGCCACGGTCGCCGTCCGCGGCCCCGGCGTACCCCCGCCCCGGCGCCCCGCCGAGGAGGCCTGCGCACCGGCACTCCGTGCCTGATCATCCCGCCCGGCCGGACCACGCGCACCGTCCAGGACACCGCCCCGCGTGAACGCCCGGCGCCACGCCACGTATCTCCGGGTGTGCCAGATCCGCCCGGCGCACCCCGGCGGCCCCCGGCGACAGGCCCACCCCGCCCGCCCAGGCCCCGCACCCGCTCCACCGGTACGACCCGCACCACCCGCTTCCGGCCACCGCGCCGGGGCGACGGCCGCCCACCCCGGCGGCACCGCACGGCGACCGCGCCCCGGACGACCTCCGGGCGGGCGCCGCCCCGTCCCGGCACGGGGCCGTCGACGTGCCGCACCATCCCCTCTTCCTGTTCCGCCTGTTCTTCCTGTTCCTCCTGCTGTTCGGGCGGCGCACTCTCCGTTCCCCACCGTGTCCCCGCCCGTTCGCCGCCCCTCCGCCGTGCCGCCGCGCTTTTGCGGTTCTGTATTTCCGTATTCCGGCGCCCCGCACGCGCCCCGGTAGGCAATCCGGAAACGGCGCGCACCGCGCGAGGCGGGATTCTCCGAGGGCGTCCGGCAAAGGGGAGTCCGGCCCCACCCGGTGATGTCGTCCGACGGCACTGCGTGCCCATCTTCCGCAGCCGTCCGCCGCAATGACACTCCGTCTGGTCCCACCGACGCGGGCGCACGCCGGCCGGCGCATGGATGCGTCATGAATGAATTCCGTTCCGGGCCGCGTGGACATCCGCGGCCCGGTCCTCCGTCGCACGTGCCCGTGTGTGAACTGACGGCGCCCGTGGATTGCCCGTTTCGGCCCCCGGCGAAACCGGCGTCGCCGCCCTCCTCCGTTCCCGTCGGAGACGCCCGAGCGCGTTCACCGTGCCCCGCCGCACGGGGGAGGGCGGCGAATTCACGTGACCGCCTGCCGGGCACCCGTTTCGGACCATCCGGATTTCCGTCGCACTTTTTCCGCAATCCGCGGCGTCGGCCTTTTGAATCCGTGGATCGACCGCGGTCCGAGCAGGTGCGGTTCCCCGGTCCGGACCGGCGAAACCAACCGGCCACCGTCGCGACCGAATCGTTACTTTGCGCGGCCCGCGTGGAGCTGAGCGTCGTTCACGTCTGGCCGGAGTCTGTGTCCGAACCATGCCGGATGAGGGTCGGACCGCAGGTCAAGACCCTCTTCGTAGCGATGCCTTGTTCTCCCCGACATACCCGGGCCACGCCCGCGCAACATGCCCGCCGCCGGGGCGGACCGCGCGACCGGTGCACACCTGACCGTACCGAACCGCCCTACCGAACCCCCGCTACGCGCGATGACCGAACCCGCCCCGCAGGGGGCACCGCAGTATTTCCCGGTCGGCCCCGGCATTCGTTGACCTCCCCCGCGCGTCACCTCTACTGTCGCCGACAGCAGCACAGATAAATAAATCCAATTCTCCCCCGGCAGATTTCCTGCTGTCCCCTGTTGGATTCACTGCCCGACGACGTTCAGGAAAGGACTGCTTCCATGCTCCCCCACGCCGACAGGTCGGCAATGGTCAGTGGCCTTCCGGAATTCCCCCGCAGCGCCCGCCGTGGCGCCGACCGCCGCCCCCTCGCCCCGTCCCACGTCACCTGCATGGCCAGCCTCGACGCCGGTCTCAACATCGAGGCGGCCAACGCCGACTTCTTCCGGCACGTCGCCCGCCCCTCCACCGAGATCTGCGGACGCAGCATCTACGACGTCCTGCACCCCAGCGCCCGCACCGTCCTCCACCAGCACTTCAGCCGCCTGTCCACCGGACACGGCAGCCGCTTCGTCGAGCGGGTCGTGGCCATGCGCGGCCACGACCGGGTGTTCGCCGCCGAGATCACCGGCATAGCCGTCAAGGGCGAGGGGGACGACCTCTCCGGTGTCGTCGTCCTCATGAGCCCCGAGGACGAGCCGGCCGACGCCGCCGAACGCCCCGCCAAGCCCACCCCGATGCTCACGGCGCTCGACGCCCGCATCCTGGAGGGCGTCGCCACCGGCGCCTCGACCGTCCAGCTCGCGTCCCGCCTCTACCTCAGCCGTCAGGGCGTCGAGTACCACGTCGGCCTGATGCTCCGCCGCTTCAAGGCACCCAACCGCGCGGCCCTCGTCTCCCGCGCCTACTCCATGGGCGTGCTCACCGTCGGCAGCTGGCCGCCCCGCGCCGTGCCCGACTTCGTCAAGTGACGCCGTGGGACGCACCGTCCCGCGCCGCCGCAGGACACCGGACCGACGCCGGGTCCCCCGACCGCACCGGGGGCCCGGCGTCGCCCGTTTCTCCCCGCACCCCCCGGCCCGGACGACCGTACGGGCACCGCCCGGACAGCCGTACGGGCCGGACCGGTTCAGCGCCGGTGACCGCCGATCCCCTCGTCGTCCGCGTCGGGCCACGTACCGGGGTGCTCGGGTCCGTCGGAGATCCGGACGACCTCCCGGACGACCGGCACCCCGTGCCGCACCGCCCGCAGATAGCCGCCCGCAGCACCCGCAGGTCCACCCCCGGACACGTCCTCCATGTCCAGCTGGAACCGGTCCAGGTCGTTCATCAGCCGCCGCACGTACGGCGAGTCGCCTTCGGCGAGCCGCAGCGACTCCAGGCTGCCGCGCAGCCTCAGCAAGGCGCCCCGCACCTCGGCGAACTCCGTCTTCGTCATGACCTTCCCGCCTCCTCCCGACCGCCGGGGACACGGCCGCGTGCTCCGCACCGGCCCCCGGACCCGTCACCGCCGCACCGAGGGCGGCCCTGCGCCCATTCACCCGGCACACCCGCCCCCCGCGCAACACCCCGACCCCGCCCCCGCGCCATGTCTGGGCGTTTCCCGCAATCCCCGCCCGCCCACCAGCCCCCACCCCCCTCCAACCGCCCCGAATCTAGGGGCCGCCCTAGTCCCTCCACGCCTAGCGTGGGGGCCCCGGCGATCCGCTGCCGCACGCCTGACCGGCGGGAACGGACCGCCGACCCCGCGCCGTACGCGCACGCCCGACGCGCGCCCGACCGTCACCCCGACGGCCGCGCGCCCGCCGTACCCGACGTCTGCGGTCCCCACGGGCCGGTCCGACCAGCTGGTGGAGTGGAATGAGCGAGTCAGAACGCACACGGCACGGGCTCGACGCCACGCACCGCGGCGCGATCGCCGTCATCGGCCTCTCCTGCCGCCTGCCGGGCGCCGCGAACCCGGACGAACTGTGGGACCTGCTCAGCGACGGCCGCAGCGCCGTCCGCCCCACCCCCGCCGACCGGCTCCGCCTCACCGGCGCCCCCGACACCCCGGACCCGCACGCCGACGCCCCCCGCTGGGGCGGATTCCTCGACACCGTCGACGAGTTCGACGCCGCCTTCTTCGGCGTCTCGCCCCGCGAGGCCGACACCATGGACCCGCAGCAGCGCCTCGTCCTCGAACTGGCCTGGGAGGCACTGGAGGACGCCCGCATCGTCCCCGGCCGCCTCGACGCCACCAGCACCGGCGTCTTCGTCGGCGTCGCCCACGACGACTACGCCACCCTGCTGCACGCCCTCGGCCCCGACAGCGTCACCCACCAGTCCTTCACCGGCACCCACCGCGCCCTCGTCGCCAACCGGCTCTCCTACCTCCTCGGTCTGCGCGGACCCAGCGTCACCCTCGACTCGGCCCAGTCCTCCTCCCTCGTCGCCCTCCACCTCGCCTGCGAGAGCCTGCGCTCCGGCGACAGCGACCTGGCCCTCGTCGGCGGCGTCAACCTCCACCTCGCCGCCGAGAGCAGCCTCTACCCCCACCGCTTCGGCGCGCTCTCGCCCGACGGCCGCTGCTACACCTTCGACGCCCGCGCCAACGGCTACGTCCGCGGCGAGGGCGGCGGCCTGGTCGTCCTCAAGCCCCTCGACCGCGCCCTCGCCGACGGCGACCCGGTCCGCGCCGTCATCCGCGGCAGCGCCGTCAACAACGACGGCGGCGGCGACACCCTCACCGCCCCCGACCGGCACGCCCAGGAGGCCGTCCTCCGCCGGGCCCTGCACAACGCCGGGACGACCGCGCACGCCGTCCAGTACGTCGAACTCCACGGCACCGGCACCCCCGTCGGCGACCCCGTCGAGGCCGCCGCGCTCGGCGCCGTCCTCGGCACCGGCCGCCCCGCCGACGCGCCCCTGCACGTCGGCTCGGTGAAGACCAACGTCGGCCACCTCGAAGGCGCTTCGGGCATCACCGGCCTCCTCAAGACCGTCCTCGCCCTCCAGCACCGCTCCCTCCCGCCCAGCCTCAACCACGAGACCCCGCACCCCGACATCCCCCTCGACACCCTCCGCCTCCACGTCCGCACCGCCCCCGGCCCCTGGCCCCGCCCCGACGCCCCCCTCGTCGCCGGGGTGAGTTCCTTCGGGATGGGCGGCACCAACGCCCACGTCGTGGTCGAGGAGGCCCCCGACCAGAACACCGCCACCGCCCAACCGGCGCCCGACGGTGCGCTGTTCACCACCGATGGCCTCGTCCCCTGGCCCCTCGCGGGCCGGAGCCCGGAGAGCCTCGCCGGTCAGGCCGCCCGCCTGCGGTCGATGGACGACCGCGTACGTCCCGTCGACGTCGCCTGGTCCCTCGCCACCACCCGCACCGCCTTCGAACACCGCACGGTCCTGCTCGGCACCGACCCGGCCGACTTCGAGGGCGAGTTGACCGCCCTGGCGTCCGGCGAGGTGACCGGCGCCACGGTGGTGCGCGGCACGGTCGCGGGCGACACGGCCACCGACCGCGTGGCGTTCGTGTTCCCCGGTCAGGGGGCGCAGTGGGTGGGCATGGGCCGGGAGTTGTGGGAGTCCTCCCCGGTGTTCGCCGCGTCGATGGAGGCGTGCGGGGAAGCGCTGGCGCCGTTCACGGACTGGTCGCTGACGGAAGTCGTCCGCGAGGGCCGTGAGTTGGTGGACGTGGATGTCGTCCAGCCCGTGTCGTGGGCGGTGATGGTGTCGCTGGCTGCCGTGTGGCGGGCGAGTGGTGTCGAGCCGTCTGTGGTCGTCGGTCACTCGCAGGGGGAGATTGCCGCCGCTGTGGTGGCGGGTGGGTTGTCGCTGGAGGACGGTGCGCGGGTGGTCGCGCTGCGGTCGAAGGCGATCCGTGCCATTGCCGGGCGTGGTGGCATGGTCTCGCTTCCCCTTTCCCTGCCAGTTGTTGAGGAGTTGCTGACCGGTTGGGCCGGTCGTATCGACGTCGCGGCTGTGAACGGTCCGGGTTCGGTCGTGGTGGCCGGTGACGCGGACGCGCTGGATGAGCTGGTGGCGCACTGTGAGGCGGAGGAGATCCGGGCTCGCCGTGTCCCGGTGGACTACGCGTCGCACACCTGGCACGTCGAGGCCATCGAGGACGCGCTAGCAGACGTTCTGGCGCCCGTGGTCCCGCAGTCGGGTCAGGTCCCGTTCTTCTCGACCAACGAGGCGCGGATCATCGACACCGCTGAGTTGGACGGCGGTTACTGGTACCGCAACCTCCGCCACCGCGTGCGGTTCGCGGAGGCCGTGGAAGGGCTGGCCGCGCAGGGCTATGGCGCCTTCGTCGAGGTCAGCTCGCACCCCGTGCTCGGCATGGCGGTCCAGGAAGCCGCCCCGGACGCCGTCGTCGTGGCGAGCCTGCGCCGTAACGCGGGCGGCCGGGCCAGGGTCCTGACCGCGCTGGCCGAGGCGTGGGTACGGGGTCTTCCGGTGGACTGGGCGGCGGTGCTGGCCGGGCAGGGCGGCGTCGCGGTGCCGCTGCCGACGTACGCCTTCCAGCGGCGCCGGTACTGGCTCGACGGCACGGCCGCTCCGCGGCGTACGACGGGTGCCGTCCGGTCGGCGGGCGGTGCGCCGGAGCCCGACCGCGCCGACGCGGGGGCCGACGCGGTGGCTCCGGCCGCCCGGCACGACTGGGTGCGGCGCGTCCGCGCGCACGCCGCCGTGGTCCTGGGACATGCCGGACCGGCCGACATCGACCCCTCCCTGACCTTCAAGGCGCTCGGCTTCGACTCCGCGACCTCCGTGGAACTGCGCAACCGCCTGGTCGCCGAGACCGGCCTCGCCCTGCCCGCCTCCGTCCTCTTCGACCGCCCCACCCCGCGCTCGCTCGCCGCACACCTCGGCGACCTGCTGCACGGCGGCACCGGACCGGACACCGGACCCGACCCGGACGGGTCCCCGCACGGCACGACGGCGCGCCCCGACGCCGACACGGAGCCCATCGCCATCGTCTCCATGGGCCTCCGCCTGCCCGGCGGCATCCGCACCCCCGACGAACTGTGGGACCTGCTCAGCAGCGGCGGCGACACGATCTCCGCCTTCCCGGCGGACCGCGGCTGGGACCTCGACACCCTGTACCACCCCGACCCCGCCCACCACGGCACGACGTACGCCCGCTCCGGCTCGTTCCTCTACGACGCGGGCGACTTCGACGCCGCCTTCTTCGGCATCTCGCCGCGCGAGGCCGAGTCGATGGACCCGCAGCAGCGACTGCTCCTCGA
Organism: Streptomyces sp. NPDC091281; assembly: GCF_044757425.1. Classification (NCBI taxonomy): domain Bacteria; kingdom Bacillati; phylum Actinomycetota; class Actinomycetes; order Kitasatosporales; family Streptomycetaceae; genus Streptomyces; species Streptomyces sp. NPDC091281. The sequence goes on along the minus strand of NZ_JBIVUY010000003.1, from coordinate 301,600 downwards.
AGCGTCCTGGGAGGCGCTGGAGCGGGCCGGCATCGACCCGGAGACCCTGCACGAACGCGACGGCGGCGTCTTCGTCGGCCTGATGCCGCAGGAGTACGGCCCCGGCCTGCGCCAGGCCCCCGAGTCCGTCGACGGCTACCTCCTCACCGGCACCTCGGGCAGCGTCGCCAGCGGCCGGATCGCCTACGTCCTCGGCCTGCGCGGCCAGGCCGTCAGCGTCGACACCGCCTGCTCGTCGTCCCTGGTCGCCCTGCACCTCGCCGTACAGGCGCTGCGCGCGGGCGAATGCTCCTTCGCGCTCGCCGGGGGCGCCACCGTCATGGCCGAACCCGGCATCTTCGTCGAGTTCTCCCGACAGCGGGGCCTCGCGCCGGACGGCCGCTGCAAGCCCTTCGCGGCGGGCGCCGACGGCACCGGCTGGGGCGAGGGCGTCGGCGTCCTGCTCCTGGAGCGTCTTTCCGACGCCCGCCGCAACGGGCATCCGGTCCTCGCCGTCGTCCGCGGTTCCGCCGTCAACCAGGACGGTGCGAGCAACGGCCTCACGGCGCCCAACGGACCTTCCCAGGAACGCGTGATCCGCGCGGCCCTGTCGAACGCGCGGCTCACCCCCGACCTCGTGGACGCCGTCGAGGCCCACGGCACGGGCACCACCCTCGGCGACCCCATCGAGGCGCACGCCCTCCTCGCCACGTACGGCAAGGACCGGGACGCCGAAAGCCCCCTCTGGCTCGGCTCCTTGAAATCGAACATCGGCCATACACAGGCCGCCGCCGGTGTCGTGGGCGTCATGAAGATGGTGCTCTCCATGCGGCACGGCGTGCTGCCCCGCACCCTGCACGTCGACGCGCCGACCCCCCACGTCGACTGGTCGTCGGGGACGGTGTCCCTCCTCGCCGAACCGGTCGACTGGCCGCACACCGACGGGCGCCCCCGCCGCGCCGGCGTCTCCTCGTTCGGCATCAGCGGGACCAACGCGCACGTGGTCCTCGAAGAGGCCCCCGCCACGGAAGAGGCCCCCGCCACGCAGCTCGACGCGGTCGCCCCGGAAGGCCGTTCCGTCCTTCCCGTGTTCGCGGCGGACGGCCCGGTCCCGCTGCCGATCCCCTGGGTGGTCTCGGGACGCGGCAGCGAAGGGCTCCCGGCCCAGGCGGCTCGTCTGCTGTCGGTCGACGCGTCCCCGGTGGACGTGGCGTGGTCCCTCGCCGCGACGCGCACGGCGTTCGAGAACCGCGCGGTCGTCCTCGGCGCCGCACCGGACGAACTGCGCCTCGGACTGGAGGCGTTGACCGCCACCGACGGCGTCACCCCGGCATCCGTGGTACGCGGCCGTGCCGCCCGCTCCGGTGAGGGCACCGTCTTCGTGTTCCCGGGGCAGGGGGCGCAGTGGGTGGGCATGGGGCGAGAGTTGTGGGACGCGTCGCCTGTCTTCGCTGCGTCGATGGAGGCGTGCGGGGAGGCGTTGGCCCCGTTCACGGACTGGTCGCTCGCGGAAGTAGTGCGCGAGGGTCGCGAGTTGGTGGACGTGGATGTGGTGCAGCCGGTGTCGTGGGCGGTGATGGTGTCGCTGGCTGCCGTGTGGCGGGCGAGCGGGGTCGAGCCGTCGGTGGTGGTCGGTCACTCGCAGGGTGAGATCGCTGCCGCTGTTGTGGCGGGTGGGTTGTCGCTGGAGGACGGTGCGCGGGTTGTCGCGTTGCGGTCGAAGGCGATCCGTGCGATTGCCGGGCGTGGTGGCATGGTCTCGCTTCCGTTGTCTCTGGCGGTAGTTGAGGAGTTGCTGACGGGCTGGGCCGGTCGTATCGACATCGCGGCCGTCAACGGTCCGGGTTCGGTCGTGGTCGCGGGTGATGCGGACGCGCTGGACGAGCTGGTCGCACACTGTGAGGCCGAGGAGATCCGGGCTCGTCGTGTCCCGGTGGACTACGCGTCGCACACCTGGCATGTGGAGGCCATCGAGGGGGAGTTGGCGGAGGTCCTGGCCGCCGTCGCTCCTCGCAGCGGTGAGGTGCCGTTCTTCTCGACCAACGAGGCGCGTGTCATCGACACGGCGGAGCTGGACGGCGGTTACTGGTACCGCAACCTCCGGCACCGCGTGCGGTTCGCGGAGGCCGTGGAGGGTCTGGCCGAGGAGGGCTACGGCGCCTTCGTCGAGGTCAGCTCGCACCCGGTGCTGGGCATGGCGGTTCAGGAGGCCGCCCCGGACGCGGTCGTCGTCGGGAGTCTGCGCCGCAATGAAGGGGGTGCTACCCGCTTCCTCACCTCCCTCGCGGAGGCGTGGGTGCGGGGGATCGGCGTCGACTGGAAGGCCGTCCTCGCCGGGCGGGACGCCGTCGCGGTGCCGCTGCCGACGTACGCCTTCCAGCGCCGCCGGTACTGGCTGGAGCGGACTGTTCCCTCGGCCGTCCCTGCGGGGGAGCCGGCGCGGTCGGCTGTGGACGCCCGGTTCTGGGAGGCCGTGGAGCGGGAGGACCTGGAGGCCGTCGCGGAGACGCTCGGGCTGGCGCAGGGCGGCGAGGCGTGGAGCGACGTGCTGCCCGTGCTGTCCGGCTGGCGTCGGCAGCAGGCGGCGCGGGCGGCGGTGGACGGCTGGCGGTACCGGGTCGTGTGGCGCCCGGCCGCGGCCGACGCCCTCGCGGCACGGGCCCTGCACGGCACCTGGCTCGTCGTCGTCCCGGAGGGGGAGGGCGGTCTCGCCGGCGAGGTGTCCGACGCGTTGACGCGGCACGGCGCCACCGTACGGGCCCTCACCCTCTCGGCCGAGGAGATGCGGTACGCCGGTCCCGCCCGGCCTGCCGAGTCCGACGACCCGGCCGTCCCGGACCCGCTGGACGCGGTGCTCGCTGCGGCGCTCGCCGAGGCGGCCGAACCGCCCGCCGGTGTGCTGTCGTTGCTCGCCCTGGACGAGGAGCCGCTGCCCGGACATCCTGCCCTGCCGACGGGGGCCGCCAGCACGGTGCGCCTTCTCCAGGCGCTGGGCCGGGCCGGTGCGGACGCGCCGCTGTGGTGCGTGACGCGGGGCGCGGTCGCCACCGGGGACCACGAGCCGGTGCACCGGCCCGCCCAGGCGGCCGTCTGGGGCCTCGGCCGGGTCGCCGCCCTGGAGTTCCCCGAACGCTGGGGCGGTCTGGTCGACCTCCCCGGCATCCCCGGCGCCGCTCTGGCGCGGCGGGACGGCGACGCCCTGGCCCGTGTGCTCGCCTCGTCCGCCGGAGAAGTCGAGGACCAGGTCGCGCTGCGCGCCCGGCAGACCTTCGTACGACGCCTCGTCCCCGCCGGAGTCCCGGCGGACGCGGAACCGGAGCGGGCCGCCTCGACGGCGGGCCCCCGGCGGGCGTGGACCCCGCGCGGCACCGCTCTCGTGACCGGCGGCACAGGCGCCCTCGGCGCGCACGTCGCCCGCTGGCTCGCGGCCGGGGGAGCCGAGGACATCGTCCTCGTCGGACGCCGGGACGTCTCCGACGACGCCCGCTTGACCGACCTGCGCGACGAAGTCACGGCGCTGGGCGCCCGGTTGACCGCGATCTCGTGCGACGTCTCCGAACGTGCCGCGCTGGACGCCCTGTTGGAGTCCCTGCGCGCCGAGGGGCGCCCCGTGCGCACGGTGGTGCACGCGGCGGGTGTCGGCACCCTCGGCGCACTCACCGACCTCGACACCGACGCCTTCGCGGACGTCCTGTCGGGCAAGGTCGCCGGTGCCCGGCACCTCACCGAACTGCTCGACCCGGCCGAGACCGACGCACTGATCCTCTTCTCCTCCATCTCCGGCGTCTGGGGCGTCGCCGACCACGCCGCGTACGCCGCCGCCAACGCCACCCTCGACGCCCTCGCCGAACACGCCCGCCGCACCACCGGGTTGGCCGTCACCTCGGTCGCCTGGGGCCCCTGGGACGGCGGCGGCATGATCGCCGAGGAGCTGCGCGACCCGCTGCGCCGCCGCGGCATCCCCGTCATCGCCCCCGGACCCGCCCTGGCCGCCCTCCAGGTCGCCCTCGACCACGACGACACCGTCGTGGCCGTCGCGGACGTCGACTGGGCGCGGTTCGTGCCGGTGTTCAGCACCGCCCGCCCCGCCCCCCTCGTCGCCGACCTCGAACCGAGGACCGACCCGCCCGCCGGATCACACCGCGCCACCGACCGGGACCCGGCCGCCGTACCCGAGTCGGGCCTCGCGCAGCGGCTCGCCGCGCTGCCCGCCACCGACCGGGACCGCTTCGTGCAGGACCTCGTGCGGGCCGAGGCCGCCGCCGTCCTCGGGCACGACTCGGCCGACGCCGTCGACGGCGCGTACGCCTTCAAGGAGTTGGGCTTCGACTCGGTCAGCGCCGTCGAACTCCGCAACCGGCTCACCGCCCGCACCGGCCTCACCGTCCCCACCACGGTCGTCTTCGACCACCCCACGCCGCTCGCCCTCGCCGCCCACCTGCGGCTGCTGGCGTTCGGCACGACGGCCGACGGACCCGCCCCCGCCCCGGCCACCACCGGCGCCCCGCTCCCGGCCGCCGACGACGATCCGGTCGTCATCGTCGCCATGGGCTGCCGCTACCCCGGCGGCATCAGCTCTCCCGACGACCTGTGGCGGGTCGTCACCGAGGGCGAGGACGCCATCACCGGCCTCCCCGCCGACCGCGGCTGGCCCACGACCGGCTTCTACGACCCCGACCCGGACCACCCCGGCACCAGCTACGTCCGGCACGGCGGATTCCTCCACGACGCGGGCGAGTTCGACGCCGCGTTCTTCGGGATCTCCCCGCGTGAGGCGGCGGCGATGGACCCGCAGCAGCGGCTGCTCCTGGAGACCTCCTGGGAGGCCTTCGAACGGGCCGGGATCGACCCCCGCACCCTCCGCGGCTCCAGCACCGGCGTCTTCACCGGCCTCACCGACCAGAACTACGGCAGCCTCCTGAGCCGTTCGGCCGACGGCACCGAGGGCTACCTCGTCACCGGCGCCTCCACCGCCGTCGCCTCCGGCCGCGTCTCCTACGTCCTCGGCCTCGAAGGACCCGCCGTCACCGTCGACACCGCCTGCTCCTCCTCGCTGGTCGCCCTGCACCTGGCGATCAGGTCGCTGCGCTCGGGCGAGTGCGCGATGGCCCTCGCCGGGGCCGCGATGGTGATGGCCGACCCGGCGCCGTTCGTCGGGTTCAGCCGCCAGCGCGGCCTGGCCCCCGACGGCCGCTGCAAGCCCTTCGCGGAGGCCGCCGACGGTTTCGCCCTCGCGGAAGGCGTCGGCGTCCTCCTCCTGGAACGCCTCTCCGACGCTCGGCGCAACGGCCACCCCGTCCTCGCCGTGGTCCGCGGCTCCGCCCTCAACCAGGACGGCGCCAGCAACGGCCTCACCGCCCCCAACGGCCCCGCCCAGCAGCGGGTCATCCGGGCCGCCCTCGCCGACGCCCGCGTCAGCGGGGCCGACGTCGACGTCGTCGAGGCGCACGGCACCGGCACCCGCCTCGGCGACCCCATCGAGGCGCAGGCCCTCCTCGCCACCTACGGCCAGGGCCGGGCGGACGGACGGCCCCTGCTCATCGGCTCGGTGAAGTCCAACATCGGGCACACCCAGACCGCGTCCGGCCTCGCCGGAGTGATCAAGATGGTCCTCGCCATGCGGCACGGCCTCGCCCCCGGCACCCTCCACGTGGACGCCCCGTCCTCCCACGTCGACTGGTCCTCGGGCGCCGTGTCCCTGCTCACCGAACCCGTCGACTGGCCGCGCCCCGACGGGCGGCCACGGCGGGCCGGTGTCTCGTCGTTCGGCATCAGCGGCACCAACGCGCACGTCGTGCTGGAAGAGGCGCCCGAGCCGGACGCCGAGCCGACCGTTCCGGCCGACGACGACCGTCTCCCTGTCTTCGGCCCGGACACCGCCGCCCCCTGGACGGTGTCGGGACGCGGCGCCGACGGCCTCGCCGCGCAGGCGGCCCGCCTGCTGTCGGTGGACGCGCCCCCGGCTGACGTGGCGTGGTCCCTCGCCGCGACCCGCACGGCGTTCGAGAACCGCGCGGTCGTCCTCGGCGACGGAACCGACGAACTGCGTCACGGTCTCGCGGAGTTGGCGTCTGCCGACGCCGTGACCGGTGCCGGTGCCGGTGCCGGTGTCGGTGTCGTGCGTGGAGCCGTCGCGGGCGCGACCGGCCGGGTCGCCTTTGTGTTCCCGGGGCAGGGAGCGCAGTGGGTGGGTATGGGGCGGGAGTTGTGGGAGTCCTCTCCGGTGTTCGCCGCTTCGATGGAGGCGTGCGGGGAGGCGTTGGCGCCGTTCACGGATTGGTCCCTCGCGGAAGTCGTGCGCGAGGGCGGCGAGTTGGTGGACGTGGATGTGGTGCAGCCCGTGTCGTGGGCGGTGATGGTGTCGCTGGCTGCCCTGTGGCGGGCGAGCGGGGTCGAGCCGTCCGTGGTCGTCGGCCACTCGCAGGGGGAGAATGCCGCCGCTGTGGTGGCGGGTGGGTTGTCTCTGGAGGACGGTGCGCGGGTGGTCGCGCTCCGGTCGAAGGCGATCCGTGCCATTGCCGGGCGCGGTGGCATGGTCTCTCTTCCGTTGTCGTTGGCGGCAGTTGAGGAGTTGCTGACGGGCTGGGCCGGTCGTATCGACATCGCTGCCGTGAACGGTCCGGGTTCGGTTGTCGTCGCGGGTGACGCGGACGCGCTGGACGAACTCGTCACGCACTGCGAGGCGGAGGACATCCGGGCCCGCCGTATTCCGGTGGACTACGCGTCGCACACCTGGCACGTCGAGGCCATCGAGGACGAACTCGCCGACGTTCTGGCGCCCGTGGTTCCGCAGTCGGGTGAGGTGCCGTTCTTCTCGACCAACGAGGCGCGGATCATCGACACCGCTGAGTTGGACGGCGGTTACTGGTACCGCAACCTCCGGCACCGCGTCCGGTTCGCGGATGCAGTGCAGGGCTTGGCCGCGCAGGGCTACGGCGCTTTCGTGGAGGTCAGTTCGCACCCGGTGCTGGGCATGGCGGTGCAGGAGGCCGCCCCGGACGCCGTCGTCGTCGGCAGTCTGCGCCGCAATGAAGGGGGCGCGACCCGCTTCCTCACCTCCCTCGCGGAGGCGTGGGTGCGGGGGATCGGCGTCGACTGGACGGCCGTGCTCGCCGGGCGCGAGGTGACCGCCGTGGCGCTTCCCACGTATGCCTTCCAGCACCGCCGGTACTGGCTCGACCTGCCCGTTCCGTCCGTCCGGCCCGGTGGGGAAGGGGTGGCCGGGGACGAGGTCGACGCGCGGTTCTGGGAGGCGGTCGAGCGGGAGGACCTGGAGGCCCTGGCGGGCACCCTCGACCTGACGCCCGAGGCGCGGGGCGGGCTCGGCGCGGTCGGACCGGCGCTGCCCCTGCTGGCCGAGTGGCGCCGCCGCCGCAAGGAGAGCGCCCTGCTCGACTCCTGGCGGTACGCGGTGACCTGGCAGCCCGCCGCGCCCGTCGCCGGGGCGTCCGCGCTGCCCCCTCGCTGGCTGGTCGTCGTTCCCGCCCCCGGAGACGGGCCGACGGCCGGGGCGGACTCCCTGTCCGGCGAGCTGATCGAGCGCCTGCGTGGCCATCAAGGCGTCGAACAGGTCGCCACGCTCGCCCTCGACCCCGCCGGGGCCGACCGGGAGACGCTGGTGGACCGACTGCGGGACGCCATCGACGCGCACCCGGAAACAGGCGCCGTCCTCAACCTCCTCCCGCTCGCCGAGGGCGCCGATGAAGAGGCGGACGGCCGGGACACCGCCGTACCGGACTTGCTCGCCGCGACCTTCCTCCTCATGCGGGCCCTCACGGACGTCAAGGCCGACGCCCCGCTCTGGACGGTCACCCGAGGCGCCGTCGACGTACCGGGCCCCGCCACGGCCGACGACACCGGACCGCGACCCGACCAGGCCGCCCTCTGGGGACTGGGCCGCGTCTACGGGCTCGACCACCCCCAGCACTGGGGCGGTCTCGTCGACCTCCCCGCGGGCCTCGACCACGTCGACGGTCCGGTGTGGAAGCGCGTCGCCGAGGCCCTGACCGGCGCCGACGACGAGGACCAGCTCGCGGTGCGCGTCGACGGACTCCACGTCCGCCGCATGGTCCGCAAGCCCGTCGCGAGCACGGCCGACACCGGGGACGGGCCCCGCCCGGAGGCGCGGTTCGCCGGGACGACCCTCATCACCGGCGGCACCGGAGCCCTCGGCGCACACCTCGCCCGGCGGCTCGCCGCGACCGGCGCCGAGCACCTGCTGCTCGTCAGCCGACGCGGCGCCGACGCGCCCGGCGCAACCGACCTCGCCGCCGAACTGGCCGCGTCCGGCGCCCGCGTCACCCTCGCCGCCTGCGACGTCACCGACCGGGCGCGCCTCGCCGACGTGCTGGCCGCCGTGCCCGAGGACGCCCCGCTGGGCACCGTCGTGCACGCGGCCGGCGCCGAGCCGCCGTCCGCCGCCCTCGGCGACACCGACCTCACCGACCTGCGGGACGTGATGAGCGCCAAGATCGCGGGCGCCGTCCACCTGGACGCGCTGCTCGCCGACCGCCCGGAGGTCGCCCTCGTGCTGTTCTCCTCCGGCGCGGGCGTCTGGGGCGACGGCGGCCACTGCGGATACGCGGCGGCCAACGCCTGGCTCGACGCGTTCGCCGCCCGCCGCCGCGCCCTCGGCCGGGCCGCCACCGCGATCGCCTGGGGTGCCTGGGCGGGCGGCGGCATGGTCCACGAGACCGAGGGCGACCGGCTGCGCCGCTACGGTGTCCTCACCATGGACCCCGACGTGGCGGTCGGCGCCGTACGGCAGGCCCTGGAGCACGGCGAGACCTCGCTCGTCGTCGCCGACGTCGGCTGGGACCGGTTCGCGGCCACCTACTCGGCGACCCGGCGGCGCCGCCTCTTCGACGAGATCCCCGAGGCCCGCCCCGCCGACCCCGCCCGCCCCGGCCGAGACCAGGACACCTCCGACGGCGGCCCCGACACCGACGGGGGGCCGGCGGCGGCCCTCGTGCGCAGGCTCGCCGCGGCGGGCCGCGCCGAGCGGGAGCGGACCGTGCTGCACCTCATCCGCACCCAGGTCGGGGCGGTCCTCGGCCACGACGGGGTCGCCGCGATCGCGCCCGGCCAGGCCTTCCGCGACCTCGGCTTCGACTCGCTCACCGCCGTCGAACTCCGCAACCGGCTCAAGGAGGCGACCGGGCTGGTCCTGCCCGCCACCCTCGTCTTCGACCACCCCACCCCGGCCGCCCTCGGCGAACGGCTCCTCGCCGGACTCGTCCCGGACACCCCCGCCGAGGACCCGGGCGACCGGAGCGGAACGGCCGACCTCACCCCCACCGCCTCCCTCGACGCCCTGGAAGCCGCCCTCGCCACGCTCGACCCCGCGGACGACGCGGCCCGCACCCGGATCACCACCCGCCTCCAGGCGCTGCTGTGGCGGCTGGCGGACAGCCCCGCCGACACCCCGGCGAGCGGCCCCGCACCCGACGGCGAACTCCTCGGCGCCGTCTCCGACGACGAGATGTTCGACCTGATCAACAAGGAACTCGGCCTCGGCTAGCCGCCCCCCCGCCCTGGCCACCGAGGCCGCACGACCCGCCCCGCCCCCGCACCGCACCCCGCCCGCCCCGACCTCGCACCCCACCCGCTCCGCTCTCCTGTCCGATCCGCCCGTCGCCCACGCCGTACGGGTGACTCCGCGCCTCCGGGCCGGCCTGCTCTAGGGACTGATGACGTTCATGGCCAACGCCAACGAGGACAAGCTCCGCGACTTCCTGAAGCTGGTCACCACCGACCTGCGGCAGACCCGGCGACGCCTCCAGGAGGTCGAGGCCCGCCGCCAGGAACCCGTCGCCATCGTCTCGATGAGCTGCCGCCTGCCCGGCAACGCCCGCACCCCGGAGGACTTCTGGAACCTCCTGGAGGCGGGCGCCGACACCGTCTCCGAACTCCCCCCGGACCGCGGCTGGAACGTCGACACCCTCTACCACCCCGACCCCGAGCACCAGGGCACCAGCTACACCCGCTCGGGCTCGTTCCTGTACGACGCCGCCGAGTTCGACCCCGCCTTCTTCGGCATCTCCCCGCGCGAGGCCGCCGTCATGGACCCGCAGCAGCGGCTGCTGCTGACCGCCTCCTGGGAGGCCCTGGAACGCGCAGGGATCGACCCCGGCACCCTGCGCGGCGCCAAGGCGGGCGTCTTCGTCGGCAGCAGCGACCAGGGCTACGGCGCCGCGGCCGCCGCCGCGCCCGACCGCGTCGAGGGCCACATGCTGACCGGCGGCTCCGGCGCCGTCCTCTCCGGCCGCATCGCCTACACCCTCGGCTTCGAGGGCCCCGCCGTCACCGTCGACACCATGTGCTCGTCCTCGCTGGTCGCGCTCCACCTCGCCGTCCAGGCCCTCCGCCAGGACGAGTGCGGTCTCGCCCTCGCCGCCGGTGCCACCGTGATGGCCACCCCGCGCAACTTCGTGGAGTTCTCCCGGCAGCGGGGCCTCGCCCCCGACGGCCGCTGCAAGCCCTTCGCGGCGGGCGCCGACGGCACCGGCTGGGGCGAGGGCGTCGGCGTCCTGCTCCTGGAGCGCCTCTCCGACGCCCGCCGCAACGGCCACCCCGTCCTCGCCGTCATCCGGGGCTCCGCCGTCAACCAGGACGGCGCGAGCAACGGCCTCACCGCCCCCAACGGCCCCTCCCAGGAACGCGTCATCCGCGCCGCCCTCGCCAACGCCCGCCTCACCCCCGACCTGGTCGACGCCGTCGAGGCCCACGGCACGGGCACGACCCTCGGCGACCCCATCGAGGCGCAGGCCCTCCTCGCCACCTACGGCAAGGACCGCGACATCGACACCCCGCTGTGGCTCGGCTCCGTCAAGTCCAACATCGGCCACCTCCAGGCCAGTTCCGGTGTCGCCGGGGTCATCAAGATGGTCCTCGCCCTGCGCCACGGCGTCCTCCCCAAGCTGCTCCACCTCGACGAGCCGACCCCGCACGTCGACTGGTCCTCCGGCGCGGTCGAACTCCTCACGGAGAACCGCGACTGGCCCGAGACCGGCCGCCCGCGCCGCGCGGGCGTCTCCTCCTTCGGCGGCAGCGGCACCAACGCCCACATCGTCCTCGAACAGGCGCCGCCCGCCGACACCCTCCCGGACAGCGACCCCGACGCCGAACCGGACACCGAGGCCGCCGCGCCCGCCCCCGACGGCTCACAGGCCGCCCTCCCCGTCTTCGCCGACGGTGCCACCCTGCCCTTCGTGCTCTCCGGCCGGGGCATAGACGGCCTCGCCGGACAGGCCGCGCGCCTCGCCGCGTACGCCGGTACGGCCGGTGACCGCACCCGGCCCCAGGACCTCGCCTGGTCCCTGGCCGCGACCCGCGCCGCATTCGAGAACCGCGCCGTCGTCCTCGGCACCGGCCACGACGACCTCACCCGCACCGCCACCGCCCTCACCTCCGGCACCGCAGACCCCGCCCTCATCACCGGCGGCTTCGACATCGCCCCCGACGGCACCGCGTTCGTCTTCCCGGGCCAGGGCGCCCAGTGGGCCGGTATGGGACGGGAGTTGTGGGACGCGTCGCCTGTCTTCGCCGCTTCGATGGAGGCGTGCGGGGAGGCGCTGGCACCGTTCACGGACTGGTCCCTCGCCGAAGTCGTCCGTGGCGGCGGCGAGTTGGTGGACGTGGATGTGGTGCAGCCCGTCTCCTGGGCGGTGATGGTGTCCCTGGCCGCCGTCTGGCGGGCGAGTGGGGTCGAGCCGTCCGTGGTCGTCGGCCACTCCCAAGGGGAGATAGCCGCCGCCGTGGTGGCGGGTGGTCTGTCTCTGGAGGACGGTGCGCGGGTCGTCGCGCTGCGGTCGAAGGCGATCCGTGCCATTGCCGGGCGCGGGGGCATGGTCTCTCTTCCGCTGCCCCTGGCGGCAGTTGAGGAGTTGCTGACCGGTTGGGCCGGGCGGATCGACATCGCGGCCGTCAACGGCCCGGGTTCGGTCGTCGTTGCGGGCGACGCTGACGCTTTGGACGAACTCGTCACGCACTGCGAGACCGAGGACATCCGGGCCCGCCGCATCCCGGTGGACTACGCCTCGCACACCTGGCACGTCGAGGCCATCGAGGACGAACTCGCGGACGTCCTCGCCCCGGTGGCCCCCCGTTCCAGCGAGGTCCCGTTCTTCTCCACCACCGAGGCACGCGTCATCGACACGGCGGAGCTGGACGCCGGTTACTGGTACCGCAACCTCCGGCAGCGGGTCCGTTTCGCGGACGCCGTGCAAGGCCTGGCCGAGGAGGGCTACGGCGCCTTCGTGGAGGTCAGTTCGCACCCGGTGCTGGGCATGGCGGTGCAGGAGGCCGCTCCGGACGCCGTCGTCGTCGGCAGTCTGCGCCGTAACGAAGGGGGTGCCACCCGCTTCCTCACCTCCCTCGCGGAGGCGTGGGTGCGGGGGATCGGCGTCGACTGGAAGGCCGTCCTCGCCGGGCGGGACGCCGTCGCGGTGCCGCTGCCGACGTACGCCTTCCAGGACCGCGCCTACTGGTTCGACACCGCGGCGCCGCAGCCCGGAGCGGGTGCGGCGGAGGGCGGGGACCCGGTCGACGCCGAGTTCTGGGCGGCCGTGGAGGAGCAGGACCTCGACGCGCTGACCGGCGCGCTCGACGGCGCGGGGGAGGACGGGCAGGAAGCGCTCGCCCAGGCGCTGCCCGTGCTGTCCGCCTGGCGGCGCGGCCGACGGGCCGCCACCACGCTCGACTCCTGGCGCTACCGGCTCGCCTGGCGGCCCACCCCCGACACCCCGGCCGCCGCCCGGTCCCTGGACGGGCCCTGGCTCGTCGTCGTCCCCGCCGGTCACGCCGGAACCCCCCTGGTCGCCGCCTGCCTCGACGGGCTCGCCGCCCACGGCGCCCGGCCCGTACCGCTCTTCGTCGACACCACCGACATCGACCGCGCCCGCATGGCCGCCCTGATCACCGGTACGGCGGAACACAGCGCCACCGGAACGGCCGCGAACGCCACCGGGGGAGACGGCACCGCCACGGACGGCGCGAGCGAGGGCACCGGAGGCGGCTTCAGCGGCGTCCTCTCCCTCCTCGCCCTCGACGAGCACCCCCACCCCGGACAGCCCGGCCTCGCCGCCGGACTCGTCGCCGGACTGGCCCTCGTCCAGGCCTGCGTGGACACCGGCCTGCGCGCCCCCCTCTGGCTCGCCACCAGCGGAGCCGTCACCACCGGGGACACCGACCCGCTGCGCAACCCCGTCCAGAACGGCACCTGGGGCATGGGCCGGGTCGCCGCACTGGAACACCCCGAGTTCTGGGGCGGCCTGGTCGACCTGCCCGATACCCCCGACGAACGCACCGCCGACCGGCTCTGCGCCGTCCTCGCGGGCACCGGCGGCGAGGACCAGGTCGCCGTCCGCCGCACCGGCACCCTCCTGCGCCGCCTCGTCCGCACCCCCACCGGCCCGGCCGACACCCCCGACCGCGCCTGGACCTCCCGCGGCACCGCCCTGATCACCGGCGGCACCGGCGGCCTCGGCGGACACACCGCCCGCTGGCTCGCCCGCACCGGCACCGAGCACCTCGTCCTCGTCAGCCGCCGCGGCCCGGACGCCCCCGGCGCCGACGAGCTGACCGCCGAACTCCGCGGCCTCGGCGCCCGCGTCACCGTCGCCGCCTGCGACATCGCCGACCGGGACGCCCTCGCCGCCCTCGTCGCACGCGTCGAGGCCGACGGCCCGCCGATCCGCACCGTCGTCCACACCGCGGGCGTCGGCATCCTCATCCCGCTCGCCACCACCACCCTCCAGGAGTTCGCCGACGGAGCCGAGGCCAAGCAGTCCGGCGTCGCCCACCTCGACGCGCTCTTCTCCGACGACCGCCTCGACGCGTTCCTCGTCTTCTCCTCCGTCGCCGGGGTCTGGGGCAGCGGCGACCACGGCGCCTACGCCGCGTCCAACGCCTACGCCGACGCCGTCGCCGAACACCGCCGGGGCCGCGGACTGGCCGGCACCTCCATCGCCTGGGGCATCTGGAGCGACGAGGGCGGCGGCATGGCCCTCGAAGTCGTCCAGGAACAACTCCGCTGGCGCGGCATCCCGTTCATGGAGCCCGCCCTCGCCGTCCGCGGCATGCAGCAGGTACTCGACCGCGACGAGTGCTTCGTCGCCGTCGCCGACATCGACTGGGAACGCTTCGTCCCCGTCTTCACCGCCGCCCGGCCCCGCCCCCTCCTCGGCGAGGTCCCCGAGGTGGCCGCCCTGCTGCGCGCCGAGGAGGACCGCGACCGCCGCGACCTCGCCGACGAGGAGACCTCCGGCCTGCTCACCCGGCTGCGCGGCCTGAGCGCCGACGACCAGGACCAGGCCGTCCTCGACCTCGTCCGCGGCCAGGTCGCCGCCGTCCTCGGCCACAGCACCCCCGGCGAGGTCGAGACCGGCCGCGCCTTCCGCGAACTCGGCTTCGACTCCCTCACCTCCGTCGAACTCCGCAACCGCCTCAACACCGCCACCGGACTGCGCCTCCCGGTCACCGTCATCTTCGACCGGCCCACCGTCACCGCCCTCGCCCGCCACGTCCGCGAGGAACTCGTCGGCGCCCCCGCCGCTCCCCAGCCGGTCCCGGCCGCCACGCCCGTACGGCCCGCCGAGGACGACGACCCGATCGTGATCGTCTCCATGGCCTGCCGCTACCCCGGCGGCGCCGACACCCCCGAACGGCTCTGGGAGATCCTCGCCGAGGGCCGCGACGTCATCGACGCCTTCCCCGACGACCGCGCCTGGGACCTCGACGCCCTCTACGACCCCGACCCCGACCGCGAAGGCACCTGCTACGCCCGCGAAGGCGGCTTCGTCCACGACGCGGGCCACTTCGACCCCGCCTTCTTCGGCATCTCCCCCCGCGAGGCCGTCGCCATGGACCCCCAGCAGCGCCTGCTGCTGGAAACCTCCTGGGAGGTCGTGGAACGCGCCGGACTCGTCCCCGACGCCTTGCGCGGCACCCCCGTCGGCGTGTTCGTCGGCGCCGCCAACCAGGGCTTCGGCGGCCTCGACAACCTCCCCGAGGGCGTCGAGGGCCACATCGTCACCGGCAGCGCCACCAGCGTCCTGTCCGGCCGCATCGCCTACACCCTCGGACTGGAGGGCAGCGCCGTCACCATCGACACCGCCTGCTCCTCCTCCCTCGTCGCCCTCCACATGGCCGTCCAGGCACTGCGCTCCGGCGAGTGCTCCATGGCCCTCGCGGGCGGCGTCGCCGTCATGGTCGAACCCATCGGCTTCATCGGCTTCGCCCGCACCCGCGGTGTCGCCCAGGACGGCCGCTCCAAGGCCTTCGCCAAGGCCGCCGACGGCATGGGCCTCGCCGAGGGTGCCGGCATGCTCCTTCTGGAGCGCCTGTCCGACGCCCGCCGCAACGGCCACCCCGTCCTCGCCGTCGTCCGCGCCACCGCCCTCAACCAGGACGGCGCCAGCAACGGCCTCAGCGCCCCCAGCGGCCCCGCCCAGCAGCAGGTCATCCGGGCCGCGCTCGCGACCGCCGGACTCACCACCGCCGACGTCGACGCCGTCGAGGCCCACGGCACCGGCACCACCCTCGGCGACCCCATCGAGGCACAGGCCCTCCTCGCCACCTACGGCCAGGGCCGCGACGCCCGAAGCCCGCTGTGGCTCGGCTCGTTGAAGTCCAACATCGGCCACGCCCAGGCCGCCGCGGGCGTCGCCGGTGTGATCAAGATGGTCCTCGCCATGCGGCACGGCGTGCTGCCCCGCACCCTGCACGTGGACGAACCCACCCCGCACGTCGACTGGTCGTCCGGCGCGGTCTCCCTCCTCACCGACGCCGTCGACTGGCCGCACGACGCGCACCGCACCCGCCGCGCGGGCGTCTCCTCCTTCGGCGTCAGCGGCACCAACGCCCACGTCGTCCTGGAAGAAGCCCCCGAACCCGACCCTGAGGCCCCGGCCCCGACCCGTGACGACCGGGCCCCGGTGTTCGCCCCGGCCACCGTCGTCCCCTGGCCGCTCTCCGGCCGGGGCGCCGACGGCCTCGCCGGACAGGCGGCCCGCCTGCTGTCGGTGGACGCGCCCCCGGCTGACGTGGCGTGGTCCCTCGCCGCGACCCGCACGGCGTTCGAGAACCGCGCGGTCGTCCTCGGCGACGGAACCGACGAACTGCGTCACGGTCTAGCGGAGTTGGCGTCCGCCGACGCCGTGACCGGCGCCGGTGTCGTGCGCGGAGCCGTGACGGGCGCGACCGACCGGGTCGCCTTCGTGTTCCCCGGCCAGGGCGCCCAATGGGCGGGCATGGGGGCGGAGCTGTGGGACGCCTCGCCTGTCTTCGCCGCCTCTATGGAGGCGTGCGGGGAGGCGCTGGCGCCGTTCACGGACTGGTCCCTGGCGGAAGTCGTGCGCGAGGGGCGCGAGTTGGTGGACGTGGATGTGGTGCAGCCGGTGTCGTGGGCGGTGATGGTGTCGCTGGCTGCCGTGTGGCGGGCGAGCGGGGTCGAGCCGTCGGTGGTCGTCGGTCACTCGCAGGGGGAGATCGCCGCCGCTGTGGTGGCGGATGGTCTGTCTCTGGAGGACGGTGCGCGGGTCGTCGCGCTGCGGTCGAAGGCGATCCGTGCCATCGCCGGGCGTGGCGGCATGGTCTCGCTTCCGCTGTCTCTGGGGGCGGTTGAGGAGTTGCTGGCGGGTTGGGCCGGTCGTATCGACGTCGCGGCGGTGAACGGTCCGGGTTCGGTCGTGGTGGCCGGTGACGCGGACGCGTTGGATGAACTGGTGGCGCACTGTGAGGCGGAGGAGATCCGGGCCCGCCGTGTCCCGGTGGACTACGCCTCACACACCTGGCACGTCGAGGCCATCGAGGACGAACTCGCCGACGTTCTGGCGCCTGTGGTCCCGCAGTCGGGTCAGGTGCCGTTCTTCTCGACCAACGAGGCGCGCGTCATCGACACCGCTGAGTTGGACGGCGGTTATTGGTACCGCAACCTCCGGCAGCGGGTCCGTTTCGGGGAGGCGGTGGAGGGTCTGGCCGCGCAGGGCTATGGCGCCTTCGTCGAGGTCAGTTCGCACCCGGTGCTGGGCATGGCGGTCCAGGAGGCTGCCCCGGACGCCGTCGTCGTCGGCAGCCTGCGCCGCAACGAAGGCGGCGCGACCCGCTTCCTCACCTCCCTCTCCGAGGCGTGGGTGCGGGGGATCGGCGTCGACTGGACGGCCGTCCTCGCCGGGCGCGAGGTGACCGCCGTGGCGCTTCCCACGTATGCCTTCCAGCGGCGGCGGTACTGGCTGGAGCGGACCGTTCCGGCGCTCGCGGTGACGGGGGAGTCGGCGCGGTCGGCCGTGGACGCCCGGTTCTGGGAGGCCGTGGAGCGGGAGGACCTGGAGGCCGTCGCGGACACGCTCGGACTGGCGGAGGGCGGCGACGTGCTCGCCGACGCGCTGCCGGTGCTGTCCGACTGGCGCCGGGGACGGGTCGCGCAGTCGGCCGTCGACGGCTGGCGCTACCGGGTCGTGTGGCGGCCGGTCGGCCGTGACGCCGTGGCCGGGACGTTCGACGGGCACTGGCTGCTCGTCGTGCCTGAGGGGGAGAGCGGGCTGGTCCGCGCCGTCACCGACGGGCTCGCCGCCCACGGCGCGGCCGTGACCACCGTACGGATCGCCCCCGGCATCGACCGGGCCCGGCTCGCCGAGCTGATCGGCGGCGCGGTGAATGGCGCTCCGAGGGACGGCGCTGCGGCGGACGGCGGTGCGGCGGAGGGTGGTACGGCGCCGCTGGCCGGGGTGCTGTCGCTGCTCGCGACCGACGAGTCGCCGTACGCGTCGGGCAGTCCCCTCGACCACGGGTTCGTGCTCACCACCGCGCTGGTGCAGGCCCTCGGGGACGCCGGGATCGGCGCGCCGCTGTGGCTCGCCACCAGCGGGGCCGTGTCCACCGGGCGCTCCGACCGGCTCGCCGCGCCCGTCCAGGCGCAGACCTGGGGGCTCGGCCGGATCGCGGCACTGGAGTATCCGCAGCGCTTCGGCGGGCTGGTCGACCTGCCCGCCGAGCCCGACGACCGCGCCCTCGCCCGCCTGGTGACCGTCCTGTCCGGGGCCGTCGGCGAGGACCAGGTCGCCGTCCGCGCCTCCGGGATCTTCACCCGGCGGCTGGTCCGCGCCACCCTCGGCGAGGACACGGGACGGACCGGCGCGGCAACCGCCTGGACACCCACCGGGACGGTTCTCGTGACCGGCGGCACCGGCGGCGTCGGCGCCCAGGTCGCCCGGCGGCTCGCCGCGAGCGGCGCCGAGCACTTGCTGCTCGTCGGCCGCCGCGGCGCCGACGCGCCCGGCGCGACCGAACTCGCCGCCGAACTCCGTGCCCTCGGCGCCCGCGTCACCCTCGCCGCCTGCGACGCCGCCGACCGTGACGCACTCGCCGCGTTGCTGGCCGGTGTGCCCGAGGACGCGCCGCTGACCGCCGTCGTCCACGCGGCCGGTGTCCTCGACGACGGCGTCCTCGACACCCTCACCCCCGCCCGCGCCGAGACCGTGCTGCGGCCCAAGACGGCCGCCGCCCGCCACCTCCACGACCTCACCAAGGATCTGGACCTCTCCGCGTTCGTGCTGTTCTCCTCCCTCGCCGGGACCCTCGGCGGACCCGGGCAGGCCAGCTATTCCGCCGCCAACGCCTACCTCGACGCCCTCGCCCGGCAGCGGCACGCCGACGGACTGCCCGCCACCTCCCTCGCCTGGGGCGCGTGGGGCGGCGGCGGCCTCGCCTCCGGCGAGACCGGCACACGCCTCGCCCGCGGCGGCATGCCCCCGATGGACCCCGAGCACGCCCTGACGGCCCTTCAGCAGGCCGTGAACGGAGACGAACCGGTCGTCGCGATCGCCGATGTCCGGTGGGAGACCTACGCGTTCGCGCACTCCGCCACCGCGCCCCGCGTCCTCGCCGACCTCCCCGAGGTGCGGGGCGCGCGGACCGCCGCGCCCGCCGAGACGGACGTCACGGGCAACGCCCTCACCGCCCGGCTGGCGGCCCTGCCCGCCGACGAGCGGCACCGTGAACTCCTCACCGTCGTCCGCAAGTGGGCCGCAGCCGCGCTCGGTTACGCCGCCGCCGACGACATCGACGAGGAACGCGCCTTCCGCGACCTCGGCTTCGACTCGCTGACCGCGGTCGCCCTGCGCAACACCGTCGCCGAGGCCACCGGGCTCCGGCTCCCCGTCACCCTGGTCTTCGACCACCCCACCGCCCTCGCCCTCACCACCCACCTGGAGCGCGAACTGTTCGGCACCACCGCCGAACCGGCCGCCGACGCCCCGCTGCCCGCGCCGTCCGCCGCGGCCGACGACGACCCCGTCGTCATCGTCTCCATGGGCTGCCGCTACCCGGGCGGCGTGGACAGCCCCGACGCCCTGTGGCGGCTCCTCGCCGACGGCGGCGACGCGATCGCCGCGTTCCCCGACGACCGCGGCTGGGACCTCAAGGGCGCCTATGACCCCGACCCCGACAAGCCCGGCACCTTCTACGCCCGCGGCGGCGGATTCCTGTACGACGCCCACCACTTCGACCCCGAGTTCTTCGGCATGAGCCCCCGCGAGGCCCTCGCCGTCGACCCCCAGCAGCGCCTCCTGCTGGAGACGTCGTGGGAGGCGATCGAGCGCGCCGGGATCGACCCCGCCGCACTGCGCGGCAGCCGTACCGGCGTCTTCGTCGGCTCCAACTACCACGACTACGGCGCCCGCGTGCAGCACGCCCCGAAGGACTTCGAGGGCTACCTCGCCACCGGCAGCGCCGGAAGCGTCGCCTCCGGGCGGATCTCCTACACCTTCGGCCTAGAGGGACCGGCCGTCACCGTCGACACCGCCTGCTCCTCCTCCCTCGTCGCCCTGCACATGGCCGCGCAGGCGCTGCGCACCGGCGAGTGCAGCCTCGCCCTGGCGGGCGGTGTCACCGTCATCTCCACCCTCGACACGTTCGTCGAGTTCAGCAGGCAGCGTGCGCTCGCCCCCGACGGCCGCTGCAAGGCGTTCTCCGACGAAGCCGACGGCGCGGGCTGGGCCGAGGGCGTCGGCGTCCTGCTCCTGGAACGGCTCTCCGACGCCCGCCGCAACGGGCACCCCGTCCTCGCCGTCCTCGCCGGGTCCGCCGTCAACCAGGACGGCGCCAGCAACGGCCTCACCGCGCCCAGCGGTCCCGCCCAGCAGCGCGTCATCCGGCAGGCCCTCGCCGCCGCCCGGCTCACCCCGGCCGACGTCGACGCCGTCGAGGCCCACGGCACCGGCACCCTCCTCGGCGACCCCATCGAGGCCCAGGCCCTGATGGCGACCTACGGACAGGACCGGCCCGCCGACCGTCCGCTCCTGGTCGGCGCCCTCAAGTCCAACATCGGCCACACCCAGGCCGCCGCCGGAGTCGGCGGGGTCATCAAGATGGTCCTCGCCCTGCGCCACGGGCTGCTGCCCCGCACCCTCCACGCCGGACGGCCGTCCACCCGGATCGACTGGACCGAGGGCGCCGTCGCCCTCCTCACCGAGGCCGCCGCGTGGCCCGACCACGGCCGCCCGCGCCGGGCCGGTGTCTCCGCCTTCGGCATCAGCGGCACCAACGCCCACGTCCTGCTGGAACAGGCGCTCGCCGACACGGCCACGCAACCGGCCGCCACCCCCGAGCCCGGCACCGCCGGGTCCGGTACGGCCGGGTCCGGGACCGTCGTTCCCTGGCTGCTGTCCGCGCGGAGCCCCGAGGCGCTGCGCGCCCAGGCCGCCCGCCTCCTCGCCCACCTGGAGGCCACCGACGCCACCGCCGTCATTGACGCCACCGACGTCATCGACGGCGAGGCCGCCGGGGACGGCGCCCCGATCGCGGTCGGCGATCTCGCCCGGCAACTCGCCGTCGGACGGGCCGTGTTCGACCACCGGGCCGCCGCCGTCGGCCGTGACCGCGCCGAACTCGTCGCCGCCGTCCAGGCCCTCGCCGACGGTCGCGAGGCCGCCGGACTGGTCCTCGGCGCCCGCCGCCGCGGCGCCCGCACCGCGTTCCTCTTCAGCGGACAGGGCAGTCAGCGCCCCGGCACCGGACGCGACCTGTACGCCGCGCACCCGGTGTTCGCCGACGCCCTCGACGCCGTCTGCGCCGAACTCGACCCCGACCTCGAACGGCCCCTGCGCGACGTGATGTTCGCCGCCGCCGACACCCCGGACGCCGAACTGCTCGACCGCACCCGCTACACCCAGGCCGCCCTGTTCGCCCTCCAGGTCGCCCAGTTCCGGCTCCTCGAACACCAGGGACTGCGCCCCGACGTCGTCCTCGGCCACTCCGTCGGCGAGATCGCCGCAGCCCACGTCGCCGGGGTCCTCGACCTCACCGACGCCTGCCGCCTGGTCGCCGCGCGCGGCCGCCTCATGCAGGAACTCCCCGCCGGGGGCGCCATGCTGGCCGTCGAGGCGAGCGAGACCGACGTCACCGACGCCCTCGCCGCCCACCCGGACCGCGTCTCCCTCGCCGCCGTCAACGGCCCGCGCTCCGTCGTCGTCTCCGGCGACACGGACGCCGTAGACGAACTCGCCGCCGTCTGGCGGGAGTCGGGGCTGCGGGTCAAGCGCCTCACCGTGTCGCACGCCTTCCACTCACCCCGCATGGAACCCATGCTCGACGCCTTCGCCGCCGTCGCGGACGGCCTCACCTACGCCACGCCCGCCCTGCCCGTCGTGTGCGACCTCACCGGCGAGATCGCCGACGCCGGACAACTGGAGGGCGCCGCCTACTGGGTGCGGCACGTGCGCTCCACCGTCCGCTGGGCCGACGCCGTCACCACCCTGGAGACCCAGGGCGTCACCGCCTACCTCGAACTCGGCCCCGACGGCGTCCTCACCGCCCTCACCCGCGACTGCCTCGCCGACCCGGCGGGCGCCGTCGCCGTACCGCTGCTGCGCCGCGACCGGCCCGAGGACACCGCCCTCACCACCGCCCTCGCCACCCTCCACGTCCACGGCGCCGGACCCGACTGGGCCCGCACCCTCGCCGGACCGCCCGCCCGCCGCACCGAGCTGCCCACGTACGCCTTCCAGCGCGCCCGGTACTGGCTCGACGCCGCGCCCGGCGAGCCCGACCTCGCCGCCGCCGGACTCGCCGCCGACCAGCACCCGCTGCTCGCCGCGGGCACCGCGCTCGCCGGGGGCGACGGCCACCTCCTCACCGGCCGCCTCTCCCTGGACAGCCACCCCTGGCTCGCCGACCACGCCGTCTCCGGCACCCCGGTCCTGCCCGGCACCGCCTTCCTCGAACTGGCCCTGCACGCCGCCGCCCGCGTCGGCTGCGCGACCGTCGACGAACTCACCCTGGAGGCCCCGCTCGTCCTGTCCGCGCAGACCGCCGTCCACCTCCAGGTCACCGTCGGCGAACCCGCCGACGACGCCACCCGCACGGTGACCGTGCACTCCCGGCCCGACGACGCCCCCGACGACGAACCCTGGACCCGGCACGCCGTCGGACAACTCACCCCCGAAACCGCCCCCGACGACACCCCGCCGCCCACCGAGTGGCCGCCCCCGGGCGCCGTCGCCGCCGACCTCGACGGCCTCTACGACCGGTTCGCCGCCGGAGGCTTCGCCTACGGGCCCGTCTTCCAGGGCCTCACCGACGCCTGGACGCACGGCGACACCGTGTACGCCCGCGTCGCCCTGCCCGACCGGGCCGCCACCGACGCCGCCCGCTACGGACTGCACCCGGCGCTCCTCGACGCGGCCGTCCAGACCGTCGGCCTCACCGCCGCCGCCGGGACCGCCGTCATGCCGTTCGCCTGGACCGGCGTACGCCTGCACCGCACCGGCGCCGACACCCTCCACGTCCACCTCGCCCCCGCCGGACCCGACACCGTCACCCTCCGCGCCACCGACCCCGACGGCACCCCCGTCGCCACCGTCACCGGACTCACCCTGCGCCCGCTGCCCGCCGGACCCCTCGGCGACAGCCGCGCCGTCGCCCGCGACCTCCACGCCCTCGACTGGGTCACCCCCAGCAGCGCCCCCCGGCCCGCCGCCCGCCCCTGGGCGGTCCTCGGCGGCGACCACGACCCCGCCCTCGGCGCGGCCCTCACCGCCACCGGAACCGCCCCCGCCCACCACCCCGACCTGGACGCCCTCGCCCGCGCCGTCGCCGACGGCACCACCCCGGCGCCCGCCACCGTCCTGACCGCCGTCCCCGGCCCCGGCCCGGACGCCGACCCGACCGCCCTGCCCGACCCGGCCGCCCTGCGCACCGCCACCGGAGACGCCCTGCGGCTCCTCCAGGGCTGGCTCGCCGACGACACGTTCGCCGCCACCCGCCTGGTGTTCGTCACCCGGCACGCCGTCACCGTCCACGACGGCGACCGGGCCCCCGACCCGGTGGCCGCCGCCGTCCGCGGCCTGGTGCGCACCGCCCAGTCCGAACACCCCGGCCGGTTCCTGCTCCTCGACTGGGACGGCCGCCAGGAGTCCCACCGGGCGCTGCCCGCCGCCGCGGGCCTCGACGAACCGCAGGCCGCCCTCCGCAAGGGCGAACTCCGCGTCGCCCGCCTGGTCCGGCTGCCCCTCACCCGCACCCCCGACAGCAGCCCTGAGCCGCTGCTCGACCCCGACGGCACGGTCCTCGTCACCGGCGCGACCGGCACCCTCGGCGGACTCGTCGCCCGCCACCTCGCCGCCCGCCACGGCGCCCGGCACCTCCTCCTCGTCGGCCGCCGCGGACCGGACGCCCCCGGCGCCGCCGACCTGCTGGCCGACCTGACCGCGCTCGGCGCGAACGCCGACCTGATCGCCTGCGACGCCTCCGACCGGAACGCGCTCGCCGCGCTGCTGGCGACCGTCCCCGCCGACCGCCCGCTCACCGCCGTCGTGCACACGGCGGGCGTCCTCGACGACGGCGTCATCGCCTCCCTCACCCCCGACCGCCTCGCCACCGTCCTCGCCGCGAAGGCCGACACCGCGATCCACCTGCACGACCTCACCCGCGCCCACCCGCTGCGGTCCTTCGTCCTGTACTCCTCGCTCGCCGGTGTCTTCGGCGGCTCCGGACAGGGCAACTACGCCGCCGCCAACGCCTTCCTCGACGCGCTCGCCCAGTCCCGCCGCGCGCAGGGCCTGCCCGCCAGGTCGCTCGCCTGGGGCCTGTGGGAGGACCGCTCCGCGATGACCGGCAAGCTCGACCGGGCCGACCGGGTCCGCATGAGCCGCGGCGGCGTCGTCCCCATGCCGTCCGAGGAGGCCCTCGCCCTGTTCGACGCGGCCGTCACCGGCGACCGCGCCGACCGGACCGACCGCGCCGTCTACGTACCGGCCCGCTTCGACACCGCCGCCCTGCGCACCCCCGACGGCGAGGTCCCCGCCCTGCTGCGGTCCCTCGTACGGCCCGCCCCCGCCGGACGCACCGCCCCGGCCGGCGGCACCGACGGGCCCGCGCCCGCCGAACGGCTGCGCGACCGGCTCGCCGGACTCGACGCCGACGCCCGCCTGGAACTCCTCGTCGACGTCGTCCGGGAGCATGCGGCGGCCGTCCTCGGCTACGCGGCCTCCGACGCCGTCGACCCCGAACGCGGCTTCCTGGAGATGGGCTTCGACTCGCTGACCGCCGTCGAACTCCGCAACCGCCTCAACGCCGCCACCGGCCTGCGGCTGTCCGCCACCCTGCTGTTCGACTACCCGACGCCCCTCGGACTCGCCCGCCACCTGCGGACCGAGACCGCGCCCGGCGCCGCGGCGGCCGTCCAGCCCGTCCTCGCCGAACTCGACCGGCTCGCGGGCGCGTTGACCGAGATCACCGGCGACGCCACGGTGCGGACCGCGCTCGCCGACCGGCTGCGCGGCCTGCTCACCGCCCTTGACTCCGCCGCGCCCGCCCCGGGCGGCGCCCTCCCCGCCGACACCACGTCCGGCGCGGCGGGCACGGGCACCACGGCCGCCGTCGAGGACCGTCTCGACGCCGCCAGCGACGACGACCTGTTCGACTTCATCGACCAGCAGTTCGGCGACCAGTCCGGCACGTCCTGACGGGGGGACCGGCGGGGTCGACGTGACCGGTCCGGGGGCGGCTGTCCCGCCCCCGGACCGGTCACCCGCCTGCCCGCCTCCCTCCGCACGCTCGCTACCCTCCGCCCTGTCGGCTCCCCAGCCCCACGCACCCGGCCCCACGCCCCACGGCCCCACGCCCTACGGACCGTCGTCGTGCGGGCCGCGAGAGAGAGCAGCTCCGTGACTGACCGTGTCCTCCGCGTCGGCGTCGTCGGCTGTGCCGCGATCGCCCGCCGCACCACCCTCCCGGCGCTCGCCGCCGACCCCTCGGTACGGCTCGTCGCCGTCGCCAGCCGCAGCCGCGCCAAGGCCGAGGACGTCGCCCGCGCCTTCGGCTGCGAGCCGGTCACCGGCTACGCCGCCCTCCTGGACCGCGACGACATCGACGCCGTGTACGTGCCGCTGCCGCCCGCCCTGCACCCCGAATGGGTCGGCAGGGCCCTCGCGGCCGGCAAACACGTCCTGGCCGAGAAGCCGTTCGCCGTCGACGAGAAGAGCGCCGCCGACCTGGTCGCCGCCGCCCGCGCCGCCGGACTCCTCCTGATGGAGAACTTCGCCTTCCTCCACCACGGCCAGCACGACGCCGTGCGCGCCCTCGTCGACGAGGGTGCCATCGGCGAGGTCCGCCACCTCACCGCCGAGTTCGGCTTCCCGCCGCTGCCCGACGGCGACATCCGCCACGACCCGGCCCTCGGCGGCGGCGCCCTCCTCGACGCGGGCGTCTACACCCTGCGCGCCGCCTCCCTGTACCTCGGCCCGCGGGTCGCCGTGCACGGCGCCGTGCTGCGCACCGACCCCGCCCTCGGCGTCGACGTGGCGGGCGCCGCGCTCGCCGCCGACCCCGGCGGCCGCACCGCGCAGCTCACCTTCGGCTTCGACCGTGCCTACCGCTGCGCCACCACCCTGTGGGGCAGCGAGGGCAGCATCGCCCTGGACCGGGCGTTCACCGCCCCGCCCGGTCTGCGGCCCGTGCTGCGCCTGACCCGCCAGGACCTCGTCGAGGAGCGGACCCTGCCCGCCGGGCACCAGTTCGCCTCGCTCATCGCCCGCTTCGCCCGCACCGCCCTCGACGGCGGCGCCGACGGCGCGTTCGAGGGGCCCGCCGAGGACATCCTGCGGCAGGCCGCCCTCGTCGACGCCGTACGACAAGCCGCCGACACCGGCCGCTGACCGCGGACCCCGTACGACACGGCCGGGGCGCCACGGCGGGGGAGCCCCGGCGCACAGGACGGAGCCGGGGGGGGGGGGGGGGGGGCGCCCGCCCCCCGCCCCCCCCCCCCCCCCCCGCCCCCCCCCCCGGGGGGGCGGGGGCCCCCCCCCCCCCCCCGCCCCCGCGGCCCCCCCCCCCCGGGGCCGCGCCCCCCCCCCCCGCCCCCCGGGGGGGGGGCCCCCCGGGGGGGGCCCCCCCGCCCCCCGGGGGGGGGGGGGGGGCCCGGGGGGCCCCCCCCGCGGGCGGCCCCCCCCGGCTCCCTCGTGCCGCCGCCTCAGGGGGCGACGGTCACACCGTCACCGCTCGGTCCACTTGAACAGCCGCAGCGTCAGTCCCACCACGACCGCCGTGAACAGCAGCATGCCGCCCATCGTCGGGAGCACGTCGGTGAGGCCGCCGCCCCGGCTGAGTACTTCCTCGCTGCCCTTCACCAGATAGCGCAGCGGCATCAGGTAGGACACGGCCTGTACCCAGTCCGGCGTGCCGTCCAGGGTGAAGAACGACCCCGACAGGAACGACATGGGCAGCACCAGCAGCTGCGCCAGACCGCCCGCCGACTCCTCCGTCTGTGTCACCGACCCGATGAGCAGGCCCAGCGACATCAGCGGCAGCGTGCCGACCATCACGAGCGGGATCACCAGCCACCAGTTGCCCGTCAGTTGGAGCCCGAAGTACGGCAGCGTCGCCACCAGCAGGAACAGTGCCGTCTGGACCAGCACCATCAGCATCGTCATCGCGACCCGGGCCGCGACCACCTCCCAGGACCGGATCGGCGAGAGTCGCATCCGCTGGAGGATCTTGCGGCGGCGCATCGTCACCAGCGTCAGCGCGGCGCTGAACACCGAGCTGGACGCGATCGCCCACCCCAGCAGCCCCGGCGTCAGGTACTGGATCGGCTTCACCGACTCGTCCTGGACCTGCCGGGCCTCCAGCGCGTACGTCGCCGGGCGCCCCGTCGCCGCGAGGTTCGCCTGCTCCAGCACCGCGTTGAGCGCGGCTCGCGCGGAGGCGCCCTTCACCGAGTCGGCGGCGCTGTAGCGCAGGACCACCGTGGTGCCGTCCTGCTTCACCATCGCGTCGTAGTCGCCCTCGCGGACCTGCCGCAGCGCGTCCTCCTCGTCGTCCACGCGGGTGATCGTGGCGGCCTTGGTGACCTGCTCGCGCTGTTCGGCGCTCAGCTCGTCGAGCACCCGCACCTCGCCGACCTGGACGACCTTGATGTGCGAGGTGCCGGTCGTCTTGAACAGCGAGCCGAACAGCAGCAGGAACAGGATGGGGAAGATCAGCAGGAAGAAGACCGTCCCCTTGTCGCGCACCGTGCTGAGGATCATCGTGCGCGCCAGCTGCACCACCGGCCGCAGCCGCTCGTCCCCGGTGTCGTTCCCGCGACCCGGTCGCCCGCCGCCGGCCGCCGCGGGCTTCTCCTGCGCCACCGTCGCGGTGGCCGTCGTGGTCTCCTCGACGCTCACGCCCGGTACTCCCGTCCGGTCAGCTGGAGGAAGACGTCCTCCAGGGTCGCTCCGCGTACCTCGAGGCCCCGCAGCGAGCCTTGGTCGGCCAGCACCGACAGCACCGGGCCCGGCGTCCGGGTGGCGACCGACAGCGACACGCCGTCGTCCTCCACCGCGACGTCCGCCACCCCGGCCGACTCCAGCAGCTTGCGCAGCGCGTCCGAGCCGATCAGCCCGGCCTCCACGCTGACCCGCACCATGTCGTCCAGCTCGCGGATGAGGGCCGCCGGGGCGCCGGTCCGCAGCACGGTGCCGCGCTCCATGACCGACACCCGGTCGCAGAGCATCTCCGCCTCGTCCATGTAGTGCGTGGTGAGGACCACGGTGCGGCCCTCCTCGTTGACCTGCCGCAGCAGGTCCCAGAGATTGCGGCGGGCCTGCGGGTCGAGACCGGCGGTGGGCTCGTCGAGGAACACGATCTCCGGGTCGTGGACCAGGCCGCAGGCGATGGACAGGCGCTGCGCCTGTCCGCCGGACAGCTTGTCGGCGGGCACCTTCGCGAACTCGGCGAGACCGACCCGCTCCAGCATCTCGTCGGCCCGGCGGGCGCCGACCCGGTAGAACGACGCGAACAGCCGGATCGTCTCGCGCGTCGTCAGCTTGTCGAGGAACGACGACGCCTGGAACTGCACGCCGATCCGCGTCAGCAGCTGGGGGTTGCGGGGCCACGGGCTGTGGCCGAACAGCTCGATCCGGCCCTCGTCGGGCTCCCGCACCCCCTCCAGGATCTCCAGGGTGGTCGTCTTTCCCGCGCCGTTGGGACCCAGGATGCCGTAGAACTCGCCCGCCTCGATGTGCAGCGAGACCCCGTCGACCGCCTGGATGTCCCCGTACCGTTTACGGACGCCGTCCGCGACGATCGCCGCCGTCACGAGGCCGCCGCCCTGACCCTGCGGGACCGTGACCCGGCCCCGTCGCACAACACATGAAGGTCCATCACTCGACTGTCGTCTCTCCGTGATCGGTTGGGGGGTTCGGGGCGGACCCCGGGGAAGCTCCCCGCACGCCGCCCGCAGCCGACCGCCTTCGGCCGTCGGCGGCCGAACGGGAACGGGAGCACGGCGCTCTTGGCGGTACGGGACTCCACCCCAGCACAGCCCCGCGGGCGACGGCCACGGCGGACGGCGAAGACTAGGGGAATCGCCGGTACTGCCGAACCCGCCCCCACCGACGGCTTCTCGCCGTACCCCGCCGGGCCCGGAGCGCGCAGCACGAAGCCGCGGGCCGCCCCCTGGTCGGGGACGGCCCGCGGCCGTTCCGCTCACCTCATCCGGTCACCCGGAAGCCGGTCACTCGGCCGGGTCCGGCCCCCACGCCACCGGCAGCGCGTACACGCCGTAGTGCATGGCCTTGTCACGCAGCGGCACCTCGTGCGGCTCCACCGCGAGCCGCAGGTCGGGGAACCGGTCGAACAGCTTCTGGAAGCCGAGCCGCAGGGTGGCGCGCGCCAGGTGCTGGCCGAGGCACTGGTGGATGCCGAAGCCGAACGCCATGTGGCGGCGCGAGGGGCGGGTCACGTCGAAGGTCTCCGGGTCCTCGAACTGGTCGGGGTCCCGGTTCGCGGCGGGCAGCGACAGCACGACGGTCTGCCCCGCCTCGATCTTCTGCCCGCCGACCTCCACGTCCTCCAACGCCACCCGGCTGGCACCCATGTGAGAGATCGTCAGATAGCGCAGCAGTTCCTCCACCGCCCGCTCCATCAGCTCGGGCCGCTCGCGGATGGTGCGCAGCTGCTCCGGGTGCTCCAGCAGCGCGAACGTGCCGAGGCCCAGCATGTTGGGGGTGGTGTCGAGGGCGCCGCCGATGGTGATCCAGGCGACGTTGGTGAGTTCCTCCTCGGTCAGCTCGCCCGTCTTCACGAGTCTGCCGAGCAGCTTGTCGTCGGGGTTCGCGAACAGTTCCTTCACGACCCGCGCCAGCGTCTCGTTGAGCTTCGTGTTGTGCACGATGAACTCGTCGAGCGTGTAGTCGATCCGCATGATCGCCGAGAAGTGCTTGTCCAGCTCCGCGATGTCCTCCGCGGGGACGCCCATCACGGAGTGCACCGACCGGTAGACGACCTTCTGCACGAACGCGGGCAACAGGTCGACGGGCGGCTCCAGTTCGGCCATCTCGTCCAGGACGTCGTCGATGATCCCGGCGAGCGTCGGCTCGTACTCCTGGATCTTGCGGACCGTGAAGAAGCCCGTCAGCAGCCGCCGGTAGTGGGTGTGGTCGGGGGCGTCCATGCGGACGAACGAGCCGGGGCCCGACGGCTGCGGGTCGTAGCTCTCCACCTCGAACGGCGGTGACGCCACCAGCGCGAGGAGTTCCGCGCGGTGGCTGAACCGCGGGTCGGTCATGATCGCCCGCACGTGTTCGTGCCGTGTCACCAGCCACCCGTCGTCCCGGCCGGGCGCGATGTCGAACTTCAGCGGGCTGATCGGCTCCTCCGCGCGCAGCCTGCGGTACTCGGGGTCGGGGTCGAAGGGGCAGGTGCGATCCGTGGGGATCACAGGGGGTTTCGGCTCAAAGGCCATGAGTCCTCCGTCTGGTGGGTTCCGTCCGCCCGGTCGCGCCGCCGGGCCGGGTACGCGCCGGGGCGGGAGCGGGCGGCGCGGGGTGTCCGCCGGTGCCCCGGCTACGCCCGCGCGGCGATCAGCGGCAGCCGACGAAGCCCGAACACGTTGACACGGTTGTCGAAGTACGACAGCGGGCTGTCGCGGTCCACCCGGACGCCGGTGTAGCGGTCGAGCATCAGGTTCAGGGCGATCTGCCCCTCCATGCGGGCCAGCGGGGCGCCCAGGCAGTAGTGGATGCCGTGCCCGAACGCCATCTGACGGGCGTTGGGCCGGCCCGGCAGGAAACGGTCCGGCTCGGCGAAGACCCGCTCGTCCCGGTTGGCGGACAGCAGCCAGAGATACATCATCGCGTTCTCCGGCACCTCCACCCCCGCGACCTCCACCGCACGGGTCGGCACCCGCTCGACCTTCAGGAACGGGGGCCGGGCGCGCAGCACCTCCTCCGTGAAGGGGGTGATCAGCGACCGGTCGGTGCGCAGCGCGCCGAGCAGGCCGGGTTCCAGGTCCGCCGCCAGCAGCATGTTGCCCAGCAGGACGGACGTGGTGACATGCCCGGCGAGCAGCAGCAGCGCCGCGAAACTCACCACGTCCTCGTCGTTCAGCCGTTCCCCGTCGACCTCGGCCCGCACCAGCAGGCTCATCAGGTCGTCGTGCTCGCGCTCCCGCCGCTCGGTGACGTGCTGCTGGAGATAGGCGCCCAGCTCGGTCACGGTGCGGCCCAGGACCTCGGCGCCCTCGGGCGTCTCCCAGTTCACGGTCAGCAGGCTGTCCGCCCACTCCTGGAACAGGGGCCGGTCGGACGGCGGCACCCCCAGCATGGAGGAGATCACGATGACCGGCAGCGGGTTGGCGAACGCCTCGACCAGGTCGAACCGGTCCCCGTCCAGGCCGTCCAGGAGGTCGGTGGCGACCTCGGTGATCCGCGGCTCCAGCTCGGTCACCATCTTCGCGGTGAACACCTTGCTGACCAGGCGGCGCAGCTTGCCGTGCCGGGGCGGGTCGAGCAGCAGCAGCGTCCCGCCGGGCGGCTGTCTCTCCCCGCCCGAGAGTCTGCTCACCGTGTCCGAGGAGAACGTCGCCGGGTCGGCCGTGATCCGCTGTACGTCCTCGTGCCGGAACACGTGCCAGCGGCCCTGCGGGTCCTGCCACACCGGCTGCTCGTCGCGCATCCGGCGCAGCCAGGCCAGCAGCGTCGCACCGCCGTCGAGCCCGACCTCGGGCGGCGCGGACAGCTCGGGTGCGGCGGGAGCGGGCACGGCGGTCATCGGGACCCCTCTCGTAGGGCCTCGTAGGAGCGGCCGCGCACACGGCGGGCCGGGAGCGGGCCCCAGCGCAGCACGCGCCGTGAAGATCCGGCCACAGATCGCCCGCAACTCTAGGGATTTGCCGGTTCAGGCCACGTCCGCGCCTCCGGGGCGAGGCTGCTCCTTCGGGCAACTAGGGGATTTTTCAGAGTCCGAGGTCCGGCCGCCGTGAACACCGCGCGCGCCCCCAGACTGGGCCGGGTTCGAGGTGTCCGAGGAACCATGCCGACCGCGTGGCCGTCCGAGCCTGAGGAGATCCGGTGACGTCTACCGTTCCGAACGCAGCGGGCCTGCCGCCGATCGTGTGCGCCGTCGTGCGCCGCCCCGGCACGGGGAGCGGGCTGTGAGCGAAGAACGCCTGCGCGACTATCTCAAGCGCGTCACCGCCGACCTCCACCGCACCACCACCCGGCTGCGCGAACTGGAGGCGAAGGACCGCGAGCCCGTCGCGATCGTCTCCATGGCCTGCCGCTACCCCGGCGGTGTCCGCACGCCCGAGGACCTGTGGCGTCTCGTCGCCGACGGCACCGACGCCATCACCGCCTTCCCCGAGGACCGCGGCTGGGACGTCGACTCCCTCTACCACCCCGACCCCGAGCACCCGAACACCTGCTACACGCGCGAGGGCGGTTTCCTGCACGACGCCGCCGACTTCGACCCCGACTTCTTCGGCATGTCCCCCCGCGAGGCCCTGGGCACCGACCCCCAGCAGCGCCTCCTGCTCCAGCTCGCCTGGGAGGCCCTGGAGCGCGCCGGACTCGACCCGGCCGCCCTGCGCGGCAGCGCGACCGGTGTCTTCGCCGGGGTCATGTACAACGACTACGGCTCCCGCTTCGACACCCCGCCGCCCGGCCTGGAGGGCTTCCTCGGCAACGGCAGCGCGGGCAGCATCGCCTCCGGGCGCGTCGCCTACACGCTCGGCCTGGAGGGCCCGGCGGTCACCGTCGACACCGCCTGCTCCTCCTCCCTGGTCGCCCTGCACCTCGCCGCGCAGGCCCTGCGTGCCGGGGAGTGCTCCCTCGCCCTCGCGGGCGGCGTCGCCGTGATGTCGACCCCGGTCACCTTCACCGAGTTCAGCCGCCAGCGCGGCCTCGCGCCCGACGGCCGCTGCAAGTCCTTCGCGGACGCCGCCGACGGCACCGGCTGGGGCGAGGGCGCGGGCCTGCTCCTGCTGGAACGTCTCTCCGACGCCCGCCGCAACGGCCACCCCGTCCTCGCCGTCCTGCGCGGCTCCGCCGTCAACCAGGACGGCGCCAGCAGCGGCCTCACCGCCCCCAACGGCCCCTCCCAGCAACGCGTCATCCGCGCCGCGCTCGCCGGAGCGGGCCTCTCCACGGCCGACGTGGACGCCGTCGAGGCCCACGGCACCGGCACGACGCTGGGCGACCCGATCGAGGCGCAGGCCCTCCTCGCCACGTACGGACGCGACCGCGAACGGCCCCTGTGGCTCGGCTCGTTGAAGTCCAACATCGGCCACACCCAGGCCGCCGCCGGAGTGGGCGGCGTGATGAAGATGGTGCTGGCCATGCGCCACGGCACCCTGCCCCGCACCCTGCACGTCGACGCCCCGTCCTCCCACGTCGACTGGGAGTCCGGCCGCGTCGACCTGCTCAGCGAGGCCCAGCCGTGGGCCCGCCGCGACGAGACGCACCGCCGCCGCGCGGGCGTCTCCGCGTTCGGCGTGAGCGGCACCAACGCCCATGTCATCGTGGAGGAATGGCCCGACGAACCGGCCGCCGCCCCGGACACCGAGGCGGCGGCGGGCGCGCCCGGAGCGGCCGGTGTGCCGGGACTGGCCCTGTGGCCGCTCTCCGCGCGCGGCACGGACGCCCTCCACGGCCAGGCGGAACGCCTCACCGCCCACCTCACCGACACCTCCCGCACCGACCTGCCCGGCGACCTCGGCTGGTCCCTCGGCGCGACCCGCGCGGCCTTCGAGGACCGCGCCGCAGTTGTCGCCGCGGACCCTGAGGAAGCCCGGACGGCGCTTGCCGCGCTGGCGTCCGGGGAGTCGGACCCGCGGGTGGTGCGGGGGAGCGCGGTGCGGGGGCGTACGGGGTTCCTGTTCGCGGGTCAGGGTTCGCAGCGGCTGGGGATGGGGCGTGAACTGTACGCGGCGTTCCCGGTGTTCGCGGAGGCGTTCGACGCGGTGGACGCCGAACTCCCCTTCGCTTTGAAGGATGTGGTGTTCGGGGAGGACTCCGAGCGTCTGAACCGGACGGAGTTCGCGCAGCCCGCCCTGTTCGCGCTGGAGGTGGCGCTGTTCCGGCTGCTGGAGTCGTGGGGTGTCCGCCCCGACGTCCTGACCGGGCATTCGATCGGTGAGATCGCTGCCGCGCATGTGGCGGGTGTCTGGTCTCTGAGCGATGCGTGCCGACTTGTGGTCGCGCGGGGCCGGTTGATGCAGGCCCTTCCGGCGGGCGGTGCGATGGTGGCGGTGGAGGCGTCGGAGGACGAGGTGCTGCCGCTGCTGGACGAGGCCAGGGTGGGTCTCGCGGCGGTCAACGGTCTCCGCTCAGTGGTCGTTTCGGGTGCGGCCGATGCCGTGGAGGACGTCGTCGCGGGCTTCCGCCAGGACGGCCGACGGGTCACCGCGCTCCGCGTGAGTCACGCCTTCCACTCCCCGCTCATGGAGCCGATGCTCGCGGAGTTCCGTACCGTCGCGGAAGGGCTGACGTACGGCGCGCCGTCGCTGCCGCTGGTGTCCACGGTGACCGGCGTGACCGCCACCGCCGAGGAACTGGCCTCGCCCGACTACTGGGTGGAGCACGTACGGCGGCCCGTGCGGTTCGCCGACGCGGTGCGCGGGCTCCGGTCGGTGGGAGCCGTCCGCCACCTCGAACTCGGCCCGGACGGCACCCTGTCGGCCCTGGTGCGGGGCGTCCTGGACGAGGCTCCGGAGCGCGTCGCCCCCGTCCTGCGGCGGGAGGGCCCGGAGACCGAGAGCGTGCTGCGGGCCGTCGCCGCGCTGTACGTCACCGGGCACGCCCCCGACTGGTCCGCCCTCTACCCGCGGGCCCGGCACGTCGACCTGCCCACCTACGCCTTCCGGCAACGCCGGTTCTGGCTGGGCCCGGTGCCCGGCGGGCGCCGTCAGGCCGGTGGCCACGCCCTGCTCGGCTCCGCGCTGACCCTGGCCGACTCCACCGCCGTCGTCTCCACCACCCACCTCTCCGCGCGCACCCACCCGTGGCTCGCCGACCACACCGTCGCGGGCACCACCGTGCTGCCCACCGCCGCGTACCTCGACTTCGCCCTCCACCTCGGCGGCCGGGTCGGCTGCGACCACGTCGTCCGGCTGACGCAGGAACAGCCGCTCGTCCTGGACGGGGACCGGCCCGTGGAGGTCCAGGTCGTCCTCGACGGCCCCGGCGCCGACGGCACCCGGCCGTTCGCCTGCCACGCCCGTACCGCCGACGACGAGCCCTGGACCCGGCACGCCCACGGCCTCCTGGCCCCCGCCGACCCGGCCGCCGAACCCGCCGCCGACGGTGCCTGGCCGCCCCCCGGTGCCCGGGTCCTCACCGCCGACGAGATCGACGTGCTCCACGACACCGCGCGGGAGAACGGTCCGGACCACGGGCCCGCGTTCCGTGCCCTCACCGCCGTGTGGCGGGCCGGGGACGAGGTGGGTGCCGAGGTCGCCGTGCCCGAGGAGCTGCGGGCGGACGCGCCGCGCGTCGCCCTGCACCCGGCGCTGCTGGACGCCGCCCTGCTCACCGCCTCCCTCGTCGGCCACCCCGGCGGCGTCCCCGTGACCTGGCGGGACTGCACCCTGCACGCGCCGGTCCCCGAGGTGCTGCGGGTCCGGCTGCGGACCGCCCCGGACGGGGAACTGCGCCTCGACGTTGCCGACGAGGCCGGGGACCCGGTCGCCACCGTCGGCGCGGTCGCCCTCGCCCCCGTGGCGGACCTCGCCGTCGCCGCACCGGGCGCCGCCGACCTGTTCGCCGTCGAGTGGACCGAACTGCCGCCCGCCGCCCGGCCGGAGCCCGCCCCGACCGTCGCCGTCATCGGCGCCGCCCTCGCACAGGCACCCCAGGACGCCGCCCGCTGTCCCGACCTCGACGCCCTGCTCACCGCCGGACCCGCCACACCCGACCTGGTCCTCGCCGCCGTACACACCGACGACGCCGCACCCGGCGAAGAAGCCGAACGGAGCGGCGACGCCGTACCGAGCGACGAAGCCATACGCGCCCAGGGCGAGGTGTCGCCCGCCGAGCTGCACGCCGCGACCGCGGCCGCGCTGGGGCTCCTCCAGCGGTGGCAGGCGGACGCGCGGGCGGCCGACGCGCGGCTCGTCCTCGTCACGCGGGGCGCGGTCGCCGTCCGGCCGGGGGAGCGGGTCGCCGACCCGGTCTCCGCCGCCGTGCGCGGGCTGGTGCGGTCCGCGCAGTCGGAGAGTCCCGGCCGGTTCCTCCTCGTGGACGTCGACGCCGACGCGGACGCGGCGGCCGTGCTCGCCGCGGTCGGCGCGGCCGCGTCCGGTGACGAGACCGAGGTCGCGGTGCGCGCCGGGCGCTCGTACGCGGCCCGGCTGGTGCGCCACCGGCCCGCCACCGGGGCGGGCGGACCCGCCTTCGACCCGGAGCGGACCGTGCTCGTGACCGGCGCGGGCGGCACCGTCGCCACCGCCGTCGCCCGGCACCTGGTCACCGCGCACGGCGTACGCCACCTGCTGCTCGTCAGCCGCCGCGGCCCGGACGCGCCCGGCACCGCCGCACTGCGCGCCGCCCTGGAGGCGGACGGCGCCCGCGTCACCGTCGCGGCCTGCGACGTCGCCGACGCCGGGGCGCTCGCCGCGCTCCTCGCGGACATCCCGGCCGAACACCCCCTCGGCGCGGTCCTGCACGCCGCCGGGGTCCTCGACGACGGGCTGCTCGCCGCCCTCACGCCCGAACGGCTCGCCGCCGTCCTGCGGCCCAAGGCCGACGCCGCGATCCACCTCGCCCGCCTCACCCGCGACCTGGACCTGTCGGCGTTCGTGCTGTTCTCGTCCGCCGCCGCCACCTTCGGCGGCCCCGGCCAGGGCAACTACGCCGCCGCCAACGCCTTCCTGGAGGCCTGTGCGGGTGTCTGGCGCGCGCAGGGGCGGCCCGCGACCGCCCTCGGCTGGGGACTGTGGGCCGAGGACAGCGGCATGACCGCCGACCTCTCCGCCGCCGACCGCGACCGCGCGGCACGGGCCGGCGTCACCGTCCTGCCCACTGCCGACGCCCTCGCCCTGCTGGACCTCGCCCTCGCCCAGGACCGCGCGGTGCTGCTGCCGGTCCGCCTGGACCTGGCCGCCGCCCGCTCCGCCCCCGCCGTGCCCGCGCTGCTGCGCGACCCCGCCGCGACCGGCCGCCGCAGCGCCCGCACCGCCGCCCGCGCCGGGGGCCGGGCCGCCGTGCGCGCGCTGCTGGCGCTGCCCGCCGCCGAGCGGCCCGCCGCCGTGCTGCGGCTGCTGCGCGCCGAGATCGCCGCCGTCCTCGGCCACGGCGCCGACACCGCGCCCGCCGACCCCGAACGCCCCTTCCGCGACCTCGGGTTCGACTCGCTCACCGCCGTCGACCTGCGCAACGCGCTGGAACGCCGCACCGGGCTGCGGCTCGCGCCCACCGCCGCCTTCGACCACCCCACGCCCGCCGCGCTCGCCACCCACCTGCTGGGCTTGCTGCCGACCGGCGACCCGGCCACGGGGACCGCCTCGCCCGCCGGGCGCGACGCGCGGACCACGCAGGACGACCCGGTCGTCATCGTCGGCATGGCCTGCCGCCTGCCCGGCGGCGCCGACACCCCCGAACAGCTCTGGGACCTCCTCGCCGCCGGGGACGACGGCCTCACCGGCTTCCCCGAGGACCGGGGCTGGGACCTCGCCGCGCTCTACGACCCCGACCCCGCCCACGAGGGCACCACCTACACCCGCACCGGAGGCTTCCTGACCGGCGTCGACCGGTTCGACGCCGCGTTCTTCGGGATCTCGCCGCGCGAGGCCCTGGCCATGGACCCGCAGCAGCGGCTGCTGCTGGAGGCCTGCTGGGAGGCCGTGGAACGGACCGGCGTCGACCCGCGCACCCTGCGCGGCACCCGGACCGGCGTGTTCGCCGGCACCAACGGCCAGGACTACCCGGTGCTGCTGCGCGGCTCCGCCGAGGACGTCGACGGCTTCCTCGGCACCGGCAACGCGGCCAGCGTCGTCTCCGGCCGCATCGCCTACACCCTCGGCCTGGAGGGCCCGGCCGTCACCGTCGACACCGCCTGCTCCTCCTCCCTCGTCGCCCTGCACTGGGCGGTCCGCGCGCTGCGCGCCGGGGAGTGCGACCTCGCCCTCGCGGGCGGTGTCACCGTCATGTCGACGCCGTCGGCGTTCCTGGAGTTCAGCCGCCAGCGCGGCCTCGCCGCCGACGGCCGCTGCAAGGCGTACGGCGACGACGCCGACGGCACCGGCTGGGGCGAGGGCGTCGGCGTCCTCGTCGTGGAGCGGCTGTCCGACGCCCGCCGCCACGGCCACCGCGTCCTCGCCGTGGTCCGCGGCACCGCGATCAACTCCGACGGCGCCTCCAACGGGCTCACCGCGCCCAACGGACCCTCCCAGGAACGCGTCATCCGCGCCGCGCTCGCCGACGCGGGGCTCGGCCCGGCCGACGTGGACGCCGTGGAGGGACACGGCACCGGCACCGTCCTCGGCGACCCCATCGAGGCGCAGGCCCTCCTCGCCACGTACGGCCAGGACCGCGAACGGCCCCTGTGGCTCGGGTCGGTGAAGTCCAACCTCGGACACACCCAGGCCGCCGCGGGCGTCGCCGGGGTCATCAAGACCGTCCTCGCCCTCCGCCACGCCGAACTGCCCCGCACCCTGCACGCGGCCCGCCCGTCCCGGCACGTCGACTGGGAGTCCGGCGCCGTCCGCCTCCTCACCGCACCCCGCCCCTGGACCCCCGAGGACGGCCGCACCCGCCGCGCCGGTGTCTCCTCCTTCGGGTTCAGCGGCACCAACGCCCACGTCGTCCTGGAGGAGGCGCCCCCGGAACCCGCGCCCGTGGCACCGGGCGTCCCGTCACCGGGCGCCGCCACGAACCCCGGCCCGCTCGCCTGGCCCCTGTCTGCCCGCACCCCGCAGGCCCTGCGGGCCCAGGCCGCCCGCCTCCTCGACCACGTCACCGGCCGCCCCGACCTGGCCGCCGCCGACCTCGCCCACGCCCTCGCCACCAGCCGCCCCGCCTTCGAGCACCGCGCCGTGCTCCTCGGCGCCGACCGGGACGCCCTCGTCACCGACCTCGCCCGTCTCGCCTCCGGCGACCTGCGGCCCGAGACCGCAGGACCCGCCGTCCGCGCCGGGCTCACCGCGTTCCTCTTCACCGGGCAGGGCGCCCAGCGCCCCGGCATGGGCCGTGCGCTGTACGCGGCGTTCCCCGTGTTCGCCGCCGCTTTCGACGAGGTCTGCGCCCACTTCGACGCGGGCCTCTTGGAGACCTCGCCGCGCGACACCGTCCTCGGCGACGCGGGGGACCTCCTCGGCCGCACCGGGCACGCCCAACCCGCCCTGTTCGCCGTCGAGGTCGCCCTCTACCGCCTCGTCCGCTCCCTCGGCGTCACCCCCGACCACCTCCTCGGCCACTCGATCGGCTCCGTCGCCGCCGCGCACGCCGCCGGGGTGCTCTCCCTGCCCGACGCCTGCCGTCTCGTCGCCGCCCGCGCCCGCCTCATGGACGCCCTGCCCGAGGGCGGCGCGATGGTCGCCCTCCAGGCCACCGAGGACGAGGTGCTGCCGCTGCTCGACGGCCGGGACGGCGAGGCCGGTATCGCCGCCGTCAACGGGCCGCGCGCCGTCGTCGTCTCCGGCGAGGAGTCCGCCGTACGCGACGTCGCCGCCCGCATCGAGGCCCTCGGCCGCCGCACCAAGCGGCTCAAGGTGAGCCACGCCTTCCACTCCCCGCTCATGGACCCCGTCCTGGACGCGTTCCGGCAGGTCGCCGCCTCCCTCACCTACCACGAGCCGCTCCTGCCGATCGTCTCCGACGTCACCGGACGCCCCGCCGCGCCCGGCGAACTCACCGACCCCGAACACTGGGTCCGCCACGTCCGGCAGACCGTCCGCTTCCACGACGGACTGCGCGCCCTGGAAGGCCTCGGCGTCCGCCGCACCCTGGAGATCGGCCCCGACGGCACCCTCACCGCCCTCGCCGCCGACGGGTTCGCCGCGCCCGCCGACACCGCCGCCACCGCCCTCCTGCGCCCCGGCCACGACGACGTCACCACCTTCCTCGGCGGCCTCGCCCGCGCCCACGCCCACGGCACCGACGTCGACTGGGCCGCCCTCACCCCGCGCCCCGCCCACCCGGTCGACCTGCCCACCTACGCCTTCCAGCGCGAGCGGTACTGGCCGGGCGCGGGCCGCCGCACCGCCGACCTCGCCGCCGCCGGACTCGCCACGGCCGGACACCCCCTGCTCGGCGCCCGCCTCGACCTCCCGGACGGCGCCGGACACGTCTTCACCAGCCGTCTCTCCCTCGCCGACCAGCCCTGGCTCGCCGACCACGCCCTCGGCGGCACCACCGTCCTGCCCGGCACCGCCCACCTCGACCTCGCCCTGCGCGCCGCCCACCACGTCGGCTGCGACCGCGTCACCGAACTCACCCTGGTCGAACCCCTCCTCCTCACCCCCGACCACGCCGTCACCCTGCACCTGCGGGTCGGCCCGCCCGACGCCGACGGCAACCGCCCCCTCGGCGTGCACTCCCGGCCCGCCGACGCCGGACCCGACCGGCCCTGGACCCTGCACGCCGACGGCATCCTCGCCCCCGGCGGCGCCCCCGCGCCCGCCGACGGCCCCGGCCCCCTCGCCGCCTGGCCCCCGCCCGGCGCCGACCCGCTGCCCACCGACGACACCTACGACCGCCTCGCCGCCGCCGGCTTCGGCTACGGCCCCCTCTTCCGGGGGCTGCGCGCCGCCTGGCGGCACGACGACGCCGTGTACGCCGAGATCGCCCTCCCCGAGCCCGCCCACGCCGACACCCCCGGCTACGGACTGCACCCCGCGCTCCTCGACGCCGCCCTGCACGCCACCGCGTTCCTCCTGGACGACACCGTCTCCGGACGCATGCCGTACTCCTGGCGGGACGTCACCCTGCACGCCACCGGCGCCACCGCGCTGCGCGCCCGCCTCGCCGTCCACGGCACCGACGCCGTCGCCCTCGACCTCGCCGACACCACCGGCCGGCCCGTCGCCACCGTCGGCTCCCTCGCCCTGCGCGCTGTCGACCCCGAGCGGCTGCGGGCCCGCCCCGACCGCGGCGCGGGCGACCTGTTCCGCCTCGACTGGCAGCCCCGCCCCGCCGTCGCCCCGGCGGACACGCCCGCCGCCTTGACCGTCCTCGGCGACCCGGCCGGACAGGAGTTCGCCGCCCGCCTCACCGCCGCCGGAGGGACCGCGCGTCTCAGCGAGGCGACCGACCTGGCCGCCCTCGCCGCCTCCGCCGCCGACACCGGCACCCCCGCCCCGGCCACCGTCCTCGCCGTCCTCCCCGACGACGACCCCGACGACGGCGGGAGCGGGTGCGTGGACGAGGGTTACCTCGCCGCCGCCGGACACACCGCCGCCCGGCACGCCCTCGCCCTGGTGCGCGGCCTCCTCGCCGAACGCCGCCTCGACCGCACCCGCCTGGTCCTCGTCACCCACGGCGCCGCCACCCCCGACGGCCCCGGCCCGCACCACCCGGCCGCCGCCACCGCCTGGGGCCTGGTCCGCTCCGCCCAGTCCGAACACCCCGACCGGTTCGTCCTCGTCGACACCGACACCACCCCGGCCTCCCTCGCGGCGCTGCCCGCCGCCCTCGACCGGCCCGAACCTCAACTCGCCCTCCGCGACGGCACCGTCCTCCTCCCGCGCCTCGAACGCACCACCCAGGACGCCGCGTTGCGGCCCCCGTACGCCGCCGCCCCCACCGCCTGGCGCCTCGACACCGTCCGCAAGGGCACCCTCGACGGCCTCGCCCTCGTGCCCGCCCCCGACGCCGAACGCCCCCTCACCGACGGCGAGATACGCGTCGCCGTCCGCGCCGCCGGCGTCAACTTCCGCGACGTCCTCAACGCCCTCGGCATGTACCCCGGCGACGCCCGCGACTTCGGCCTGGAAGGCGCCGGTGTCGTCACCGAGACCGGGCCCGGCGTCACCGCACTGGCCGTCGGCGACCGCGTGATGGGCATGTTCCCCTCCGCGTACGGGCCGCGCGCCGTCGCCGACGCCCGCACCGTCGCCCCGATCCCCGACGGCTGGACCTTCGCGCAGGCCGCGACCGTCCCCATCGTGTTCCTCACCGCCTACTACGCCCTGGTCGACCTCGGCGCCGTCGGCCCCGGCGACCGGGTCCTCGTCCACGCGGGCGCGGGCGGCGTCGGCATGGCCGCCACCCAGCTCGCCCGCCACCTCGGCGCCGACGTCCACGCCACCGCGAGCCCCGGCAAGCAGCACGTCCTGCGCGCCGCCGGACTCGCCGACGACCACATCGCCTCCTCCCGCGACCTCGCCTTCGAGGACACCTTCCGCACCACGACCGGCGGACAGGGCATGGACCTCGTCCTCGACTCCCTCGCCGGGGAGTTCGTCGACGCCTCCCTGCGCCTCCTGCCCCGCGGCGGCCACTTCCTGGAGATGGGCAAGACCGACGTCCGCGACGCCGACGAGGTCGCCGCCCAGCACCCCGGCGTCCGCTACCGGGCGTTCGACCTCATCGAGGCCGGACCCGACCGCATCGGCGAGATGCTCACCGCCCTGACCGGCATGTTCACGTCCGGCGTCCTCACCCCGCTGCCCGTCACCCCCTGGGACGTCCGCCGCGCCCCCGACGCCTTCCGCCACATGTCGCAGGCCCGCCACATCGGCAAGGTCGTCCTCACCCTGCCCGCCCCCCTCGACCCCGACGGCACCGTCCTGGTCACCGGCGGCACCGGCGGCCTCGGCGCCCTCCTCGCCCGCCACCTCGTCACCGAACACGGCGTCCGCCACCTGCTGCTCGCCTCCCGCACCGGCCCCGACGCCCCCGGCGCCGCCCAGCTCGCCGCCGAACTCACCGAACTGGGCGCCGAGGTGACCGTACGGGCCGCCGACGTCGCCGACCGCGACCAGGCCGCGGCCCTCCTCGCCGCCGTCCCCGGACACCACCCCCTGACCGCCGTCGTGCACGCCGCCGGAGTCCTCGACGACACCGTCGTCGACCAGCTCGACCCCGACCGCCTCGCCGCCGTCCTGCGCCCCAAGCTCGACGCCGCCGCCCACCTCCACGACCTCACCGCGGGCCTCGACCTGGCCGCGTTCGTCCTCTTCTCGTCCGCCGCCGGCACCCTCGGCGCCCCCGGCCAGGCCAACTACGCCGCCGCCAACGCCTTCCTCGACGCCCTCGCCGAACACCGGCACGCCCTCGGCCTGCCCGCCCTCTCCCTGCCCTGGGGCCCCTGGTCGCGCACCACCGGCATGACCGGCGGCCTCACCGACGCCGACATCCGCCGCATGGAACGCGCCGGACTGCCGCCGCTCGCCCCCAAGGAAGGCCTCGCCCTGTTCACCGAGGCCCTCGACCAGCCCGGCGCCGTCCGGCTCCCGCTCGCCGTCGACACCGCCCGGCTGGGCGCCGAGGGCCCGGTGCCGCCCCTGCTGTCGGCCCTCGCCCGCGCCCGCCGCACCGTCACCGACCGCACCCCGGCCGCGCTCGGGGACAGCGCGCCGGACCTCGCCGCCGACCTCGCCGCCCTCGACCCCGCCGAACGACGCCGCCGCCTCACCGACGGGGTCTGCCGCCAGGTCGCCGCCGTCCTCGGCCACACCTCCCCGGCCGGCATCGACCCCGAGCAGTCCTTCAAGGAACTCGGCTTCGACTCCCTCACCGCCGTCGAACTCCGCAACCGGATGAACGCGGCCACCGGCGTCCTGCTGCCCGCCACCCTCGTCTTCGACTACCCGACCCCCGCCGCGCTCGCCGACCACCTGCACCGCGAGCACTTCGCCGCCCCGACCGGCGGCACCGCCGCCCACGACGCGCCGCGCGGCGCCACCACCTACGGGACCGGCGAGCCGGACGACGCGACCCTGCGCAGGCTGCTGACCTCCATCCCCCTCACCCGGTTCCGCGCGTCGGGCCTCCTGGACGCCCTCCTCGCCCTCGCACCCGCCGAGCCCCCCACCGGCACCGGCACCGATCCCGGACCCGCCCCGGACGGCGCCCCCGACGCCGAACCGGTCTCCGGTCTCGACGTCGACGACATGGACGTCGACGACCTCGTCCGGATGGCGCTCGGCGCCGACGACTGAGCACCCGGACGCCACCCCGGGGCACCGCCCGACCCGCACGGGCCCCGGGGCGCCCGCCCGCCGTCCCCCTCCCCGACCCCCCAGCCCGGCCGGCCGCTGG
The DNA here is from genome assembly GCF_044757425.1 of Streptomyces sp. NPDC091281. Classification (NCBI taxonomy): domain Bacteria; kingdom Bacillati; phylum Actinomycetota; class Actinomycetes; order Kitasatosporales; family Streptomycetaceae; genus Streptomyces; species Streptomyces sp. NPDC091281. Next base: position 257,666 of record NZ_JBIVUY010000003.1, on the reverse strand, counting down.
CTGCCGCGAAGCGCGAAGTGTGGAGCTGAGCATGTCCTCCGAAAAAGTCGTCGAAGCCCTGCGTGCCTCGCTCCGGGAGAACGAACGGCTGCGCAAGCACAACCAGCAGCTCCAGGAGACGCTGACCGAGCCGATCGCCATCGTCTCCATGGCCTGCCGCTGGCCGGGCGGCGCGGACACCCCCGAACGCTTCTGGCGACTCCTCGCCGACGGCACCGACGCCATGACCGACTTCCCCACCGACCGCGGCTGGGACCTCGACACCCTGCTGCGCCCCGGCGGACCCGGCCACAGCGCCACCGGCCAGGGCGCCTTCGTCCACGACGCCGACCACTTCGACGCCGACTTCTTCGGCATCTCCCCCCGCGAAGCCCTCGCCATGGACCCCCAGCAGCGCCTCGTCCTGGAGGTCGCCTGGGAGACCGTCGAACGCGCCGGACTCGCCCCCGCCGCCCTCCGCGGCAGCAGCACCGGCGTCTTCGTCGGATGCAGCAACCAGGAGTACGGCTCCACCCTGCGCGAGATCCCCGAGGGCGTCGAGGGCCACATCCTCACCGGCAACACCGGCAGCGTCGCCTCCGGCCGCATCTCCTACGTCATGGGTCTGGAGGGCCCGGCCGTCACCGTCGACACCGCCTGCTCGTCCTCCCTGGTCGCCCTGCACCTCGCCGCGCAGGCCCTGCGGACCGGCGAGTGCGCCCTCGCCCTCGCGGGCGGCGTCGCCGTCATGTCCACCCCCGGCGCCTTCGTCGAGTTCAGCCGCCAGGGCGGCATGGCCGCCGACGGCCGCTGCAAGCCGTTCGCGGACGCCGCCGACGGCACCGGCTGGGGCGAGGGCGCGGGCCTCCTCCTGCTGGAACGTCTCTCCGACGCCCGCCGCAACGGCCACCCCGTCCTCGCCGTCCTGCGCGGCTCCGCCGTCAACCAGGACGGCGCCTCCAACGGCCTCACCGCCCCCAACGGCCCCTCCCAGCAACGCGTCATCCGCGCCGCGCTCGCCGGAGCGGGCCTCACCCCGGCCGACGTCGACGCCGTCGAGGCCCACGGCACCGGCACCACCCTCGGCGACCCCATCGAGGCCCAGGCCCTCCTCGCCACCTACGGCCAGGACCGCGAACGGCCGCTCCTGCTCGGCTCGGTGAAGTCCAACATCGGTCACACCCAGGCCGCCGCGGGCCTCGCGGGCGTCATGAAGATGGTCCTCGCGATGCGGCACGGCATGCTGCCGCGGACGCTGCACGTGGACGAGCCGTCCTCCCACGTCGACTGGTCCGCGGGCCGCGTCACCCTGCTCTCCGAGACGCGGCCGTGGCCGCGCCGCGACGACACCCACCGCCGCCGCGCGGGCGTCTCCTCCTTCGGCGTCAGCGGCACCAACGCCCATGTGGTGGTGGAGGAATGGACCGAGGAATCCCGCCCCTCGGACTCCCCTACCGAGGCCGGGCCCCAGGGCGCCGCCGCCTCGGACCTCGTCCTGTGGCCGCTCTCGGGCCGCGGCGCCGACGGCCTCCAGGGACAGGCACGCCGCCTCGCGGAAACCCTCACCGACGCCCCGACCGAGCCCCGACCGGCCGATCTGGGCTGGTCGTTGGGCACCACCCGCTCCGTCTTCGAGGACCGCGCCGCGGTCGTCGCCGTGGACCCTGAGGAAGCCCGGACGGCGCTTGTCGCGCTGGCGTCCGGTGGGGCGGACCCGCGGGTGGTGCGGGGGAGTGCGGTGCGGGGGCGTACGGCGTTCGTGTTCGCGGGGCAGGGTTCGCAGCGGCTGGGGATGGGGCGTGAACTGTATGCGGCGTTCCCGGTGTTCGCGGAGGCGTTCGACGCGGTGGACGCCGAACTGCCCTTCGCGTTGAAGGACGTGGTGTTCGGGGACGAGGCTGATCGCCTGAACCGTACGGAGTTCGCGCAGCCCGCCTTGTTCGCGCTGGAGGTGGCGCTGTTCCGGCTGCTGGAGTCGTGGGGCGTCCGGCCCGATGTCCTGGCCGGGCATTCGATCGGTGAGATCGCCGCCGCGCATGTGGCGGGAGTCTGGTCGCTGAGCGATGCGTGCCGACTCGTGGTGGCGCGCGGGCGGTTGATGCAGGCGTTGCCCGTGGGTGGCGCGATGGTGGCGGTGGAGGCCACGGAGGACGAGGTGCTGCCGCTGCTGGACGAGGCCAGGGTGGGTCTCGCGGCGGTCAACGGGCCCCGTTCCGTGGTTGTTTCGGGTGCGGCCGATGCCGTGGAGGATGTCGTCGCGGGCTTCCGCCAGGACGGCCGCCGGGTCACCGCGCTGCGGGTGAGTCACGCCTTCCACTCCCCGTTCATGGAGCCGATGCTCGCGGAGTTCCGTGCCGTCGCGGAGGGGCTGACGTACGGCCGTCCCTCGCTGCCAGTGGTCTCCACGGTGACCGGCGCGGTGGTGACGGCGGAGGAACTGGCGGCGCCCGCCTACTGGGTGGAGCACGTCCGCCGGACGGTCCGCTTCGCGGACGCGGTGCGCTCACTCGCCGGGATCGGCGCGGTCCGGTACGTCGAACTCGGCCCGGACGGCACCCTGTCGGGGCTGGTGCGGGGCGTGCAGGACACGGCCCGGGAGCAGGTGACCCCGGTGCTGCGGCGGGAGGGTCCGGAGGCCGAGAGCGTGCTGCGGGCCGTGGCCGCGCTGTACGTCAGCGGGCACGCCCCCGACTGGTCCGCCCTCTACCCGGGTGCGCGCCCGGTCGACCTGCCCACGTACGCCTTCCAGCGGACCCGGTACTGGCTCACGGACGCGGCCACCACCACCGAGGAGGAGCGCGCGCAGGCCGTCGACTCGGCGTTCTGGTCGGCCGTGCGGCGCGGTGACGTCCGCGACCTGGCCGAGCGGCTCGCCCTCGACGCCGACCTCCTCGCCCCCGTCCTGCCCGCGCTCACCGCCTGGCACCACGACAGCGTGCGGCGGGCCACCGCCGGGTCCTGGCAGTACGAGGAGACCTGGTCGCCGCTGCCCGCCCCCGCCGTGACCCCGGACCGTCCGTGGCTGCTGCCGTTCTGCGCGAGCGACCCGGACGCGTCCGCCACCGCCGAGGCGCTCGCCGAGGCGTTCGCCGCGGCCGGGGCCGACGCACGCCCGTATCCCGTGCCCGACGGCATGGACCGCGACGCGCTCGCGGCCGGACTCACCGAGGCCCGACTCGCCCAGGCCGGTACCACCGAGGCCGGTCCCACTGAGGCCGCACGCCCGGAGGCGCCCCTCGGGGTGCTGTCCCTGTTCGCGCTCACCGAGACGCCGCACCCGGACCATCCGGACGTGCCGCTCGGCCTCCACCTCAACACCCTCCTCGCGCAGGCCCTGACCGACGGTGGCGGCCACGCCCACGGCGACGGTTCGGGCGGGGCGGCGGACGTACGGCTGTGGGTGGCCACCCGGTCCGCCGTGTCCACCGGCGCCGCCGACCCCCTGACCCGGCCCGTACAGGCCACCGCCTGGGGCTTCGCCCGCACGGTGGCCGTCGAGCACCCCGAGCTGCGGACCGGCCTGGTCGACCTGCCGGACCGTCCCGCCGCCCGGACCCTCGCCCGCCTCGTCGCCGTCCTCACCGCACCCGGCGAGGAGAACGAGGTCGCCGTCCGCGACTCCGCCGTCTTCGGGCGCCGCCTCACGCGGATCGCCCGCGACACCGACGGCGCCCGCCCCGCACCCCGCTTCACCGGCACCACTCTCATCACCGGTGGCACCGGCACCGTCGGCGCCCACGTCGCCCGCCGCCTCGCCCGCGAGGGCGCCGAACACCTCCTCCTCGTCGGCAGGCGCGGCCCCGAGGCGCCCGGCGCCGACCTCCTCCGCCGCGAACTCACGGAACTCGGCGCCGAGGTGACCATCGCCGCCTGCGACCCCGCCGACCGCACCGCCCTCGACGAACTGCTCGCCGGCGTTCCCGCCGACCGCCCCCTCACGGCCGTGCTGCACGCCGCGGGCGTCCTCGACGACGCGCCGCTCACCGCCATGGACCCCGACCGCTACGCCACCGTCCTGAGCGCCAAACTCCGGGCCGCCGCCCACCTGGACGAGGCCACCCGCGACCTCGCCACCCCGCTCACCGCGTTCGTGCTGTTCTCGTCGATCGCGGGCGCCCTCGGCTCGGCGGGCCAGACCGGCTACGCCACCGGCAACGCCTACCTCGACGCCCTCGCCCGGCACCGCCGCGCCGCCGGACTGCCCGCCACCTCCGTCGCCTGGGGCCCCTGGTCCGGCGGCGGCATGGCCGACGATCCGACCGTCCTGGCCCGCCTCCGCCGCGGCGGCCTCACCCCGATGGACGCCGACCCCGCCCTCACCGCCCTCCTCGACCTCCTCGCCCACGACACCCCCTGGGCGCTGGTCTCCGACATCGACTGGACCGCCCTCGCGGGCGCCCGGCGCGGACGCCCCGGCGGCGCCCTGTTCAGCCGTATCCCCGAGGCTCAGCGCGGCCCCGCGGCCGACGACCCCGCCACGGCCGCAGGCGAGGAAGGCCGCCTGCGCGCCGAACTCGCCCCGCTCGGCACCGCCGAACGCCGCCAGGTCCTCCTCGGCCTGGTCCGCCGCAGCGCCGCGACCGCGCTCGGCCACCCCACCCCGGAGAGCGTCCAGCCGACCCGCGCCTTCCAGGACTGCGGCTTCGACTCGCTCACCGCCGTCGAACTGCGCAACCTGCTCGTGGCCGCCACCGGCCTCACCCTGCCCACCACCCTCGTCTTCGACCACCCCACCCCGCTCGCCCTCGCCGACCACCTGCTGCGCCGCCTCGACGACGGCACCCTCCCGCCCGCCGACACCACGCCCACGATCCTCCCCGCGACGGCGACGGCGACGGCGACGGCGACGGGGATGGGCACGGCGACGGACGATCCGATCGCGATCGTCGCCATGGCGTGCCGCCTGCCCGGCCGCGTCGACTCGCCGGAGGACCTGTGGGACCTCCTCACCGACGGCGGCGACGCCATCGGCACCTTCCCCACCGACCGCGGCTGGGACCTCGACGCCCTGCACGACCCCGACTCCCAGCGCCCCGGCACCAGTTACGTCGACGAGGGCGGCTTCCTCACCGGCGCCGCCGACTTCGACGCCGCCTTCTTCGGGGTCTCCCCGCGCGAGGCCGTCGCCGTCGACCCGCAGCAGCGGCTCCTGCTGGAGGTGTCCTGGGAGACCGTCGAACGCGCCGGACTCGACCCGCGCACCCTGCGCGGCACCCGCACCGGCCTCTTCGTCGGCTGCGGCCACCAGGGCTACGGCGCCGGCCTCACCGAGGTCCCCGACGACGTCCGCGGCCACCTCCTCACCGGCAGCGCCGCGAGCCTCGCCTCCGGCCGCGTCTCCTACGCCCTCGGCCTGGAGGGCCCCGCCGTCACCCTCGACACCGCGTGCTCGTCCTCCCTGGTCGCCCTGCATCTGGCGGTGCAGGCGTTGCGGTCGGGGGAGTGTGATCTGGCGTTGGCCGGTGGTGTGACGGTGATGTCGACGCCGGGTGTGTTTGTGGAGTTCTCGCGGCAGCGGGGGCTTGCGGTGGACGGCCGGTGCAAGGCGTTCGCGGAGGGTGCGGACGGGACCGGTTGGTCGGAGGGTGTGGGGATGCTGCTGGTGGAGCGGCTGTCCGATGCCCGGCGTCATGGTCATCAGGTGTTGGCTGTGGTGCGGGGGAGTGCGGTCAATCAGGACGGTGCGTCGAACGGTCTGACGGCGCCGAACGGTCCGTCGCAGCAGCGGGTCATCCGGGCCGCGCTGGCGGGGGCGGGGTTGTCGGCGGCGGACGTGGACGCCGTCGAGGCGCACGGTACGGGCACCGCACTCGGCGACCCCATCGAGGCGCAGGCGTTGCTGGCGACGTACGGGCAGGATCGTGAACGGCCGCTGTGGCTGGGGTCGGTGAAGTCGAACATCGGGCACACGCAGGCCGCCGCCGGGGTCGCCGGGGTCATCAAGATGGTCCTCGCGATGCGCCACGGAGTCCTGCCCCGGACGCTGCACGTGGACGAACCGTCCTCGCACGTCGACTGGTCGGCGGGCGCGGTGGAACTCCTCACCGAGGCCCGCGCATGGCCGGGCGAGGCGGACCGGCCCCGGCGCGCGGGCGTGTCCGCGTTCGGACTCAGCGGCACCAACGCCCACGTCGTCCTCGAACAGCCCCACCCCGACGACGCCCCGGCCCCCGCCGCCCTGCCCGTGCCGCCGCCCCACGCACCCGTGCCGTGGCTCGTCTCCGGGCGCAGCGAGCCCGCGCTGCGCGCCCAGGCCGCCCGCCTCGCCGCACACCTGGAGCACCGGCCCGCCCCCGACCCCGCCGCCGTCGCACACGCCCTGGCGACCTCCCGGACCACCTTCGAGTACCGGGCCGCCGTAGTCGGCACCGACCCCGACGACCTCCTCACCGCCCTGCGCGCCGTCGCCCGCGGCGACACGCCCCCCACCGCGACCACCACCGTCACCGTCGGCCGGGCCGACGCCGAGGGCGGACTCGCCTACCTCTTCGCCGGACAGGGCTCCCAGCGCCTCGGCATGGGCCGTGAACTGTACGACACCTTCGACGTGTTCGCCGAGGCCTACGACGCCGCCTGCGCCCACCTCGACAACGAACTCGGCCGCTCCCTCAAGGAGATCGTGTTCGGCGACGACGACACCGCCCTGAACCGGACCGAGTTCACCCAGCCCGCCCTGTTCGCCTTCGAAGTGGCCCTGTTCCGGCTGCTGGAGTGGTGGGGACTGCGCCCCGACATCCTCGCCGGACACTCCATCGGCGAGATCACCGCCGCGCACGTCGCCGGAGTGTGGTCCCTGGAGGACGCCTGCCGTCTCGTCGGCGCCCGCGCCCGCCTCATGCAGGCCCTGCCCGAGGGCGGCGCGATGGCCGCCGTCGAGGCCACCGAGGCCGAGGTGCTGCCCCAGCTCGACGGCCGGGACGACGAGGTCGGCATCGCCGCCGTCAACGGCCCCCGCTCCGTCGTCGTCTCCGGCACCGCCGACGCCGTGGACGCCGTCACCGCCCACTTCACCGCCCTCGGCCGCCGCACCACCCGCCTGCGCGTCAGCCACGCCTTCCACTCCCCGCTGATGGAGCCGATGCTGCGGGACTTCCTGCGCGTCGCCGAGAGCCTCACATACCACCCCCCGCGCATCCCGATCGTCTCCGACGTCACCGGCGCCCTCGCCGAACCCGGCGCCCTGTGCGCCGCCGGGTACTGGACGGCCCACGTCCGCCAGCCCGTACGCTTCGCCGACGACGTACGCCGCCTCCACGAGCACGGCGTCACCCGCTACCTCGAACTCGGCGCCGACGGCACCCTCACCGCCCTCGCCCGGACCTGCCTCGCCGACGACCCCGCCACCGACACCACCACGGGCACCGGCACCGAACCCCTCCTCGTCCCCCTGCTCCGCAAGGACCGCCCCGAACTCCCCGCCCTCTACGCGGCCTTGGCCCACCTGCACACGCACGGCGTGGACATCGACTGGACCCGCGCCGTCGGCCCCCGCACCGTCCCGCCGACGGCGGACCTGCCGACGTACGCCTTCCAGCACGAGCGGTACTGGCTCGACCACGGCACCACCGCCACCGACCCGGCCGCGCGCCGGACCGCCGCCGACACCGCCGACGCCCGCTTCTGGGAGGCCGTCGCCTGCGAGGACGTCGACGCGCTGACCCACACCCTCGGCGTCGCCGCCGACCAGATCGCCCCCGTGGTGCCCGCCCTGGCGGCCTGGCGCGAGCGCCGTCAGCAGCAGAGCGCGGTGGACGCCCTGTTCTACGAGGTCGCGTGGCGGCCCGCCACCGTCGAACCGGCCACCGGCCCCGCCCCGGACGGCGGACGCTGGCTGCTCGTCACCGCTGGCACCCCCGCCGACACCGCCCCGACGGTCACCGCCCTCACGACGGCCCTCGGCGGCCCCGAGCGGATCACGACCGTCGACCTGGCCGACCTGCCTGACCTGACCGACCTGAGTGATGACTCCGGCGCGTCCGACCTCTCCGGTTCCGCCCGTACCGGCCGTGCCGCCGTCGCCGACCGGCTGCGGCGTGCGGCGGACGGCGGGCCCGTCGCCGGAGTCCTCGTCCTCGTGCCGTCCCGCGCCACCCCCGAAGGCCCGCCGCCCGGCCCGGCCACGGTCGCCGCCGTCCTCCAGGCCCTCGGCGACGCGGGCGTGGCCGGGCGGGTGTGGGCCCTGACCCGGGGCGCCGTCTCGGTGGGCCGCTCCGACGCTCCCGCGGACCCCGCCCAGGCCGCCGTATGGGGCCTCGGCCGTGTCGCGGCCCTGGAGTACCCGGACCGGTGGGCCGGTCTCCTCGACCTCCCCGAGACCCTTGACCGGCGCGCCACCGCCCGCCTCCTCGGCGTCCTGCTGGGCGGCGGCGCCGAGGACCAGGTCGCCGTCCGTCCCTCCGGCGTCCTCGGCCGCCGACTCGAACGCATCCCCGCCACCACCCCCGACGAGGAGACGCCCTGGCGTCCGCGAGGCACGATCCTGGTGACGGGTGGTACGGGTGCGCTGGGCGCGCGGGTGGCCCGCTGGGCCGCCGAAGAGGGCGCGACCGGGCTGGTGCTGGTGAGCCGCCGGGGCCTGGAGGCCCCGGGCGCGCCCGAGTTGCGGGACGAACTGACGGCACTGGGAGCGGACGTGTCCGTGGTGGCGTGCGACGTCGCCGACCGGACCGCCGTCGCGGCACTCCTGGCCGCGCATCCGGTCGACGCGGTCGTGCACACGGCCGGTGTCCTGGACGACGGCGTCATCGACTCCCTCACCGCGGACAGGTTCGCCACGGTTCTGCGGACCAAGGCCCTGGGCGCGGCCCACCTCGACGAGCTGACCCGCGACCGCGACCTGGACGCCTTCGTCCTCTTCTCCTCCGTGGCCGGCATCATCGGCACCACCGGGCAGGGCAACTACGCCGCCGCCAACGCCTACCTCGACGCGCTCGCCGAGCAGCGGCGCGCGGCCGGGCTGCCCGCCACCTCCCTCGCCTGGGGGCCCTGGGCCGACGGCGGCATGGCGGACGAGGAGGTCGTCGCCTGGCGCATGCACCGCGGCGGCGTCCTGCCCCTCCAGCCCGCCCTCGGCATGCTCGCCCTGCGCCGCGCGGCCAACGGGCCCCGGGCCGCCGTCATGGTCTCCGACATCCACTGGGGCGAGTTCGCCCCGCCCTTCACCATGACCCGCCCGAGCCCGCTCATCGAGTCGCTGCCCGAGGCGCGCGCCGCCGTCGAGGGCGCGGGCGCCGCCTCCGAACGCTTCGGCCGCGGCGACGGCTCCGGCCTGCGCGACCAGCTCGTCGGCCTCACCTCCGCCGAACAGGAACGCGTCCTCATCGAGGTCGTCCGGCTGTGCGCCGCGGGTGTCCTCGGCTACTCGGGCGCCTCCGCCGTCCCCGCCGACCGCGCCTTCCGGGACCTCGGCGTCGACTCCCTCACCGCCGTCGAGCTCCGCGGCACCCTGGCGATGGCGACCGGCGTCGCCCTCACCGCCACGGTCGTCTTCGACTACCCCACCCCCGTGGCGCTCGCCCGCTACCTCCGCGAACACCTCCTCGGTGACACCGCCGCCGCACCGCCCACGGGCGCACGAGGCATGGACGGCGGCGGCGACGGCCCCGCCGGGGCGGACGACCCGATCGTCATCGTCGGCATGGCCTGCCGTTTCCCGGGCGGGGTCGAGGACCCGGAGGGTCTGTGGCGGCTCCTGTCGGAGGGTGCGGACGCGATCGGCCCGTTCCCCACGGACCGCGGCTGGGACCTCGGCGCCCTCTACGACCCCGACCCCGAAGCCGCCCGCCGCGGCACCAGCTACGTGGACGTCGGCGCCTTCCTGGAGGGTGTGGGTGGGTTCGACGCGGGGTTCTTCGGGATGAGTCCGCGGGAGGCGTTGGCGGCTGATCCGCAGCAGCGGTTGTTGTTGGAGGTGTCGTGGGAGGGTCTGGAGCGGTCGGGGATCGCGCCAAGTGCGTTGCGGGGCAGTCGGACCGGTGTGTTCGTGGGGACGAACGGTCAGGATTACACGGGTCTGCTGCTTGCCTCGGGTGAGGACTTCGAGGGGCATGTCGGCACGGGCAATGCCGCCAGTGTGTTGTCGGGTCGAGTGTCGTATGTGCTGGGGCTTGAGGGTCCTGCGGTGACGGTGGATACGGCGTGCTCGTCGTCGTTGGTGGCGTTGCATCTGGCGGTGCAGGCGTTGCGGTCGGGTGAGTGTGACCTCGCACTTGCTGGTGGTGTGACGGTGATGTCGACGCCGGGGGCGTTCGTGGAGTTCTCGCGGCAGCGGGGGCTTGCGACCGACGGCCGCTGCAAGGCGTTCGCGGAGGGGGCGGACGGTACGGGCTGGGGCGAGGGCGTCGGTGTCCTGGTCGTGGAGCGGCTGTCGGATGCCCGACGCCATGGTCACCGGGTGCTGGCGACGGTTGCCGGGTCTGCGGTGAACCAGGACGGTGCCTCGAACGGTCTCACGGCTCCGAACGGACCTTCCCAACAGCGCGTCATCCGGGCCGCGTTGGCGTCGGGCGGGTTGTCGGCCGCTGACGTGGACGCGGTGGAGGCGCACGGTACGGGGACCGCGCTGGGCGACCCGATCGAGGCGCAGGCCCTGATCGCCACTTACGGCCAGGATCGTGAACGGCCCCTGTGGCTGGGCTCGGTGAAGTCCAACATCGGTCACACGCAGGCCGCTGCCGGTGTCGCCGGTGTGATCAAGATGGTCCTCGCGATGCAGCACGGGGTGCTGCCGCCCACGCTGCACGTCGATGAGCCGTCCTCGCACGTCGACTGGACGGCGGGCGCCGTGGAGTTGCTCACCGAGGCACGGGAGTGGTCGGCCACCGCGGACCGGCCTCGGCGTGCGGCCGTCTCCGCCTTCGGTGTGTCCGGCACCAACGCCCACGTCGTCCTTGAGCAGCCCGCCGAGGTGACCGGGGCGAGCAAGTCGTCGGCCGAGGCCGACCCGGCGGCTTCGGTCGTCCCGTGGGTGCTGTCGGCCCGAGGTACGGAGGCTCTACGGGCGCAGGCGGCGCGGCTGTCGGCTTACGCGCGCGGCGAGACGGTTCCGGACGCGGTGGCGTTGGGTGCGGCGTTGGTGCGGTCGCGGTCGGTGTTCGAGCACCGGGCCGTGGTGTGGGGCGCGGACAGCGCGGAGCTGCTGGCGGGGCTGGACGCGCTGGCGGCTGGTGAATCCGGTACCGGTGTTGTGGCGGGCGAGGTCGGTGAAGGCGGGCGTACGGCTTTCCTGTTCGCCGGTCAGGGGTCCCAGCGGCTGGGCATGGGAAGGGAGTTGTACGACACCTACGCCGTGTTCGCGGACGCCTTCGACACGGTGTGCGCCCATCTCGACCCCGCGTTGGACGTGACGCTCAGGGAAGTCGTGTTCGGGGAGGACGCCGAACGGCTGAACCGGACGGAGTTCGCGCAGCCCGCGTTGTTCGCGCTGGAAGTGGCGTTGTTCCGGCTGCTGGAGTCGTGGGGCGTACGGCCGGACGTGCTGGCCGGTCACTCGATCGGTGAGATCGCCGCCGCGCACGTCGCCGGTGTGTGGTCGCTGGCCGACGCCTGCCGACTCGTGGTCGCGCGCGGCCGGTTGATGCAGGCGCTGCCCGAGGGCGGTTCCATGGTCGCCGTCCAGGCGTCAGAGGAAGAAGTCCTCCCGCTGCTGGACGACGCCCGCGTCGGGCTCGCGGCGGTCAACGGGCCGCGCTCCGTGGTCGTTTCCGGTGAGGCGGGAGCGGTGGAGGCGATCGCCGACCACTTCCGCGGCCAGGACCGCAAGGTCACCGCCCTGCGGGTCAGCCACGCCTTCCACTCCCCGCTCATGCGGCCGATGCTGGCCGACTTCCGCAAGGTCGCCGAGAGCCTGACCTACGACCTGCCGGGCCTGCCGGTCGTCTCGACGGTCACCGGCGCGCCCGTCACCGCCGCCGACCTCACCACCCCGGACTACTGGGTCGAGCACGTCCGCGCCACGGTCCGCTACGCCGACGCCGTCCGCGTCCTGCGTACGGGAGAGGGCGTCCGGCGCTTCCTCGAACTCGGAGCCGACGGCACCCTCACGGCACTCGCACAGGCCGTGCTCGACGACATGGCCGACACACCCGACACGGGCGGCGGGGGTGTCGTCGACGCCGACCCGCCTGTCCTGGTCGCGGCGCTCCGCAAGGACCGGCCCGAGGCGGCCTCGGTGCTGGCGGCGGTGGCCGGTGTGTTCGTGACCGGCGGCGACGTCGACTGGCCGCTCCTCTTCCCGGGCGCCGCCGCAGCCGCCGCCCCGGCGGTCGATCTGCCGACGTACGCGTTCCGGCACCGGCGGTACTGGCCCGCGGCGGGCGCCGCGACTCCGGCCGCGGGATCGGGCGGGGAGATCGACGCCCGGTTCTGGGCGGCCGTCGAGCAGGCGGACGTCACCGCCCTCGCGGGCGCGTTGGACGTCGGCGAGGACGCGCTCGGCGCCGTACTGCCCGCGCTGACCTCCTGGCGGCGCCAGAGCGTCGAGCGGGCCACCGTGGACGGCTACCGCTACCGGGTGGGCTGGACGCCCCTCGACGGCCTCTCGTCGCCGGCTGCGCTGACCGCCCGCTGGCTGCTCGTCGTCCCCACAGGAACGGACACGAACCCGCATGTCACCGCCGTCGGGGAAGCCCTGGCAGCGGCGGGCGCCGAGGTCGACCGGTGGATCTGCGACCCCGCTGCGGAACGCGCGGATCTCGCCGCCCGCCTCCTGGATCTGGCACCCGTCGCGGGTGTGGTGTCGCTGCTGGCCTTCGCCGAGGCCGCGACCGAGGGCGGTGTGCCGCTCGGTGTGGCGGCCTCGCTCACCTTGGTGCAGGCGCTCGGCGACGCGGGCGTGACCGCCCCGCTGTGGGCGGTGACCCGTGGCGCCGTCTCCGTCGGACGCGCGGACCGTGCCGGGGTGGACGCCGCGCAGGCAGCGCTGTGGGGGCTGGGCCGGGTCGCGGCGCTGGAGGCCCCGGGCCGCTGGGGCGGCCTCGTCGACCTCCCGGCCGAACCGGGTCCCCGTACTGCCGACGCGCTCGCGGCGGTCCTGGCCGGGCCGGGCGCCGAGGACCAGGTCGCGATACGCCGGACAGGCGTGTTCGGACGGCGACTTGAACGGGTCACCGTTGCCGACACCGGTTCCGCTGCCGATTCCACTGCCGGTTCCGATGCCGGTGCCGTGTGGCGTCCTCGGGGGACGGTCCTGGTGACTGGTGGTACGGGTGCGCTGGGCGCGCATGTCGCCCGGTGGGCCGCCCAAGAGGGGGCCCGTGAGCTGGTGTTGGTGAGCCGTCGGGGCCTGGAGGCGCCGGGGGCGGGGGAGTTGCGGGAGGAGCTGGCCGCGCTCGGCGCCGCCGTGTCCGTGGTGGCCTGCGACCTCGCCGACCGGGCGGCCGTGGACGCACTGCTCGCCGCCCACACTCCCGACGCGGTCGTCCACGCGGCCGGTGTCGTGGTGAACGGCCCCCTCGACGGCGTCACCGCCCACGACCTCGGCCAGGTCTGGGAGGGCAAGGTCGCGGGAGCCGTCCATCTGGACGCGGCGCTCGGAGACCGGGAGTTGGACGCCTTCGTCGTGTTTTCATCGATCTCGGGAGTGTGGGGCAGTGGTGGACAGGTCGGCTACGCGGCGGCCAACGCCTACGTCGACGGTGTGGTGGAGAGCCGTCGGGCTCGGGGCCTGGCGGGGGTGTCCGTGGCCTGGGGTCCCTGGGCCGGGGGCGGCATGGCCGAAGACCCCGGAGCCGTCGAGGCACTGAAGCGGCGCGGCGTCATCGCGCTGGAGCCCGACCGCGCCGTGAGCGCCCTGGGCGCCGTCGTCCCGGCGGGCGACCCGGTGTCCGTGGTCGCCGACATGGCATGGGACCGCTTCGCGCCCGCCTTCACGAGCGTCCGCGACAGCGCCCTCCTCACCGGCCTTACCGAGGTCCGGGACACCGCGGCCGCGGTCGACGCCTCGGGGCCCGACGGGGCACCGGAGTCGACGCTCCGCGACGACCTCGCCGCCAAGTCCCCCGACGAACGCCGGCAGGCACTCCTCGACCTGGTGCGCGGACGGGCCGCCGAGGTCCTCGGCCACGGCGACAGCACCATGGTCGGCGCCGGCCACGCCTTCCGCGACCTCGGCGTCGACTCCCTCACCGCCGTCGAACTCCGCAACCGCCTCGCCGCCGACGCCGGACTGAAGCTCCCCAGCACCCTCGTCTTCGACTACCCCACGCCCCGTCATCTCGCCGCGTTCCTGGACGAGAACCTGTCCCCCTCGGCGGGCGGCGATCCGGAATCCTCGCTGGTGGCCGACCTGGACCGGCTGGCCTCCGCGATTTCAAGGCTTTCCCCAGATAACGGCGCCAGGACTCTCGCCAAGGCCCGGCTGCGCAGCATGCTGAGCGAGCTGGGTGATCAGCAGGAGGCCGAGCCCAAGGCCTCGGTCACCGAGCAGCTCGACGCGGCCTCGGACGACGAGATCTTCGACTTCATCAACCGGGAGCTCGGCCGTTCCTGACCGCTTGCGCCGTACCACGCCGCATTGTTCTTACCGCTACGACGTATGGGGCTAGTTCCAATGGCGAATGAAGACAAGCTCCGGGACTACCTCAAGTGGGTCACCGCCGACCTCGCCGAGACGCGTCGGCGGCTCCAGGAACTGGAGTCCCGCGGGGACGAACCCATCGCCGTCGTCGGCATGAGCTGCCGCTTCCCCGGCGGGGTCAGCACCCCCGAGGAGTACTGGCAGCTCCTCGTCGACGGCGGCGACGCCGTCACCGAGTGGCCCACGGACCGCGGCTGGAACACCGACGCCCTCTACGACCCCGACGCCACGCGCGCCGACGGCAGTTACGCGCGCGAGGGCGGCTTCGTCCACGACGCCGCCGACTTCGACGCCGAGTTCTTCGGCGTCTCGCCCCGCGAGGCCGTCGCCATGGACCCCCAGCAGCGGCTGCTGCTCGAATCGTCCTGGGAGGCCTTCGAACACGCGGGCATCGACCCCGAGTCGGCGCGCGGCAGCCGGGCCGGCGTCTTCGTCGGATGCAGCAACCAGGAGTACGGCGCGGGCCTCACCGAGGTCCCCGACGACGTCCGCGGCCACCTCCTCACCGGCAACTCCACCTCTGTCGCCTCCGGCCGCGTGTCATACGTCCTGGGACTCGAAGGCCCGGCGGTGACGGTCGACACGGCGTGCTCGTCCTCCCTGGTCGCCCTGCATCTGGCGGTGCAGGCGTTGCGGGCGGGTGAGTGTGATCTTGCACTTGCTGGTGGTGTGACGGTGATGTCGACGCCGGGTGTGTTCGTGGAGTTCTCGCGGCAGCGGGGGCTTGCGGTGGACGGCCGGTGCAAGGCGTTCGCGGAGGGTGCGGACGGGACCGGTTGGTCGGAGGGTGTGGGGATGCTGCTGGTGGAGCGGCTGTCCGATGCCCGGCGTCATGGTCATCAGGTGTTGGCTGTGGTGCGGGGGAGTGCGGTCAATCAGGACGGTGCGTCGAATGGTCTGACGGCGCCGAACGGTCCGTCGCAGCAGCGGGTCATCCGGGCCGCGCTGGCGGGGGCGGGGTTGTCGGCGGCGGACGTGGACGCCGTCGAGGCGCATGGTACGGGTACCGCGCTCGGCGACCCCATCGAAGCCCAAGCCCTCCTCGCCGCCTACGGCCAGGACCGTGAGCAGCCCCTGTGGCTCGGGTCGGTGAAGTCCAACATCGGGCACACGCAGGCCGCCGCCGGGGTCGCCGGTGTGATCAAGATGGTCCTCGCCCTCCAGCACGGAGTCCTGCCCCAGACCCTGCACGTCGACGAGCCCTCCTCCCACGTCGACTGGTCCGCGGGCGCCGTACAACTCCTCACCGAAGCCCGCGACTGGCCCGGTCGCGACGGCCGCCCCCGCCGGGCGGGCGTCTCCGCGTTCGGCGTGAGCGGCACCAACGCCCACGCCGTTCTCGAAGAAGCCCCGCAGCCCGAGGCCGAATCCGCAGCCGATGCCGTGGACGGCAACGGCACTGACGCCGGAGCGACGGACGGACAGGGCGGGCAGGACGGGAAGAACGGGAAAGGCGGCACGAACGCCGACCGGTCCACGTCCATGTCCGCGTCCACGTTCACGTCCGCGACGGTGCCGGGCGTCCTGCCCTGGGTCCTCTCCGCACGCACCCCGGAAGCCCTGCCCGAGCAGGCCCGTCGCCTCCTCGCCCACCTCCGCGAACACCCCGGCACCACAGCGCTCGACGTCGCCTGGTCACTCGCCACCCACCGGTCCGCGCTGCCCTACCGTGCCGCCGTCCTCGGCACCGACCACGCCGAACTCGTCGCCGGACTGTCCGCGTTCGCCGAGGGCACCCACGGTGAGGCGATCGTCACGGGCACCGAACAGCCCGACGGCCGCACGGCGTTCCTCTTCGCGGGACAGGGCTCGCAGCGGCTCGGCATGGGCCGTGAACTGTACGGGGCCTTCCCGGTGTTCGCGGAGGCGTTCGACGCGGTGGACGCCGAACTCCCCTTCGCGTTGAGGGATGTGGTGTTCGGGGAGGACTCCGAGCGTCTGAACCGGACGGAGTTCGCGCAGCCCGCGTTGTTCGCGCTTGAAGTGGCTTTGTTCCGGCTGTTGGAGTCGTGGGGTGTCCGGCCCGACGTCTTGGCCGGGCATTCGATCGGTGAGATCGCCGCCGCGCATGTGGCCGGGGTCTGGTCGCTGAGCGATGCGTGCCTACTTGTGGTCGCGCGGGGCCGGTTGATGCAGGCGTTGCCGGAGGGTGGCGCGATGGTGGCGGTGGAGGCCTCGGAGGACGAGGTGCTGCCGCTGCCGGACGAGGCCAGGGTAGGTCTCGCGGCGGTCAATGGCCCCCGTTCCGTCGTCGTTTCGGGTGCGGCGGACGCGGTGGCGGAGATCGCTGCCCGCTTCCGTGCCGAGGGCCGCCGGGTCACCGCGCTCCGTGTCAGCCACGCCTTCCACTCCCCGCTCATGGAGCCGATGCTCGCCGAGTTCCGTACCGTCGCGGAGAGCCTGACGTACGGCGTGCCGTCGCTGCCGCTGGTGTCCACGGTGACCGGCGCGACGGCCACCGCCGAGGAGCTGGGTGACCCCGAGTACTGGGTGCAGCACGTCCGGCAGACCGTCCGGTACGCCGACGCCGTACGCGCCCTCACCGCCCGAGGCGTCACCCGGTACCTCGAACTGGGCCCCGACGGCACCCTCACCGCGCTCGCCGCGGCCTCCCTGGACCACCCCGAGGCCGCTTTCCTCGTACCCGCGCTGCGCAAGGACCGTACGGAGACGCATACCGTCCTCACCGCGCTGACCGGCCTGCACGCGCACGGCGCATCTGTCGCCTGGGACGCGCTGCTGCCCGGCGGACGCCGGGTCGCCCTGCCGACGTACGCCTTCCAGCACCAGCGGTACTGGCTCACCGACCAGGGTGGATCGCCGCGCGCCGTCGGCGGTCCGGTGAACGGGCGCGAGGACGGTCCGGCTCCCGAGGCCGAGTTCTGGAACGCCGTCGACCGCGGCGACCTGCCCTCGCTGGCCACCTCCCTCGGCCTGGCCGAGAATTCCCTCGACGGTCTCGTCCCGGCGCTGTCCGCCTGGCGCCGCCGACGACAGGAGACCTCCCGCGCCGACCGCTGGACCTACCGCACCCAGTGGAAGCCCCTCACCAACCGCACCACCGGCGCCCTCACCGGCCGCTGGCTGCTGCTCCGTCCGTACGGCACCGCCCAGGACACGGACCCGAACGCCCTCATCGCGGAACTCACCGCCCAAGGCGCCGAGGTCGTGACGGTGGACCTCCCCGAGACTCCCGAACGCGCCGACTTGGCCGCGCGGTTCGCCGGAGTCCTGGCCGAAGGGGACGTCACCGGGGTCGCCCTGCTCGCCGACGGAACACCCGGCGGAGACAATGCGGGCGCGACAGACGGCGCGGGCACCACAGGCGGGGTGGGCGACCCGGACGGGTTCCTCGCCGCCGCCACACGTCGCTGCGCCGCCCTGGCCCTCGTCCTCCAGGCGTCCGCCGACGCGGGTGTGCCGGGCCGGGTGTGGGCGCTCACGCGGGGTGCCGTGTCGGTGGGACGGTCCGACGCGACCGTGGACCCGGCGCAGGCCGCCCTGTGGGGCCTCGGCCGGGTCGCCGCGCTGGAGCATCCGGACCGCTGGGGCGGTCTCGTCGACCTGCCCGAAACGCTCGACGGCCGCGCCGCCAAGCGCCTCGTCGCCGTCCTGACCGCCGACCCGTCCGCCGCCGAGGACCAGGTCGCGGTGCGGGCCTCCGGCGTGTTCGGCCGACGCCTCACGCGCCTGCCCGTCACCACCGGGGGCGACGCGCCCGCGTGGCGTCCGCGCGGCACGGTCCTCGTGACGGGTGGTACGGGTGCGCTGGGCGCGCGGGTGGCCCGCTGGGTCGCCGAAGAGGGCGCGGCAGGGCTGGTGTTGGTGAGCCGCCGGGGCCTGGAGGCGCCGGGCGCTCTGGAGTTGGGCGACGAGCTGGCGGCGCGGGGCGTGGACGTGTCCATCGTCGCCTGTGACGTGTCCGACCGGGCCGCGCTGGAGCGGGTGTTGGCCGCGCATCCGGTGGACGCCGTCGTGCACACGGCCGGTGTCCTGGACGACGGGGTCATCGACGCGCTGACTCCGGAGCGGTTCGCGACCGTCCTGCGCACCAAGGCCCTGGGCGCCGCCCATCTGGACGCACTGACCCGTGACCGCGACCTGGACGCCTTCGTCCTCTTCTCGTCCTTCGCCGGAAGCATCGGCGCGGCAGGGCAGGGCAACTACGCCGCCGCGAACGCCTGCTTGGACGCGCTCGCCGAGCAGCGGCGCGCTGCCGGTCTGCCCGCCACCTCGCTCGCCTGGGGCCCGTGGGCCGACGGCGGCATGGCCCAGACCACCGGCTCCGCCGCCCGGATGCGCCGGGGCGGCGTCCTGCCCCTGGACGCGGACACCGCCGTCGCCGCCCTCGCCCGCCTCACGGCCGCCGAAGCGCCCACGGTGACGGTCGCCGACCTGGACTGGGCCGACTTCGCCCCCGCGTTCACCCTGACCCGCCCGAGCCCGCTCATCGCGTCGCTCCCCGAGGCCGGCGCCGTCCTCGACGCCCCGACCGCGTCGAACGGCCGTACCGGAGGCGGCGACGACCGCTCCGGACTCCTCGCCCGGCTGACCGGCGTCACCCCCGCCGAACAGGACCGCGTCCTACTGGAGACGGTGCAGGCCTGCACCGCCGCCGTCCTCGGCTACCCGACCCCCGAGGCCGTCGGCGCCGACCGCAACTTCCGCGACCTCGGCGTGGACTCCCTCACCGCCGTCGAACTCCGCAACGCCCTCACCGCCCTCACCGGCGTGACCGGCCTCGCCGCCACCCTCGTCTTCGACTACGCCACCCCCACCGCCCTGGCCCGCCACCTCGGCGACCACCTCCTCGGCGCCGCCCCGGCCGCCGCGACGGGCGCGGACACCGTCGGCGCGCGTCCTGCCACCGACGCGGCCGACGACCCGATCGTCATCGTCGGCATGGCCTGCCGTTTCCCGGGCGGGGTCGAGGACCCCGAGGGCCTGTGGCGGCTGCTCGCCGACGGCACCGACACGGTCGGCGCCTTCCCCGCCGACCGCGGCTGGGACCTCACCACCCTCTACGACCCCCACGGCGAGCGCCCCGGAACGACCATGGTCGACACCGGTGCCTTCCTTGAGGGTGTGGGTGGGTTCGACGCGGGGTTCTTCGGGATGAGTCCGCGGGAGGCGTTGGCGGCTGATCCGCAGCAGCGGTTGCTGTTGGAGGTGTCGTGGGAGGGCTTGGAGCGGTCGGGGATCGCGCCAAGTGCGTTGCGGGGCAGTCGGACCGGTGTGTTCGTGGGGACGAACGGTCAGGACTACACCGGTCTTCTCCTCGCCTCGGGTGAGGACTTCGAGGGGCACGTCGGCACGGGTAACGCGGCGAGTGTGTTGTCGGGCCGGGTGTCGTACGTGCTGGGGCTTGAGGGTCCTGCGGTGACGGTGGATACGGCGTGCTCGTCGTCGTTGGTGGCGTTGCATCTGGCGGTGCAGGCGTTGCGGTCGGGGGAGTGCGACCTCGCACTTGCTGGTGGTGTGACGGTGATGTCGACGCCGGGGGCGTTCGTGGAGTTCTCGCGGCAGCGGGGGCTTGCGACCGACGGCCGCTGCAAGGCGTTCTCCGACGACGCCGACGGTACGGGCTGGGGCGAGGGCGTCGGTGTCCTGGTCGTGGAGCGGTTGTCGGATGCCCGGCGTCAGGGGCATCGGGTGTTGGCGACGGTTGCCGGGTCTGCGGTGAACCAGGACGGTGCCTCGAACGGTCTCACGGCTCCGAACGGTCCGTCCCAACAGCGCGTCATCCGAGCGGCGTTGGCGTCGGCCGGGCTCACCGCGTCCGATGTGGACGCGGTCGAGGCCCACGGCACCGGTACTTCCCTCGGTGACCCGATCGAGGCGCAGGCCCTGATCGCCACGTACGGCCAGGACCGTGCACACCCGCTCCTGCTGGGGTCGGTGAAGTCCAACATCGGCCACACGCAGGCCGCTGCCGGTGTCGCCGGTGTGATCAAGATGGTCCTCGCGATGCAGCACGGGGTGCTGCCGCGCACCCTGCACGTGGACGAGCCGTCCTCGCACGTCGACTGGTCCGCCGGAGCGGTCGAGCTGCTGACCGAGGCGCGGGACTGGCCCGCGGTGACGGACCGGCCGCGGCGTGCGGCCGTCTCCGCCTTCGGCGTGTCCGGCACCAACGCCCACGTCGTCCTGGAGCAGCCCGCCGAGGCGGCCGAGGCATCGGCGCCGCCCGCCACGGTGCTGGGGACTTCGGTCCCGTGGGTGATCTCCGCGCGGGACGGTGAGGCGCTGCGCGCCCAGGCGGCGCGGCTGTCGGCTTACGCGCGCGGTGAGTCGGCGCCGGACGCGGTGGCGTTGGGTGCGGCGTTGGTGCGGTCGCGGTCGGTGTTCGAGCACCGGGCCGTGGTCTGGGGCGCGGACAGCGCGGAGCTGCTGGCGGGGCTGGACGCGCTGGCGACGGGGGAGCCCGGCTCCGGTGTCGTCGCGGGTGAAGTCGGTGAAGGCGGGCGTACGGCCTTCCTGTTCGCCGGTCAGGGGTCCCAGCGGCTCGGCATGGGCCGGGAGCTGTACGACACCTATCCGGTCTTCGCGGACGCCTTCGACGCCGTGTGCGCGCACACCGACGGCGAGTTGGACGTGTCGCTCCGGGAGGTCGTGTTCGGGGAGGACGCCGAACGTCTGAACCGGACGGAGTTCGCCCAGCCCGCGCTGTTCGCGCTCGAAGTCGCCCTGTTCCGGCTGCTGGAGTCCTGGGGGCTCCGCCCCGACGTGCTCGCCGGGCACTCGATCGGTGAAATGGCCGCCGCGCATGTCGCGGGGGTGTGGTCCCTCGCCGACGCGTCCCGACTCGTCGTCGCGCGCGGCCGGTTGATGCAGGCGCTGCCCGAAGGCGGCGCGATGGTCGCGCTCCAGGCCGCCGAGGACGAGGTGCTGCCCCTCCTCGACGCGACGCGCGTCGGCATCGCCG
Source organism: Streptomyces sp. NPDC091281 (assembly GCF_044757425.1). Taxonomy (NCBI): domain Bacteria; kingdom Bacillati; phylum Actinomycetota; class Actinomycetes; order Kitasatosporales; family Streptomycetaceae; genus Streptomyces; species Streptomyces sp. NPDC091281. The sequence continues at coordinate 236,187 of NZ_JBIVUY010000003.1, read as the reverse complement.
CCGTCAACGGGCCCCGCTCCGTGGTCGTCTCGGGTGAGGCGGGAGCGGTCGAGGAGATCGCCGCGCACTTCCGCACCCTGGACCGCAAGGTGACCGCCCTGCGCGTCAGCCACGCCTTCCACTCCCCGCTGATGGACCCCATGCTGGCGGAGTTCCGGGCCGTCGCAGAGAGCCTCACGTACGCGCGGCCGCAGCTGCCCCTCGTCTCCACCGTCACCGGCGCGCCCGCTACCGCCGACGAACTCACCACCCCCGACTACTGGGTGGAGCACGTCTGCGCCACGGTCCGCTACGCCGACGCCGTCCGCGCGCTCGCCGCCGGGAACACCACCCGCTACGTGGAACTCGGCCCCGACGGCACCCTCACCGCCCTCGCCCAGGACACCGCCCTCGCCCAGGACACCGACACGGACCGGGACACCGTCGCCGACCGGGACCGCCTGTTCGTCCCCGTCCTGCGGAAGGACCGGCCCGAGACCGACACCCTCACCACCGCCGTGGCCGCCGCGTTCGTGCGGGGCGCCGACGTCGACTGGTCGCTCCTCTTCCCGGCCGCCGCCCCGCCCGTGGCCGACCTGCCCACGTACGCGTTCCGGCACCGCCGCTACTGGCCGTCCACGGCGGCCCCCGCAACGGGAACCGGCACGGGCGGGGAGATCGACGCCCGGTTCTGGACGGCCGTCGAGCAGGCCGACGTCACCGCCCTCGCGGACACGCTGGACGTCGCCGAGGACGCGCTCGGCGCCGTGCTGCCCGCCCTGACCTCCTGGCGGCGGCAGAGCGTCGAACAGGCCGCCGTCGACGGGCTGCGCTACCGCGTCCGCTGGCGCCCGCTCCCCACGGTCTCCGGCACCGCCCGCCTGTCGGGCCGCTGGCTCGTGGTCGAGCCCGCCCGTACCACCGCCGACGCCTGGGCCGAGTCCGTGATCGACGGGCTCACCGCGGGCGGCGCCGACGTCGAACGCCTCACGTACGACGACGCCACCGACCGCACGGCCCTCGCCGCCCGGCTGCGTGACCTCGCACCCGTGACGGGCGTGGTGTCCCTGCTGGCATCGGCCGACACCTCCCCCGCACCGACCGCCGACAGCGCGGACGCACCCGCCGACAGCGCGGACGCGCCCGCCGACGAGGCCCACCCCGCCGCGCGCGCGCCCTTCGGCGTGACGGCGTCGCTGCTGCTCGTCCAGGCGCTCGGTGACGCCGGGGTGGACGCCCCGCTGTGGGCGCTCACCCGGGGCGCCGTCTCCGTGGGGCGGGCCGACGGCGGCGCCGTGGACGCGGCGCAGGCCGCCGTCTGGGGGCTCGGCCGCGTGGCCGCCCTCGAAGCCTTCGCCCGCTGGGGCGGCCTCCTCGACCTCCCCGCCGACCTCGACCCCCGCACCGCCGGCCGCCTCGTCACCGCCCTCTCCGGCGCGCTCGCCGACGAGGACCAGGTGGCGGTCCGCGGATCGGGCCTGTACGGGCGGCGCCTCGACCGGGTGCCCGCCGCCGAGCGGGGCCCGGTGTGGCGTCCGCGCGGAACCGTCCTGGTGACCGGAGGAACGGGCGCGCTGGGCGCACACGTCGCCCGGTGGGCCGCCCAAGAAGGCGCCCGCGAGCTGGTGTTGGTCAGCCGCCGGGGTCCGGAGGCGCCGGGGGCCGCCGAGGTGCGGGACGAACTGCTCGCACTGGGCGCCGAGAACGTCTCGGTCGTCGCGTGCGACGTGACCGACCGGGCGGCGGTCGCCGCCCTGCTTGCCGCCCACACTCCCGACGCGGTCGTCCACGCGGCCGGTGTCGTGGTGAACGGTCCCCTCGACGGCGTCACCGCCGACGAGGTCGGCCAGGTCTGGGAGGGGAAGGTCGCGGGCGCCGTCAACCTCGACGCGGCGCTCGGAGAAAGGGAGTTGGACGCCTTCGTCGTGTTCTCGTCGATCGCGGGGACGTGGGGGAGCGGCGGCCAGGTCGGCTATGCGGCGGCCAACGCCTACGTCGACGCCTTGGTCGAGAGCCGTCGGGCGCGCGGACTGGCGGGCGTCGCCGTGGCCTGGGGTCCCTGGGCCGGGGGCGGCATGGCCGAAGACCCGGAAGCCGTCGAGGGGCTGCGGCGACGTGGTGTCCTCGCCCTCGAACCGGCCCGCGCCGTAGGCGCCCTGGGTGCCGTCGTCCCGGCGGGCGACCCGCTCTCCGTGGTCGCCGACGTCGCCTGGGACCGCTTCGTCCCCGCCTTCACCAGCGTCCGCCCCAGCGCCCTCCTCACCGACCTCACCGACACCCGTACCGGCATCAAGACCGTCGCGTCCGCCGCGAACTCCGCTCCGCAGGAGGCCGGTTCGGCGCTGCGTGACCGGATCGCCGCGCTGCCCGTCGACGACCGCGACCGTGCCCTCCTGGACGTCGTCCTCGGTGCCGTGGCCGCCGTCCTCGGGCACACCGACCCCGGCGCCGTCGAGGCGACCCGGTCCTTCCGCGACCTCGGCTTCGACTCGCTGACCGCCGTCGAACTCCGCAACCGGCTCGCCACCGCGAGCGGCCTCACCCTGCCCAGCACCCTCGTCTTCGACCACCCGACGCCCACCGCCCTCGCCCGGCTGCTGCGCCACGAACTCCTCGGTGCCGACGAGACGGCCGAACCCGCCGCGACCGGCGGGCGGGGCGCCCTCCCGGCGGTGCGCGCCACCACCGACGACCCGATCGTCATCGTCGGCATGGCCTGCCGCCTCCCCGGCCACGTCACCGGACCGGACGACCTGTGGCGCCTCGTCAGCGAAGGCACCGACGCCGTCGGCGGGTTCCCCACCGACCGCGCCTGGGACCTCGACGCCCTCCACGGCACCCCCGGCTCCGCCGCCCGCAGCGCGGCCCGCGCCGGAGGCTTCCTCCACGAGGCGGGCGACTTCGACGCCGCTTTCTTCGGCATCTCCCCCCGCGAGGCCCTTGCCGTCGACCCGCAGCAGCGGCTGCTCCTCGAGACGTCCTGGGAGGCCCTCGAACACGCCGCGATCCGCCCCGACACCCTCCAGGGCAGCCGCACCGGCGTCTTCGTCGGCGCCGGCAGCTCCGGCTACGGCGCCGGACTGCGCGAGGTCCCCGAAGGACTCGGCGGCCACCTCATCACCGGCGTCGCGGGCAGCGTCGTCTCCGGCCGCGTCGCCTACACCTTCGGCCTCGAAGGCCCCGCCGTCACCGTCGACACCGCCTGCTCGTCGTCCCTGGTCGCCCTGCACCTCGCCGCGCAGGCCCTCCGCTCCGACGAGTGCGACCTCGCCCTCGTCGGCGGCGTCACCGTCCTCGCCGACCCCGGCGCCTTCGTCGAGTTCAGCTCCCAGGGCGGCCTGGCCGCCGACGGCCGCTGCAAGGCGTTCTCCGACGACGCCGACGGCACCGGCTGGGCCGAGGGCGCGGGCGTCCTCGTCGTGGAACGCATGTCCGACGCCCGCCGCAACGGCCACAAGATCCTCGCCGTCGTCGCCGGGTCCGCCGTCAACCAGGACGGCGCCTCCAACGGCCTCACCGCGCCCAACGGGCCCGCCCAGCAGCGCGTCATCCGGCAGGCCCTGGCCGGAGCCGGACTCACCCCCGCCGACGTCGACGCCGTCGAGGCCCACGGCACCGGCACCGTCCTCGGCGACCCCATCGAGGCGCAGGCCCTCCTCGCCACCTACGGCCAGGACCGTGAACGGCCGCTGCTCATAGGCTCGTTGAAGTCCAACATCGGACACGCGCAGGCCGCGGCCGGGGTCGCTGGTGTCATCAAGACGGTGCTCGCCATGGAACACGGCGTCCTGCCCCGCACCCTCCACGCCGAGCGGCCCTCCACCCACGTGGACTGGACGGCGGGACAGGTACGGCTCCTCACCGAGAACACCGAGTGGACGCGCCTGCCCGGACGGCCCCGCCGCGCCGGTGTCTCCGCCTTCGGCGTCTCCGGCACCAACGCCCACGTAGTCCTCGAACAGCCCGAACCCCCGACGGCCGCCGCGCCTGCCGACACCCCGCACGCCGACACCCCGGCCGCCCCCACCCCGCTGCCCTGGATCGTCTCCGGCCGCACCCGGACCGCCCTGCGCGCCCAGGCCGACCGGCTCGCCGCGCACCTCGCCGCGCACCCCGGCACCACGCCCGCCGAGGTCGCCGCCTCCCTCGTCCGGTCCCGGAACGTCTTCGAGCACCGGGCCGTCCTCTGGGGCGAGGACCGCGACAGTCTGCTGGCCGCGCTGCGGACCGTGGCGGACGGCGAGGAACACCCCGCCCCCGGCACCGGGGACGCGTCCACCGCCGACGTCACCGTCGGCTCCGCGCTCCACGGCGGCCGTACCGCCTTCCTGTTCGCCGGACAGGGCTCGCAACGCCTCGGCATGGGGGCCGAGTTGTACGCGGCTCACCCGGTGTTCGCCGACGCCTTCGACGCCGTGTGCGCGCACGTCGACACCGAACTCGACGTACCCCTGCGCGACATCGTGTTCGGGACGCGGAAGACCGGCGGCGCGCACAGCGGTGCCGACGGTGACGCGGACCGGCTGCACCGCACCGAGTACGCCCAACCCGCCCTCTTCGCCCTGGAAGTCGCCCTCTTCCGGCTGCTGGAGTCCTGGGGTGTCCGCCCCGACGTCCTCCTCGGCCACTCCGTCGGCGAACTCGCCGCCGCGCACGTCGCCGGGGTCTGGTCGCTGTCCGACGCCTGCCGACTCGTCGTCGCCCGCGGCCGGTTGATGCAGGACCTCCCGGCGGGCGGCGCCATGGTGTCGCTCCAGGCCTCCGAGGACGAGGTGCTGCCGCTCCTCGCCGGACGGGAGGCCGACCTCGGCATCGCCGCCGTCAACGGGCCCCTCTCCGTCGTCGTCTCCGGCACCGAGGAGGCCACCGCCGCGGTCGCCGCCGCCGTCGAGGCCCTCGGCCGCCGCACCCGGCGGCTCCGCGTCAGCCACGCCTTCCACTCCCCGCTGATGGCCCCCATGCTCGACGCGTTCCGGGCCGTCGCCGAGAGCGTCACCTACCACGCGCCGCGCCTGCCCGTCGTCTCCGACGTCACCGGCACGACCGCCACCACCGACGACCTCACCTCACCCGCCTACTGGGTGCGCCACGTCCGCGAGGCCGTCCGCTACGCCGACGGCGTCCACGCCCTCGCCGGGCAGAACATCACCCGCTGGCTCGAACTCGGCCCCGACGACACCCTCACCGGCCTCACCCGCACCTGCCTGCCCGGCGGCGACGGCGTCCAGATCCCCGCCCTGTGCGACGACCGGCCCGAACCCGCCGCCCTCCGTGCGGCCGTGGCCGCGCTGTTCACCCACGGCGCCGACACCGACTGGACGGCCCTCGCCCCGGCCCTCGCCCACGCGGCGGACGTCCCGCTGCCCACGTACGCCTTCCAGCACCGCCGCTACTGGCTCGACGTGCCCGCCGCGTCCGGCGACCCCGCCACCCTCGGCCTCGCCGCCACCGGGCACCCCCTGCTCACCGCCGTCGTCCCCGTCGCGGGCAGCGGCGCCACCGTCCTCACCGGGCGGCTGTCGCTGCGCGCGCAGCCCTGGCTCGGCGACCACCGCATCGACGGCGCCGCCGTCGTCCCCAGCACCGCTTTCCTCGAACTCGCCGTCCGCGCCGGGGACGAGACCGGCTGCGGCGAGGTCCGCGAACTCACCCTGGAAACACCGCTGACCGTGCCCGAGCAGGGTGCCGTACGCCTCCAGGTCGGCGTCGGCGCGCCCGACGCGCGAGGCGTCCGCGCCCTCACCGTCCACTCCAGCCCCGACACACCCGACCACACCACCGCCGCGGACTCCGCCGACGGCGACACCACCGCCGTATGGACCCGGCACGCGAGCGGCCTGCTCGCCCCCGCCCCCGACGCCGACCCGGCGGACACGCACGACCTCGCCGAGTGGCCGCCGACCGGCGCCGACGAGGTCGACGTCGACGGCCTGTACGAGCGGCTCGCCGCCGGCACGGGACTGGAGTACGGGCCCGCCTTCCGCGCCCTGCACGCCGTATGGCGGCGCGGCGGCGACGTGTACGCCGAGATCGTCCCCGGCGAGCAAGTACGCGACCAGGCGGGCCGGTTCGGGCTGCACCCGGCGCTCCTCGACGCGGCCCTGCACCCCCTCGGCCTCGGCCTGCCGGAAGGACTCGGCGACGGACTGCTCCTGTTCGCCTGGCAGCGCGCCACCCTCCACGCCGACGGCGCGGGCACCCTCCGCGTCCACCTGACCCGCCCGGCCGGCACCACCGGCAGCACGGTCGCGCTCCGCGTCGCCGACACCTCCGGACAGCCCGTCCTCACCGTCGCGTCCCTCCGCCTGCGCCCGGTCGCCCCGACCACCCCCGAGGCAGCGCACGCCGGTGACACCACCGATACGTCCGAGACCGAGACCGAGGCCGAGACCGAGGCCCGGCAGACGGCCGCGCCCGCCACCGCCCGCCGGTCCACGCGCCGTCGCGCCGCCGCCGACGCCACGGACGGGCGGACCGGCCCCGCGGCGGACGGCGGGACCGGCCTCCTCGACCGCCTCGCCCCCCGCCCCTCCGCCGAACGGCGGCGCGTCCTACTGGAGTTGGTGCGCCGCACGACCGCCGCCGTCCTGGACTACGTGGACGTCGACGAGGTCGAACCCTCCCGCGTCTTCAAGGACCTCGGGTTCGGCTCCATCACCGCGGTCGAACTCCGCAACCGGCTCGGCACCGACCTCGGCGTCCTGCTGCCCGCCACCCTCGTCTTCGACCACCCCACGCCCCTCGCGCTCGCCACCCACCTCGACGAGGAACTGTTCGGCGCCCTCGCCGACGACCGGACGCCCGCCGCGCCGCGCGCCGTCCCCCTCGACGACGACCCCGTCGTCATCGTCGGCATGGCCTGCCGCTACCCCGGCGGCATCACCAGCCCCGAGGAACTGTGGGACCTCGTCGCCACGCAGGGCGACGGCATCTCCCCGCTGCCCGCCGACCGCGGCTGGGACCTCGCCGCGCTCTACCACCCCGACCCCGACCACCCCGGCACCTGCTACGCCCGCGAGGGCGGCTTCCTCCACGACGCCAGCCGCTTCGACCCCGGCTTCTTCGGCATCTCGCCGCGCGAGGCCCTCGCCATGGACCCCCAGCAGCGGCTCCTCCTGGAGACCTCCTGGGAGGCCCTGGAACGGGCGGGCATCGACCCGGCGTCCCGCCGCGGCAGCCTGACCGGCGTCTTCGCGGGCGTCACCTACCAGGACTACGTCAACATCCTCGGCGTCGCCAAGGACAGCTTCGAGGGCTACATCGGCACCGGGAACTCGCCGAGCGTCCTGTCCGGCCGGATCGCCTACACCCTCGGCCTCGAAGGACCCGCGCTCTCCGTCGACACCGCCTGCTCCTCCTCCCTCGTCGCCCTGCACCTCGCCGTCCAGGCGCTCCGCCAGGGCGAGTGCGACCTCGCCCTCGCGGGCGGCGTCACCGTCATGTCGACGCCGGGCTCGCTCATCGAGTTCAGCCGCCAGCGGGCCCTCGCCGAGGACGGCCGCTGCAAGCCGTTCTCCGCCGACGCCGACGGCGCGAGCTGGGCCGAGGGCGTCGGCATGGTCGTCGTCGAACGCCTCTCCGACGCCCGCCGCCTCGGCCACCCCGTCCTCGCCGTCGTCCAGGGCAGCGCCCTCAACCAGGACGGCGCCTCCAACGGCCTCACCGCCCCCAACGGCCCCTCCCAGCAGCGCGTCATCCGCGCCGCCCTCGCCTCCGGCGGCCTCACCCCCGCCGACGTCGACGCGGTCGAGGCGCACGGCACCGGCACCACCCTCGGCGACCCCATCGAGGCCCAGGCCCTGATCGCCGTCTACGGCCGCGAACGCGCCGAGGACCGGCCGCTGTGGCTCGGCTCCCTCAAGTCGAACATCGGCCACTCGCAGGCCGCCGCCGGCGTCGGCGGCGTCATCAAAATGGTGATGGCGCTCCGCAACGGCCTCCTGCCCGCCACCCTGTACGCCGAGCACCCCACCACCGAGGTCGACTGGTCGGCCGGGACGGTACGGCTCCTCGACGCGCCGCGCCCCTGGCCCGAGACCGGCCGCCCGCGCCGCGCCGGTGTCTCCTCGTTCGGCATGAGCGGCACCAACGCGCACGTCATCGTCGCCGAGGCCCCCACCCCCGCACCCGACTTGGGCGTCAGCGTGGAGGCGCCTGCCGAGGACACCGGGCGCGCCACGCTGCCCGTCGTCCCCGTCCCGCTGTCCGCCCGGACCTCCGACGGGCTGCGCGCCCAGGCCGCCCGCCTCCTCGCCCACCTCCGCGACCACGACGGCGTCGCCCTCACCGACCTCGGGCTGTCCCTCGCCACCACCCGCACCGCGTTCGAACAGCGGGCCGTCGTCCTCGCCACCGACCCGGACGCCCTGGCAAGCGGACTGCGCGACCTCGCCGACGAGGAGATGATCACCGACCTCGTCCGCGGCACCGACCGGCGCGGCACCGGACCCGTCCTCGTCTTCCCCGGCCAGGGCGCCCAATGGCCCGGCATGGGCCGCGAACTCCTCGACACCGCACCCGAGTTCGCCCGCCGCATCGCCGAGTGCGAGGAAGCCCTCGCCCCGTACACCGACTGGTCGCTCACCGCCGCCCTGCGCGGCGGACCCGACGCCCCCGACCTCGACCGCGTCGACGTCGTCCAGCCCGTCCTGTGGGCCGTGATGGTCTCCCTGGCCCACCTGTGGCGCTCCTACGGCGTCGAACCCGCCGCGGTCGTCGGCCACAGCCAGGGCGAGATCGCCGCCGCCGTCGTCGCCGGAGCCCTGTCCCTGGAGGACGGCGCCCGCGTCGCCGCGCTGCGCAGCCGGGCCATCACCGCCATCGCGGGCGACGGCGGCATGATGTCCGTCCCGCTCCCCGCCGACCAGGCCCGCACCCGCCTGGAGCCCTACGGCGACCGGCTCGCCGTCGCCGCCGTCAACGGGCCCGCATCCGTCGTCGTGTCCGGCGCCGCCGACGCCCTCGACACCCTCCACGCCGAGCTGACCGCCGACGGCGTCCGCGCCCGCCGCGTCGCCGTCGACTACGGCAGCCACTCCGCCCACGTCGAACCCCTGCGCGGCCCCGTCCTGGAAGCCCTCGACGGCCTCCGCCCCCGGCCGGCGGAGGTGCCGTACCGCTCCGCCGTCACCGGCGACTGGCTCGACGACGCCACCCCGCTCGACGGCGCCTACTGGTACACCAACCTGCGCGAGACCGTCCGCTTCGAGGACGCCGTGCGCGGACTGCTCGCCGCCGGACACCGCACCTTCATCGAGGTCGGCCCGCACCCCGTCGTCGCCTTCGGACTGCGCGACACCATCGACGACACCGGCGCCGACGCCGTCGTCCTGTCCACCCTCCGCCGCGACCAGGGCGGCCTCGACCGCTTCCTCACCTCCCTCGCCGAGGCCCACGCCCACGGCGCCCCCGTCGACTGGCACGCCGTGTTCGCCGCGACCGGCGCCCACCGCGTCGACCTGCCCACCTACGCCTTCCAGCGGCAGCGCCTGTGGCCCGAACTCCGCGACCCCGCCGCCGAATCGGCCGCCCCGGGCACGCCCCGGCCGGGCGACGAGGCCGAGACGGAGTTCTGGCGGACCGTCGAGGAGGAGAACCTCGACTCCCTCACCGCCGCCCTCCACCTCGACGGCGACACCCCCCTCAGCGAGGTGCTGCCCGCCCTGTCCGCGTGGCGGCGCGGCAGCAGGGAACGGTCCACCGTCGACACCTGGCGCTACACCGTCGGCTGGACCCCCCTCGCCCAGGACACCGCCGCCGCCCCGCCGGACGGCACCTGGCTCCTCCTCGCCCCCGCCGACGGACACCCCCTCGCCGCCGCCACCCGGCAGGCCCTCACCGAACGCGGCGTCCCCGTCCACGTCGTCGTCCCCGGCGACGCCCACGCCGCCACCGACCGCGCCGCGCTCGCCGCACTCCTCACCACCGCCCTCCGCGACGGCGCCACCGACCCCGCCCCGGCCGGCCCGGACCCCGCCGTGGGCACCGGCCTCGGTGGCGTCCTCTCCTTCCTCGCCCTCGACGAGACCCCCCACCCCGACCACCCCTCCGTGCCCGCCGGACTCGCCGCCACCCTCGCCCTCGTGCAGGCCCTCGGCGACCTCGGCATCAGCGCGCCCCTGTGGTGCGCCACCCACGGCGCCGTCGCCGTCACCGCGTCGGAGACCGTCCTCAGCGCCCCGCAGGCCCTCGTCTGGGGCCTCGGCCGCGTCGCCGCCCTCGAACACTCCGACCGCTGGGGCGGCCTCGTCGACCTCCCCGCCACCCTCGACCGGCGCGCCGCCGACCGCCTCTGCGCCCTCCTCGCCCGCCCCGACGGCGAGGACCAGACCGCGCTGCGCGCCTCCGGCACCTACGGCCGCCGCCTGCTGCGCGCCCCCCTCGCCGACACCACCCCGCCCGGCCCCGCCTGGCGGCCCCGCGGCACCGTCCTCCTCACCGGCGGCACCGGCGCCGTCGGCGGCCACATCGCCCGCTGGCTCGCCGCCCAGGGCGCCCCGCACCTGCTGCTCACCAGCCGACGCGGCGCCGACGCCCCCGGCGCCGCCGACCTCACCGCCGAGCTGACCCGCCTCGGCGCGGGCCGCGTCACCCTCGCCGCCTGCGACGTCGCCGACCGCGACGCCCTCGGCGCGCTGCTCGCCACGGTCCCCGCCGAACACCCCCTCGACGCGGTCCTGCACATCGCGGGCTCCCTCGACGACGGCGTCATCGAAGGCCTCGACGCCGGCCGCATGCAGCCCGTGCTGCGCACCAAGGCCACCGCCGCCGTCCACCTCCACGAACTCACCCGCGGCCTCGACCTCTCCGCGTTCGTCCTGTTCTCCTCCACCTCCGGCACCATCAGCGGCCCCGGCCTCGGCAACTACGCCCCCGGCAACGCCTTCCTCGACGCCCTCGCCCAGCAGCGCCGCGCCGAGGGCCTGCCCGCCACCTCCGTCGCCTGGGGCCACTGGGCCGACGGCGGCATGGGCGACGGCGCCGTCGGCGAACGCCTGCGCCGCTACGGCGTCTACGACATGCGGCCCGACCTGGCCTGCCAGGCCCTCCAGCAGGCCATCGACCACGGCGAGACCTACCTCGCCGTCACCGACATCGGCTGGGAACGCTTCGCGCCCGCCTTCACCGGCTCCCGGCCCAGCGCCCTGCTGCGCGACCTGCCCGACGCCCGCCGCGTCCTCGACCCGGCCCCCGGCACCGCGACCGGCGGCACCGGCGACGCCCTCACCGACGGCGCGGACGGCGACACGCCCGCCCTGCTGCGGCACGTCGCCGGACTCACCGGCACCGACCGCGCCGACGCCGTCCTCGACGTCGTCCGCGGCTACGTCGCCACCGTCCTCGGCCACCCCGGCCCCCAGTCCGTCGAACCGACCCGCGCCTTCAGCGACCTCGGCTTCGACTCCCTCAGCGCCGTCGAACTCCGCAACGGCATGAACAAGATCACCGGACTGCGCCTCCCGGCCACCCTCGTCTTCGACCACCCCACCTGCGCCGACCTGGCCCGCCTGCTCCTCACCGAACTCGGCGACCCCGGCACGCCCGCCACGGCGGGCGCCTCCGCCGCGGCGTCCCCGGCCGCCGGGAGAGCACCCGCCTCCGGTACGGCCGCCGACGCCGACCCGATCGTCATCACGGCGATGAGCTGCCGCTTCCCCGGCGCCGACAGCCCCGAGGAGTTCTGGAACCTGCTCGCGGACGGCACCGACGCCGTCGGCACGTTCCCCACCGACCGCGGCTGGGACGTGGACGGCCTCTACCACCCCGACCCCGACCACCCCGGCACGTGCACCGCCCGCGAAGGCGGATTCCTGCGCGCCATGGCCGACTTCGACCCGGCGTTCTTCGGGATCTCGCCCCGCGAGGCCGTCGCCATGGACCCGCAGCAGCGACTGCTGCTGGAACTGGCCTGGGAGACGTTCGAGCGGGCGGGCGTCGACCCGACGACCCTGCGCGGCACCCGGACCGGCGTCTTCGCGGGCACCAACGGCAACGACTACACCCCGCTCATCGTCGCCTCCGGCGAGGACGTCGGCGGCCACCTCGGCACCGGCAACGCGGCGAGCGTCGTCTCCGGCCGCGTCTCCTACACCCTCGGCCTGGAGGGCCCGGCGGTCACCGTCGACACCGCCTGCTCCTCCGCCCTGGTCGCCCTCCACCTCGCCGCCCAGGCGCTGCGCTCCGGGGAGTGCGACCTCGCCCTCGCGGGCGGCGTCACCGTCATGTCGACGCCGGGACTCTTCCTCGACTTCAGCCGTCAGCGCGGCCTCGCCGCCGACGGCCGCAGCAAGGCCTTCTCCGACAGCGCCGACGGCGCCGGATTCGCCGAGGGCGCGGGCCTCGTCCTCGTCGAACGCCTCTCCGACGCCCGCCGCGCCGGACGCCCCGTCCTGGCGGTCGTCGCCGGGTCGGCCGTCAACCAGGACGGCGCCTCCAACGGCCTCACCGCCCCCAACGGACCCTCCCAGCAGCGCGTCATCCGCCAGGCCCTGGCAGGCGCGGGACTCGCGGCGGCCGACGTCGACGCCGTCGAGGCGCACGGCACCGGCACCGCGCTGGGCGACCCGATCGAGGCACAGGCCCTCCTCGCCACGTACGGCCAGGACCGTGAACAGCCCCTGTGGCTGGGGTCGGTGAAGTCGAACATCGGCCACACGCAGGCCGCCGCGGGCGCCGCGGGCGTCATCAAGATGGTCCTCGCCATGCAGCACGGCACCCTGCCCCGCACCCTCCACGTGACCGAGCCGTCCTCCCACGTCGACTGGTCGGCGGGCGCCGTGGAACTGCTCACCGAGCCCCAGGAATGGCCGGTGCGGGAGGGCCGCGCCCGCCGCGCGGGCGTCTCCTCCTTCGGCATCAGCGGCACCAACGCCCACATCCTGCTGGCGGAACCGCCCGCCCCCGAGGCGCGGCCCGAGCCGGTCACCGCGCCCCACGGCACCGTCCCGTGGGTGGTGTCCGCGCGCACGGCCGCCGCCCTGCGGCAGCAGGCCGCCCGCCTCGCGGCGGCGACCGCCGCCCACCCCGAGACCCGAGTGGCGGACATCGCCGCCGCGTTGGTGCGGTCACGCTCCCTCTTCGACCACCGGGCCGTCGTCTGGGGCCGCGACCGGAACGCCCTCGTCGCCGCACTGGAAGCCGTCGCCTCCGACACCGGACCCGCCGACGGAGCCGTCGGCACGGCCCGCAAAGACGGCCGTACGGCGTTCCTCTTCGCGGGCCAGGGTGCCCAGCGGCTGGGCATGGGCCGGGAGTTGTATGAGGTGTATCCGGTGTTCGCGGATGCCTTCGACGCGGTCTGCGCGCACGTGGACGTGGAACTGCCGCGCGCGTTGCGGGAGGTGGTGTTCGGCGCGGACGCCGAGGCCCTGAACCGGACGGAGTTCGCGCAGCCCGCTTTGTTCGCGTTGGAGGTGGCGCTGTTCCGGCTGCTGGAGTCGTGGGGCGTCCGTCCCGACGTCCTGGCCGGGCACTCGATCGGTGAGATCGCCGCCGCGCACGTGGCGGGGGTCTGGTCGCTGGCCGATGCGTGCCGACTCGTCGTCGCGCGGGGCAGGTTGATGCAGGCCCTCCCGGAGGGTGGGGCGATGGTCGCCGTCCAGGCGGCGGAGGACGAGGTGCTGCCGCTTCTGGGCGACCGTGTGGGTCTGGCCGCGGTCAACGGCCCCCGCTCCGTGGTGATCGCGGGCGAGGCCGACGCCGTGGCGGAGATCGAGGACCTCTTCCGGGAGGACGGCCGCAAGACCACAGCCCTGCGCGTCAGCCACGCCTTCCACTCCCCGCTGATGGAGCCGATGCTCGCCGACTTCCGCAAGGTCGCCGAGAGCCTCACCTACGACACCCCCAAGCTGGACCTCGTCTCCACGGTGACCGGCGAGACCGTCACCGCCGACGAGTGGACTGCCCCCGACTACTGGGTGCGTCACGTCCGCCAGGCGGTCCGCTTCGCCGACGCCGTCACCACCCTCGAAGCCGAAGGCGCGACCAGGTTCCTGGAGCTGGGCCCCGACGGCACCCTCACCGCGCTCGCCCAGGGCGCCCTCGACGACCCCGGTACGGCGGTCTTCGTCCCGGCGCTGCGCAAGGACCGCCCCGAGGACACCTCGGCGCTCGCCGCCCTGGCCACCCTCTTCGTCCACGGCACCGACGCCGACTGGCGCCCCCTGACCGGCGGCGACCGCACGACCCCCGTCACCCTGCCGACGTACGCCTTCCAACGCCGCCGCTACTGGCCCGACTTCACCGGAGTCACCCTCGGGGACCTCGGCTCGGCGGGCCTCGGCTCGGCCGGACACCCGCTGCTGGGCGCCGCCGTCCGTGTCGCGGGCAGCGAGGAGGTGCTGTTCACCGGACGGCTCTCCCTGCGCAGCCACCCCTGGCTGCGGGACCACGCCGTCACCGGCACCGTCCTCTTCCCCGGCACCGGATTCCTCGAACTCGCCCTCTGCGCCGCCGGACAGCTCGGCTGCGACCGCGTCGACGAACTCACCATCGCCGCCCCGCTGATCGTCCCCGAGCGCACCGGCCGCCTCCTCCAGGTCCGCGTCGGCGCACCCGACGACACCGACCGGCGCACCGTGGAGGTCTACTCCCGCCCCGACGACGCCCTCGACACCGACCCCTGGACCCTCAACGCCAGCGGCTTCCTCGCCACCGGCCCCGAATCCGCCGCACCGGCCGGGTCCGCCGAACCCGACTTGACCGCCTGGCCCCCGCCGCACGCCGAACCGGTCCCCATGGACGGCTTCTACGACCGCTTCGCCGAGGCCGGATTCGCCTACGGTCCCGTCTTCCAGGGCCTGCGCGCGGTCTGGCGGCGCGGCGACGAGGTGTTCGCGGAGGTCGGCCTGCCCGACGCCCACGAGCGGCTGGCCGGATTGTTCGCGGTCCACCCCGCACTGCTCGACTCCGCCCTGCACGCGATGATGTTCGTGTCGCTGGCCGACGCGGGCCACGGCCGCCTCCCCTTCTCCTGGAGCGGGGTCTCCCTGCGGGCCTCCGGCGCGCGCTCCCTGCGTGTCCGCATGGTCCAGGCCGGACCCGAGGCGGTCGCCCTCCACCTCGCCGACCCCGCCGGCGGCCGCGTCGCCGCCGTCGAGTCGCTTCTCCTGCGCCAGGTCTCCGGCGACCTCGCCACCCGCGCCGAGGCGGGCGGCCACCACGACGACCTCTTCCAGGTCGACTGGACGAAGGCCGCCCTGCCCGACACCGACACACCCGCGTACGGCACGCTCGCGGTCGTCGGCACCGACCCGCTCGTCCCCGGCGTCCCGGTCAGCACCGACCTCACGGCGCTGCCCGACACCGTCCCCGCGACCGTCCTCCTGCCCGCCGGACCCGGCGGCGCCGGTCCCGACGCCGTCCGGGCCGCCACCGGCCGCGTCCTCGACGCGGTCCGCACCTGGCTGACGGAGGAGCGGTTCGAGGACTCCCGGCTCGTCGTCGTCACCCGCGGCGCCGCCCCGGTCGACGGCACCGCCCCCGACCCCGCCCTGGCGGCCGTGTGGGGCCTGGTGCGCGCCGCGCGCGCCGAGGCACCCGACCGGTTCGCGCTGGTCGACACCGACGGCCTCGACACCTCCCGCACCGCGCTCGTCCCGGCGCTCACTTCGGCCCTCGCCGCCGGGGAGCCCGAGGTCGCGCTGAGCGACGGCGTGCCGTACGTGCCCCGCCTGGCCCGCGTCCCCGTCGCGGACGGCCTCCCCGTCCCGGCCGACGCGCCCGCCTGGCACCTCGACAGCCTCGACAAGGGCACCCTCGACACCCTCGCCCTCGTCCCGTTCCCCGAGGCGGCGGCCGAGTTGGCGGCCGGGCAGGTCCGGATCGCCGTCCGCGCGGCGGGAGTCAACTTCCGCGACGTCCTCAACGCCCTCGGCATGTACCCCGGCGAGGCGGGCCTCCTCGGCGGCGAAGGCTCCGGCGTCGTCACCGAGATCGGCCCGGACGTCACCGGACTCGCCGTCGGCGACCGCGTGTTCGGCATGTTCCCCGGTTCCTTCGGTCCGGTGGCGGTGGCGGACGCGCGGACCGTGGCACGGGTGCCCGAGGGCTGGACGTTCGCGCAGGCGGCGTCGGTCCCCATCGTGTTCCTCACCGCCTACTACGCGCTCACCGACCTCGGTTCCGTCGAGGCGGGGGAGTCGGTGCTGGTGCACGCGGCGGCCGGCGGTGTCGGCATGGCCGCCGTGCAGCTCGCCCGCCATCTGGGCGCCGAGGTGTTCGGCACGGCGAGCCCCGCAAAGTGGGACACCCTGCGGGCCCTCGGCCTGGACGACGCCCGGATCGCCTCGTCCCGCGACACACACTTCGAGGCCGCCTTCCTCGCGGCGACCGGCGGCCGGGGCGTGGACGTCGTCCTGGACTCCCTGGCCGGGGAGTTCGTGGACGCGTCGCTGCGGCTGCTGCCCGGTGGTGGCCGGTTCCTGGAGATGGGCAAGACCGACGTCCGCGACCCGGAAGCGGTCGCCGCCCAGTACGACGGCGTCACCTACCGCGCCTTCGACCTCTGGGAGGCGGGCCCCGAGCGGATCGGGGAGATGCTGTCCGACCTGGTCGCGCTGTTCGAGTCGGGTGCGCTGGCCCCGCTGCCGGTGACCTGCTGGGACGTGCGCAAGGCACCGGAGGCGTTCCGGTACCTGTCCCAGGCGCGTCACGTCGGCAAGGTCGTCCTCACGGTTCCCGCCCCGCTGGACCCGGAGGGGACGGTTCTGATCACCGGCGGTACGGGTGGCTTGGGCGCGCTGGTGGCCCGGCACCTGGTGACCGAGCGCGGCGTACGGCGTCTGCTGCTGGCGAGCCGACGGGGCCTGGACGCTCCGGGCGCCACCGAACTCGCAGCCGAACTCGCCGACTTGGGTGCTTCCGATGTCGAGGTGGCCGCGCTGGACGTGGCCGACCGTGACCAGCTCGCCGCACTCCTCGCCGACCGCGAACTCACCGCCGTGATCCACACGGCCGGTGTCCTGGACGACGGAGTGGTCTCCTCGCTCACCCCCGAGCGTCTCTCGACCGTCCTGCGGCCGAAGGCGGACGCGGTCGCCCACCTGGACGACCTCACCCGCCACCTCGACCTCTCCGCGTTCGTCGTCTTCTCCTCCGTCGCCGGTACGTTCGGCAGCGCGGGCCAGGGCAACTACGGTGCCGCCAACGCCTACTTGGACGCCTTCGCGGCCGAGCGGCGGGCCGCGGGACTGCCCGGTGTGTCGCTGGCGTGGGGTGCCTGGGCGCCCGGCGCGGGGATGACGGCGGACCTCAGCGAGGCGGACCTGCGGCGCATGGCGCGCGGCGGGATGCGCCCGCTGAGCGCGGAGCAAGGGCTCGGTCTTCTGGACGTCGCCGCGTTCGGGGAAGTGGCCGGGAGGGGCGCGCTGTTCCTGCCGGTCGGCCTCGACCTCCCGACGCTGCGCGCCCACGCCGAGGCCGTACCGCCCCTCCTGCGCGGCCTCGTACGGGCACCCGCCCGGCGGGCGGCGGAGGCGGCGGCAGCGGCCGGCGCCGACCAGCGGGACCTCGGCGCGCGGCTCGCGGAGCTGGCACCGGCCGACCGGGAGCAGTACCTGGTCGACCTGGTGTGCGCGCAGGCCGCGGCGACCCTCGGGCACGCCTCCGCCGACGAGATCGAACCCGACCAGGCGTTCAAGGAGCTGGGCTTCGACTCGCTCACCGCGGTCGAGCTGCGCAACCGGCTCAACGCCGCGACCAGGCTGCGGCTGCCCGCCACCCTGGTCTTCGACCACCCGACGCCGACGAACCTGGCGGCCCTGCTCCTGACGGAGATCACGGTGCCGGAACCGTCCGGCGGCGCGACCGGTGGCGGTACGGGTGGCGCCGCCGTCACGGCCGCTCCGCTGCTGGTCGAACTCGACCGGCTGGAGGCGGCGTTGGCCGCCGCCGCGGTCGGCGGCGACGACCACGCGGCGATCACCTCGCGGCTCCTCGGACTCGCGGCGGCATGGCAGGACGCGGCCCGGCAGGACGGCGCACAGCAGGACGACAGGACAGGGAAGGGCGACGGTGCCGGACACGGCAACGGCACCGGCTCCGCGAACTCCGGAGCGGCACTCGCCGACGCCGACGACGGGGAACTCGACTCCGTCGCGACGGCGGACGAGCTGTTCGACCTGATCGACAAAGAACTCGGGATGTCGTGATCAGCCGCGGGAGACCGTCGGCATCGGCTCAGGGATGTGGCGTTGGTGGCTGAAGGCGACAAGATGGACGACAAGTACGTCGAATACCTCAAGCGGCTCACCGCCGAACTGAGGCAGACCCGCAAGCAGTTGCGGGACGTGGAGGCACGCGACCGGGAGCCCGTCGCGATCGTGTCCATGAGCTGCCGCTACCCCGGCGGCGTGGAGAGCCCCGAGGACCTGTGGCGGCTCGTGGACGAGGGCGGCGACGCCGTCTCCGGGTTCCCCGTGGACCGCGGCTGGGACGTCGAGGCGGGCTACGACCCCGACCCCGACCGGCCCGGCACGTTCTACGCGCTCGGCGGCGGCTTCCTGCACGAGGCGTCCCGCTTCGACGCGGACTTCTTCGGGATCTCGCCGCGCGAGGCCCTCGCCATGGACCCGCAGCAGCGGCTCCTCCTGGAGATCTCCTGGGAGGCGTTCGAGCGGGCCGGCATCGACCCCGGCTCCGTCCGCGGCAGCAGCACGGGCGTCTTCGTCGGCGCCGCCACCTCCGGCTACGGCGCCGGGGTGAGCGAGTTCCCCGACGGCGTGCAGGGCCTGCTGCTGGCGGGCAATGCCACCTCCGTCGCCTCCGGCCGCATCGCCTACACCCTGGGCCTGGAGGGGCCGACGGTCACCGTCGACACCGCCTGCTCGTCCTCCCTCGTCGCCCTGCACTGGGCGTGCCAGGCGCTGCGCCGCGGCGAGTGCGACATGGCGCTCGCGGGCGGAGTCGCCGTGATGGCGACACCCGCCATGTTCTACGAGTTCAGCCGTCAGCGCGGCCTCGCCGCCGACGGCCGCTGCAAGGCGTTCTCCGACGACGCCGACGGCACCGGCTGGGCCGAGGGCGCGGGCTTCCTCCTCGTCGAGCGGCTCTCCGACGCCGTCCGCCTCGGCCACCCCGTGCTGGCCGTCGTACGCGGCACCGCGATCAACTCCGACGGCGCGTCCAACGGCCTCACCGCGCCCAACGGGCCCGCCCAGCAGCGCGTCATCCGCGCCGCGCTCTCCAACGCGGGCCTCACCCCGGCCGACGTCGACGCGGTCGACGCCCACGGCACGGGCACCTCTCTCGGCGACCCGATCGAGGCGCAGGCCCTCCTCGCCACGTACGGCCAGGACCGCGAACAGCCGCTGTGGCTGGGCTCGTTGAAGTCGAACATCGGGCACACCCAGTCGGCCGCCGGGGTCGGCAGCATCATCAAGATGGTGCAGGCGATGCGCAACGGCTCCCTGCCCCGCACCCTGCACGTCTCCGAGCCGTCCCGGCACGTCGACTGGTCCGCCGGGGCCGTCCGGCTGCTCACCGAGCCCGTCGAGTGGCCCGCGGACGGCCGCACCCGCCGTGCCGCCGTGTCCTCGTTCGGCATCAGCGGCACCAACGCGCACGCCGTGATCGAGGAGGCCCCCCGGCCCGCGGCCCCGGACGACGCCGACCAGGCGCCCGCGCCCGCCGCCGAACCCGCCGCCGTACAGGACCTGCCCGTCGTGCCGTGGCCGGTGTCCGCGCGCAGCGAGGAGGCCCTGCGGGCGCAGGCCGCCCGCCTGCTGGCCCGACTCCGGCAGACGGCGTCCCCGGTGGCGGCGGACCCCGCCGAGCGGTCCGAGGGGGCCGAGGGGCGTGCCGACACCGCCGGTCCGGACGGGCGCCCGCGCCCGCTCGACGTCGGCCACGCGCTGGCCACCACCCGCGCCGCCCTCGAACACCGGGCGGTCGTCCTCGCCGCTGATCTCGACGGCGCCGTCGCCGAACTGACCCGCCTCGCCGAGGGCACCCCCGGCCCGGCCACCGTCACGGGCCGCGTCACCCGCGGCGCCACCGCGTTCCTGTTCGCGGGCCAGGGCTCCCAGCGGCCCGGCATGGGCCGCGAGTTGTACGACACGTACCCGGTGTTCGCCGCCGCCTTCGACGCGGTCGACGCCGAACTGCCTTTCTCCCTGAAGGAGATCGTGTTCGGGACCGGCGGTGCCGGGAGCGGCGCGGGCGCGGCCGACGCCGAGCGGCTGAACCGCACCGAGTACGCCCAACCGGCCCTGTTCGCCCTCGAAGTCGCCCTGTTCCGGCTGCTGGAGGCGTGGGGCGTCACCCCGAAGTTCGTCCTCGGCCACTCCGTCGGCGAACTGGCCGCCGCGCACGTCGCCGGGGTGTGGTCCCTCGCCGACGCCTGCCGTCTGGTCGTGGCCCGCGGTCGGCTGATGCAGGCGCTCCCCGAGGGGGGCGCGATGGCCGCGCTCCAGGCGACGGAGGACGAGGTACGGCCCCTCCTCGACGCCCGCGTCGGGCTCGCCGCCGTCAACGGCCCCCGCGCGGTGGTCGTGTCCGGCGCCGCCGACGCCGTCCAGCGGGTCACGGAGCGCTTCCGCGCCCAGGGCCGCAAGGTGACCGCCCTGCGTGTCAGCCACGCCTTCCACTCCCCGCTGATGGAACCGATGCTCGCCGGGTTCCGGGCCGTCGCGGAGAGCGTCACCTATCACCCGCCCCGGCTGACCCTCGTCTCCGACGTCACCGGCGAGACGGCCCGCCCCGCCGACCTGTGCACGCCCGACTACTGGGTCCGGCACGTCCGCGAGTCCGTCCGCTTCGCCGACGGCGTCCGCACGCTCGCCGCCCGCCGGGTCGCCCGCTTCCTCGAACTCGGCCCCGACGGCACCCTCACCGCCCTCGCCCAGGAATCCCTCGACGGCGACGGCCCCCTCGCCGTGCCCGCCCTGCGCAAGGACCGCCCCGAGCCCGCCACGCTGACCGCGGCCGTCGCCGCCGTCTTCACGCACGGCACCCCCGTCGACTGGCCCGCCCTCTTCGCGGGCACCGGAGCCCGCCCCGCCGAGCTGCCGACGTACGCCTTCCTGCGCGAGCGCTACTGGCTGGAGCCGACCGCGCCCACCGCCCCCGGCACCGACGGCCGCGCCGAACTCCCCGGCGGCGACACGGGGTTCTGGTCGGCCGTAGAGGACGAGGACATCACCGCCCTCGCCGACACCCTCGACGTCGATCCGGGCCTCCTGCGCCCGCTCGTGCCCGCCCTGTCGACCTGGTGGCGCGGACGCCGCGAACTCGGCCGCGTCGACCGGCTGCGCTACCGCGCCGCCTGGCGGCCCGCCGAACCCGCCGACGGCACCCCGCTCACCGGGCGCTGGCTCGTCGCCGTCCCCGCGGACACCACCGGCCACGACCTCACCCGCACCGTCGTCGACGCGCTCACCGCACGCGGCGCCGAAGCGCTGACCTGGGAGTACGGGCCCGACGAGACACGCTCCGCCCTTGCCGCCCGCCTCGCCGACACCGGCCCCCTCGCCGGTGTCCTCGCCCTCCCGACGACCGACGCCACCGCGACCGACAGCCCCACGACCGGCGGCTCCGCGACGGACAGCGCCGCGACGGACAGCGCCGCGACCGGCGCCACCCCGGCGGCCACCGCGCTGACCCGCGCCCTCCTCCTCGTACAGGCCCTCGGTGACGCCGACGTCACCGCGCCCCTGTGGCTGGCCACCCGGCAGGCCGTCGGCACCGGCCGCTCCGACGCCGCGCCCGACCCGGCGCAGTCCGCGCTCTGGGGCCTCGGCCGCGTCGCCGCCCTCGAACTCCCGGACCGCTGGGGCGGCTTGATCGACCTGCCCGGCACGCTCGACCGGCGGGCCGCCGCCCGGCTCGCCGCCGTCCTCGCCGCCCCCGGGGGAGAGGACCAGCTCGCCGTCCGCGCCTCCGGCGTCCTCGTCCGCCGCCTCCAGCACGCCGACGACGCCACCGGCACCGCGACCGGCACGCCGGCCCAGGGAGCCGCCTGGCAGCCGCGCGGCACGGTCCTCGTCACCGGCGGCACCGGCGCCCTCGGCGCCCGCGTCGCCCTCTGGGCCGCCGCACAAGGCGCCGAACACCTGGTCCTCACCGGCCGCCGCGGGCCCGACGCGCCCGGCGCCGCCGACCTCACCGCCCGCCTCACCGAGCTGGGCGCCCGCGTCACCGTGGAGGCCTGCGACGTCGCCGACCGGGCCGCCGTGGAACAGCTCCTCACCCGGCACACCCCCGACGCCGTCGTGCACGCGGCGGGCGTCACCGACTCCGTGCCGCTGACCGACCTCGACCCCGCCCGCCTGGCGTCCGTCCTCGCCGCCAAGGCCGACGGCGCCGCCCACCTCGACGCCGTGCTGTGCGCCCGGGGCGACCGGCCGCTCGACGCGTTCGTCCTGTTCTCCTCCATCGCCGGGGTCTGGGGCAGCGGCGGCCAGAGCGCCTACGCCGCCGCCAACGCCTACCTCGACGGCCTCGCCGAACAGCGCCGCGCCCGCGGCGCCACCGCCACCTCGATCGCCTGGGGCCCCTGGGGCGAGGGCGGCATGGTCGCCGAGGACGGCGCCGAGGAGTACCTGCGCCGCCGCGGCCTCACCCCCCTCGACCCCGACACCGCCCTCGCCGCCCTGCACCGCGTCCTGGAGCAGGACGCCACCGGCCAGGTCGTCGCCGACGTCGACTGGACCCGCTTCGCGCCCGGCTTCACCAGCACCCGCCCCAGCGCCCTCCTCACCGACCTCCCCGAGGCCCGCGCCGCCCTCACCGGCGCCCCGGCCGCCGCCGACGACTCCGGCGCCGGTACGGCCCTGCGGTCCCGTCTCGCCGACCGGCCCGCCGCCGACCGCGTCCGCGCCCTGCTGGACCTCGTCCGCACGCACGCCGCCGCCGTCCTCGGCCACGCCGACGCCGCCCTGCTGGAGACGCGCCGCGCCTTCCGCGACTCCGGGTTCGACTCGCTCACCGCCGTCGAACTCCGCAACCGGCTCACCGCCGAGACCGGCCTCGCCCTGCCCGCCACCCTCGTCTTCGACCACCCCACCCCGGTCGACCTCGCCGCCTTCTTCCACGCCGAACTCTTCGACGGCGCCGAGGACCCGACCGGCGCGGGCACCGTCTCCGGCCGGGCGCGCACCGACGACGACCCCGTCGTCATCGTCGGCATGGGCTGCCGCCTCCCCGGCGGCGTCGACAGCCCCGACGAGCTGTGGGAGCTGGTCGCCGGGGCCCGCGACGCCGTCACCCCGTTCCCCGACGACCGCGGCTGGGACCTCGACGCCCTCTACCACCCCGAGCCCGGCCGCCCCGGCACCAGCTACACCCGGCACGGCGGATTCGTCACCGGGGTCGCCGACTTCGACCCCGCGTTCTTCGGGATCTCGCCCCGCGAGGCCGTCGCCATGGACCCCCAGCAGCGGCTCCTCCTGGAGATCTCCTGGGAGGCCCTGGAGCGCGCCGCCATCGCCCCCGGCGGCCTGCGCGGCAGCCGTACCGGCGTCTTCATGGGCTCCAACGGCCAGGACTACCCGGCCCTGCTGCTCAGCACCCCCGACGCGGGCGACGGCTACCTCGGCACCGGCAACGCCGCCGCCGTGGTCTCCGGCCGCATCGCCTACGTCCTCGGCCTGGAAGGGCCCACCCTCACCGTCGACACCGCCTGCTCCTCGTCCCTCGTGGCCCTCCATCTCGCCGCCCAGGCCCTCCGGTCGGGGGAGTGCGACCTCGCCCTCGCGGGCGGCGTCACCGTGATGTCCACCCCCGGCGCGTTCCTGGAGTTCAGCCGCCAGCGCGGCCTCGCCGCCGACGGCCGCTGCAAGGCGTTCTCCGACGACGCCGACGGCACCGGCTGGGCCGAGGGCGCGGGCGTTCTCGTCGTGGAACGCCTCTCCGACGCCCGCCGCCACGGCCACAAGATCCTCGCGGTCCTCGCCGGGTCGGCCGTCAACCAGGACGGCGCCTCCAACGGCCTCACCGCGCCCAACGGACCCGCCCAGCAGCGCGTCATCCGTGCCGCGCTCGCCGACGCCGGACTCGCCCCCGCCGACGTCGACGCCGTCGAGGCCCACGGCACCGGCACCACCCTCGGCGACCCCATCGAGGCACAGGCGCTCCTCGCCACCTACGGCCAGGACCGCGAACAGCCCCTCTGGCTCGGCTCGTTGAAGTCGAACATCGGCCACGCCCAGGCCGCGGCCGGGGTCGCGGGCGTCATCAAGATGGTCCAGGCGCTGCGCCACGGCGCGCTCCCGGCCACCTTGCACGCCGCCACCCCGAGCAGCCACGTCGACTGGGACGCGGGCGCCGTCGCCCTGCTCACCGAGCACACCCCGTGGCCCGCCAGCGACCGGCCCCGCCGCGCGGGCGTCTCCGCGTTCGGCGTGTCCGGCACCAACGCCCACGTCATCGTCGCCCAGCCCCCGGCGGACGACCCCCAGCACACCCCCGCCGACGGCCACGACGACCTGCCCTCCGACGTCTCCGGTGCCGCCGGTCCCTCCGGATCGGACACCCCGCGCCCCGGAGCCGAAGCCCCCGCCGACACAGCGGGTGGCCCCGCCGGTGTCGCCGTGCCGCTGCCCTGGATCGTCTCCGGAGCCTCCGAGGACGCCCTGCGCGAGCAGGCCGCACGCCTGCTCGCCCACGCCGAGGCCCACCCCGGCCTGACCGCCGCCGACCTCGGACTGTCCCTCGCCACCACCCGCACCCCCTTCGAGCACCGCGCGATCGCCCTCGGCACCGACCGCGCCGAACTCCTCGCCGCACTCGCCTCGTTCACGGACCCCACCGACACCGACACCAACCCCGCCGTCGTCACCGGCCGAGCCACCCCCGACGGCCGTACGGCGTTCCTCTTCGCGGGCCAGGGCGCCCAGCGCCTCGGTATGGGTCGGGAGTTGTACGAGGTGTATCCGGTGTTCGCGGATGCCTTCGACGCGGTCTGCGCGCATCTGGACGTGGAACTGCCGCGCGCGTTGCGGGGGGTGGTGTTCGGTGCGGACGCCGAGGCCCTGAACCGTACGGAGTTCGCGCAGCCCGCGTTGTTCGCTCTGGAGGTGGCGCTGTTCCGGCTGCTGGAGTCGTGGGGCGTCCGTCCCGACGTCCTGGCCGGGCATTCGATCGGTGAGATCGCCGCGGCGCATGTGGCGGGGGTCTGGTCGCTGGCCGATGCCTGCCGACTGGTCGCCGCGCGGGGCCGGTTGATGCAGGCCCTCCCGGAGGGTGGGGCGATGGTCGCCGTCCAGGCGGCGGAGGACGAGGTGCTGCCGCTTCTGGGTGACCGTGTGGGTCTCGCGGCGGTGAACGGGCCCCGTTCCGTGGTGATCGCGGGTGCCGCCGACGCCGTCGAGGAGATCGTGGACCTCTTCCGCGCCCAGGACCGCAAGGTCACCGCCCTGCGCGTCAGCCACGCCTTCCATTCCCCGCTGATGGAGCCGATGCTCGCTGACTTCCGCAAGGTCACGGAAGGCCTCACCTTCAGCAGCCCGCGGCTCCCCTTCGTCTCCACCGTGACCGGCGCCCCCGTCAGCACCGAGGAACTGACCTCCCCGGACTACTGGGTGCGCCACGTCCGCCAGACCGTCCGCTTCGCCGACGCCGTCACCGCCCTCGAAGCCGAAGGAACCACCAGGTTCCTGGAGCTGGGCCCCGACGGCACCCTCACCGCCCTCACCCTCGCCACCCTCTCCGGTGAGAGCGCCACCGCCGTCCCGGCCCTGCGCGCCGACCGGCCCGAACCGCGGACCCTGCTCACCGCCACCGCGACCCTGCACGCCCACGGCGCCGACGTCGCCTGGCCCGCGCTCCTCCCGACGGCCCGCCCGGTCGACCTGCCCACCTACGCCTTCCAGCACGACCGCTACTGGCCCCGCGTCACCGGCGCCGCCTTCGGCGACCTCCGCGCGGTGGGCCTCACCGCCGCCGGACACCCGCTGCTCGGCGCCGCCGTCACCCTCGCCGACAGCGCCACCGCCGTCCTCACCGGGCGGCTCTCCACCCGGCTCCAGCCCTGGCTGGCCCAGCACGTCGTCTCCGGCCGGGTCCTGCTGCCCGGCACCGCCTTCCTGGAACTCGCCCTCCACGCCGCCGACCACGTCGGCTGCGCCCAGGTCGAGGAACTCACCCTGGAGGCGCCCCTCGCTCTGCCGGCCGAAGGCGCCGTCCAGCTCCAGGTCACCGTGGGCGCGCCCGACGAAGACGGCCGCCGCGAGATCGGCGTCCACTCCCGCCCCGCCGACGACACCGCCGCCGCCGACACCGACGGCGAGCCCTGGCAGCGGCACGCGAGCGGCACCCTGCTGCCCGACCCCGCCACCCCCGCCCCGCCCACCGGCCTGCGGCCCCCCGCCGAGGCCACCCCGGTCCCCACCGACACCCTCTACCCGCGCCTCGCCGACACCGGCCTCGCCTACGGCCCCCTGTTCCGCGGCCTGACCACCGTCCGGCAGCACGGCGACGCCCTCTTCGCCGAGGCGGCCCTCCCCGACGAGGGCACCCCCGACGCCCAGCGCTACGGCCTCCACCCCGCCCTCCTCGACTCCGTCCTGCACGCCCTCGGCGCCACCCCCGCCCGGACGGCCGCCACCGACGGTCCCGGCGGCCCCGGCCTGCCGTTCTCCTGGTCCGGCGTCACCCTCCACGCCACCGGCGCCGCCCACGTCCACGCCCGCCTGCGCACCACCGGCGACGGGACGGTCGCCCTTGACCTCACCGACCCGGACGGCAACCCCGTCGCCACGGTCGACGCGCTCACCCTGCGCGCCCTGACCGCCCCGCCCGCCGACCCGGCCACGCCCGGCCACGCCGGTCTCCTGCACCGGGTCGCCCGGACCCCCCTCCCGCTCGACCCGCCCGCCGCCGACGAGCCGTACCCCGCCACCGCCCCGCTGCCCACCGTCCTCCCGGCGGACAGCCGCGAGCCAGGCACCGACACCCTCGTCCGCGTCGAGATCCCCGCCGGGGACCCGCTGCCCGCGACCCACGCGGCCACCGCGCGGGCCCTGGACCTCGTCCGCGACTGGCTCGCCGAGGAGCGCTTCGACGGCGCCCGTCTCGTCTTCGTCACCGGGAGCGGGACCGCCCCCGACGACCGGCCCGCCGACCCGGCCGACGCCGCCGTACGCGGCCTGGTCCGCGCCGCCCACGCCGAGAACCCGGGCCGCTTCGCCCTGCTCGACACGGACGGCACGGCGGAGTCGTGGGCCGTGACCCGGGCGGCGCTCGCGACCGGCGAACCCGAGATCGCCGTGCACGCCGGCACCGCCACCGTCCCGCGCCTGTCCCGTGCCACCGACGCGACCGAACTGCCCCTCCCCGCCGACGCGTCGGCCTGGCGGCTCGACATCGTGGAGAAGGGCACCCTGGAAGGCCTCGCCCTCCGACCCGTCGTCCAGGGCGAGTTGGGCGAGGGTGAGGTCCGCGTCGCCGTCCGCGCGTCCGGCGTCAACTTCCGCGACGTCCTCAACGCCCTCGGCATGTACCCCGGCGACGCCCGCGACTTCGGCCTGGAAGGCGCCGGTGTCGTCACCGAGACCGGGCCCGGCGTCACCGGACTCGCCGTCGGCGACCGCGTGATGGGCCTCTTCCCCGGCTCCTTCGGCCCGGTCGCGGTCGCGGACGCCCGCACCGTCGCCCGCATCCCGGAGGGTTGGACGTTCGCGCAGGCGGCGTCGGTCCCGATCGTGTTCCTGACGGCGTACTACGCGCTGACCGACCTGGGCGCGGTCGAGGCGGGGGAGTCGGTGCTGGTGCACGCGGCGGCCGGTGGTGTGGGTATGGCCGCCGTGCAGCTCGCCCGTCACCTCGGTGCCGAGGTCTTCGGCACGGCGAGCCGGGGCAAGTGGGACACCGTCCGGGCCCTCGGCCTGGACGACGACCGGATCGCCTCGTCCCGCGACACGGACTTCGAAGCCGCCTTCCTCACGGCCACCGGAGGCCGGGGCGTGGACGTCGTCCTGGACTCCCTCGCCGGGGAGTTCGTGGACGCGTCCCTGCGTCTCCTGCCGCGCGGGGGCCGCTTCCTGGAGATGGGCAAGACCGACGTCCGCGACCCGGAGACGGTCGCCGCCGAGCATCAGGGCGTCACCTACCGGGCGTTCGACCTCTGGGACGCCGGTCCGGACCGCATCGGGGAAATGCTCACCGACCTGGTCGCGTTGTTCGAGGTGGGCGCGCTGACCCCGCTGCCGGTGACCTGCTGGGACGTGCGCAAGGCACCGGAAGCCTTCCGCCACCTCTCCCAGGCCCGCCACGTCGGCAAGGTCGTCCTCACGGTCCCGGCCCAGCTGGACCCGGAGAGGACGGTTCTGATCACCGGCGGTACGGGCGGTCTCGGCGCGCTGGTCGCCCGGCACCTGGTGACCGAGCGCGGCGTACGGCGGCTGCTGCTCGCCAGCCGACGCGGCCTGGACGCTCCGGGCGCCGCCGAACTCGTAGCCGAACTGAACGACTTGGGTGCTTCCGAAGTCGAGGTCGCCGCGCTGGACGTGGCCGACCGCGACCAGCTCGCCGCACTCCTCGCCGACCGTGACCTCACCGCCGTGATCCACACCGCGGGTGTTCTGGACGACGGCGTCGTCTCGTCACTCACCCCCGAACGCCTCGCCGCCGTCCTGCGGCCCAAGGCCGACGCGGTCACCCACCTGGACGACCTCACCCGCCACCTCGACCTCGCCGCGTTTGTCGTCTTCTCCTCCGTCGCGGGCCTGTTCGGAGGGGCGGGCCAGGCCAACTACTCGGCCGCCAACGCCTACTTGGACGCCTTCGCCGCCCGGCGGCACACGGCGGGGCTGCCCGCCGTGTCGCTGGCCTGGGGACCGTGGGCGCCCGGCGCGGGCATGACCGCCGACCTCGACGAGGCCGACCTGCGGCGCATGGCGCGCGGCGGAATGCTGCCGCTGAGCGCCGCACAGGGCCTCGGCGCCCTCGACGCGGCGCTGGAACGGCCCGAGCCGCTCCTCGTGCCGATCGCGCTCGACCGGCGAGTGCTGCGGGACCGGCAGGCCGTCGCCGCCCTGCCCGCCCCGCTGCGCGGGCTCGCCGCCGCCCCCGCCCGCCGCACCGCCGCGTCCGGCGACGGCGCCCGCGCCGCCGACGGCTTCCGCGCGCGGCTCGCCGCCCTCCCGCAGGCCGAGCGCGACACGGCCGTCCTCGACCTCGTACGCGCCCAGACCGCGACCGTCCTCGGTCACGCGGGCCCGCGGACGGTCGACGCCACACGGGACTTCCGCGGTCTCGGCATCGACTCGCTCACCGCCGTCGAACTCCGCAACCGCCTCACCGCCGCCACCGGACTGCGGCTGCCCGCGACACTCGTCTTCGACTACCCGTCCCCGCAGGCCCTCGCCCGCCACGTCGGCGCCGAACTCGGCGGCAGCACACCGTCCGTGAGCACGCCCGGCGCCCCCGCCGCCCCCGCCGCCGACCCGGCCGGGGACGACGCGCGGATCGCGATCGTCGGCATCGGGTGCCGGTTCCCCGGCGGCGTGCGCGGCCCGGAGGAGTTCTGGCGGCTGCTCGCCGACGGCGTCGACGCGATCGGCGCGCCCCCCGCCGACCGCGGCTGGCACGCCGACGGCGTCGAAGGCGGATTCCTGTACGACGCGGCCGAGTTCGACGCCGACTTCTTCGGGATCTCGCCCCGCGAGGCCCTCGCCATGGACCCGCAGCAGCGCCTCCTGCTGGAGATCTCCTGGGAGGCCCTGGAACGGGCCGCGATCGACCCGCGCGGCCTCGGCGGCTCCCGCACCGGCGTGTTCGTCGGCACCAACTACCAGGGCTACGGCTCGGCCGCGCACGCCGTTCCCGAGGACGCGCAGGGGCAGTTGATGACCGGGCACGCGGCGAGCGTCGCCTCCGGGCGCGTCGCCTACGTCCTCGGCCTCGAAGGCCCCGCCGTCACCGTCGACACCGCCTGCTCCTCCTCCCTGGTCGCCCTGCACTGGGCCGCCCAGTCCCTGCGGTCCGGCGAGTGCGACCTCGCGCTCGCCGGAGGCGTCACCGTCATGGCCACCGCGGGCGCCTTCGCCGAGTTCGACCGGCAGGGCGGCCTCGCGGGCGACCACCGCTGCAAGGCCTTCTCCGACGACGCCGACGGCACCGGCTGGGGCGAGGGCGCGGGCATCCTGCTCCTGGAACGCCTCTCCGACGCCCGCCGCAACGGCCACCCCGTCCTCGCCGTCGTCCGCGGCAGCGCCGTCAACTCCGACGGCGCCAGCAACGGCCTCACCGCCCCCAACGGGCCCTCCCAGCAGCGCGTCATCCGCGCCGCCCTCGGCGCCGCCGGTCTCACCCCGGCCGACGTCGACGCCGTCGAGGCGCACGGCACCGGCACCTCCCTCGGCGACCCCATCGAGGCGCAGGCCCTCCTCGCCACGTACGGCCAGGACCGCGAACAGCCGCTGTGGCTCGGGTCGGTGAAGTCCAACATCGGGCACACACAGGCCGCCGCGGGTGTCGCCGGGGTCATCAAGACCGTCCTCGCGATGCGCCACGGCACCCTCCCGCGCACCCTCCACGCCGACCGGCCCAGCAGCCACGTCGACTGGACCGCCGGACAGGTCGCCCTGCTCACCGAGGCCCGCGACTGGCCCCGCGCCGCACGGCCCCGCCGGGCCGCCGTGTCCTCGTTCGGGATCAGCGGCACCAACGCCCACGTGGTCCTGGAGGAGGGCACCCCCGAACCCGCGGCCCCCGCCCCGGCCGGTTCGTCGGCCCCCGCGCTGCACACCGCCGAAGGCCCCGTCGCGTGGCCGCTGAGCGCCCGCACCGCCGCCGCCCTACGCGGACAGGCCGAACACCTCCGGGCCGCCCTCACCACCCACCCCGACACCCAACCGGCCGACGTGGCGCACTCGTTGGCCACCGGGCGCGCACTGTTCGACCACCGGGCCGTCGTCGTCGCCGAGGACCGCGCCGACCTCCTCGCCGGACTCGCCGCCGTCGCCCGCGACGAGGACGCCGCGAGCGTCGTCCGGGCCCGCACCGGCCCCACCACCCGCACCGCGTTCCTGTTCAGCGGACAGGGCTCCCAACGCCCCGCCACCGGACGCGACCTGATGGAGCGTCACCCGGTGTACGCCGAGGCGTTCCGGCGGGTGTGCGACGCGTTCGCCCCGTACCTCGACGTGCCCCTCGCGGACGTCGTCCTCGCCGAGGACGGCACCCGCGAGGCCCGTCTCCTGGACCGCACCGCCTACACCCAGCCCGCCCTCTTCGCCGTCCACGTCGCGCTCCACGCGCTCGTCCGCTCCTGGGGCGTCGTCCCGGACGCCCTGATGGGCCACTCCATCGGCGAACTCTCCGCCGCGCACGTCGCCGGGGTCCTCTCCCTCGACGACGCCTGCCGCCTGGTCGCCGCCCGCGGCCGGCTCATGGACGCCCTGCCCGAGGGCGGCGCCATGGCCGCCGTCCAGGCCACCGAGGACGAGGTGCTGCCGCTGCTCGACGGGCGGGCCGCGATCGCCGCCGTCAACGGGCCCGCCGCGGTCGTCGTCTCCGGGGACGAGGACGCCGTGTCGGACATCGACGGTCATTTCGCGGCGCTCGGCCGAAAGACTAGGCGTTTGCGGGTCAGCCATGCGTTTCACTCGGCGCATATGGACGCGATGCTGGCGGAGTTCGAGGAGGTCGCGCGCGGCGTGCGCTGGGCGCCGCCCGCGATCCCCGTCGTCTCCAACGTGACGGGCCGCACGGCCACCGACGCCGAACTGACCGCGCCGGAACACTGGGTGCGGCACGTGCGGCAGACCGTGCGGTTCGCCGACGGTGTGCGCACCCTCCGCGAGGACGGCGTCGGCACCTTCGTCGAACTCGGCCCCGACGGCTCCCTCGCCGCCCTCACCCTCGACACCCTCACCGCCCCCGACGCCACCGGCGGCCCGGCGGGCGGCGCGGACGAGGGCGTCGAACTCCCCGTCGCGGTCCCCGTGCTGCGGCGGGGCCGCCCCGAGGCGACCGCCGTCCTGCTGGCCGCCGCCGCGCTGCACGTACGCGGCCTCGCCGCCGCCCCGACCGGCCTCACCGGCCCGGCCCGCACGGTGGAGCTGCCGACGTACGCCTTCCAGCGCGGCCGGTACTGGCTCGACCCCGCCGCGCCCGCGCCGACCGGCACCGCGGCGGGCGACGACGACGCGTTCTGGGCCGCCGTCGCGGACGGCGACCTCGCCACGCTCACCGGGCACGACCTGTCCGGCGACACCCCGCTCAGCGACCTGCTGCCCGCCCTCACCGCCTGGCGGCGGCGCCGCCAGGAGACCGACGCGCTCGACGCCGCGGCCTACGAGGTGGTCTGGCGGCCCGTGCCGGACGGCGCGCCGCCCGTGCTCGCCGGGACCTGGCTCCTCGCCGTGCCCGCCACCCGCGCCGACGACCCCTGGACGACCGCCGTCGCGGAAGGCCTCGCCGCGCACGGCGCACACCCCCTCCCGTTCCCCGTCGACTGCGCGGGCGCCGAACGCGGCACGCTCGCCCAGCAGTTGAAGGCGCTGCCCGAACTGGACTCCGTGCAAGGCGTGTTGTCGCTGCTGTCGCTGGACGAGACGCCCGCGGACGCCCACGCCGGCACGGTGGCGCGGTCCGGCGGCGCGGCGGCCCCCGCCGGTCTCACCGCCCTCCTCGCCCTCAGCCAGGCCCTGGGCGACCTGGAGACCGGCGCCCCTCTGTGGGCGGCCACCAGCGGAGCCGTCGCCACCGGCGGCCGCGACCCGCTCACCGCGCCCGTCCAGGCCACCACCTGGGGCCTCGGCCGGGTCGCCGCCCTCGAACACCCGCAGCGCTGGGGCGGACTCGTCGACCTCCCGGCCGACCTGGACGCCCGGTCCGCCGAACGCCTCGCCGCCCTCCTCTCCGGCACCGTCCGCGAGGACCAGACCGCCGTACGCCCCGCCGGACTGTTCGCCCGCCGCCTCGTCCACGCGACCCCCACGGCCGACACCACCGCGGCCGTCCCCGGCAGCACGGACGGTACGGGCGACGGCGGCTGGGACTGCGCGGGCGCCACCGTCCTGATCACCGGCGGCACCGGCGCCCTCGGCGCCCGCGTCGCCCGCCGCCTCGCCGCGCGCGGCGCCCGCCGCCTCGTCCTCGCCGGACGGCGCGGCCCCGACGCCGACGGCGCCGCCGACCTGCGCGCCGACCTCACCGCCGCGGGCGCCGAGGTCACCCTCGCCGCCTGCGACGCCGCCGACGAGGACGCCCTCGCCGCGCTGCTCGCCGCCCACCCCGTCGACGCCGTCGTGCACGCCGCCGGAGTCCTCGACGACGGACTCCTCGCGACCCTCACCCCGGACCGCCTGGAGGCCGTGCTGCGGCCCAAACTGGCCGCCGCCCGCGCCCTCGACCGCCTCACCCGCGACCGCGACCTGCGCGCCTTCGTGCTGTTCTCCTCGTTCGCCGGGACCGTCGGCTCCGCCGGACAGGGCAACTACGCCGCCGCCAACGCCTACCTCGACGCGCTCGCCGCACAGCGCCGCGCCGCCGGACTGCCCGCCACCTCCGTCGCGTTCGGCCCGTGGGCCGGGGACGGCATGGCCGCGGCCGGACCCGACACCGAGGCCCGGCTGCGGGCGGGCGGCGTCGCCCCCCTCGACCCCGAGGCCGCGCTCACCGCCCTCGACCGGGCCGCGGCCCGGACCGGCGCGGGCCTCACCGTCGCCGACGTGGCCTGGGACCGGTTCCTGCCCGGCTTCACCGCCGTACGGCCCGCCCCGCTGCTCGCCGAACTCCCCGAGGCACGCGCCCTGTCGGCCCGTACGGCGGACGACGGCACCGAGCCGGGGGCGGCGGACGGCGGCCTGCGCACCCGGCTCGCCGGACTGGGCGAGGCCGAGCAGGAGCGGCTGCTGCTGCACCTCGTACGCGGCCACGTCGCCACCGTCCTCGGCCACGGCTCCGCCGACGCCGTCGAGGCGGATCGCGCCTTCACCGAACTCGGCTTCGACTCGCTGATGGCCGTGGAACTGCGCAACCGGCTCGGCGTCGCCGCCGGCCTGCAACTGCCCGCCACCCTCCTGTTCGACCAGCCCACGCCGCGCGTCCTCGCCCGCCACCTGCGGTCCCTGACCGCCGACGACGACGCCGGGGCGCCCGCGCTCGCCGCCCTCGACCAGCTGGAGGCGGCCCTCGCCCGGCTCACCGGCGACGACACCGAAGGCGACGACGCCGGACACGGCCGGATCGCCTCCCGCCTGCTGGCGCTCGCCGCCCGCTACGGCGGCCGGGCCGCGCCCGCCACCGTCCCGGCCGCCGGGGAGGACACCGGCGGCGACCTCCAGGACCGTATCGACTCCGCGGGCGCCGAAGACCTCTTCGCCCTCATCGACAACGACCTCGGCATCCAATGACCGGCCGCCCCCCGACCCCGCGCCCCCGCCGACTCCCGTACGCCGGACCCGACCGCACCGCCGGCCGGCCCGCGTACGGCGACGGCCACCACGACCGCACCGGCCTCCGCACGGACGGCCGCCACCGCAGCGCGCCGTACGGCGGCCGCGACCGTACCGGCCGTCCCGCGCGCGGCGGCCACGACCACGTCAACCCCCGGCCCCGGCCGCCGCAGACCACGGCCGCCGCCGGGACCGACACGACCTTCAGGGTGGGTGAGCACACGTGAACGAGCAGGAGAAACTCCTCAGCTACCTCAAGAAGGTCACCGGCGACCTGCACGAGACGCGCAGGCGGCTGCGCGAGGCGGAGACCGCGTCCCGCGAACCGGTTGCCATCGTCGCCATGAGCTGCCGCTTCCCCGGCGGCGCCGACACCCCCGAGGACTTCTGGCGGCTCATCGGCTCCGGCGGCGACGCCGTCACCGAATGGCCCACCGACCGCGGCTGGAACCTCGCCGACCACTACGACCCCGAACCGGGCCGCCCCGGCCGCACCTACAGCACCCGCGGCGGCGCCCTCCCCGGCGCCGGGGACTTCGACGCCGGGTTCTTCGGCATCTCGCCCCGTGAAGCCATGGCCATGGACCCGCAGCAGCGGCTGCTGCTGGAGATCTCCTGGGAGGCGTTCGAACGCGCCGGGATCGACCCCACCGCCCTGCGCGGCTCCCGCACCGGCGTCTTCGCGGGCACCAACGGCCAGGACTACCCGGCCCTGCTGCTCGCCTCCCAGGAAAGCCTCGAAGGGCACGTAGGCACCGGCAACGCCGCGAGCGTCGTCTCCGGCCGCGTCTCCTACACCCTCGGCCTGGAGGGCCCCGCGGTCACCGTCGACACCGCCTGCTCCTCCTCCCTGGTCGCCCTGCACCTCGCCGTGCGCGCCCTGCGGGCCCGCGAGTGCGACCTCGCCCTCGCGGGCGGCGTCACCGTGCTGTCGACGCCCGGACTGTTCCTGGAGTTCAGCAGGCAGCGCGGCCTCGCCCCCGACGGCCGCTGCAAGGCGTTCGCGGAGGCCGCCGACGGCACCGGCTGGGCCGAGGGCGCGGGCATGCTCCTCGTCGAGCGGCTCTCCGACGCCCGCCGCCTCGGCCACCCCGTCCTCGCCGTGGTCCGCGGCTCCGCCGTCAACCAGGACGGCGCCTCCAACGGCCTCACCGCCCCCAACGGCCCCTCCCAGCAGCGGGTCATCTGGCAGGCCCTCGCCGACGCCCGGCTCTCCACCGCCGAGGTCGACGCCGTCGAGGCCCACGGCACCGGGACGACGCTCGGCGACCCCATCGAGGCGCAGGCCCTCCTCGCCACGTACGGCCAGGACCGCGAGGAGCCGCTGTGGCTCGGCTCGGTCAAGTCGAACATCGGGCACACCCAGGCCGCCGCCGGGGTCGCGGGCGTCATGAAGATGGTGCTCGCCATGGAGCACGGCACCCTGCCCCGCACCCTCCACGTCGACCGGCCCAGCAGCCACGTCGACTGGACGGCCGGACGGGTCGCCCTCCTCACCGAGAACCGGCCCTGGCCCGCCGCCGACCGGCCCCGCGTCGCGGGCGTCTCCTCCTTCGGCGTCAGCGGCACCAACGCCCACATCATCCTCGAACAGCCGGTACCGGACCGGACCCCGGCCGCCACCGCCGGAACGCGGCCCGCCGCAGCCGACACCGCCACGCCGAACACCGCCGCCCCCGACGCCGCCACGCCCGCCACCGGGGACCGGTCCGCCGCGAACAGCGTCGCCGGGACCGCGGACGCGGCCCCCCACCCCTGCCTCGTCTCCGGCCGCACCGCCGCCGCCCTGCGCGCCCAGGCCGCCGCCCTGCACGCCCGCCTGCGCGCCGACGACGCGCCCCCGCTCGCGGACGTCGCCCGCTCCCTGGTCGCCACCCGCGCCGCCTTCGACCACCGGGCGTTCGTCCTCGCCGACGACCGCCCCGCCCTGCTGCGGGGCCTGGAGGCCCTCGCCGCGGGCGGCCCGGCCGCCGGGACCGTCCAGGGCGTCGCCGACGTCGACGGCCGGACCGTGTTCGTCTTCCCCGGCCAGGGCCCCCAGTGGCCCGGCATGGCCACCGAACTCCTCGACACGGAAACGGAGTTCCGCGGCCACTTCACCGCGTGCGCCACCGCCGTCGAACGGTACGTCGACTGGTCCGCCGAGGACGTCCTGCGCGGCGCGCCCGGCGCCCCTACCCTGGACCGGGTCGACGTCGTCCAGCCGCTGCTGTTCCTCACGATGGTCTCCCTCGCCCGGTTCTGGCAGGCGCGCGGGGTCCGCCCGGACGCCGTCGTCGGCCACAGCCAGGGCGAGATCGCCGCCGCCTGCGTCGCGGGCGGCCTCACCCTGGACGACGCCGCCCGCGTCGTCGTCCTGCGCAGCCGCGCCATCACCGCGCTCGCCGGGACCGGCGGCATGGCCTCCGTCCTGCTGCCCGCCGCCGACGTGGAACGTCACCTCGCCCCCCACGACGGCCGTCTCTCCGTGGCCGCCGTCAACGGCCCGGCCTCCGTTGTCGTCTCCGGCGACGCCGACGCCGTGGGCGACCTCGTCGACACCCTCACCGCCGCGGGCGCCCAGGCCCGCCGCATCCCCGTCGACTACGCCTCCCACTCCGCCCAGGTCGAAGCCCTCCGCGACCGCCTCCTCACCGACCTGGCCCCGCTGCGCCCCCGACCGGCCGACATCCCCTTCTACTCCACCGTCAGCGGCGGCCGGTTCGACACCACCGGACTCGACGCGACCTACTGGTACGACAACCTGCGCCGCACCGTCCGCTTCGCCGACACCCTGCGCGCCCTCGCCGCCGACGACTTCCGCGTCTTCGTCGAGTCCAGCCCGCACCCGGTGCTCACCGCCGCCGTCCGCGACGCCCTCGACGAGACCGGCACCACCGGCACCGTCGTCACCGGCACCCTGCGGCGCGGCGAGGGCGGCACCCGGCGCTTCCTCACCTCCCTCGCCGAACTCGCCGTCCGGGGCGCCGTCCCCGCCGCCCGCGCCCTCCCCGCAGCCGCCCAGGACACGCCCGTGCCCGCCGAGGCCACCGGCACCGAGCCCGACGCGCCCACCGCCGCCGCAGCTCCCCGCGCCCACGTCGCGCTCCCCACGTACGCCTTCCAGCGCCGCACCTACTGGCCGACGCCCGCCCGGCCCGCCGCGCCCGCGCCCTCCGGCGACCTCGACGCGCCGTTCTGGGCGTCCGTCGAGCGCCACGACACGGCGCCGCTGGCCGCCGCGCTCCACCTGGACGAGGCCACCCTCGCCACCGTGCTGCCCGCGCTCGGCGACTACCGGCGGCGCAGCCGGGACACCGCCACCGTCGACGCCTGGCGCCACCGCGTCGTCTGGAAGCCGCTCCCGGCCGCCCCGGCACCCGTCCTCGGCGGGCCCTGGCTGGTCCCCGTGCCCGCCGCCCACCTGGAGACCGGGCACCCCGGCCACGCCCTGACCGCCGCCGTCCTCGACGCGCTCGCCCGCGCGGGCGCCACCCCCGTCCCGGTGCCCGTCGGCCCCGACGCCGACCGCGCCCGCCTCGCCGACGCGCTCACCGCGGCCCTCGACGCCACCGGCCCCGACGGGCCGCGCGCCGTGCTGTCCCTCCTCGCCCTCGACGACGACGAGCACCCGCGACTGCCCGGCCTGCCGCGCGGGTTCGCCGCCACCGTCGCCCTCGTCCAGGCCCTCGACGACCTCGGCCGCACGGCACCCGTCTGGTTCGCCACCCGGGGCGCCGTCACCACCGGCCCCACCGACACCCTCGACGCGCCCCACCAGGCCCTCGTCTGGGGCTTCGGCCGGGTCGTCGCCCTCGAACAGCCCCCGCGCTGGGGCGGCCTGATCGACCTGCCCGCCACCCTCGACGCGCCCGCCGCCGCACGGCTCACCGCCGCCCTCGCCGGGATCGGCCACGAGGACCAGCTCGCCGTCCGCGCCACCGGACTGCATGCCCGCCGCCTCGCCCGCGCCGCCACCGGCGGCCTCGGCGCCCGCCGCGACTGGACACCCACCGGCACCGTCCTGGTGACCGGCGGCACCGGCGCCCTCGGCCGCCAGGTCGCCCGCGCCCTCGCCCGCAAGGGCGCCCCCGGCCTCCTCCTCGTCAGCCGCACCGGCCCCGACGCGCCCGGCGCCGACGACCTGCGCGCCGAGCTCACCGCCCTCGGCGCCGGACACGTCGACATCGCCGCCTGCGACCTCACCGACACCGGCCAGGTCGCCGCCCTCCTCGACGCGCTCCCCGCCGACCGGCCGCTCGACGCCGTCTTCCACACCGCCGCCGTCCTGCGCGACGGCGTCATCTCCACCCTCACCCCGGAACAGCTCGCCGAGGTCCTGCGGGTGAAGGTCGGCGGCGCCCGCACCCTCGACGCGCTCACCGCGGACCTCGACCTGAGCGCGTTCGTGCTGTTCTCCTCCACCGCGGGCACCATCGGCGCCCCCGGCCACGCCAACTACGCCCCCGGCAACGCCCTCCTCGACGCCCTCGCCCAGCAGCGGCGCGCCCGCGGCCTGCCCGCCACCGCCGTCGCCTGGGGCCCCTGGGCCGACGGCGGCATGGCCGACGGCGCCGTCGGGGAACGCCTGCGCCGCCACGGCGTCCGCCCGATGGACCCCGACCTGGCGCTGCGCGCCCTCCAGCAGGCCCTGGACCACGACGACACCACCGTCGCCGTCACCGACATCGACTGGGACCTCTTCCCGCACGCCTACACCAGCGCCCGCCCCCGCCCCTTCCTCGACGACCTGCCCGAGGCCCGGCGCGCCCTCGCCGTCCGCACCGCCGCCCCCGACCCGCGCCGCGCGGCCGACGACGCCCCCGCCGACCCCGGCGACCTGGTCCAGCGGCTCGCCGCGCTCCCGGAGGCCGACCGGCGCCCCGCGTTCGAGGAACTGGTCCGCGCCCACGCCGCCGTCGTCCTCGACCACGGCGGCCCCCAGGACGTCGAAGCCACCCACTCCTTCCGCGAACTCGGCTTCGACTCCCTCACCGCCGTCGAGCTGCGCAACGCCCTCAGCGGCGCCCTCGGCCGCCCGCTGCCCGCCACCCTCGTCTTCGACTACCCGACCCCCGTCGCCCTCGCCGCCCACCTCCGCGCGGGCCTCGACCCGGCGCCCGCCCCCGCCGACGACGCCCCCGCGCCCCGCGCCACCGACGGCGACCCGGTCGTCATCACCGCGATGAGCTGCCGCTTCCCCGGCGGCGCCGACACCCCCGAGGCGTTCTGGCGGCTCCTCGCCGACGGCACCGACGCCATCACCGGCTGGCCCGCCGACCGCGGCTGGGACCTCGACGGGCTCTACGACCCCGAGCCCGGCGCGCCCGGCCGGGCCAGCACCCGCGAGGGCGGCTTCCTCGACGGCGTCGCCGACTTCGACCCGGCGTTCTTCGGGATCTCCCCCCGCGAGGCCGTCGCCATGGACCCCCAGCAGCGGCTGCTGCTGGAGCTGGCGTGGGAGGCCTTCGAGCGGGCCGGGTTCGACCCGACGACCCTGCGCGGCTCCCGCACGGGCGTCTTCGCGGGCACCAACTACCAGGACTACGCGTCCCGTCCGCTCGACCCGGCCACCGCCGCCGAGGTCGCGGGCCACCTCGGCACCGGCAACTCGGCGAGCGTCATGTCGGGCCGCGTCTCCTACACCCTGGGCCTGGAGGGCCCGGCGGTCACCGTCGACACCGCCTGCTCGTCCGCGCTCGTCGCGCTGCACCTCGCCGTGCAGGCGCTGCGGGCGGGGGAGTGCGACCTCGCCCTCGCGGGCGGCGTCACCGTCATGTCGACGCCGGGCCTGTTCGTCGACTTCAGCCGTCAGCGCGGCCTCGCCGCCGACGGCCGCTGCAAGGCGTTCTCCGACAGTGCCGACGGCGCCGGGTTCGCGGAGGGCGCGGGCCTCGTTCTCGTCGAGCGGCTTTCCGACGCCCGCCGCGCCGGACGCCCCGTCCTGGCGGTCGTCGCCGGGTCGGCCGTCAACCAGGACGGCGCCAGCAACGGCCTCACCGCGCCCAACGGACCCTCCCAACAGCGCGTCATCCGGGCCGCGTTGGCGTCGGCCGGGCTGAAGGCGTCCGACGTCGACGCGGTCGAGGCCCACGGCACGGGCACCTCCCTCGGCGACCCCATCGAGGCCCAGGCCCTGCTCACCGCGTACGGCCAGGACCGCGAACAGCCCCTGTGGCTGGGGTCGGTGAAGTCCAACATCGGGCACACGCAGGCCGCGGCCGGTGTCGCGGGCGTCATCAAGATGGTCCTCGCCATGCAGCACGGCACCCTGCCCCGCACCCTCCACGTGGACGAGCCGTCCTCGCACGTCGACTGGTCGTCCGGTGCCGTCGCCCTGCTCGGGAGCGCGCGCGACTGGCCCGCCGCCGAGGGCCGCGCCCGCCGCGCGGGCGTCTCCTCCTTCGGCATCAGCGGCACCAACGCGCACGTCGTCCTGGCCGAACCCCCGACGGACGCGGCGCCACCCCTGGAAGCCGGGGAAGCGCAGGACGGCCCCGCCGCCACCCCCGGTCCGGGGGCGTCCGGCGGCCCGGTGCCATGGACGCTCTCCGCGCGGTCCGGGCACGCCCTGCGCGCGCAAGCCGCCCGCCTCGCCCGGACCGTCGACGCGGGCGGCGCGGCGGCCGACACGGACCTCGTGGACATCGCGGGCGCCCTGGTCCGCTCACGCTCCCTGTTCGACCACCGGGCCGTCGTCTGGGGCCGGGACCGCGCCGACCTCGTCACCGCCCTGGACGCGGTCGCGTCCGGCACCGCCCCGGCCGACGCCCTCTCGGGGGTGACCCGCCGGGACGGCCGCACGGCGTTCCTCTTCGCGGGCCAGGGCGCCCAGCGCCTCGGCATGGGCCGGGAGCTGTACGCCACGTACCCCGTCTTCGCGGACGCGTTCGACGCGGTCGCCGCCGAACTCCCCTTCGACCTCGCGGAGATCGTGTACGGCGACCACGCCGACGCCCTGAACCGCACGGAGTTCGCCCAGCCCGCCCTGTTCGCCCTCGAAGTGGCCCTGTACCGGCTGCTGGAGTCGTGGGGCGTCCGCCCGGACGTGCTCGCCGGACATTCGATCGGCGAGATCGCCGCCGCGCACGCGGCCGGTGTCTGGTCCCTGGCCGACGCCGCCCAACTGGTCGTGGCGCGCGGCCGGTTGATGCAGGCGCTGCCCGACGGCGGCACGATGGTCTCCCTCCGCGCGACCGAGGACGAGGTACGGCCCCTCCTGGACGACCGCGTCGGTCTCGCCGCCGTCAACGGCCCCCGCTCCGTGGTGATCGCGGGGGAGGCGGCGGCCGTGGAGGAGATCGCCGCCCGCTTCCGCGCCCAGGACCGCAAGGTCACCGCCCTGCGGGTGAGTCACGCCTTCCACTCCCCGCTGATGGAGCCGATGCTCGCCGACTTCCGCAAGGTCGCCGAGAGCCTCACCTACACGGCCCCACAGCTGCCCCTGGTCTCCACCGTCACCGGGCGGCCCCTCACCGCCGACGAGGCGACCTCCCCGGACCACTGGGTCCGCCACGTCCGCCAGACCGTCCGCTTCGCCGACGCCGTCACCGCGCTGGACGCCGAAGGCGCCACGCGGTTCCTGGAGCTGGGCCCCGACGGCACCCTCACCG
This sequence comes from Streptomyces sp. NPDC091281, assembly GCF_044757425.1. Taxonomy (NCBI): domain Bacteria; kingdom Bacillati; phylum Actinomycetota; class Actinomycetes; order Kitasatosporales; family Streptomycetaceae; genus Streptomyces; species Streptomyces sp. NPDC091281. The sequence continues at coordinate 194,276 of NZ_JBIVUY010000003.1, read as the reverse complement.
CGCTCGCCCAGGGCGCCCTCGACGACCCCGGCACGGCGCTCTTCGTCCCGGTGCTGCGCAAGGACCGGCCCGAGCCCTCCGCCCTCGTCGCCGCGCTCGCCGCCCTCCACGTCGACGGCGCCCGCGTGGACTGGGCCGGACAACTCCCCGCCACGAACCCGGTGCCGCTGCCGACGTACGCCTTCCAGCGGCGCCGCTACTGGCTGGACGCCACCGACCAGCCCGGTGACATGACCGCCGCCGGTCTGGAGCCCGCCGGACACCCGCTGCTGTCGGCCGCCGTCCCGGTCGCCGACACCGGCGGACTCGTCCTCAGCGGACGCCTCTCCACCCGCACCCACCCCTGGCTCGCCGACCACCGCGTCCTGGGCCGCACCATCCTGCCCGCCACCGCCCACCTCGAACTCGCCCGGCACGCCGGGGACCAGGTCGGCCTCGGCCACGTCGTCGAACTCACCCTGGAATCCCCGCTGGTGCTCCCCGACTCCGGCGCCGTACGGCTCCAGCTCGCCCTCGGCGGACCGGAGGACGACGGCAGGCGCGCCTTCGGCGTCCACTCCCGGCCCGCCGACGCGCCCCCGGACGCCCCCTGGACCCGCCACGCGAGCGGACTCCTCGCCCGGGAACCCGCCGCACCGGGGGAGTCCGCCCCCGACGGCCGGCTCAGCGGGGCCTGGCCGCCGCCGGGCGCCGTCCCCGTCGCCCCGGACGCGGCGGGCGGCACCGACCGGTACGAGCGGTTCGCCGCGGGCGGCTTCACCTACGGCCCGTCGTTCCGCGGGCTCGGCCGGGTGTGGCGCCACGACCACGACCTGTACGCCGAGGTCGCCCTGCCCGAGTCCCACCACGCCGACGCCGCCCGCCACGGCCTGCACCCGGCCCTCCTGGACGCCGCCGTGCAGACTCTCCTCGTCGACGCCCTCGACACCGCCGACGGCGCCGAAGAGGCCACCGCCACCCTGCCGTTCGCCTGGCACGGCGTCACCCTGCACGCGACCGGCGCCACCGCCCTCCGTGTCCGCCTGGCCCCCACCGGCCGCCCCGACACGTACACCGTGGCCGTCTCCGACCCCGACGGGCAGCCCGTCGCCACGGCCGAAGGCCTCGTCCTGCGCCGCGTCACCGCCGCACAGCTCCCCGAGGCCCGGCCCACCGCCGCCGCGCCCCCGCCCGCCCTCCTCGTCCGGCGCTGGCTCCCCGCCACGCCCCGGCCTACGGCGCCCGCCGCCGGGACCGTCCGCTGGGCGCTGCTCGGACAGGGCGACGGCGGCCTCGCCGAGGCCCTCGACACCTCCGGCGTCCACCTGGAGAGCTACGCCGACCTCGCCTCCCTCGCGGCGGCCGTCGACACCGGCACCGCCGCACCCGCCGTCGTCCTCGCCGCCCCGGCCCCCACCACCGCCCCCGGCGCCCCGGCCCCCCGGGCGACCCGCAACCTCCTCGCCGCCACCGCGGATCTCCTGCGGGCCTGGACCGGCGACGACCGCTTCGCCGCCTCCCGCCTGGTCCTCGTCACCCGCGGCGCCCTCGCCACCGGCCCCGGCGACGCCCCGCACGACCTGCCCGCCGCCGCCCTGTACGGCCTGGTGCGCTCCGTCCAGCGCGAGCACCCCGACCGCGTCCACCTCCTCGACCTCGCCCCGCCCCCGGCCCCCGGCCCGGCGACCGGCACCACGGCCGCACGGCCCGCGCTCCCGCCCGCCGACGCCGCCGCGGCGACCGCCGCGATCGCCGCCGCCCACCCGGAGGCCGCCCTCCGCGACGGCACCCTCCTCACCCCCGACCTCACCCCGGCCACCGACACCGCCGACAGCGACACCACCCCTCTCCTCGACCCTGCGCGGACCGTCCTGATCACCGGCGCCACCGGTGCCCTCGGCGCACTCGTCGCCCGCCACCTGGTCACCGCCCACGGCGCCCGCAGGCTCCTGCTCGCCTCCCGCGGCGGACCGGCCGCCCCCGGCGCCGACACCCTGCTCGCCGACCTCACCGCCCACGGCGCCGAGGCCACCCTCGTCGCCTGCGACGTCGCCGACCGCGCCCAGGTGGCCGACCTCCTCGCCGGGATTCCCGTGGCGCACCCCCTGACGGCGGTCGTGCACGTCGCCGGGGTCGTCGACGACGCCACGCTCGCCTCGCTCACCGGCGACCGCATCGACACCGTCCTGCGCCCCAAGGCGGACGCGGCCTGGCACCTCCACGAGCTGACCCGCGACCTGGACCTGACGGTGTTCGCCCTGTACTCCTCGGCGGCCGGTACGTTCGGCGCCGCGGGCCAGGGCGGCTACGCGGCGGCCAACGCCTTCCTCGACGCCCTCGCCGGACAGCGCCGCGCCGCCGGGCTGCCCGCCACCTCCGTCGCCTGGGGCCTGTGGGCCGCCGACAGCGCGATGACCGCCGGACTCGGCGCCGCCGACCGCGAGCGGATGTCCCGGAGCGGCATGCTGCCGCTCACCGCCGAGACGGGCCTCGCCCTGTTCGACGCGGCCCTCGCAGGACCCGACGCGGCCGTCGTCGCCGTCGCCCGCGCCACCCCCGTGGCCGGACCCCGCGCCGGAACCCGCCGCACCGCCGCCCGGGGCGCGGCCGCCGACGGGGCCCGGACCGCGCGCCTCGCCACGCTGACCGCCGCCGAACGGCTCACCGCGCTGACCGCCCTGGTGCGCGAGGAGGTCGCCGCCGTCCTCGGCCACGACACCACCGACGAGGTCCTGCCCGACCGGCACTTCGCCGAACTCGGCTTCGACTCCCTCACCGCCGTCGAACTGCGCAACCGGCTCGGCGCGCTCACCGGGTTCCGGCTCCCGCCGACCCTCGTCTTCGACCTGGACACCCCGCAGGCCCTCGCCGCCGACCTCAGCGACCGCTACGCCGCCGACCCCGCCCACGCCTCCGCCCCCACCGGGGACGGCCCGGCCGACCCCGCCGTGCCGTCCGGCGCCGCGCGGGCCGAGGACACCGTCGGCGCCCTGTTCCGCGACGCCTGCCGCCAGGGCCGCGTCGACGACGGATTCGCCCTGCTCCAGGCGGTCGCCGGACTCCGGCCCGTGTTCGACACCCCGGCCGGGCTGCCCGCACCGTCCGCCGGGCTCCGGCTCGCCGCCGGGGACGAGGGCGCGCCGCTGATCTGCTTCAGCTCCTACGTGGCCCTCGCGGGCGTCCACCAGTACGCCCGGTTCGCGTCCGCCTTCCGCGGGCGGCGCGACGTGTGGGCGCTGCCCACGCCGGGCTTCGGCCGCGGCGAACCCCTCCCCGCCTCCCTCGACGTCGTCGCCCGCACCCAGGCCGAACAGGTCCTGCGCTGCGCCGACGGCCGCCCCTTCGTCCTCACCGGCTCCTCCTCCGGCGGCGTCCTCGCCCTCGCCGCCGCCCGACACCTGGAGCAGGCCGGCCACCCGCCGCTCGGCGTCGCCCTCCTCGACACCTACATGCCGCGCGCCGACTCGCCGTTCACCCGCTTCTCCGCCGAGATGCTCGGCGGGATGTTCGACCGGGAGTCGATGTTCGCCCACATGGACGCCGACCGGCTCTCCGCGATGAGCTGGTACATCAGCATGATCGGCGAGTGGGACCCGGGCGACCTCACCGCCCCCGTCGTCCTCGTCCGCCCCTGCGAACCGCCCGTCACCCTCGACGGGAGCGCCGACTCCGGGGACTGGCGCAGCAGTTGGGACGGCGCGGGCACCGTCGTCGACGTCCCCGGAAACCACTTCACGATGATGGAGTCGCACGCCGCCACCACCGCGGGCTCCCTCACCGCCTGGATCGACACCGTCCTGCCGCCCGCCCCGGCCGACGCGCGGGACGCCCACCGAACCGAGGGAGCATGATGCGGGTCCTGTTCGTCACCCTGTCGGAGAAGTCCCACATCTACCTGATGGCGCCGCTGGCCTGGGCGCTCACCGCGGCGGGCCACGACGTGCGCGTGGCGAGCCAGCCCATGGCCACCGACACCATCACCCGCGCCGGGCTCACCGCCGTCCCCGTCGGCAGCGACCACGGCATCCACCACGACATGGCCGCCTACCGCGACTCCCAGGACTACCGCACCGCCAACTGGAGCCGCTGCGAACGCCCCGAGGTCGACTGGCCCGAACTGCGCGAACGCTACGCGCTGAGCGTCCCCTACGCGTTCGCCGTCTACAACGACTCCATGATCGACGACCTGGCCGCGTTCGCGCAGGGCTGGCGGCCCGACGTCGTCGTCCGCGACCCCCTCGCCTACGCGGGTGCCGTCGCCGCCCGGATCGCCGGGGCCGCCCACGTCCGCCTGATGTGGTGCGCCGACGTGTGGGGCCGCACCCGGCAGACCTACCTCGAACTCCTCGCCGAACAGCCCGAGTCGGAGCGCACCGACCCGCTCGCCGAGTGGCTGGCGGCCCGCTCCGAGCCCTTCGGGTTCTCCTGCGACGAGGAGATGCTGCACGGCCAGGCCACCGTCAGCACCCTGCCCGCCTCCCTCGCCCTGCCCACCGCCTCGCCCGAACTCCCCATGCGGCACATCCCCTACAACGGGCGCGCCGTCGTCTGGGACTGGCTGCGCGAGGCCCCCAAACGCCCGCGGGTCTGCGTCAGCCTCGGCGCCTCCAACACCGAGGACTACGGCGGCGACTACGTCTCCGTCCCGCAGATCCTCGACGCGCTCGCCGACGACGACGTCGAGGTGGTCGCCGCCCTGCTGCCCGCCCAGCGCGAGGCCCTGGGCGCCCTCCCCGGCAACGCCCGCGCCGTCGACTCCGTCGCCCTGCACACCCTGCTGCCGACCTGCTCCGCCGTCATCCACCACGGCGGCTACGGCAGCTTCGCCACCGCCATGGCCCACGGCGTGCCCCAACTCGTGCTCTCCACCCTGGTCTCCGACCACGAGCTGCGCGGCCGGGCGCTCCAACGCCAGGGCGCGGGCGCCTACTTCCACCACCGCGACGTCACCGCCGACAAGGTCCGCGACCACGTCCGCCGCCTCACCACCGAGCCCGGCCCCGCCGAAGCCGCCCGCAGGCTGCGCGCCGAGGCCGAGGCCATGCCGAGCCCCGGCGAGGTCGTCACCTCCCTGGAACGCCTCGCGGAAGTCTCCTGACGACCACCCGCCCCACCACCTCCACCGAACACCGAGAACCGAGAGGGACAGGACCGACCCATGAAGATCAACGTGGACCGTGACCGCTGCGTCGGCGCCGGACAGTGCGTGCTGGCCGCCCCGGCCGTCTTCGACCAGAGCGGCGACGACGGCCTCGTGGAACTCCTCCAGCCCGAGCCCGGCCAGGACCAGCACGACGCGGTCACCGAGGCCGAACTCATCTGCCCCTCCGGCGCCGTCGAGATCCACCCCTGACGGCCCGCGCCCTCACCGACGACACCAGTTAGGCGGGATGCACACCGTGAAGGCTCTCGTGCTGTCCGGAGGTGCGGGGACACGGCTGCGGCCGATCACGCACACCTCCGCCAAGCAGTTGGTGCCGGTCGCCAACAAGCCCATCCTCTTCTACGGCCTGGAGGCCATCGCCGACGCGGGCATCACCGAGGCCGCGATCGTGGTCGGCGACACCGAGCAGGAGATCCGGGACGCCGTCGGCGACGGCTCCGCCTTCGGCCTCGACATCACCTACCTGCGGCAGGAGGCCCCCCTCGGTCTCTCGCACGCCGTGCTCATCGCCCGCGACTTCCTCGGCGACGACGACTTCGTGATGTTCCTCGGCGACAACTTCCTCTTCGGCGGCATCAACGACTCGGTGGACGCCTTCCGCAAGGAACGCCCCGACGCGCAACTGCTGTTGACCCGCGTCCCGGACCCGACCGCGTTCGGTGTCGCCGAACTCGACGACGCGGGACGGCTGATCGGCCTGGAGGAGAAGCCTCGCGCGCCGCGCAGCGACCTCGCCCTGGTCGGCGTCTACCTGTTCGGCCCGGCCATCCACGAGGCGGTCCGCGCCATCACCCCGTCCGCGCGCGGCGAGCTGGAGATCACCGACGCCGTGCGGTGGCTCCTGGAACGCGACCACGACGTCCGCACCACGATCGTCACCGGCTACTGGAAGGACACCGGCACCGCCGCCGACATCCTCGACGTCAACCGGCGGCTGCTGGAACTCCTGGAGTACCGGGTCGACGGCGACGTGGACGACCTCAGCGAGATCGTCGGCCGGGTCCGCGTCGACGCCGGAGCCGTCATCCGCGGCTCCCGCATCGTCGGCCCCGCCGTCATCGGCCCCGGCACCGTCGTGGAGAACTCCTACGTCGGCCCGTCCACGTCCATCGGCGAGAACTGCCTCATCCGCAACAGCGAGATCGAGTTCTCCATCGTGCTGCGCGAGTCCACCTTCGACGGCGTCTGCCGGGTGGAGGGCTCCCTCGTCGGCCGCAACGTGCGCGTCTCCCTCGGCCCCCGGGTACCGGCCGTGCACCGGCTCGTCATCGGCGACCACGGGCGGGTGCAGATCTCCTCATGACCACCCCGCCCCCCGCACCGGCCGCCCCCGCCACCCGCGTCCTCGTCACGGGCGGCGCGGGCTTCATCGGCTCGCACCACGTCCGCACCCTCCTCGGCCCCGACGGCCCCGGTGATGTCGAGGTCACCGTCCTGGACCTGCTCACCTACGCGGGCAACCCCGCCAACCTCGACGCGGTCCGCGACCACCCCGCGTTCACCTTCGTCAAGGGCGACATCTGCGACACGGCCCTCGTCGACGAACTGACGGCGGGCCACGACGAGGTGGTGCACTTCGCCGCCGAGTCCCACGTGGACCGCTCCATCCTCGACTCCTCCGCCTTCGTCCGCACCAACGTGCTGGGCACCCAGACCCTCCTGGACGCCGCCCTCCGGCACGGCGTGCGCACCTTCGTCCACGTCTCCACCGACGAGGTGTACGGCTCCCTCGACACCGGCGCCTGGACCGAGGACAGCCCCCTCCTGCCCAACTCGCCGTACGCCGCCGCGAAGGCCTCCTCCGACCTGATCGCCCTCGCGTACCACCGCACCCACGGCCTCGACGTCCGCGTCACCCGCTGCTCCAACAACTACGGCCCCCACCAGTACCCCGAGAAGATCATCCCGCTGTTCGTCGGCAACCTCCTCGACGGCCGCACCGTCCCCCTCTACGGCGACGGCGGCAACGTCCGCGACTGGCTCCACGTCGACGACCACGTCCGCGGCGTCGAACTCGTCCGCACCCAGGGCCGCCCCGGCGAGGTCTACAACATCGGCGGCGGCACCGAACTCACCAACTGCGCCCTCACCGAACTCCTCCTCGACGCCTGCGGCGCGGGCCCCGACCGGATCGAGCACGTCACCGACCGCAAGGGCCACGACCGCCGCTACTGCGTCGACTGGACCAAGATCCGCGACGAACTCGGCTACCGCCCCCGCACCGACTTCCCGACCGGCCTCGCCGCGACCGTCGCCTGGTACCGCGAGCACCGCGCATGGTGGCAGCCGCACCCCGCGCCCGGAGGGACCCCGTGACCGCGCCGCGCGTCCTCGTCGTCGTCGGCGCGGGCGCCGCGGGCGTCACCACCGCCGAGACCCTCCGCCGCCAGGGCTACGACGGCCGCCTCACCGTCGTCGGCGCCGAGACCCGCCCGCCCTACGACCGGCCGCCGCTGTCCAAACAGGTCCTCGCCGGACGCTGGGAGCCCGACCGGGTCCGCCTGCGCGCCCCCGAGGCGTACGAGCGGCTCGGCGTCGACCTGCGCACCGGCAGCCCCGCCGTCCGCCTGGACCGCGCGGCCCGTACGGTCGAACTCGCCGACGGCACCCGGCTGACCGCCGACGCCGTCGTCGTCGCCACCGGGGTCCGGCCCCGCCCGCTGCCCGGCGCCGACGGCCTCACCGGCGTCCACGTCCTGCGCACCGCCGACGACGCCCTCGCCCTGCGCGCCGACCTCACCGCAGGGCGGCGCCTCGTCGTCGCGGGCGCGGGACTCCTCGGCACCGAGGCCGCGATCGCCGCCGCCGGGCTCGGCGCGGAGGTCACCCTCGTCGGCCCCGACGCGGTACCGCTGCTCGACCTGGTCGGCCCGCACGCGGCCGGCCTCGCCGCCACCGTCCACCGCGCCCTCGGCATACGGCTGCTGCGCGGCCGGGTCACCGGCGTCGAGGGCCGCGCGGGCGCCGTCACCGGCGTCCGCCTCACCGACGGCGAGCTGCTGCCCGCGGACACCGTCCTCGCCGCGACCGGCTCCCTGCCCGTCACCGACTGGCTCGACGGCAGCGGCGTCCCCGTCGCCGACGGGGTGGCCTGCGACGCCCTCGGCGCGGCCGGACCCGGCGTGTGGGCCGTCGGCGACGTCGCCGCCCGCCCCGACCCGCGCACCGGCCGCCTCCACCGGCAGGAGCACCGCACCCACGCCACGGAGAGCGCCGTCGCCGTCGCCCGCAACCTCCTCGCCGGGGACGGGGCACGCCCGTTCACGGTCCTGCCGTACTTCTGGACCGACCAGGACGACCTCAAGATCCAGGTGTTCGGGGAGATCCGCCCGGCCGACCCCGCCCACGTCGTCGACGGCGACCCCGCCGAGCGCCGTTTCACCTCGGTCCACGTCCACGACGGGCGGGTGCGCGGCGCCGTCGCCGTCAACCTGCCCCGCGCCGTCCGGCACCTGCGGCCCCTGGTGGAGAGCGGCGCACCCTGGCCGGGGCAGGAGCGGCCCGAGGGAGCGGCCGTCGGTCAGTCGTCGGTGTCGGCGGCGCAGGAGCTGCCGCTCGGCGGGAGGGAGCCGTAGAGCAGGAAGTCGTCCACCTTGCGGTGCACGCACTTCGACGAGCCGTACCCGGTGTGCCCCTCGCCCCGGTGGTCGAGCACCACCGCCGACGGCCCCAGCCGCTTCGCCGTCTCCACCGTCCACCGGTACGGCGTCGCCGGGTCGCCGCGGGTGCCGACCAGCAGGATCTTCGGCGTGTCCAGGTCCTTGACCTCGTCGCGGATGTAGTCGGTGCCCTTGGGACGGCCGTAGCACATCAGGACCTGGGTGAGCCGGTACCGGCCGAACACCGGCGAGGCCTCCTCGTACCCGGCGCGCAGCCGCCTGAGGTCGGCGGTGATCCGCGCGGCGGACGGCCGGTCGGGGTCGTCGGCGCAGTTGACCGCCATCAGCGCCGCCGGGAGGTTGTCCAGCGGGACGTCCTCCTCGTCGACCAGCGCCCCGGACGGGTCCGTCCCGTCGTCGGCGGCCCGCTCGCGCGGGGACGGCGCGGTCCGCACCGGCAGCGCCATGCCGCCGGTCGCGAAGGCCAGCACGCCGTTGGTGTCGCCGCTCTCCACCAGCTGGGCCAGCGCCCGCTGGAGCGACGGCCACAGCTCCTTGCTGTAGAGGCCCTGCCCGATCGCGCCCACCAGGTCCTGGCCGGTGAAGTCGTCCCCGAAGTCGGTCGGCAGCGGGTCCTCGTCCAGCGACCGGATCAGCTTCACCACCTCCTCGCGGGCGGTGCGCGCGTCCTGCCCGAACGGGCACGCGATGTCCTTCACGCACCAGTCCACGAAGTCGTCCAGCGCCACCTGCTGGCCGCGCGCGCCCGCGATGCCCTGCTCGGCAAGGGACTCCGTCAGCGTGTCCACGCCGTCCAGGACCATCCGGCCCACCTTGCCGGGGAACTGCGCCGCGTAGACCGCGCCCAGCCGGGTGCCGTAGGAGAAGCCCAGGTAGTTGAGCTTCCGGTCGCCGACGGCCGCCCGCATCACGTCCATGTCGCGGGCGGCGTCCACGGTCCCGATGTGGGGGAGCACGGGCCCGGAGTGGTCGGCGCAGGCGTCGGCGGCCTTCTTCAGCTGCGCGAGCAGGCCGCTCGGGTCGCCGAGGTCGCCGGGTTCGTCGTCCAGGGCGGCGAACGCGTCGTCCTCGCCGTCGCCGCAGCTCACCGGGGAGGACCGGCCGACGCCGCGCGGGTCGAAGCTCACCACGTCGTAGGCGTCGGTGAGGTCCATGAACTCCTTGCCGCCGTAGGCGATCTCGGGGACGCCCGGACCGCCGGGCCCGCCGAAGTTCAGCAGGACCGAGCCGCGCCGGTCGCCCGTGGCCCGGTAGCGGGCCACCGCCAGCTCCATCGTGCGGCCCTTCGGCCGGGCGTAGTCGACGGGCACCGTCACCTTGCCGCACTGGAGGTCGTCGGGCATGCCCTCGCCCGTGCAGCGCGACCATCGGATCGTCTGGTCGTAGAACCGGGAGAGGGCGGCGTCACGGTCGTCGTCCGGGTCCGCCGCCGCCCTCGACAGGCCCGCGCCGAGCAGCGTCAGCGCGGTCGCGGCGGCGAGCGCGCCGCTCCGCAGCACGGGCCGGGTATCCGTCTTGGCCAGCATGAATGCCTCCAGGGACGTGCGCGGCGGACCGTGGTCCGGCGCCCCGGCCCACGATAGGCGGGCTCCCTCGGACCCGCCTCCGGACATCCGTCCCCGCCCCACGAGGGCCCCCGCCCGGCCCGGTCGCGTACGGGCTGACGGCTTTGACACCAGTTCGACCGGGGTGCCACCCAATGGGGTGAAAGGGTGTGTGGCCATAACCCGCACGGTCCGGCCGCGTTCTCCGTGTGCGGGCGAGTGCCCGCGACCAACCCTGGAAGGCAGGTCCCCATGAGACGGGTTACCCGAAACGGTGTGATCGCCGTGGCCGCCGCGTCGGGCGCGATGGCGATGGCCGTGCCCGCGTTCGCCGACTCCGGCGCGGACGGCGCCGCGGCCGGTTCGCCCGGCGTGCTCTCCGGCAACGGCGTCCAGCTGCCCGTGAACCTGCCGGTGAACCTGTGCGGCAACACCGTGGACGTGGTGGGCGTCCTCAACCCCGCCTTCGGCAACGGCTGCGCCAACAAGGGCGGCGGCGCCAAGGGTTCGGGCACGGACGGCTCCGCCGTCAACGGCGGCGGCGCCCACGCCGGCAGCAGCGCGCAGGGCTCGCCCGGCGTGGTGTCGGGCAACGGCATCCAGCTGCCCGTCCACCTCCCGGTCAACGCCAGCGGCAACAGCGTCAACGTGGTCGGCATCCTCAACCCGGCGTTCGGCAACGAGTCCGTGAACACCTCGGAGGAGCCGCCCCCGCCGCCCACCGAGGCCACGCCCGAGCCGCCGACCCGGCACACCCCGCCCGCCGCGTCGCACCCGGAGCCGGAGACCGAGCCCCCCGCGCCCGCCCCGCAGGCCCCGGCGCCCCGCGCCGAGTCCACCCTCGCCCACACGGGCGCCGACGCCACCGTCCCCGCCGCCCTCGGCGCGGCCGGTCTCGTCCTCGGCGGAGCCCTCCTCTTCCGCCGCTTCCGCCCGGCCGGCCAGGCCTGAGACCGCACCCACGACGGCCGCGGACCCCGAGCGTGTACGGGGTCCGCGGCCGTCGCGGTGCCCGGGGAGCCGTCCGGGTGACCCGCCGGGGCGCGCTCAGCCGCCGTGGAACCGCCGGTGCAGCTCGCGGATGTCCGGCTCCAGTGCGGGGACCGGCCCGGCCACCGCGACCCCCGGCGCGATCTCCCGCACGGACAGCGGACGGACCGGACCCGCCGGTACGCCCCACTCCGCCAGCCAGCCGGTGAGCTGCGCCGAGGAGGCGACGTAGACGATGCGGCCCAGGCCGACCCAGGCGTGGGCCGCCGCGCACATCGGACAGTGCTCGCCCGACGTGTACACGGTCGCCGTGGCCCGCTCGCGCGGGGCGAGCCGGTTTGCCGCCCAGCGGGCCAGGGCGAACTCCGGGTGCCGTGTGGGGTCCCCGGACGCGACCCGGTTGCGCTCCTCGGCCAGCACGGTGCCGTCCCCGCCGACGAGCACCGAACCGAACGGTTCGTCGCCCGCGGCCAGCGCCTCGGCGGCCAGCTCCACACAGCGCCGCAGATGCGGCAGTTCGTCGTCCCTCGGCATCGCGGCGGACCTCCTGGGGGCCGGTGCGGTCCGCCGCCCGGCCTGGATCGTGGGCCGCCGCGATATTACGTTGAGCGGCCCGCGCCGGCCTGCTCGGATAGGCCCATGGATCACGCCGAGGTACTCGCCCTGTACGACCGTGACATGCGCCGCGACGCCCGCCCCGAGAGCCCCGACGCCGTCGTCGAGCACACCGGGCGCATCGTCCGCCACGTCGCGCCCGAGCCGGGCTGGAACGGCGTTCTCTGGTCCGATCTCGGCGGCGCGGACGCCGACGCGGAGATCGCCGACCAGGTCGCGTACTTCCGCGGACTCGGCCGTGAGGTCGAGTGGAAGCAGCACGGGCACGACCGTCCGGCCGACCTCGGCGCCCGCCTGCTGGCCGCCGGGTTCACGGCCGAGCCGCAGGAGACGCTGATGATCGCCGAGGCCCGCGACCAGACGGGCGCGGTCGCGCTGCCCGACGGTCTGCGGATCGTCCCGGTCACCGACCGCGCGGGCGCCGACCTGATGGCCGAGGCCAACGCACGCGCGTTCGGCCGGGACGGCGGCTGGCTGCGCGACCTCGTCCTCGCCCGCCTCGCCACCGCCCCCGACGACATCGCCGCGTTCGTCGTCCTCGCCGGGGACGAACCGATCAGCTCGGCCCGGCTGGAGATGATCCCGGGGACCCGCTTCGCGGGCCTGTGGGGCGGTGGCACCGCCGCGCCCTGGCGGGGCAGGGGCGTCTACCGCGCCCTGGTCGCCCACCGCGCCCGCATCGCCGCCGACCGCGGCTACCGCTACCTCCAGGTCGACGCCTCCGACGAGAGCCGCCCCATCCTGGAACGCCTCGGCTTCCAGGCCCTCACGACCACCACCCCGTACCTCTTCACCCCCTGACACGGACGCGGCAACGGAGAGGTATGCGGACGCGGCCCGGCCGACCCGCGGTGGGCGGGTCGGCCGGGCCGCCTCTCCTGCGGCGGACCGCGCCGGGGGGTGGGCCTCCGGCGGGCTACGTCCTCGACGTGCTGCGCGCCGCCGTGCCCGCGCACATCAGCCCGAGCACCAGCGCCAGGGCGCCGATGACGATGTTGCTCACCACGACGCCCGCGTCCGGGCTGTCGCCCACGATCCACGGAGCGACGATCATCCAGACGCCGAGCGCGCACATGGCCCAGCTGAGGCCGTACATCCGGGCCGGGGCCGCGGTGAAGCCGAGGCCCAGCAGGCCGATGGCGATGCCGACGATCAGGTTGTGGGTCGTCAGCGCGGGCTGGCTCGTCGTGTAGTGGAGTATCCACGGCGAGACGGCGCAGTACAGACCGAGCAGGAACACCGGTCCGTCCACGAGTGCCACGTCACGGCCGCCGAGCATGCGGTCGAACCGGGTGCGCATCTCGGGCACATCCGGGTGGGTCGATATGTCGCCTCTGGTGGGTGAGACGTTGGCCATGACGCGTCTCCTTCGACTGACAGGCCTGACCGCGTGGCTGGCGCGGTGTGCGGTGAATGCCGCGCACGTCCAGTGTGCTCTTATTTTTCCCTTATGTGTAGGGATGGGGATGGCGGGCGGCGGGGCGCCGTGGTACCCGTGCGCGTGACGGTGCCGCCGGGACCGCACGTGCGTCGATTCCGCGTCGTATCGTCGGCCCCATGAGCGAATCCCCGGGCCTCGACACCGTCGGTCTGACGACCGGCGCCCTGGCACGTCGGCTCGGCGTCGCGCCCACCACCCTGCGCTCCTGGGACCGCCGCTACGGCATCGGGCCCGCCGTCCGCGACGGGGTGCGCCACCGGCGCTGGCGGCCGTCCGACGTGGCCGTGGTCGAGGCCATGTGCCGCCTCACCTCGGCGGGGGTGCCGCCCGCCGAGGCCGCCCGCGCCGCCATGGAGGGCCACGACACGCCCGAACCCGACCCCGAGCCCGCGGCGGCGGCCGAGCCCGTCCGCGCCCCGGCGCGCTCGCGCGCCGCGAGCCCCCTCCCGCTCGGCGGGAACGTGCGCCAGGAGGCCCGCGGCCTCGCCCGCGCCGCCGTCCGGCTCGACGCTCCCGCGATCGAGCAGCAGTTGGAGGCCGTCCTCGACCGTTACGGGGTGGCCGTCGCCTGGCAGGAGGTGATGGTGCCGACCCTGCACGCCGTCGGCCGCAAGTGGCAGTCCTCCGGCGACCGGTACGTCGAGGTCGAGCACCTGCTGTCCTGGCACGTCTCCACCACCCTGCGCCGCGTCACCCGCCCGCCGGTCGGCACCGACCCCGCACGCGGTCCCGTCGTCCTGGCCTGCGTGCCCGACGAGTGGCACACCCTGCCGCTGGAGGCGCTCAACGCCGGGCTCGCCGAACGGGGCGTCCCCACCCGCATGCTCGGCGCGGCCGTCCCGGTGGAGGCGCTCACCTCCGCCGTCGCCCGGCTCGGCCCGGTCGCGGTGGTGCTGTGGGCGCAGGCGCGCACCACGGCCAGTCCCGGCCTCGCCCGCCAGGTCGCCGACACCCGGTGGGGCGTCAGCGGGGCCCGGCGGCGTACGACGGTCGTGCTCGGCGGACCGGGCTGGGCCGGACACCCTGCGGACGGCATGTACCGCCCGCCCGGTCTCAGCGAGGCGCTGGACCTGCTCTGCCGCGTCCGGGAGGCGGCCCCGCCGGGGGAGCGGCGTGGGGAGCCACGGCACGCCGCGGACGTACGGCAGGCCCGCTAGCGGGCCGGATCAGCCCAGCTGCTTCAGCAACTCGGCGGCGAGCGGCGCCGAGGAGGCCGGGTTCTGGCCGGTGACGAGGGTGCCGTCCACGACGACGTGCGGCGCCCACGGCTCCCCGACGACCACGTCCACGCCCGCCGCGGTCAGGCGGTCCTGGAGCAGCCACGCCGCCTTGGCGCCGAGCCCCGCCTGGTGCTCCTCGGTGTTGCTGAACGCGGTGACCCGGCGTCCGGCGAAGGCGTTGCGGCCGTCGTCGCCGACGGCTGCGAGCAGCGCGGCCGGGCCGTGGCAGACCACCCCGAGCACCTTGCCCGAGGCCAGCGCCCCGGTGAGCAGCCGGCCGGAGTCGGCGTCCACGGCGAGGTCCTCCATCGGGCCGTGCCCGCCGGGGTAGAATACGGCCGCGTAGTCGTCGAGGTCGACGTCCGTCAGCGCGATCGGCCGCTTCAGCTCGTCGATCCCGGCCAGCGCGCCCGCGACACGGTCGGCGCCCTCCTGGCCGCCGTTGACGTCGGGGGCCAGGCTGCCCGCGTCCAGCGGGGGCATCACCCCGCCGGGCGTCGCGACGACGATCTCGTGCCCGGCCGCCCGGAACGCCTCGAAGGGCGCGACGGCCTCCTCGGCCCAGAAGCCGGTGGGGTGCTTGCTGCCGTCGGCGAGCGTCCAGTGGTCGGCGCCGGTCATCACGAAAAGGATCTTGGCCATGGGGGGTCTCCGGGGCGGGTGCGGTTCCCGGCGCCCTCCTGACGGGACGCCGGACTGTCGATGCCTCCGAAACTAGGCCGCCCAGCCATAGAGATCCAATGGGCACACCAATGTCGGACATTGGATTCCTGATGGGTCCGCCGGGAATACTGGGCCGCGTGGACACCGGCACCGACACCGATGGCGACACCGACGGCGACATCGACACCCCAGCCCCCGCCCCGCACCTCGACCTCAACCTGCTGCGTACCTTCCTGGCGGTCTACCGCGCCGGTTCGTTCACGGGCGCGGCGCAGCTCCTCGGGCTGTCGCAGCCGACGGTGACGACCCAGATGCGCGCCCTGGAGCGGCAGGCCGGGCGCGAACTGTTCGAGCGCCTGCCGCGCGGGGTCGCCCCGACGGCCGTCGCCGACGCCCTCGCGGCCCGGATCGAGGGCCCGCTCGACGAACTGGCCGCCGTCGCGGGCGGCGGACCCGCGCCCGCGGGCCGCGTCGCGCCCGTCCACCTGGCCGGTCCGGCCGAGGCGATGTGCCTGCGCGTCCTGCCCGCCCTGGCGCCGCTGGTCGCCGACGGTCTCCGGCTGCGGGTGGCGACCGGCCTGACCGACCCGCTGCTCGACGAACTGCGCGCGGGCCGCCACGACCTGGTCCTCGCCACGACCCGCCCGCGGGGCCGCACCCTCGTCTCGGCGCCGCTCGCCGACGAGGAGTTCGTCCTGGCCGCCGCCCCCGGGTGGGCGGGCCGGCTCACCGGCCGGAGCGCCGCCGACCTGCCCGCCGCCCTCGCCGCCGTCCCGCTGGTCACGTACGCCGAGGACCTGCCCATCGCCCGCCGCTACTGGCGGCACGTCTTCGGCCGCCGCCTGTCCGGCTCCGCCGCGCTGACCGTGCCCGACCTGCGCGGGGTGCTCGCGGCCGTCGTCGCCGGGGCGGGCTTCAGCGTCCTGCCCCGCTACCTGTGCGCCGGTGAACTGGCCTCCGGGGCGCTGGTCGCCCTGCACGAACCGGAGGACCCGCCCATCAACACGGTGTTCCTGGTGCAGCGGCCGGGCGCGCCGGAGAACCCGGACGTGCCGCGCGTGCGCGACCTGCTGCTGACGGCGGGCCGCACCTGGTGAACACCCCGCCCCCGACCGGCCGGGCCCGCCCGCCTCCCCGGTGACCCGAACGGTCGCATCCGCGGGGTGCCGCGCGCGGGAAGACGGGAACGCGGGAAGACGGCAGAAGGAGAACGACGATCGCCGCCCGCGCCGCCCGCCCGACGAAAGGCACACGTGTGAGCAAGGCCAGTGACACCCCGGACGTCCTCGTGATCGGAGCGGGCGTCGCCGGACTCGCCTGCGCCCGCGACCTGCTGGCCGCGGGCCTGCGCGTCCGCGTCCTCGAAGCCTCCGACGACGTCGGCGGGCGGATGCGCTCCGACCGGGTCGAGGGCTTCGTCGTCGACCGGGGCTTCCAGGTCTTCAACACCTCCTACCCGCAGGTGCGCCGCCGCCTCGACCTGCGCGCACTGCGCCTGCGGCCCTTCACGCCGGGCGTCACCGTCCACACCGCCGACGGCCCGCTGCGCTTCCGCGACCCCACCCGCCGCCCCCGTGCCGTCACCGAGCTGCTTCCCGGCCGGCTCGCCGGGCCGCGCGACCTCCTCGCCCTCGGCCTGCTGTCCTCCCGCGACCTGCTCGCCCCGGTGGGCCGCCTCAAGCGCGCCGAGGACCGCACCACCCGGACCGCCCTGGCCGCCGCCGGGTTCTCCGACGCGTTCGTCGAACGCTTCTTCCGCCCGTTCCTCTCCGGGGTCTTCCTGGAGGACCGGCTGGAGACCTCCGGCCGGTTCTTCCACCTGGTCTGGCGCAGCATGCTCCGCGGCACGCTCTGCCTGCCCGCCGCCGGGATCGGCGCCGTCCCCCGCGCCCTCGCCGACGCGCTGCCCGCCGGCACGGTCCGCCTGGAGACGCCGGTCCGCCGCCTCACCGACGAGGGTGTCGTCACCGCGGGGGACCGGGAGGCCCCGGCCCGCGCCGTCGTCGTCGCCACCGGCCCCGCGCCCGCGGCCGCGCTCCTGCCCGGCCTGCGCGTCCCGCCGTACCGCGAGGTCACGACGTACTACCACGTGACCGACCGTCCGCCGCTGCGCGAACCCACCCTCCTGGTGGACGAGCGGCGCCGGTTCCTCAACACGTGCGTCCTGTCCGAGGTCGCGTCCCGCCTCGCCCCCGCCGGGCACAGCCTGATCGCCACGTCCGTCCTCGGCGCCGACGACGACGGCCGCGAACCGGCGGTGCGGCGGGCCCTCGGGGAGGCGTACGGGACCGACGCGGGCGGCTGGGACCTGCTCACCGTACGGACCGTGCCCGAGGCGCTGCCCGCGATGCCGCCGCCCCAGCCGCTCAGCCGGACCACGCGCGTGTCGCCCGGCCGGTACGTCTGCGGCGACCACCGCGCCACCGGGTCGGTGCAGGGCGCCCTCGCCTCGGGCGCCCGCGCGGCCCGCGAGGTGCTGCACGACCTGCGCGGCCCGCGGGGCTGACCGCACGACCAGCCGCCGGTCGACGCGGACCGGCGGCGGGTCGTGCGGCGGACCGGCGCGCTCAGGGCGCCGCGTCCCCGCGTTCCGCTGTCTCCGCCAGCAGGTCGTCCAGGTCGCGCAGCCGGTCCAGGCCCCGGACGGCGCGGGTCATCCGGGGGTTGCCCTCCAGGCGTTCGCGGTGGCGGTGCAGGAACGCCCAGTACCCGGCGGTGAACGGGCAGGCCCCCTCGCCGGTCCGGTCGGTCGGCCGGTAGGCGCAGGGCCCGCACAGGTCGCTCATGCGGTGGATGTAGGCGCCGCCCGAGGTGTACGGCTTGGTCGTCATGCGGCCGCCGTCGGCGTACTGGGACATGCCGACCACGTTGGGCAGCATCACCCAGTCGTAGCCGTCCACGAAGCAGCGGTGGAACCAGTCGGTGACGGCGGCCGGGTCCCAGCCCTGCTGGAGGGCGTGGCTGCCGAGCACCATCAGGCGGGGGATGTGGTGGGTCCAGCCGGTGTCGCGCACCTGCGCCAGGACCGTCGACAGACAGCGGGCGGTGACCGCGTCGGCGTCCAGCTCCAGGAACCAGTCCGGCAGCGGCGCCCGGTGGCCGAGGGCGTTGCGGTGCCGGTACTCCTCGCCGAAGTACCAGTACAGATGCCACACGTACTCGCGCCAGCCCGCGATCTGCCGGACGAAGCCCTCCGCGCTGTTGACGGGCGCGTCGCCCGCCCGCCAGGCCTTCTCGGCGAGTTCGACGCATTCGGCGGGGTCCAGCAGCCCCAGGTTGAGCGACGACGACAGCAGGCTGTGGCTGAGGACGGGGTCGCCCGCGAGCATCGCGTCCTCGTGGGCGCCGAACCCGGCGAGCCGGTGCTCGGCGAACCGGCGCAGCGCGGCGAGCGCCTCGCGGCGGGAGGCGGGGAAGCGGCGCGGCCCGTCCCGGCCGACGAAGGAGATCCCGTCGTCCTTCTCCCACCGGTCGAGGTCGTCGCGGACCTCCTCGTCGACGGCGTCCTCGCGCGGCCGGTAGGGCGCGGGCACGTCCAGGGCGCGCACGCCCTTCGGGGGCGGCTCCCGGTTGTCGTGGTCGTGGTCGTGGTTCCAGCGTCCGCCCGCCGGGCTGTCGCCGTCCATGAGCAGGTCGTGGGCGCGGCGCACCCGGCGGTAGAAGTCCTCCTGGAGCAGCCGCTGTCCGTCGCGGCCGTCGGCCCACCGGCGGAAGTCCTCGTGCGCGACGAGGAACCCGCGCGGCGGCAGCACGGTGACGTTGTCCAGGGACTCCACGAACCGCAGCGCGGCCCGCGAGGTCGGGTGACACACCGTCACCGGGCCGCCGTCCAGGGCCTTCGCCAGGCCCTCGCGGTAGGTCTCCGCGCGCACGTACCGCACCCGGTCGCCTAGTTCGGCCGCCCGGTGCCGCATCGCGGACAGCACCAGGTGGGCCTTGGCCCGGTGGAAGCGTCTGCGCCGGAACACCGAGCGGGCCTCGATCATCACGACGGGCGCGTCCCGGCCCGGACCGTCCGCGCCGTCCGGGCCGGGGCCGAGGAAGTGCGGGCCGAGCTGGTCGCCGAAGAGCCAGTGGGGGGTGGTCACGGCGTCTCCTCCCAGTCCAACTGGAGCGAAGGGGCGGGGCGGTGGTGGCGGGGGGTGGGGGGCCGGTGCGGTCAGTCGAGTCCGCGGGCCTGCTTGAACCGGGCCAGCCCCTCGGGGAGTTCGACGATCGGGTCCGGGTAGTCGATCCCGGCCCGCTCCAGCCCCTGGAGCTTCCACGGCTCGTGCACCGCGGGCCCCTCCACGTCGGCCAGCTCGGGCACCCAGCGCCGCACGTACTCCCCGTCCGGGTCGTACCGCTTCGCCTGGAGCACCGGGTTGAGGACGCGGTTGGGGCGGGTGTCGGTGCCGGTGCCCGCCACCCACTGCCAGTTCAGCTGGTTGTTGGCCACGTCGCCGTCGACCAGCAGCTCAAGGAAGTGCCGGGCGCCGACCCGCCAGTCGACGTAGAGCGTCTTCGCCAGGAAGCTCGCGGTGAGCAGGCGGCCCCGGTTGTGCATCCAGCCCTCGTACCGCAGTTGCCGCATCGCCGCGTCCACCACCGGGTAGCCGGTGAGGCCCTCTTTCCACGCCTCGACGTCCTCCCGCGCCGACTCCTCCGAACGCCAACGGTCGCGCCGGGTGCGGTAGTCGGCCTCGGAGGCGTCCGGGCGGACCGCCAGCAGCTGCCGGTTGAAGTCCCGCCAGGCGACCTGCCGGACGAAGGCCTCCGCGCCCGGACCGCCCGCCGAGCGGGCCCGGTGGACGAGTTCGACGGGGGAGAGCGTCCCGAAGTGCAGGTGCGGCGAGAGGTGGGACGTCGCGTCGCCCGCCAGGTCGTCGTGCCGGTCCTCGTACGAGGCGATGCCGCCGCGCAGCCAGGTGGTGAGCCGCTTGCGGCCCTCGGTCTCCCCGCCGGGCGCCAGGCCCTCCGACACGCCCTTGTGCGAGGGGAGTTCGTCCGAGCGGACCCCGTCGGGGACGCGGACGGTCCGGGGCGCGCCGTGGGCGTCCCGCAGCGGCTCCTGCGACCAGCGCCGGAAGTACGGCGTGAACACCGCGAAGTGGTCCGAGCCCGCCGGGAGGACCCCGCCGGGCGCGACGGCCGACGTCACCGTGTCGTGCACGTGCAGCCGTACGCCCTCGGCCTCCAGGGCGCTCCGCAGCCGCTCCTCGCGGCGGTGGGCGTAGCCGCTGACGTCGGCCGCGACGTGCACCTCGTCGGCGCCCGCCTCGGTGGCCACCCGGCACACCTCCGCGACGACGTCGCCCGTGCGCAGCACGAGCCGCCCGCCCCGCTCGCGCAGCCCGGCGTCCAGGTCGCGCAGGCAGTCGGAGAGGAACGCCAGCCGGTTCGGGACCGCGAACCCGGCGCCGTCCACGGCCCGGTCGCGCACGAACAGCGGAACCACCTCGCGGGCCCCGTCCAGGGCCGCCCGCAGCGGCGGATGGTCGTGCAGCCGCAGGTCGGAGGTGAACAGGACGACCGAGACGTTCATGACGCTGACTCCGGGGAGGGTAGGGGACGAACGGAGGCTGTGGGCAGGGGTGATGACGGGTGGTCAGGCGGCTTTCGCCGGGGCGGGGTCGGCCGCGGCGGCGCGGGCGATGTTGCGGGCCATGCCGCCGAACACCACGGCGTGGAAGGGGGAGACGCTCCACCAGTAGGCCTGGCCGAGGAAGCCGTGCGGATGGAACAGCGCCCGCTGGCGGTAGTGGGTGCGGCCCGCCTCGTCGGTCTCGGCGTACAGCTCCAGCCAGGCCAGACCCGGCAGCCGCATCTCGGCGCGAAGCCGCAGTAGCTTGCCGGGCTCGATCTCCTCCACCCGCCAGAAGTCCAGCGAGTCACCGACCCGCAGCCGGGCCGCGTCCCGCCGGCCCCGGCGCAGTCCGACGCCGCCGACCAGCCGGTCCAGCCAGCCGCGCACCGCCCACGCCAGCGGGAAGGAGTACCAGCCGTTCTCGCCGCCGATGCCCTCGATCACCCGCCACAGCGCCTCGGGGGAGGCGTCCACGGTCAGCTCCCGGCAGTCCTCGAAGAGGCTGCCGCCCGCCCAGTCCGGGTCGGTGGGCAGCGGGTCGCTGGGGGCGCCCGGCAGGGAGGCGGAGGACCAGCGCGTCGTGACGTCGGCGTCCCGCACCCGGCGCAGCGCCAGCTGCACGGCCCGGTCGAAGCCGATCGGATGGCCGGGCGGCGCGGGCACGTACTCCGCGATGTCGTGCTCGTGGCAGACGACCTCGTGCTTCAGGGACTCGGTGAGCGGCCGGGCGATCGACGCCGGGACCGGGGTGACCAGGCCGACCCAGTGGCTCGACAGGCCGGGGCTGAGCATCGGCACCGACACGATCAGCCGCCGCGGCAGGCCCGCCACCTCGGCGTAGCGGATCATCATCTCGCGGTACGTCAGGACGTCCGGGCCGCCGATGTCGAAGGTGCGGCTGACGTCGGGCGGCATCGCCGCGCTGCCGACGAGCAGCCGCAGCACGTCCCGGACGGCGACCGGCTGGATACGGGTGTGCACCCAGCTCGGGGTGACCATCGCGGGCAGCCGCTCGGTGAGGTAGCGCAGCATCTCGAACGACGCCGAGCCCGAGCCGATGACGACCGCCGCCCGCAGCACCGTGGTGGGGACGCCGCTGTCCAGCAGGATGCGGCCCACCTCGGCGCGCGAGCGCAGATGCGGCGACAGCTCGTCCTCCGGCACGTCGGACGGGGTGAGCCCGCCGAGGTACACGATCCGCCGCACCCCGGCGGTGCGGGCCTGCTCGCCGAAGATCCGGGCGGCCCGGCGGTCGGTCTCCTCGAAGTCGTCGCCGGTGCCCAGCGCGTGCACCAGGTAGTAGGCGACGTCCACCCCGCGCATCGCGGCCGCCACGGACGCGGCGTCGGTGACGTCGCCGCGCACCTGCTCGGCCGCGCCCGCCCACGGGTAGTCCCGCAGCCGTTCGGGGGAGCGGGCCAGGCACCGGACCCGGTGGCCCGCCGCGAGGAGTTCCGGCACCAGGCGGCCGCCGATGTATCCCGTGGCGCCCGTCACCAGGCACAGGTCGCCCTCGTCGTGGCCTTCCGCGGTCATCGGTCCTCCGCTCGTCGGGTGCTCATGTCCTGCGCCGGCCGCCCCCGCGGGCTCGCCGTCGGCGTCCTCCTGGAGATCGCTTCCACGCGGGGGCGGCCCGCGGATGCGCACGACGCCGTTTGTGCGCACGAACGAGTGATCGCCGCCGGGGACTACGCTGACCGCGTGGCCCCAGCGAACGACTCCGAGCAGCCCCAGCCCACCGACCTGTACGCCTTCGCGGTACGGCTGCGGCGCATGAACGGCGAGATCAACCGCCTGGTGCACGGCTTCGCGGGCGACCACGGGCTGCACGCCACCGACGTCCAGGCCCTCGGGGCGATCCTCGACGCGGACGAGCTGATGACCCCGACCCGGCTCCGCGAGCACCTCGGCCTCACCTCCGGCGCCGTCACCGCCTGCGTCGACCGCCTGGAGCGGGCCGGGCACATCCGGCGGGTGCGGGAGAGCGCCGACCGCCGCGTGGTGCACCTGCACTACGCCGACGAGGCCCGCGCGGCGGCCCGCGGCTACTTCCGCCCGCTCGCCGAGGCCACCCGCAACGCCCGGTCCCGGTTCACCGAGGACGAGCTGGGCGTCGTCCTGCGCTTCCTCACCGCGATGAACGACGAACTCTCGGAGATCACCCCACCCGGACGGTGAGCGCCCCGGCACCGGCCCCGCGGCGCCCGGGACCGCGCGCGCGACCGTGCATCCGGGGGCCCGGTGCGGGCAGAAGGGTGAACGCGGTCTACGATCACTCCGCCATCAAGTAACTCGATGATCAAGATTCTTTTTCGTCGAGATACCTGGGGGCGCTTGCCTGCCGTACCCGTCCCGCCCGTCCCGCCGAGCTGGAGAACCATGCCCACCCCTGCCACCCGCCCCCGTCGCGGCGCCCGCCTCCTCGTCCCGGTGCTCCTCGTCGCCGTCTGGATCGTCCTCGGCGGCGTCCTCGGCCCGTTCGCCGGGCGGCTCGGCGAGGTCGCCACCAACGACCAGGCCGCCTTCCTGCCCCGCAGCGCCGAGTCGACCGAGGTCATCGACGCGCAGAAGGCCTTCCGGCAGGACGAGACGCTGCCCGTGATCGTCGTCTGGACCACCGACGGCGACACCCCGGCGGCCGACCGGCGCGAGGCCGCCGGGCAGGCCCTCGCCTCCCTCGACGGCACCCCCGGCACGGCCGGCCGGGCGTCCCCCGCGCTGCCCTCCGAGGACGGCGCGGCCCTCCAGGGCGTGGTGCCGCTCCGGCCCGACCTCGGCGACGACCTCGCCCCGGCCCTGGAGCGCGTCCGCGCCGCCGCCGAACGCGTCCCCGGCACCACCGTCGCCCTGGCCGGGCCCGCCGCCGCCCAGGCCGACCTGTCCGACGCGTTCGCCGGCATCGACGGACTGCTCCTCGCGGTCGCCCTGGTCACCGTCCTCGTCATCCTGCTGCTCGTCTACCGCAGCGTCCTGCTCCCGCTGGTGATCATCGTGGGCGCGGTCCTCGCGCTCGGCCTCGCGTGCGCCGTCGTGTACGCGCTCGCCGACCACGACGTGGTCCGCGTCGACGGCCAGGTCCAGGGCATCCTGTCCATCCTCGTCATCGGCGCCGCCACCGACTACGCGCTCCTGCTCACCGCGCGCTTCCGCGAGGAACTCGCCGCCCGCGCCGACCGGTTCGCCGCCGCGCGGGCCGCGCTGCGCCGCTCGTGGGGCGCCGTGGTGGCCAGCGCCGCCACCGTGGCCCTCGGCCTGCTGGCCCTGCTGCTCAGCGACCTCACCAACAACCGCGCCCTCGGCCCGGTCGGCGCCATCGGCATCGTCGCCGCCGTCGTCTCCACCCTCACCTTCCTGCCCGCCGTCCTCGTCCTCCTCGGCCCGGCCGCCTACTGGCCCGCGAAGATCCGCCCCGCCGAAGGACGCGACGCGGGCGGCCGGGTCTGGCGCCGCGTCGCCGACCTCGTCGACCGCGCGCCGCGCAAGGTGTGGGCGCTCTCCCTGGCCGCGCTCCTCGCCTGCGCCGCGTTCGCCCCCGCCCTCACCTCCAAGGGCGTCCCCCTGGACGAGACCTTCGTCGACGACGCCCCGTCCGTGACCGCCCAGCAGACCCTCGCCCGCCACTTCCCCGGCGGCTCCGGCAACCCCGTCGTGGTCGTCGCCGCCGCGGACCGCCTCGCGCGCGTCGTCGCCGCCGCCCGGACCACCGAGGGAGTCGCCTCGGCCGCACCGGTGTCCGCGTCGGGCGCGCCCGGCGGCACCCCGCTCGTCGCCGACGGACGGGTCCGCGTCGACGTCACCCTCCAGGCCGCCGCCGACAGCGACCCGGCGAAGGACACCGTCGCCCGGTTGCGCACCGCGCTGCACGGCATACCCGGAGCGGACGCCCTCGTCGGCGGCTACACCGCCCAGCAGTACGACACCCTGCGCACCGCCGAACGCGACCGCACCCTGATCGTGCCGGTCGTCCTCGCGATCATCTTCCTCATCCTCACCGTGCTGCTGCGCTCCCTGCTCACCCCGGCCCTGCTGGTGGCGACGGTCGCCCTCAACTTCCTCGCCACGCTCGGGGTGTCCGCGCTCGTCTTCCGCCACCTCTTCGGCTTCAGCGGCACCGACCCGTCCGTGCCGCTGTACGGCTTCGTCTTCCTGGTGGCGCTCGGCGTCGACTACAACATCTTCCTCATGTCCCGCGTCCGCGAGGAGACCGTCCGGCACGGCGCCCGCGAGGGCGTCCTGCGCGGCCTGGTCAGCACCGGCGGCGTCATCACCTCCGCCGGGGTCGTGCTGGCCGCCACCTTCGCCGCGCTCGGCGTGATCCCGCTCGCGTTCCTGGCGCAGATCGCCTTCATCGTCGCCTTCGGCGTCCTCCTCGACACCCTCGTCGTGCGCTCGCTGCTGGTGCCCGCCCTCGTCCGGGACCTCGGCGAGCGGGCCTGGTGGCCGTCGCGGCCCGCCGCGCGGACCGACGCACCGTGAACATGTTCGCGCGCGGCCGGGGCATACGACAGATCCCGAGAGACGTACGGGCCCTATCCGGAGGTGTCAGCCGCAATGAGTGCGAAGGTGTTGGAGCGATTCCCCGCGGGAGCCCCCCGCGGAGCGTGGCCGGCGGAGGAGTACGCGGCGCGGCGGCGCGCCGAGGGGCACCCCGCGACCGTGGTGATGGACCTCAAGTCGGACGCCTTCCTCGTCGTGGAGCCGACGGGCGACGAGGACTGAGGCGCGGGCAGGGCGCGACGGGTGAGGGGCGGAACGGCGCGGGCACGCCGTTGCGCCCCTCACCCGTCCCCGGGCGCCGGTCGCGGCGCGCCCAGGCGGCCCGCCACCCGCACGAACACGTCGTGCAGGTCCCGTACCGCCTCCGCCCGCGGCACGGCCTCCGCGCGCCGGCCGCGCAGCGTCAGCAGCACCCGCGGGGCCTCCTCGGCCAGCGGACGGTACGTGAGCACGCCCGCCCGCTCCAGCGGGTCCCCGGCCACGCTGAAGTCCGGCAGCACGGTCGCCCCGAGCCCCTCGGCGACCATCAGTTTGCCCATCTCCGCGCCGTCCGCGGAGTACGCGAACACCGGCCCGCGCCCCGCCAGCAGCCGGTGCACGTACCGGTGCATCACATAGCCCGCCCGCATCCCGATCAGCGGCACCCCCAGCAGGTCCTCGACGCCGACCTTCGCACGGGACGCCAGCGGACTGTCCGGCCGGACGCACACCACCGGCCGCCCGGACAGCAGCACCGTCGAGTCCAGGTCGGCGGGCGGGTCGTCGCCCTCCAGGTGGTTGACGAGCCCGAGGTCGAAACCGCCCTCCAGCAGCAGCCGGTGGATCTCCGCCTGCCGGGCGCCCACCACCTCCACCTGCGTCACCGGACGCGCCTCCCGGAACTCCCGCACCGCGGGCAGCAGCAGCGGCACCGTCGCCGCGTTCACCGTGCCCACCCGCACCGTCCGGCTGATCCGGTGCTGCTCGCCCGCCGCCGCGCGCAGCCGGTCCACCGCCTCCAGCACGCTCGCGATGTGCGGCAGCAGCTCCCGGCCCGAGGCGCTCATCGTCGCCCCCGACCGCTTGCGCTCCAGGAGGTCCACCCCCAGCTCGCGCTCCAGATTGCGCACCGTCTCGCTCAACGCGGGCTGCGAGAGCCGCAGTTCCTCCGCCGCCCGGCGCAGCGACCCGAGCCGGGTGACCGCCGCGATGTACTCCAGCTGTTCCGTCCGCACGCCTGAACCATGGCGGCGAACGGGCCCGCCGTTCAAGGGTTTCCCTGTCACGCCTTCGTGAAAATCAATGGTCCGCGATACGAGACCGGTCGGGTTCTCCTTGACTGCCCCGACCGGCGGCTGTCACGATCGACGACATGACCATGCGACTGCGACTGGACCTCACGCGGCGACGCCATGTCGACCTCGCGCGCGTCTCCAGTGCCTCCTGTCGCGCCGCGGCCTGATTCTCCCCGATCCGCCGCCTCTCTCCCCCCACGTCGCACCGCACCCCACCCGCCCCTGAACAGCGGCGGGTGACAGCCGCGTGCCGCGACCGCGTCCGGGATTCCCCTCCTCCAGGTCCGCGCACCCCACCCCACACCCGGTGGAGCGCACCCCACGCCCCCTTTCTCACTCCTTTCCCCCTTCTCGTCCTCTCATCCTTCCGCTCCTTTCCGCGCCCAGGAGTTCCGCATGGCCACCGTCCTGTCCGTCTCCGGCAGCCCCTCCGCCACCTCCCGCACCGGCCGCCTGCTGCGCCACCTCGACCAGCGGCTCGCCGCCCAGGGCCACGAGGTGATCCCGCTCGACGTCCGGACCATCCCGGCCGAGGCCCTGCTCGGCGCCGACTTCCGCCACCCCGCGATCGTCGAGGCCACCGACCTCTTCGCCCGCGCCGACGGCGTCGTCGTCGGCACCCCCGTCTACAAGGCCTCCTACTCCGGCGTCCTCAAGGCCCTCCTCGACCTGCTGCCGCAGTACGCCCTCACCGGCAAGACCGTGCTCCCCCTCGCCACCGGCGGCTCCGTCGCCCACGTCCTCGCCATCGACTACGCCCTCCGCCCCGTCCTCACCTCGATGGGCGCCGCGCACATCGTCCAGGGCTGGTTCACCCTCGACAAGGACATCACCGTCCACGAGGACGGCTCCCTCACCGTCGCCCCCGGCGCCACCAAGGCGCTCACCCAGGTCGTCGACCAGTTCTCCACCGCCCTCGGCCGCACCCCCTACCTCGCCGCGGCGAGCTGACCCCGCCGTGCCCGAGCCCGAGCCCGCGCATGTCATCGCCGACGACGCCGAGGCCCTCGCCGTGGCGCGGGCCCTGGCCGACGCCTTCCGCCCCGGAGCCGCCGCCCGCGACGCCGAACGACGCCTGCCCCGCCCGGAGATGGACCGCCTCTCCGCCTCCGGGCTGCTCGGCGTGACCGTCCCCGCGGAACACGGCGGCGCCGACGTGAGCGCGGCCACCCTCGCCGAGATCTTCCGCCTCCTCGCCACGGCCGACGGCAGCCTCGCCCAGATCCCGCAGAGCCACTTCGCCTACGTCAACGTGATCCGCCGCCAGGGCACCGAACAGCAGCGCAAGTTCTTCTCCGCCGAACTCCTCGCCGGACGCCGCTTCGGCAACGCCCAGTCCGAGGCCGGGACCAAGCACCTCCAGGACATCCGCACCCGCCTCACCCCCCGCCCCGACGGCTCGTACACCCTCAGCGGCGTCAAGCACTACGCCACCGGCGCCCTGTTCGCCCACTGGATACCGGTGCTCGCCCGCGCCGAGGACGACCTCCTGCACGTGGCGTACGTCCCCGCCGACGCCCCCGGCGTCACCGTCGTCGACGACTGGGACGGCATGGGCCAGCGGACCACCGCCAGCGGCACCGTCCGCCTCGACGCCGTCCCCGTCCCGCGCGACCGCGTCCTGCCCCACCACCTCACCTTCGAGGGCCCGCAACTCCACGGCGCGGTGGCCCAGTTGCTGCACGCGGCGATCGACACCGGGCTCGCCGCGGCCGCCCTCGCCGAAGCCGTCGACTTCGTCCGCACCAAGAGCCGCCCCTGGTTCGAGAGCGGCGTCGAGACGGCCGCCGAGGACCCGCTGCTCGTCCAGCGCTTCGGTGAACTCGCCCTCCGGCTGCGGGCGTCCGAGGCACTGCTCGCCACCGCGGCCCGCGCGGTCGACACGGCCCGCGCCGACCTCACCGACGACACCGCAGCCGAGGCCTCCCTCGCCGTCGCCGCCGCCAAGGTCCACGCCGCCGCGACCGCGGTCGAACTCGCCGACGCCCTCTTCGAGGTGTCCGGCACCCGCTCCGCCCTCGACTCCCTCAACCTGCACCGGCACTGGCGCGACGCCCGCACCCACACCCTGCACGACCCGCCGCGCTGGAAGCTCCAGCACCTCGGCCGCCACGTCCTGCACGGCACCCGGCCGCCCCGCCACGGCCTGCTGTAGCCCCCCGCACCGAACGGAGACCCCGCCCGTGTCCCTCACCTTCCACTGGTTCCTCCCCACCAACGGAGACAGCCGGCACGTCGTCGGCGGCGGCCACGGCACCTCCGTCACCGCCTCCGGCCGGGACCGGCCGCCGACCGTCGCCTACCTGAGCCAGATCGCCCGCGCCGCCGAGGACCTCGGCTTCGAGGGCGCGCTCACCCCGACCGGCGCCTGGTGCGAGGACGCCTGGCTCACCACCGCCATGGTCAGCCAGCACACCGAAAGGCTCAAGTTCCTGGTCGCGTTCCGCCCCGGCTTCCTCTCCCCGACCCTCGCCGCCCAGATGGCCTCCACCTTCCAGCGGCAGACCGGCGGACGGGTCCTGCTCAACGTCGTCACCGGCGGCGAGAGCCACGAGCAGCGCGCCTACGGCGACTTTCTCGACAAGGACGACCGCTACCGCCGCACCGGCGAATTCCTCCAGGTGGTGCGGGAGTTGTGGGCGGGCGGCACCGTCGACCTCAAGGGCGAGCACCTCGCCGTCGAGGACGCCCGGCTCGCCCGCGTCCCCGACCCCGTGCCCGCCGTGTACTTCGGCGGCTCCTCCCCGATCGCCGGAGAGATCGCCGCGCGGCACGCCGACGTCTACCTCACCTGGGGCGAACCGCCCGCCCAGGTCGCCGAGAAGATCGCCTGGGTCAGGGAACTCGCCGCGCGGGAGGGCAGGACCGTACGGTTCGGCATCCGGCTGCACGTCATCACCCGCGACACCGCCGCGGCCGCCTGGGCGGAGGCCGACCGGCTGCTCGACGGCTTCGACCCCGCCACCGTGAGGTCCGTCCAGGAGGGCCTGGCGCGCAGCGAGTCCGAGGGCCAGCACCGGATGCTCGCCCTGCACGGCGGCAGCCGCGACGGCCTGGAGATCCACCCCAACCTGTGGGCCGGGATCGGCCTCGTGCGCGGCGGCGCGGGCACCGCCCTCGTCGGCAGCCACGCCGAGGTCGCCGACCGCGTCAAGGAGTACGCCGCCCTCGGCATCGACGAGTTCGTGCTGTCCGGCTACCCGCACCTGGAGGAGGCCTACTGGTTCGGCGAGGGCGTCCTGCCCCTCCTCGCCGGGGAAGGCCTGTGGAAGCATCCCGCCGGGAAGACGGCCGGGACCGTCCAGGTGCCCTTCGCCGCACGCTAGTTCACCGGGCCAGGACATCCAGGTGGGCCAGGCGCGACTCCCGCGTCTGGCCCTGCACCAGGAGGAACAGGGCCTCCCGCGCGAGGCGTTGGGCCCGCCCGGTCAGCGCCAGCGCCCGCCCGCCACCGGCCACCACCGCGGCCGTCGTCGCCGCCCCGAGCACCTCGAACGCCTCGACCCGGGCGGCCAGCCGCTCGTCCAGCCGCTCGGACGGCACCGGATGGTCGGCGAGCGCGTAGGCGCGGGCGCGGACCTCGGCCAGGCGGGCGCGCAGCGGGCCCGCCACGTCCTCGTGCTCCGGGGCGAGCAGCGCGAGAGCCGCCTCGGCCACCCCGAACACCGCCGGGTTCGCCGACACCGCCTTCGTCCGGTCCCCCTCCGCCCAGCGGTCGTACGGCGTGCGCAGGGCCACCGCCGCGTCGGGCACCCGCAGCCCGTCCAGCTCCAGCGACACCGTCCGGGCCGCCGAGAGCGCCGCGAGACGCATCGGCTCCGACGCGCGCAGACCGGGCCCCTCCCGGGCCTCGGTGAACGCGAACACGGCCTCCCCGCCGCCGGTCACCCCGGCCAGCAGCATCACGTCGTTGAGGCCCCAGCCCGTGTACCAGGGCACCGTCCCGTCGAACCGCCAGCCGCCCGCCTCCCGGGTCGCCGTCACCGGCGTCCTCGGATACGCCCGCAGATGGGCGTACGCCACCCCCGACAGCAGTTCGCCGCGGGCCAGCGGACCCAGCAGCCGCTCACGGGCCGTGCTCTCCCCGCGCACCAGGGTGAGCACGGGCGTGTGGTGCTGCGTCTGTACGAACCACGTCGAGCAGCACGCCCCGGCGAGGATCTCGGCCGTCTCCCGCCCCACCGCCGCGGGCACGGCCGAACCGCCGTACGCGAGGGGCGCGTTGATGCCCAGCAGCCCCGACGCCCGGACCGCCGCCAGGTGGGACGCGGGGACGCCGTCCTGGTCGACGCGTTCGGCCTGCGGGACGAGGAGGTCGTCGGCCAGCCGACGGGCGCGGACGACGAGCGGGTGCGGTGCGGTCATCCCCCGATTCTCCCGGTGCCCGCACCCTGCGGCGCGCCGCACGCGCCGGACCGGCCGGGACGTCCGCCCACCCGGCCCGCCGCCCCCGTTCAGCGGCCCGCCGCTCACACGCTCAGCGCCTCCCGCACCGATCGCTCGGCGTCCCGGCCGCCCGTGCCGGAGGAGGTGACGCGGCCCGCCTCCAGGACGTGGTGGCGCTGGGCGGCCCGCAGGGCGAACCCGACGTGCTGCTCGACCAGCAGGACCGACAGGCCGCCGCGCGCGGCCAGCGCGAGGATCGTCTCCTCGATCTCCGCGACCACCGACGGCTGGATGCCCTCCGTCGGCTCGTCCAGCAGCAGCACCCGCGGCTCGGTCACCAGGGCCCGCGCGATGGCCAGTTGCTGGCGCTGACCGCCCGACAGCAGCCCCGCCCGCCGCCCGGACAGCGTCCGCAGCGCGGGGAACAGGTCCAGCGCGTCCGCGATCCGGGCCGCGCCGCCGCGCCGCCCGTCCGCGACCAGCTGGAGGTTCTCCGCGGTCGTCAGGTGCGGGAACGCCTGCTGGCCCTGCGGGACGTACGCCATCCCGCGTGCGACCCGCTCGTGCGGCCTGCGCCGGGTGATGTCCTCGCCGTCGAGACGGACCGTGCCGCTCGTCGGCGTGAGCAGGCCGACGGCCGCCCGCAGCAGGGTGCTCTTCCCGGCGCCGTTGTGCCCGAGGACCGCGGTGACGCCGTCCTTCGGCACCGTGACGGACACCCCGTGCAGGACCGTGCTGCGGTGGTAGCCGACCCGGACGTCCTCGATCTCCAGCATCACGCCTCCCGTACGGCCGCGTCGACGGTGTCCCCGGCCGCCGGGCCGCCCCCGGTGGACAGGGTGTCCCCGGCGTTCAGGGTGTCCCCGGTGGGCGGGGTCTCCTCGGTGGCCGTGTGGCCGAGGTAGACCTCCTGCACCTTCGGGTCGGCCTGCACGTCGGCCACCGAACCCTCGCTGAGCACCCGGCCCGCGTGCAGCACGCTCACGCTGCGGGCGTAGGACCGCATGAAGTCCATGTCGTGCTCGATGACGACGACCGTGCGGTCCGCGCTGATGCGGCGCAACAGCTCCCCGGTGGCGCGCCGTTCGTCGTGGCTCATGCCCGCCACCGGCTCGTCGAGGAGCAGCAGCGCCACGTCCTGCACCAGCAGCATGCCGATCTCCAGCCACTGCTTCTGGCCGTGCGCGAGGCTCCCGGCGGGGGAGTCGGCGAGGTCCGCGAGCCCGACCGTGTCCAGCGCCCGCGCCACCGGCTCCGGGACGCCCCGGCGGCGGCGCAGCATCGTCAGCGCGCCCCGGCCCGCGCCCGCCGCGATGTCGAGGTTCTGGAGCACGGTCAGCTCCTCGAACACGGTCGCCGTCTGGAAGGTGCGGCCGATGCCCGACCGGGCGATCCTGTGCACCGGCCGCCCCAGCAGCTCCCGCCCGCCGAAGCGGACCGAGCCGCTCGCCCGGACCAGACCGGTGACGGCGTCCACGACGGTGGTCTTGCCCGCGCCGTTCGGCCCGATCAGGAACCGCAGGTCGCCGGGGAGCACGTCGAGGTCGACGCCGTCCACGGCGGTGAACCCGTCGAAGACGACGCGCAGCCCGCGCACCTCCAGACCGGGCGCCGGCCCGCCGGGGCCGGTCGGGGCGGGGCCGTCCTTCGTGCCGAGGGTGTTCCTCGTGCCGAGCGCGTTCTTCATGCCGCCTCTCCCACCGGTGTCACGGGCGCGGCGGGGACCGCCGCCGGTCTGCGGCGGCGCACCGCCTTCGCCAGCGAGGCCAGCCCGCCGGGCAGGAACGCCAGCGCCACCACGAACAGCAGCCCCTGGAAGTACGTCCAGGCCGCCGGGAACTCCTCCGACAGGGCCGTCTTCGCCCACGCCACGGCGAGCGCGCCGAGCACCGCCCCGACCAGGCTCGCCCGGCCGCCGACGGCCGCGCCGATGACGAACTCGATCGAGGGCACGATCCCGATCAGCGCGGGCGAGATGATCCCCACGGCCGGTACGAACAGAGCGCCCGCCAGGCCCGCCATCCCGGCCGCGACGACGTACGCGACGAGCTTGACGTTCGCCGGGTCGTAGCCGAGGAACCGCACCCGTTCCTCCGAGTCCCGTACCGCGACGAGGAGTTCGCCGTAGCGGGAGTGGATGAGCTGGCGGGCGAGGGCGATCAGGGCCAGCAGGGCGGCGGCGATGACGAAGTACACCATCCGCTGGTTCACCGGGTCGTCGAGGTCG
Organism: Streptomyces sp. NPDC091281; assembly: GCF_044757425.1. Classification (NCBI taxonomy): domain Bacteria; kingdom Bacillati; phylum Actinomycetota; class Actinomycetes; order Kitasatosporales; family Streptomycetaceae; genus Streptomyces; species Streptomyces sp. NPDC091281. Next base: position 161,090 of record NZ_JBIVUY010000003.1, on the reverse strand, counting down.
TAGCCGAAGAAGCCCTGGATGTCGGTGAGTCCGTTGGTGCCGCCGGTCGTGGCCTGCTGGCCGATCAGCCAGATCGCGAACGCGGACGCCAGCGCCTGGCTGAGGATCGCGAAGTAGGCGCCCTTCACCCGGCGCCGGAACACGAACAGGCCCAGCACGGCCGCGACCGCCATCGGCAGCAGCACCGTCGCGGCGAGCGCGAACGCGGGGTTGGCGAACGGCCGCCACCACCAGGGGAGTTCGGTGGCGGTGCCGTACAGCTGCATGAAGTCGGGGAGATTGCCGGGACCGGCGTCCGCGATCTTCAGGTGCATCGCCATGGCGTAGCCGCCGAGGCCGAAGAAGACGCCCTGGCCGAGCGTCAGCAGACCGCCGCGGCCCCAGGCCAGGCAGATCCCGACGGCGACCATCGCCACGCACAGGTACTTGGCGAGCAGCCCGAGCCGGAAGTCGGACAGCAGCGCCGGGGCGAGGCCGAACAGCAGGACGGCGGCCCCGGCGAACCCGGCCGCGGCCCGCGCCGGGCCGCCCTTGAGGACGTTCATACGAGACTCCTCGTGCGGAGCGTGTACAGCCCCTGGGGCCGCCACTGGAGGAACGCGACGATGCCGACCAGGACCAGCACCTTCGCCACGGACACCGTCGTCGAGTACTCCAGCACCGACTGGAGCACGCCCAGCACGAACGCGACGATCACGGTGCCCTTGAGCTGACCGATCCCGCCGACGACGATCACCAGGAAGGCGTCGATGATGACGTTGGTGCCCATCGTCGGGCCGATCGGGCCGACCAGCGTGAGCGCCACCCCCGCCACCCCGGCGAGGCCCGAGCCGAGGAAGAAGGCGGTGCGGTCGACGCGGGAGGTGGAGATGCCGGACACCTCCGCGAGGTCCCGGTTCTGCACGACCGCCCGGATACGGCGGCCCAGCGGGGTCAGGCGCAGTGTCAGCGCGAGCGCGACGACGGCCGCGACGGCGAGGCCGAGGATGAACAGGCGGCTGGTGGCGAACGTCAGCGGGTCGGCGCCGCCGATGACGGTGACGTTCCCCGTGAGCGCGTCGGGCGCCCGCGTCTGGACGTTCGGCGCGCCGAAGACGTCCCGGGCGAGCTGCTGGAGCATCAGCGAGACGCCCCAGGTGACGAGAAGCGTGTCGAGGGGACGGAGATACAGACGGCGGATCAGCAGCCATTCCAGGAGTGCGCCGAGCGCCCCCGAGACGAGAAATGCGACGGGAAGCGCGACGAGAAGCGAAATTCCGGCGCTGGAAATGGACTTCTGGAGGACGAACGTGGTGTAGGCGCCCGCCATGATGAACTCGCCGTGCGCCATGTTGATGACGTTCATCTGGCCGAAGGTGAGGGACAGGCCGAGGGCGATGAGGAGGAGGACGGCACCGATGGAGATGCCGGTGAAGCTCTGACCGAGGATCACGGTCACGGGGCGGCTCCGCGGGGGAGGCGGGGGACCGGAAGCGGCCGGTCCCCCGGGGACGGCGGACGGTCAGGACAGGCCGGAGGCCCAGTCGTAGCCCTTGAGGAAGGGGTCGGGCTTCACGGGCTCACCCGAGTTCCACACCTCGGTGATCAGGCCGTCGGTGCCGATCTTCCCGATCCGGGCCGTCTTGTGGATGTGCTGCGTCGCGCCGTCCACGGTGACCTTGCCCTCGGGCGCGTCGAAGGTGATGCCGTCCGAGGCGGCCTTCACCTTCTCCGGGTCGAAGGAGCCCGCCTTCGCCACCATCGCCGCCCACAGGTGCACCGACGTGTACGCGGCCTCCATCGGGTCGCTGGTCGGCTTGTCCTTGCCGTACTTCGCCTTGTACGCGGCGACGAACTTCTCGTTCGCCTCGCCCGGAGTGGTCTGGTAGTAGTTCCAGGCCGTCAACTGGCCCGCCAGGTACTGCGGTCCGATCGACTTGACCTCCTCCTCGGCGATCGACACCGACACCACCGGCATGCCCTTCGCGGTCAGGCCCGCGGACTTGTACTCCTTGAAGAACGCCACGTTGGAGTCGCCGTTGAGGGTGTTGAACACGGCGTCCGCCTTGGCGGCCTTCACCTTGTTGGCGATCGTGCTGAACTCCGTGGAGCCCAGGGGCGCGTAGTCCTCGCCGACCACCTTCAGCCCGTTGGCCTCGGCGTAGGCCTTGATCTCCTTGTTGGCGGTGCGCGGGAAGACGTAGTCGCTGCCGACCAGGTACAGCGTCTTCTTGCCCTGGCTCTTGAGGTAGTCGAGCGCCGGGACGATCTGCTGGTTGGTCGTCGCGCCCGTGTAGAAGATGTACGGCGACTGCTCCAGGCCCTCGTACTGCACCGGGTAGAACAGCAGCGACCGGTTCTTCTCGAAGACCGGCTTGACGGCCTTGCGGCTCGCGGAGGTCCAGCAGCCGAAGGTGGCCGCGACCTGGTCCTCCTTGATGAGCTTGGTGGCCTTCTCGGCGAAGGTGGGCCAGTCGGAGGCGCCGTCCTCGCTGATCGGCTTGATCTTCTTGCCGAGCACGCCGCCGGAGGCGTTGATCTCGTCGATGGCCAGCAGCAACGAGTTGCGGACGGTCACCTCGCTGATCGCCATGGTGCCGGAGAGCGAGTTGAGCAGACCGACCTTGACCGTGTCGCCGTCGGCGTCGATCTTCGCCGCCTTGTCGGACGACGAGCCGGCCGCGTCGGTCTTCGCGCCGCACGCGGAGAGCGCGACGACCGCCGCGAGCGCGCCACCGCCGGCCAGGACGCGACGACGGAGCATGGGTGAACCGCTGGACAAGACAAACCCCCTCGGATTTCGGAGGAGAGACCTCCTGAAGTGCGGTCCACAGCCTCAAGTCGGCCTGTTTCCGCGGTGTTTCACCGGACTTTCCCGGAGGCAACAAAAAAAGCCCTCCGGAGAGGGCGAGTTGGCGCGTCCGACGTCGTCCGGCCCGCCTTTCCCATTCGCCGTCGGCATTCCGGATACTTTCCGTGGGAAGCATCTCGGCGGCGATCCGGCCGGTCAGGGACGGGGCGTGTCCGGGTCCAGTTCGGTGAGGACGTCGAAGTCCGGGCCGTCCGCGCGGGCCAGGTAGATGCGCTGGCGGACGTGGCCGCCCCGCAGATGCAGCAGCCCGCGTGGTCCCTCGTAGGAGACGGTGTCGGCCTTCGCGCCGATCGCGGTCACGTCCAGGGAGCCCGCGCCGCGCAGCAGCGCCGCGAGCAACAGGACGCCCTCGTAACAGGATTCGCCCAGACTTCCCGGGGACGGCGCGTCGAAGCCGAAGCGGGTCGCGTACCGGCCGTGGAAGTCGAGGGTGTCACGGGTGGCGAGGGAGGCGAAGAACCCGGCCGTGCTGTAGAGGTCGGCGGTGGCCGAAGGGCCGCTCGCCAGCAGCATGTTCTCGTCCATCAGCGTGCTCAGCCGCAGACAGCGCGCGTCCAGGCCGTGGGCGGCGAACGCCCGGTTGAAGCGCACCGCGTCGCTGCCCACGAGGAGCAGCAGCACCGCGTCCGCGTCGGAGCGCTCGATGCGGCGCAGCACCGGCCCGAAGTCGTGGGTGCCCAGCGGCAGATACACCTCGCCGTCGATCCGGCCGCCGCTCTCGTGGGCGTAGGCGTGCGCGGCGCGGGCTGTGCGGCGGGGCCAGACGTAGTCGTTGCCGACGACGAACCAGCGGCGCACCCGGCGTTCGTGCGCCAGCAGCACCATCGCGGGCCGGAGCTGGTCGCGCGGCGTCTCGCTGGTGAGGAACACCCCGGCGGTGTGCTCGCCGCCCTCGTACAGCGCGGTGTAGACGTACGGCACCCGGTGGGCGACGCGCGGCGCGAGGGCCTGCCGTACCGAGGAGATGTGCCAGCCCGTCACGCCCTGCACGGCGCCCACGTCCACCAACGCCTCGACCTGGTCGGCGACTTCGCGGGGCGGGGCGCCGCCGTCGACGGGCACCAGCCGCACTTCGCGGCCGAGGACCCCGCCGTCCCGGTTGACCTCCTCCGCCGCGAGCCGCGCGCACAGCTCGCAGGCCGGTCCGAAGATCCCCGCCGGGCCCTGCATCGGGAAGACCAGGGCCACGCCGAGCACCGACCCGTCGGCCGTGAACCACTCGGGGGCGGGGGAACCGTGCCGGAACATGACGTCATGCTTCCGCGTCCGCCCGGTGAACTCCAGTCCGTCTCCTACGATGTACGCACCTCGTGACCTAGGAGCAGGATGCCGGGATGTCTCCCTCACCTTCGCGTGGCCCCCATGATCTGATGCGTCTCCTCACCCGGGCCGAACGGCTCGCGTCCCGGCGGGTGGAGAGCGCCCTCGACGAGGAAGGCTGCTCCCTGGAGACCTGGCGGGTGCTGTCGCTGCTCTCCGACGGCACCGGCCACCACATGACGGCGATCGCCGAGGCCGCCTTCCTGCCCCCGCCGACCCTCACCAAGCTCGTCGACCACCTCGTGGACCAGAACCTCGTCCACCGCCGCGTCGACCCCCTCGACCGCCGCCGCATCCTCGTCCACCTCACCCCGCGCGGTCGCGACCACTGGCGCCGCGCCGACCGCGCCGCCCGCCGCGCCTGGCCCGCCGTCGGCGGCACCGACGAGGACCTGCTGCGGGGGCTGCTCGGGCACCTGGCGGAGACCCTGGACGATTCCTCCCGCGTCTGACAGCCCGCCAACCCCTTACGTAACGGCCCGGGAAGCGGCGTGACTCGACGCCGTGACCTGCGCTCCTGCCTGCCCTCACCCCTCATATTGGTCTACACCCTTGACTGGTACAGACCAAAGCGGTTGAGTGTGCCTCCACACCCCCCACCACGGCCGGCCCCGTGCCGCGACCGGCGTCCGCCGGTGCGCTCGGAGGGCTCGCTGCGCCCTGCTCCCCGTCGGGGACGGCCGTGCTCCGCGAAGGAGTTGATCCCGTGTCGAGGCGCCACCTCTCCGCCGTCCTGACCGCGCTCGTCCTCGCAGGAAGCGCCCCGGTGCTCCTGCCCGCCGCGCCCGCGTCGGCCGCCGCCTGTTCCAGCTACCCGAACTGGGTCGCCGGGAAGGCCTACCGCACCGGTGACGTCGTCCGCTACACCGACGGCAAGGCCTACGTCGCCGAGCACGACAACCCGGGCTACGACCCGATCATCAGCACCTGGTACTGGGAGCCGTACGCCTGCGACTCCGGCAGCGGCACCCCCGTCGGCAGCTTCGTCGTCTCCGAGGCCCAGTTCAACCAGATGTTCCCGGGCCGCAACGGCTTCTACACGTACAGCGGGCTGCGGGCCGCCCTCAGCGCCTACCCGGGCTTCGCCACATCCGGCAGCGACACCACCAAGAAGCAGGAGGCCGCGGCCTTCCTCGCCAACGTCAGCCACGAGACCGGCGGCCTGGTCCACGTCGTGGAGCAGAACACCGCCAACTACTCCCACTACTGCGACTGGGGCCAGTGGTACGGCTGCCCCGCGGGCCAGTCCGCCTACTACGGGCGCGGCCCCATCCAGCTCAGCTGGAACTTCAACTACAAGGCGGCGGGCGACGCCCTCGGCATCGACCTCCTCAACAACCCCTGGCTGGTGCAGAACGACGCCGCCGTCGCCTGGAAGACCGCCCTCTGGTACTGGAACACCCAGTCCGGCCCCGGCTCCATGACCCCGCACAACGCCATCGTCAACGGCGCGGGCTTCGGCCAGACCATCCGCTCCATCAACGGCTCCCTGGAATGCGACGGCCGCAACCCGGCCCAGGTCCAGAGCCGGGTCACCAAGTACCAGCAGTTCACCCAGATCCTGGGCGTCTCCGCGGGCGGCAACCTCTACTGCTGACGCCGCGTCACCTCGTACGGGGAAGGGGCCGGGCGGTCGGCCGCCGCTCTGCGGAGCGTCGGCCGACCGCCTGACCTCGGGCGGGACGAACTGCCGTGCCGTAGCTAGAGGTTGTAGCCGCCCGACGCCTCGACGACCTGGCCCGTCACCCACGCGCTCTCCTCCGACGCCAGCGTGGCGATGACCGCGCCGATGTCGTCGGGCTCACCGAGGCGGCCCAGGGCCGTGCGGGCGGCCAGGCCCTCGATCACCTCGGGGAAGCGGCTGAAGGCGTCGTCGCCGAGCCGGGTCCTCGTCGGGCCCGGCGACACCGCGTTGACCCGGATGCCGCGCACGCTGAACTCCTTGGCCATGCACCGGGTCAGCACGTCCACCCCGCCCTTCATCGCCGCGTAGGCCGAGTAGCCGGGCTCCACCCCGTACGGGGCGGTCGAGCTGCTGCTCGTGTGGACGATCGCGCCGCCGTCGGCCAGCAGCGGGAGCAGCCGCTGCGTCAGGAAGTACGGACCCTTGAGCAGGACCCGCGCGAGCCGGTCGAAGTCCTCCTCCGTCATCCGCTCGACCGGCGCCGCGTGCGAGCTGCCCGCGTTGTTGACCAGCTGGTCGAAGGTGGTCCGCCCCCAGGTCGCGCCGAGGACCTCGGCGACGGAGTCGCGGAAGGCGTCGAACGTGCCGCTGTCCCCGAGGTCCAGCGGCAGCGCCACCGCCGTCCCGCCCTCCTTCTCGATCAGCGCGACGGTCTCCCGGCCGCCCTCCGCGTTGCGGCCGTAGGTCAGGATCACGCCCGCGCCGCGCCGGGCGAGGTGCAGGGCGGCGCTGCGTCCGATGCCCGAGCTGGCTCCGGTGACGACGGCGACCTTCATGGGTTCCTCCTGGATCAGGGGTGGGAATCGTTCCGTCCGCCGCGCGGACTCCTGCCCGCGGTACGGACTCTCGCTCACGGAAGAGCGACGTGATTCCATTGAACGGCTCTGACCAGGGGAAACGTTAGAACGATGCTCGCTGCCGCTTGCACGATCCTCTCGCGTGCGGGAGTGAGGGCCGGGCGGCGTGCTGGAATGCCGGTATGACCCCCGCGCTCCTGGACGAGTTCCGCGCCCTGCTCGAACGGCACGCCCGACCCGACTGGACCACCGCGATCGACGGCGTCCTCATCTCCCGCGTGGACCGGTCCGACCCGTCCGCGCCGTCCATGACCGGCACGGTGCTGGCGGTCATCGCGCAGGGCGCCAAGCGCCTCGCCCTCGGCGACCGGGTGTACGAGTACGGCGCGGGCCAGTACCTCGTCGCCTCCGTCGATCTGCCCGTCACTGGGCACTTCGTCGACGCGTCCCCCGACCGGCCCGCCCTGGGCTTCGGCCTCACCCTCGACCCCTCGGCCGTCGCCGACCTCCTGTTGCGCGCCGGACCGGGGGACACGCCCCGCGACGCCGGGGGCGCCCCACCCGGCATCGCCGTCAGCGACGCCCCGGACGCCCTCCTGGACGCGGTGGTCCGGCTGCTGCGGCTCCTCGACGCGCCGCGCGACCGGACCGTCCTCGCGCCCCTCGTGCAACGCGAGATCCTCTGGCGGCTCATCACCGGCGAACAGGGCGCGACCGTACGGCAGTTGGGGCTCGCCGACAGCGGGCTGAGTCATGTCGCGCGGGCGGTGGGCTGGATTCGTGAGCACTACGCGCAGCCGTTCAAGGTGGCGGACGTGGCCGGGCTGTGCGGGATGAGCGTCTCCGCGTTCCACCGCAACTTCCAGGCGGTCACCGCGATGAGCCCCATCCAGTTCCAGAAGCAGATCCGCCTCCAGGAGGCCCGCGTCCTGCTCACCACCCACCCCCACGACGTCACGGCCGTCGGCCGCCGCGTCGGCTACGACAACGCCTCGCAGTTCAGCCGCGAGTACCGGCGCCAGTTCGGGGAGGCGCCCAGCAAGGACGCCGCCCGGCTGCGCGACGAGGCGCGCGGTCCGGCCGGCGTCCTGCCCTGAGCGGGCGCGGGGGAAGGGGAGGAGGGATGCGGGGTGCGGGGCGCCGGGGTGGGGGCGGGTCAGCCGTGGCCGCCCGGGGCCGGGGTGAGCGCGGGTCCGGCGGTGCCCGCCGGACCCGGCAGCCCCGGCCGGTCGGAGGTGGCGGCGGCGCGCCGCCGGGCCAGGGACTCCCGGGCCGCCTCCCGCGGGTGACGGCGGCGCCAGTACGGGTTGTCGTGCGACAGCTTGCTGGAGACCCGCCCGTACATCCCGAACGTGAGGATCACCAGCCCCATCACGAAGCTGAACATCACGTTGGTCATGCCGAAGTCGAGCACGTTCGCCGACCGGTCGAGGATGAAGACGTGGACGAAGCCGCTGAGCAGGAACAGCGACCCCACCACCATGTTCAGCGTGGACGCGACGTTCCCGCCCACCACGCCGCCCGCGACCAGGGCCAGCCCGACCACGACCGAGATGAGGCTGAGCACGCCGTTCGTGGTCAGCCCCGCCACCTGCTGACCGTCGGTGTCGAACGGCGTGAGGGCGTCGGCGAAGCCCAGCGAGCCGAAGACCAGCAGGACCACACCGCAGAACGCGGCACCGTAGCGGTACACCCGGGCGAGCCGGTGGTCGACGGGGAGTTCGTCACGGAGTCTCATGGCGGTTCCTTTCCGGCCGGGGCGACCGTGCGGCCCCCGGCCGGAAAGGAACCGGGAGCCCTCAGGGGCGCCGCGCGGCGCCCGATCACCCCCTATTCCGGACAGATGCCGCATCCGGTTGCGGGCGGTCGGGTGAATCTGCGGCCCTGTCGCCCGCCGACCGCCCGCCCGGAACGCCCGCCGGACCGCCGGACCGCCCGCCGCCGCGACCGGTGCCCGCGCCCGCCCGGCCCGACAGAGCCCGCAGCACGGCGCCCCGCCCCCGGTTCGGGACGGTCCACAGCGTCTGCCCCCGTACCCCCCACCGCTCCAGCAGTGCGTTGGACGCCAGGAAACCGCTGGTCGCGGCCCGCTCCATCAACGCCACCGGGAGATCCGTACGGACCAGGTCGCCCGCCACCACCAGCCCCGGATCGGAGGTACGGACGGTGGGCCGGTCCGCGTGGCCGCCGACCGGGAACATGGGGCAGTCGGCACGCCACTCGTGCCGCTCGTCGACGACCCGCGCCGTGCGGGTCTCGGGGTAGACCCGCCGCAGCTCCTCCAGCAGCCGCCTGCGTTCCGCCTCCGGCGAGGCGCCCGCGCCGAGCGCGTAGGCGTGCAGCTCCACCACCGAACCGCCGGTCCGCCCGGCCCAGCGCGCGGCCTCGCCCTCCCAGCGGTCCAGCACGCTCACGTTGTCGAGCGAGCCGTACCCGGCGGTGCCCAGGAACCCTGGACGGTCGGCCGCCACCGGACGGTCCAGCCAGAGCCGGGACACCAGGAACGGCGGGGCCGTCCGCAGCCGGTCCACCCGCTCCCGCCACGCCTCGTCGCCCAGACCGGGCGACCGCCCGACGAGGGTCCGCAGGCCGGGCGTGTCGAGCGCCAGGACCACGGTGTCGTACACCTGTTCCCCGTCGGTCGTCGCGACGGCGAACCGGCCGCCCGGCGCGGGGGTGACGCTCTCGACCGCCGTGGACGTCCGGACCTCCGTGCCGTGCCGCTCCAGATAGCGGGCCAGCGGATTCCACAGCGCCTGCGGGAACGGCTCGCGCGGCACGTCGAAGAGAAGCCCCTCGGCCGAACCGAGGAAGTAGATGTGGAACATCAGCACCATCTCCGCCGCCGACAGCTCCCGCGGATCGGCGAAGAAACTCCGCGAGAACACCTCGAACGCCAGGTGCCGGGCGGCCTCCGGGAAGCGGATCGACTCCAGGAAGTCGTGCGCGCTGACCCCGTCCAGCCGCTCGTACACCTCCGGCACCCGCACGTCGAGCAGCGGCAGCGCCGCCACCGGGTTCATCCGCAGCAGGTCACGGGCGCCGAAGCTGGGGCTCAGCGCCACGAACCCCAGCGCGCTCCAGGGCGGGGTGCGCGGCACCCGGCGGAAGCTGTCCCGCAGGCCCGCGCCGTGCTCCAGCGGATAGTCCGGCAGCGGCACCAGCCGCCCCAGGCCGGGGTCCGTACGGCGCAACAGGCCCCGCAGGTTGTAGTACTGGCGGAAGAAGGCGTGGAAGCCGCGGGTCATGGTGGCGGTCGAACCGTCGCCGAGCGTCACGGCCCGGCCGGACAGCCGCCCGCCGAGGCCCGCCTCCCGCTCGTACACGGTCACCCGCACCCCCCGCTCCGCGAGGCCGGTCGCGGCGGCCAGGCCCGCGATGCCCCCGCCGATCACGGCCGTGCTGCGCGGCTCCGGTCCGACCCGGTCGGCCCCGGCGGGCGCGGGCAGGACCACGGCCCGCCGGTCCCGCCCGCGCCGGGCGGTCCCCGCGGCGGACGTACGGCCGCGGCTCACCGGGCACCCTCCGGCAGGTCGGCGCGGCGCGCGACGATCGTGTGCGTGATCCCGGTCTGCCAGCCGGGCAGCGGCAGCACCCGCACCCGGTCGAACCCGGCGTCGCGCACCCGCTCCGCGAACGCGCCCGCCGTGTCGAACTCCACCACGCTGCGCCACAGGTGCCGGTACAGCGGTCCGTCGCCGAGCGCCGTCGCCACCGGCAGCACGAACCCGCCGCACACCGCCGTCCACACCGCCCGGTCCCTCCGGCGCCCGCTCAGCGTGTACTCGTGCACGCCCAGCCGCCCGCCCGGCGCCAGCAGAGCGCGCACGGTGCCCAGCACCCCGTCGGGGTCGGCCGTGTTGCGGAACAGGTAGGCCGCGAACACCGCGTCGAACGGCCCGTGCACGCCGACCTCGCCGAGGCGCTCCGCCGGGGTGTGCAGGAACGTCACCCCGGGCGGCCACGGCTTGGCCGCCGCCCGCTCTAGCATCCCGGCGGAGGCGTCCACCGCGGTGATCTCCGCCCCCGGCAGCACGGCGGCCAGGGCGGCGGTCGACGCGCCCGTCCCGCACCCCAGGTCCAGCACCCGGCGCCCCGCGCCGCCGTCCGGCAGCCCCAGACGGCGGGCCGACCGGCGCAGATGCGCGTGGTAGCCGGGATTCGCGGCCACCAGCGTGTCGTAGCTACGGGAGGCGTGGTCGAAGGCGACGGCCAGATCCGCGTCGCGCAGCACGGTCATGAGGGCTCCTGAATCTTGGACAGCGGGGGGTGGGGTGGTGCGGGGTGGGGGAGGTGGTGCGGGGTGGCGGTCGGGGGGTCGGCTGCCGGGGTTCGGCTGAGGCCGGTGGCCCCGGGTCCGGCACGTCCCAGGGGGTCGCTACGGGCAGGGGGTCGCTACGGCCAGGGGGCCGGGCGGCGGGGGAGGAACGGCACCTCCGCCGCCGTGCGGAGCATGGGCAGGACGGGGACGTGCGCCCCGATGGAGAGGTCCTCGCGCAGCCCGGTCCGGCCGTCGAGGAACCGCAGCAGCCGCTGCGCGGGCACCTGGGCGAAGAGCCGTGCGAAGAACGCGGCACCGTCGACCCGCCCCGCGTCGAGGGCGCGCAGCATCACCGCGTCCATGAAGCGGGAGCGCGCCGAGTGCGCGGGCGGCGGGACCGGCCGCCGTCCGGCGCGCAGCGCCGACGCGACGGCCGCGACCTGCCGTTGCGCGGCGGCGAAGGTGTAGCCGGTCGAGGGGCGGGTGGCGCCGCCCGCCGCCCCGATCCGGAAGACCGACTCGCCCGTGCGGCGGGCGAACACGGCGTCCGTCATCGGGATCACCCCCGACTCGGTCGCCACCACCTCGAAGCCGCCCAGCCCGAGGACGTCACGCGTGTAGCGGCGCAGCGCGGCCTCGTAGCCGGTGCGGGACAGGACGGTCCCGGAGAACTCGGTGTACTCCACGAGCGCCAGGTCGGGGGCGAGCGGCAGCACGTACCCGAAGGACAGGCCCCGGGCGGGCTGCGGGGTGCGGAAGTCCATCAGGTCCGCCACCGCCGGGTCGAACACCGGCCGCCCGGTCCGCACGAACCAGCCGTGGAAGTGCTGGAGCAGCGTCGTGCGCGCGGCCGGGAGGCTGCCGAGGGGCCGGGAGTCGAAGACCCACCGCGCCCGTACGGGCCGGGGGCGGCCGTCGGCGTCGTACGCGAGGATCTCGGCGCCGCCGGGCACGCCCTGCACGCACTCCACCGTCGCCTCCAGCCGCCGCACGGTCGGCGCGTCGGCCAGCCGCCGGTCCACGAACCGCTCGAAGTCGGCGGAGCGGATCATCTTGTAGCGCAGCGGCGCGAGGCCCGTGTCGTGGCGCCGACCGCGCGGCCCGTGCACCCGCAGCCGCTCCCAGGACGCGGCCACCACCGGTTCGTACGGGCCCGCGCCCGCCTCCCAGAAACACCAGGTCCGCTCGGGCGGACGCCGGGGGCCCGGCGGGGCCTCGATCAGGGTGACCGTCGGCGCGGCCCGGCCGGGGCCCGTGCGGGCCAGCCGGTACGCCAGGGAGAGACCGGCGGCCCCCGCGCCCACGATGGCCACCTCCGACTCGATCACCGGATCTCCCTCTCCACGCGCCCGCGGAGCCGCCTCGGCGACCCCGGCCGTCCCTTCCGCCGCCAGCATTCCGGGAGCGGGGCCGGAACGGATGCAGGCGGGGCGGGGCGGGCGCGCCGCATCCGTGGTGCGGCGAAGTGGGGGGCGGGTCGGGGTGGGGTGAGCGGATGGGCCTTCCTGTGCGGTCGCAGCGGTCGCGCAGCGGTTGCCTCGGCGTGAGGCGTTCGCGGAGTGCCAATGGCGTTCCTGGGCCGCCTTCACGGGTCCGGGCGGGCGACCGGGGCCGCCCTTGCTCCGATCGTCCGGCCCCGCCTCAGGCCGCCCGGACTTCCGGCGTCTCGCCGATCCAGTGGGCGAGGCGGTGCAGGCCGCGGCGGGCGTGGCTCTTGACGGTGCCCAGGGGCCAGCCGGTGAGCTGGGCGATCTGGGTCTGGGTGAGGTCGTCGTAGAAGGCGAGGCTGAGGACCCGGCGCTGCGGCGACGGGAGCTTCGCCAGCTCCTGCCCGATCAGCACCCGGTCCAGGACCGACTCCGGCTGGGCGGCGGGGTCCTCCCCGGCGAGGGAGACGGTGGCGCCGACGGCCGCCACCAGGTCGGCGCGGCGGGTCCGGGCGGACAGAGCGTCGGCGATCTTGCGGCGGGTGATCCCCACCAGCCACGCGGCGAGCGGGCCCCGCTCGGGCGCGAAGTTGCCGCGGCCCTGCCACGCGGCCAGGAACACGGCCTGCGTGACGTCCTCCGCCTCGCGGGAGTCGCCCAGGGTGCGCCGGGCGAGCGTGTGGACCAGGCGGCCCCAGCGGTGGTAGGCCGCGGACAGGCAGGCCTCACTGCCCGCGGCGAACCCGGTGGCCAGCTCGGCGTCGGTGAGCGACTCCTCCACCGGCGTCCACGGCCGGCCGACGTCGACGGTCGTCTCGGCGGTCTGACGTGCGGTCATGGTGACTGCTCCTCCTGGCCGGCGTTCCCCGTCCCCGCGGTGGGTGCGGTGGCCGGACGTCCGGAGCGCTCCGCGGCGGTCCCGCCCGAAGACGGTTCCGCCGGTGGGTGCCACGTCCTTCCGGCTTCTCCCACCCTGCGGAGGGTGCGGGGGAGGCGGCAACTTGCATCGACTGTGCATCGTATTGCCGGGCCGGTCCCTCGCAAACGCGGCATAACGGTGCGAAGGAACCCCGGAAACGCCGCGTGCCCGCTCGCGAAGCGATGCGCGGACGTCGCGAAACGACGCGCGCCCGCTCGGAAAACGATGCGCCCACGCCCTGAAAGCGATGCGCGGCACTCCGAAAACGACACGCCCAAGCCTGGAAATCGACGCACGTACGCCCGCCGGAGGCGACGCAGCCGCCCGGAAAGGGGCCAATCACGGCGATACGCCCGGTCGTCGGTGAGGCTGTCGGTGCGGTCGTGGCCCCCGGGACCCGCGATCCCGTACGCCGGTCTCGCGCCGCGTGCATCCACGAGTGACCCGTCCGGGGAAGACCAAGCGACCCGCCACCCCCCGAAGACGCACGAGAGGAACCGGAATGCGTTCGACCGACACGAGGGACCACGGCGCCGCCGGGCCGCTGTCCGGCTGCGCCCGCGGGTCCTCTCAGGTCCCGCACGACACCGATCCGCTCCCTCCCGACCGTCCCGTGCCCGGCCCCGCCGACGAGGTCCCCGGACCGGCCGGCCGCCCGGAGCGGCCCTTCCCGGCGGACGCCCGTGACGTCCACGCCGCCGACCGGGACGTCCCGGCCGCCGTGGGCCGCGTCCTGCGCACCGTGCTCGACGGGCAGCTCGCCGGGGCCGAGTCCCTCGACCCGGTGTTCGCGCAGGACATCGCCCGGCGGGTCGCCCGGTTCACCCTCGACGGCGGGAAACGGCTGCGCTCCCAGCTCGTGTGGTGGGCGTGGCGGGCCTGCGGCGGCACCGACCCCGAGGACGCCCGGACCGCCCTGCGCGTCGGCGCCGCCCTCGAACTCATCCAGACCTGCGCGCTCGTCCACGACGACCTCATGGACGGCGCCCGCGTCCGCCGCGGCCGCCCCGCCCTGCACGCCGACGTGACCGCGCAGTACGCGCCCGCCGTGCCCGGCGCGGACGGCGAACGCCTCGGGCAGGCCGCCGCGATCCTCGCCGGGGACCTCGCCCTGGCCTGGGCGGACGACCTGATCGCCGCCGCCACCGACGACCCGGCCCTGCTGCGGCGGGTGCGCGAGGTGTGGCGCCCGCTGCGCACCGAGATGGTCGCCGGGCAGTACCTCGACGTCCAGGGCCAGGCGACCTCGGCCCGGTCCGTGGCCCGCGCCGTGCGCACCGCCTGCCTCAAGAGCGCCCTCTACACCGTGGAGCGCCCCCTCGGTCTGGGCGCCGCCGTCGCGGGCGCCGACGCCGTCACCACCCACGCCCTGTGCTCGGCGGGCCGCTGCGTCGGCATGGCGTTCCAGCTCCGCGACGACCTCCAGGACGTGTTCGGCGACAGCGGCCGCACCGGCAAGCCCTCCGGCGGCGACCTCCGCGACGGCAAGCCCACCTACCTCGTCGCCGTCGCCCGAGCCCGTGCCGAGGCCTCCGGCGACCACGCCGCGCTCGCCGTGCTGCGCCGCTGCGTCGGCGCGCCCGACCTGTCCGCCGCCGACCTCGACCGGGTCCGCGAGATCCTGGTCGGCACCGGCGCCCGCGACCTCGTCGAGGCCAAGATCGCCCGCCTCGCCGAGCAGGGCCTGCGGCACATCGACGGCGCCGTCCTCGAAGCCGCACCCCGGCGCCGCCTCGACCGGCTGCTGCGGACGGCGGCGGGCCTGCCGACCGGCGAACCGGCCCCCGGACACCCGGCCTCCCGGCACGCGGGAGCCGGACACCCGACGTCCGGACCCGCGGAGCCCGGACATCCGGACCCGGGACCCGGTGAGCCCGGGATCGCCGTCTCGCTGGCGATGGCCGCGGGCGCGGAAGGGGCGGGCCGATGAGGACGGTCCGCGGACGCACCGACCACGTAGTGGTCGTCGGGGCGGGCCTGTCCGGTCTGGCGGCCGCCCTCCACCTGCTCGGCGCGGGCCGCCGCGTCACCGTCGTCGAACGCGACCCGCTGCCCGGGGGCCGCGCCGGACGCCTCGACCGCGCGGGCTACCGCATCGACACCGGCCCGACCGTGCTCACCATGCCCGACCTCGCCGACGAGGCGTTCGCCGCGGTCGGCGACAGCCTCTACGACCGGGTCGACCTGGTCCCGCTGCACCCGGCCTACCGCGCCCGGTTCGCCGACGGCAGCAGCCTCGACGTCCACACCGACGCCGCCGCGATGGAGGCCGAGGTCGAGCGGTTCGCCGGCGCCCGCGAGGCCGCGGGCTACCGGGACTTGCGCCGCTGGCTGGAGCGGCTGTACCGGGTCCAGTTGCGCCGCTTCATCGACGCCAACTTCGACTCCCCGCTCGACCTGCTCGGCCCCGACCTGGCCCGCCTCGCCGCCCTCGGCGGCTTCGGCCGCCTCGACCCCCGGATCGGCCGCCACCTCTCCGACGAACGCCTGCGCCGCGTCTTCTCCTTCCAGGCGCTCTACGCGGGCGTCGCCCCCGAACGCGCCCTCGCCGCCTACGCGGTGATCGCCTACATGGACACCGTCGCGGGCGTCTGGTTCCCGCGCGGCGGCATGCACGCCGTGCCGCGCGCCATGGCGGACGCCGCCGCCGCGGCCGGGGCCGACCTGCGGTTCGGGCAGACCGTCACCGAGCTGGAACGCTCCGGCTCCCGGATCACCGCGGTCGTCACGGCCGACGACCGCATCCCCTGCGACGCCGTCGTCCTCACCCCCGAACTCCCCGTCGCCTACCGGCTCCTGGGCCGCGCCCCGCGCCGCCCCACCCGCCTCACCCACGCCCCCTCCGCGGTCGTCCTGCACGCCGGTACCGACCGCACCTGGCCCGAACTCGCCCACCACACGCTGTCGTTCGGCGCCGCCTGGCACCGCACCTTCGACGAACTCACCCGCACCGGCGACCTGATGACCGACCCGTCCCTCCTGATCACCCGGCCCACCGCCACCGATCCGGACCTCGCGCCGCCCGGCCGCCACCTCCACTACGTCCTCGCGCCCTGCCCCAACACCACCGTCGGCCCCGACGCCACCGCCTGGGGCGAACTGGGCCCCCGCTACCGCGACAGCGTCCTCGCCGAACTCGACCGCCGCGGCCTGCACGGCTTCGCCTCCGCGATCGAGGAGGAGTGCCTGGTCACCCCCGCCGACTGGACCGCCCAGGGCCACGCCGCGGGCACCCCGTTCTCCGCCGCCCACACCTTCCCGCAGACCGGCCCGTTCCGGCCCCGTAACCTGGTGCGCGGCGCCGACAACGCCGTCCTCGCGGGCTGCGGCACCACGCCCGGCGTCGGCGTGCCGACCGTGCTGATCTCCGGCAAGCTCGCCGCCGCCCGCATCACCGGCGGCGCCCCGTCGGCCCGCGGCGCCCACGCCCGTACCGCGTCCGCCCGTGCCGAGGCCTCTCGTACGGCGTCCGCCCGTACGGCCGCGTCCCGTTCGGCGTCCGCCGGGGCCGAGGCTTCCCGCACCGACCGTCCCACGACCGAGGAGATCCCTTCATGACCGCCCGCGAGCTGGACGCGGCAGGGATCACCGACCCCGCCCTGCGCGACGCGTACACCCGCTGCCGCGCCCTCAACGCCCGCCACGGCAGGACGTACTTCCTCGCCACCCGCCTGCTGCCCGTCGACCGCCGCCCCGCCGTGCACGCCCTCTACGGGTTCGCCCGCTGGGCCGACGACATCGTCGACTCCCTCGACCCCGGCCTCACCACCGCACAGCGCGCGACCGCCCTCGCCACGCTCGACCTCCGCCTGGAGCGCGGACTGCGCGACGGCCGCAGCACCGAACCGGTCGTCCTCGCCCTCGCCGACACCGCCCGCCGCCACGGCATCGACCCGCGCCTCTTCACCGACTTCATGGCCTCCATGCGCAGCGACCTGGAGGTCACCGACTACCCGACCTACGCCGACCTCGACGGCTACATGCACGGCTCGGCCGCCGTCATCGGCCTCCAGATGCTGCCCGTCCTCGGCACCGTCGTCCCCCGCGCCGAGGCCGAGGCACCCGCCGCCGCCCTGGGCGTCGCCTTCCAGCTCACCAACTTCCTGCGCGACGTCGGCGAGGACCTCGACCGCGGCCGGGTGTACCTCCCCGCCGACCTGCTCGCCGCGCACGGCGCCGACCGCGACCTGCTCCTGTGGAGCCGCCGCACCGGCCGCCCCGACCCGCGCGTCACCGCCGCGCTGCGCGCCGCCGAGGACCTCACCCGCGCCGTCTACCGCACCGCCGCGCCGGGCATCGACCTCCTCGACCCGGTCGCCCGCCCCTGCATCCGCACGGCGTTCGTGCTCTACTCCGGCATCCTCGACGCCATCGCCGAGGACGGCTACAAGGTCGTGCACCGCCGGGCCGTCGTCCCCCGGCGCCGCCGCCTGGCCGTCGCCTCCGGCGGGCTCCTCGCCGTCGGCGCCGCCCGCCTCGCCGCCCGCACCGGCCTGCGCCGCCCCACCACGTACCCGTCCGCGCCCGCCGCTCCCGTCCCCGTGACCGGCCGCGACGCGGCCGCGTCCCCCGTCTCCGAGGAGGTCGCGTGACCCCCCGACCCCCGGAGCGCCGGGGCCGGTTCCCGCTCAGCCTGCGCCGCTCGCCCGTCGCCTGGGACCGGCAACGCCCCACCTGGCGCGACGCCAAGCCCGCCGTGATCGCCGGGGCCCTCAAGCGGGCCCAGGCCCGCCCGTCCGGGAACTGGTACGTCGTCGGCGCCTCCCGCGACGTCCGCGACGACCGGCCCCTCGGCCGCACCGTCGAGGGCCGCGAACTCGTCCTGTGGCGCGACGCCTCCGGCCGAATCGTCGCCGGACCCGGCGTCTGCCCCCACCTCGGCGCCCCGCTCCGCTCCAGCCCGGTCCGCTGCGGCACCCTCGTCTGCCACTGGCACGGACTCGCCCTGGACGGCGCCCCGTTCGCCGGGTGGGAGCCCCTGCCGACGCACGACGACGGCGTCCTCGTCTGGGTACGGCTGGACGAGGTCGGCGGCGAGGAACCCCTGCCCGCACCGGTCGTCCCGGCCCGTCCCGACCTGCCCGGAGCCCTGGAGGCCGTCTACACGGGCGTCGGCGTGTGCGAGCCCGAGGACGTCGTCGCCAACCGCCTCGACCCCTGGCACGGGGCGTGGTTCCACCCGTACTCCTTCGTCGACCTCACGGTCGTCGACGTACCCGCCCGGCGGACCGGGACCGGCACGGAGACCGGGACCGGGACCGATGCGGGGACCGGGGCCCCGGCCGACGACGGGTTCGCCGTCGACGTGTCGTTCAAGGTCGCCGGGCGGCTCGTGGTGCCGGTGCGGGCCGTGTTCACCGCCCCCGAACCCCGCACCGTCGTCATGCACATCACCGAGGGCGAGGGGGAGGGCTCCGTCGTCGAGACCCACGCGACGCCGCTGGGCCCCGACGCCCTCGGGCGGCCCCGGACGGCGGTCGTCGAGGCCGTCGTCGCCGCCTCCGAACGGCGCGGCTTCGCCGTCGCCCGCCGCATGGCGCCCCTGCTGCGCCCCGCGATGCGCGCGGCGGCCGGCCGCCTCTGGCGCGACGACCTCGCCTACGCCGAACGCCGCTGGCGCCTGCGCTCCACAGGACGCTTCCCGGGATGAGCACCGTGAGCGAGGTGAGTCAGGTGGGCGGGGTGAGCGAGGTGATCGGCATGAACGGCGCGACCGCCGACGTGAACGGCGCGACCACGCGGCACACCCCCCGGAGGCCGGCCAAGGCCGCGACCCTCCACCGACCCGACGGGGTGCCCGACGCGGACCCGGGCCCCGAGGTGTCCACGGCCGACGGCGCCGGTGCCGCCGTCACCACCGGCTCCCTCGCCCGCAGGCTCGGCGTCTCGCCCACCACCCTGCGGTCCTGGGACCGCCGGTACGGCATCGGCCCCGCCGTCCGCGCCGACGGCAGGCACCGCCGCTGGTCGCCCCGCGACGTCTCCATGCTGATGGAGATGTGCCGCCTGACGGCAGCGGGCGTCCCCCCGGCGGAGGCCGCCCGCGCCGCGAAGTCCCAGCTCTACGCCACCGCCACCGCCACCGCCCCCACTACGGTCCCGGCCACCGACGGGGAGGGACCGGACCGCCCGCGGCAGCCCGGCGGGACGGCGCCCGAGCCGACTCCCACAGCCACTCCGGCCCATGCTCCTGCTCCCACCCCCGACCCCGCGCCCGCACCCGCACCCGTAGACCCCCGGCATGCGAGCCGGGGCCTGGCCCAGGCGGGCGTCCGCCTGGACGCGGTGGCGGTCCAGGACCTGCTCTCGCGGGCGGTCGCACGGTACGGCCTGGTCACCGCCTGGCACGAGGTGATGATGCCCGCCCTCCAGGCGGTCGGCCGCCGCTGGGAGTCCTCCGACGACCGCTACGTCGAGGTCGAGCACCTGCTGTCCTGGCACATCTCCGCGACCCTGCGCCACGCCTACGTCAGCCACACCACCGAGGGCGCCGACACCGACGCGGCACCCGTCCTGCTGAGCTGCCTCCCCGGCGAGCAGCACACCCTCCCGCTGGAGGCCCTCGCCGCCGCGCTCGCCGCGGCGGGCCGCCCGGTGCGGATGCTGGGCGGCTCAGTTCCCGGCGAGGCACTGGTGGCCGCCGTACGACGGCTCGGTCCGTCCGCCGTCGTGCTCTGGTCCCAGTCCCGGGCCACCGCCAGCGAACCCCTCGCCGACCACATCGCCGCCACCCGCTGGGGCGTACGCGGCGCCCGGTCCCGCCCCCTGGTCCTCCTGGCCGGGCCGGGCTGGGGCACCAGGCCCCGCGCGGGCCTCAACCGCCCCCACAGCCTGCTCGACGCCCTCCGCCTGATCACCGCGCCCGCGTCGCCGACGGGGGGTGGGGCGGGGGCCGACGAGATGTGAGGCACCACGGCGTTCCGCGTGCGAGGCCCGGATCGCACGCGTGCCTAGGCGGCGGCGATCACCGCCGCCCCCGTGCGGCCCCCGTCGACGTCCACCACCGTGCCGTGCACGAAGGACGCCTCGTCCCCGGCGAGCCAGACCGCCGCCCGCGCGATGGCCTCCGGGGTGCCCATGGCGCCGTAGGGCGTGCCCTTCATCATCACCTCGCCGGGGTGGGGCGGCTCGCCCTCCGGCGCGGGCTCCTGGACCACGCCCGGCGAGATCGCGTTCACCCGCACCCCGCGCGGCCCGAACTCGGCGGCCCAGGCGCGGGTGAGGGTCTCCATCGCGCCCTTGGTGGAGCTGTAGAGCGCGCCGACCGGGACGCCGAGCCGTGCGATCCACGACCCCAGGTTGACGATCACCCCGCCGCCGGACTCCGCCATGACCGGCGCCACGGCGGCCGTCAGGAAGAACGGCGCCTTCACGTTCACGGCGTACACCCGGTCGAACATCGCCTCGTCGGTGGTGACCGTGGTCGCTCCGGGGTAGATGCCCGCGTTGTTCACCAGGATGTCGATCCGCCCGCCGAGCGCGGCGCGGGCCCGTTCCGCGAGGTCACGGGAGGCGTCGGCGCTGCCGTCGAGATCCGCCGCCACGAACTCGGCCCACCCGCCGGCGGCCCGGATGCCCGCCACCACCTCCGCGCCCCGCTCCGCACTCCGCCCCGACACGACGACCCGGGCCCCCTCCGCGGCGAACGCCTCCGCGATCGCCCGCCCGATGTTGCTCGTCGACCCCGTGATCAGTGCCGTCCTGTCCTTCAGCCGCTCGCCCATGGCGTCGCCGTTCCCTTCCGTACGTCCGTAGGCCCCGCCTGCGCGGCGGGTGCGCCCCACTGTGCGCCGCAGGAATTGGACCGGCAAGTCCAGAAAGGAGAGCCATGGTGGCATGCGGGCGGCGGCGTAGAGTGGACTCGCCGGTCCAGTGAAGGTGGGATCGGAACGAGTCACGTACACGGAGGCCGGGATGGCGTCGACAGTCCCCAGTACCGCCAAGGGCAGGGCCACACGCGCCCGTATCGTCGCGGGCGCGGCCGAGGTGCTGCGCGAGCGCGGTGTCGCCCTCGCCACCCTGGACGACATCCGCGACCGCACCGGCACCAGCAAGAGCCAGCTCTTCCACTACTTCCCCGACGGCAAGGACGAACTACTGCTGGCAGTGGCCCAGTTCGAAGCCGACCGGGTCCTGGAGGACCAGCAGCCGCACCTCGACCGGCTCGACTCCTGGGACGCCTGGTACCGGTGGCGCGACGCCGTCCTCGACCGCTACGAACGGCAGGGCGACCACTGCCCGTTGGGTGCCCTCTTCCTGCAAGTGGGCCGCGACCGGCCCGGGTCCCGCGCCATCGTGACCACCCTCATGCGGCAGTGGCAGGACCGCCTCGCCGACGGCATCCGCGCCCTGCGCTCCGGCGGACTCGTCGCGTCCGGCATCGACGCGGACCGCACCGCCGCCGCCCTCCTCGCGGGCATCCAGGGCGGCGTCGCCATCATGATGTCCACCGGCGACACGACCCACCTCACGGCAGCCCTCGACACGGGCATCGCGAACCTGAGGGCGTCGGCGGGCGGGGGAGAGGCCGTGGTGGCGGGCATGGACGGTGGTGGCCAGGCCCGGCTGGAGCCCGCCGCCAAATCCGGTGGATCACCACCGTGACGCGACGTACGGTCCGGGGACGGTGACGTCGTCGGGAGAGGGGATGCCGAATGGCATGTCCGGATCTCCCCGCGCCGCGTGGCGTCGAGGAGGGCGGACCGCCGGGCCCCTCCAGCCCCTCCGGCCCTCCCGGTCTGTGGCGGGACCCCGATTTCCGCCGACTGTGGATCGGGCAGACGTTCTCCCAACTCGGTGAGCACACCGCGCTGGTGGTCCTGCCGCTGGTCGCCGTCCTGACGCTCCACGCCGACGCCGGACAGGTGGGCGTCCTGCGCGCCGTGGGTCAGGCACCGGTCCTGCTGCTCGCGCTCCTCGTCGGCGCGTGGGTGGACCGGTGGCGGGCCCGCACGGTGATGGTGCTGGCGGACGCGGGCCGGGCGCTGGTCCTGGCGGCCGCCGCGTGCGCCGTGTTCCCGGGCGGCGCGGGACTGCCCGTGCTGTGGGGGGTGGCCCTCGGCGTCGGCGCGCTGTCCGTGTTCTTCGACATCGCCTACCAGACCTCCCTCGTACGGCTGGTGCGGCGCGATCAGCTCGTCGCGGGCAACAGCGCGCTGGAGGGCAGCCGTTCCGCCGCGCAGATCGGCGGACCGGCTCTCGGCGGCGCGCTGCTGTCGCTCCTGTCGGCGCCGGTCGCCGTCGCCTCCGGCGCGGTGTTCTTCGCGCTGTCGTTCCTGTCGCTCCGGCGCATCCGGCGGAGCGAGACGGTCCCCGAACCGGTCGGTCCCCCGGACCGCTCGCGGCGTCCGCCGCACACGGTGCGGCGCGTCCGTCAGGGCCTCCGCTTCGTCGTCGGCGACACCGCGCTGCGGACCGTGTGCCTCGCCTCCGCCGCCTTCCAACTGTCGTTCGCGGCGGCGATGACCGCTTGTCTGGTCTTCCTGCCACAGGAACTACGGCTCTCCGGCGCCACCGTCGGAGTGGTCCTCGCCGCCGGTGGGCCGGGCGCGCTGCTGGGCTCGGCCCTGGCCGCCCGGCTGCCCCGCCGCTTCGGGTACGGCAGGGTGCTCGTGGGCGCGGCGGTCCTCGGCGACGGCGCGTACCTCTGCGTCCCCGCCCTGCACGGGTCATCCGCCGCCACGGTCACCGGGCTCGTCGTGGTCCACCTCGTGTTCGGGGCGGGCGGCCAACTGGTCAACGTCACGGTCATGGCCGTCCGCCAGGCGCTCACCCCGGACGCCCTTCAAGGCCGCGTCGCCGCCACGATCACCTTCGTCGGTATGGGAGCCGCCCCGCTCGGCTCCCTGCTGGGAGGCCTCCTCGCGCAGGAGTGGGGCGCGCGCACCGGCCTGGCCGTCGCGGCGGCCGCCATGCTGCTCTCACCCGCCCTCATGGCCCTGTCCCCGCTGGCCCGGCTGGGCAGAACCCTGCCGACGCCGTAGCGGATGTCGGCCCGTCGCCGCGGGTGCCGCCGGACCCCCGGTGCGCCCTGTCCCTGCGCCGGGCGGCCCTGTCCCTGCGCGGGGCGCCCGCCTCGGGCCGTCGCCCGGCTCGTACCACCGCACGCGCGGCGCGCGCCACGCCGGGACGACCCCGGCGACGTGAGCCGTCCGGACGAACCCTGTCACCCACAGGGGCCGTGAAGGCGCGCCGCGTGCTTCCCGCGCATGTCGACAAACCGATGCATCTCTTGCGGTCCGCGCGCCTGCGGGCGGTTCTCCATCAGGTCAAGGGCAGCAGGGGAGTTCACACGTGTGGAGCAAGGTGTATCTGGTCGCGGCGGCCGCCGTCGGAGTCATGGCACTCCAGGCGTCGCCCGCGCCCGCCACTCAGCAGGAGCCCACGAACCGCGCGCCGGAGGCGGTGCCCGCGCACACCGAGCAGCGTGCCGTACGGGTCCTGCCCGACCGGCGGGCCGCCGTGCTGCCGGCCGCCGAGACCGGCCCGTTCAGCATGCTCGGCGTCACCTGGGACGACCCGGAGTCGGCGCTCGTCGGCCGGGTCGAGGTCCGCACCCGTGACGCCCTGACCGGCGCCTGGACCGAGTGGCGGCGGCTCGACGGCGACGACGGCCGCAGCGAGGAGTCCGCCCGCCGGGGCGGCACCGACCCGCTCTGGGTCGGCCCCTCGAACGGCGCCGAGGTCCGCATCGCCGCCGACGCCGACCAGGCCGCCGGACTCCCGGCCGGGCTCCGGCTCGACCTGATCGACCCGCGCGCTGCGTCCGCCCCGCAGCCGGGCCCGGAGACCGTCACGCAGGGCGCGCCCGGCACGTCGGCCGCAGCGCCCCGTCCGGCGATCGTGTCCCGCGCGGGCTGGGGCGCCGACGAGTCGATCAGCCCCGCCTCGGCCGTCTACACGCCGAGCGGCAAGATCAAGGCCTTCGTGGTGCACCACACCGCCGGGTCGAACAACTTCACCTGCGCGCAGGCGCCGTCCGTGATCCGCGGCGTCTTCGCCTACCACGTGCAGCAGCTCGGCTGGCGCGACATCGGCTACAACTTCCTGGTCGACACCTGCGGCACGATCTACGAGGGCCGCAAGGGCGGCGTGGACCGGGCGGTGCTCGGCGCGCACACCTACGGCTTCAACTCCCAGACGTCCGGCGTCGCCGTCCTCGGCGACTACTCGACCAAGGCCCCGCCCGCCGCGGTGACCTCCGCGCTGTCGAAGCTGGCCGCCTGGAAGCTCGGCCAGTACAGCGTCAAGCCGAACACGACCACCACCCTCGCCGCGGGCGCCGACGGCGGCAATTACTTCCACAAGACCTGGAAGCTGAACGCCTCGCTGAGCTTCCCGACGATCTTCGGCCACCGCGACGGCTTCAACACCGAGTGCCCCGGCGACAAGCTCTACGCCGCCCTCCCGGCCATCCGCAGCCAGGCCGCGGCCGTCCGCACCACGGCGGCCGAGGAGGCGGACGGCCAGGCGTCGTCCCCGACCCTCGTCGCGGCGGACGACACCGCCGCGACCGACACCGCCGCGACCGACACCGTGTCGCACGACGCCGCCGCCCACGGCGGCACGTCCACCGGCTGACAGACAGACGGAGAGGCGGGGCAGCAGGGACCGACGGGTGCGGGGCGCACGCGGCCACCAGGCCGACGTACGCCCCGCTCTTGCGTGTCCCCGCCCCCGCTCACCCCTGTGACGGCAGCGGCCGCCGTACGAGGTAGGCGGCCGCCGCGGCGACGAGGGTCGCCATGCAGGCGATGAAGACCAGGCCCGCCCCCTCCAGCCCCATCGGCTCCGACAGCACGCCGACGCCGATCACGGGCAGCGAGATGCCCGTGTACGCCACCACGAACAGCGTCGAGATCACCGCGGCCCGCCGGTCGGCGGGCGACGCCCCGGCCACCGCCGACAGCGCGCCCCGGAACGCCAGGCCCTGCCCGATGCCACCGACCACCGCGCTCAGCACCACCAGGACGAGCAGTTCCCACCACAGGGCGCCCGCGAGCAGCGCGAGCCCGGCCAGCAGCGCGGCGCACCCGAGCGGCAGTGAACGCCGGGCGCCCACCCGGCCGACGAGGAGCTGGCCGAGCGTCGAGGCGAAGAACGCCGACGCCACGATCAGGCCGCTCACCGCGTGACCGGTCACGTCCAGGGACTCCGCGAGGAACGCGGGGCTCACCGACGTGAACACCCCGAACAGCGCGAACCCCACGAACGAGGCGAGCGCGGCCGGACCGAACACGCTCCGCACCTGCGCGGGCAGCGCGGGCCGCTGCGGCCGTACCGTCGACAGCGGGTGCCGCTCCCGGACGGTCTCCGGGAGCCGGGCGAGCACCGCGGACGAGCAGGCCACCAGGGCGAGATGCACCGCGAACGGCAGGTGGAGCGGCCAGGGCGCGTACTGGGCGAGCAGGCCCGCGAGGAGGGGACCGCAGCCCAGGCCGCCCATGTTCGCGGCGGTCGCCACCAACGTCGCCCGCGGCCCGCCGCCGGACGGCGCCAGGTCCATCACGTACGCCGTGGCCGCTCCCGTGAACAGCCCGGCCGACAGACCCGACAGCAGCCGACCCGCGAACAGCCAGCCCAGCGACGTCGCGCACAGGAAGCAGACCGCGCTGGCCGCCGCGCACGCCAGCCCCCACTGGAGCACCACCCGCCGCCCCACCCGGTCGGAGGCGTCACCGACCAGCAGCAGCGCGCCGATCACGGCGAACGCGTACACGGCGTACACCACCGTGACCATCAGCTCCGAGAAGCCGAACTTGTCCGAATACAGCCCGTACAGAGGGGTCGGCAGCGTCGTGCCCGCCATGCAGACGGCGAACACGGCCCCGCCCAGGAGACACCGCGTCCACCCCCGGTGATCAGCGTCCATGGCGCCGACCGTAACCCGCCCCACCGCGCGCCCCCGCCGCGACGTGCCGGGCGTCTCCGTCCCCGGACGGTCAACCTCCGGCGTCCCGCACCCGTCTCAGCTGGTGAATCGAGCCACTACCCTTCCCTTTCCGCCCCGGTGCACGACCGACGGCGGCCCGGCACGCCCACGACCGCTGAGAACGGACGATGAACGAGAACACCCTGTGGAACGTCCTGCTGAGCGCGGCCGCGGAGGCACCCGGCCAGACCGTCGTGCACGTCCGCGGCGACGACACCGAACACGAGGTGACGCTCCGTCAACTGCTGGGCCAGGCACGCCGGATCGGTGGCGGGCTGCGCGCGGCCGGACTCCGCCCCGGCACCCTCGTGCCGCTCGTCGCCGACCGAGGCGAGGACTTCCAGCCGCTGTTCTGGGGCCTCGTCGCCGCCGGACTCGTCCCGGTGCCGCTCGCCCCGGACGCCCACCGCGTCCGCACCGTCCGGGAGCACCTCGGCGGGCCGCCCGTCCTCACCGACCGCACCTGCGCCCCGCTCCTGAGGGACCTCCCCGCCGACGCCACCGTGCTCCACGCCGACGACCTCACGGACGCCCCGGAACTCACCGAACCGCCCCGCGGCACACCCGCCGACCTGGCGTTCGTGCAGTTCTCCTCGGGCAGCACCGGCATACCCAAGGGCGTGGAACTCACCCACGCCGCCGTGACCGCCAACCTCGCGCAGATCGCCGCCGCGTCCGGCCTGGGCCGCGACGACGTGGTGCTGAGCTGGATGCCGTACTTCCACGACATGGGCCTCATCGGCACCCACCTCGCCCCGCTCGCCGCCCGCGCCCGGCAGGTCAGGATCGAACCCCTCACGTTCGCCCGCCGCCCCGGCCTCTGGTTCGAGACCGCCACCCGGCACCGGGCCACCCACCTCTCGGCCGCCAACTTCGCGCTCGCCCTCACCTCCCGCCGTCTCACCGACGCCGACATGGCCCGCCACGACCTCTCCTCCGTCCGCCGCCTCCTGGTCGGCGCCGAGCCCATCTCCCCGTCCGTCTGGCGGGACTTCGTCCACCGCACCCGCCCCGCCCTACTCGACCCGAGCGCCCTCCAGCCCGTCTACGGCCTCGCCGAGGCCACCCTCGCGGTCACCTTCCCCCCGCCGGGCGAGACCGCCGTACCCGTCGCCGTCGACCGCACCGCCCTCAGCGGCGGCCGCGTCGTGGACGCCGACGCCACGGCCGATGCCGCGGACACCGTCGAACTCATGGACGTGGGGCTGCCGTTGCCGGACACCGAGGTGCGGATCGTCGACGACTCCGGCCGGGTGCTCGGCGACCGGCGCGCCGGACACATCGAGGTCCGCGGGCCGCAACTCGCCCGCGGCTACCACGCGTTGCCCGACGCGACCGCCGACACCTTCGCCGGAGGCTGGCTGCGCACGGGCGACCTCGGCTTCCTCAGGGATGGCCGGCTGTGCGTCAGCGGCCGCCACAAGGACGTCCTCTTCCTCAACGGACTCAAGCACCACGCGCCCGACCTGGAGGACCTGGCCGCCACGACGCCCGGCCTGCCGCCCGGCGCGGCGGCCGTCGTCGGCTCCACCGACCCCGCCACCGGCGGCGAACGCGTCGTCGTCTTCGTCACCTGGGCCCGCCCGCCCCGCACCGCCCCCGAGGTCCTTGCCCAGGTCGCCGCCCGCGTCGGCGAGGCCCTCGCCCACGACGACGTCCGCGTGATCCCCCTCCCGCCCGGCGGCTTCCCCCGCACCACGAGCGGCAAGCTCCGCCGCCACACCCTGCGGGAACGGTTCGAGGCGGGACGATACGACGCAGACGTCGTCGTACGAGGGCGGGGCTGCGCGGCGTCCGGGGGGACGGAGGACTCTCTGACTCTCGCGCCCACCCCCGGCGCGGTGCCGCGTGCGCGGGCCGACGTCGAACGGGTCGTGCGGGGCGTGTGGGCGCGGGTCCTGGACCTGCCCGAGACGGAGATCGGGGCGCGGGACGGCTTCCGGGCCCTCGGCGGCACCTCGCTCAAGGCGATGGAGGCCCTTGCGGCGATCGAGGACGCCCTCGGCGTACCGCTGGAGACGAGCGCCCTCCGGGCGGCGGCCGGGGAGGACACGGTCGAGGCGGTCGTCGAGCACATCCTGGCTGGGGCTGGGGCTGGGGCTGGGGCTGGGGCTGGGGCTGAGGTCGGGGGCGGGGGCGGCGCGGATGCGGTTACTCGTGCGGGTGGCGGTGGTGGTGGCGTGGGGCGGGGCGCCTCCGGTGGGCCGGTCGCCGTGATCGGGCTCGCCTGCCGGTTCCCCGGCGCGGACACCCCCGAGGCGTACTGGCGGCTGCTCGCCGAGGGCCGGGACGCCGTCACCCGCGTACCCCCGCACCGCTGGGACGCGGACCCCGGCGGCGGGCCGGGGGAGGCGCCGCGCTGGGGCGCGTTCCTGGACGACCCCGCCGGATTCGACGCGGCGCGCTTCGGCGTGACCGACGACGAGGCCCGCACCCTCGACCCGCAGGCCCGCCTCCTGCTCGAACTCGCCCACGAGGCCCTGGAACGCGCCGGATACGCCGGACCCCGGCGCCGCGCCCACCGCGTGGGCGTCTTCGTGACGAGCGGGGACACCGGCTACCGCGAGATCCTCGACCGGGCCGCCCGCGACGGCGAGCCGCTGCCCGCCTCCGCCCTGACCGGGAACCTGCCCAACCTCCTCGCGGCCCGGATCGCGCAGACCTTCGACCTCGACGGTCCCGCCCTCGCCGTGGACACCGCCTGCTCCTCCGCCCTGGTGGCGCTGCACCTCGCCCGCCGCAGCCTGGCCGACGGCGAGTGCGACATCGCGCTCGTCGGCGGCGTCAACCTGCACCTCACCCCCACCGCGCACCGCATGCTGCACGCCGCGCAGGCCCTGTCGCCGACGGGCCGCAGCCGTGCCTTCGCTGCCGACGCCGACGGGTTCGTGCCGGGGGAGGGCGGTGCCGTGCTGGTGTTGCGGCGCGCCGACGACGCCCGTCGTGCCGGTGACGACCTGTACGCCCTCGTTCGCGGCACCGCCGTCAACAACGACGGCACGTCGCTGAGCCTAATGGCCCCCAACCCGGCCCGTCAGCGCGAGGTCGTCACCGCCGCCTGGACCGCGGCCGGGGCCGACCCCGCCGACGCGACGTACGTCGAGGCCCACGGCACCGGTACGGCGCTCGGCGACCCCGTCGAGCTGAAGTCCCTCGCACACGCCTTCCCGCAGCGTCCCGACGGGCGCCCCCGGCTGGTCGGTTCCGCCAAGTCGAACATCGGCCACCTGCTGAACGCCGCCGCGCTGCCCGGCCTGGTCAAGACGGTCCTCGCGCTGCGACACGGCCAGGTCCCGCCCTCGCTGCACGCCGCCCGGCCGACACCTCTCGCCGCTCACTGCGGCTTCGAGGTGCCCGGCGCACTCGTCCCCTGGCCCGCGGCACCCACGCCCGGTCCGCGCCTCGCGGGCATCAACGCGTTCGGCTTCGGCGGCACCAACGCCCACGCCGTCCTGGAAGAGGTCACCGAACAGCCCGCTCGCCAGGCCCGGTTGGAGGGCCAGCAGTCGGGGGCGCACCTGCTCGCGCTGTCCGCCCACTCGGCCCCCGCGCTGCGCGACCTGGTCCGCGGCCTGTCCGGCCACGTCGCGGCACACCCTGGCCTCGCGGAGGCCGACCTGTGCCTGACCGCCGGGACGGTCCGGGACGAGGACCGGCACCGGCTCGCCGTGGTCCTCGACGGCGACGCGGGCGAACAGCTCAGTGCCCTCGCCAAGTCCGCTTGCGGAGACGGCGAATGGACGGAACGGCACCCGCCGAAGGGCACGGGCGCCTTCGCCGCCGCGCGCCGCCGTCGTCCCCGCGTGGCCTTCCTCTTCCCCGGCCAGGGTGTCCAACGTCCCGGCATGGCAGCGGAGTTGTACGCCACCGCGCCGGTCTTCCGGGCGGTGCTGGACGAGGCCTCCGGCGCCCTCGGGGGACCGCTGTACGGCCGTACGCTGACGCACTGGTGCACCGATGCCGACGTCGATCCCGCCGATCTGGCCCGCACCGAGATCGCCCAGCCCGTCCTGGTGGCGTACGGCGTCGCGCTGGCGCGCCAGTTGGGCTCGTGGGGTGTCGCGCCGGACGCCGTCGCCGGGCACAGCGTCAGTGAGATCACGGCCGCGTGCGTCGCCGGTCTGCTGTCGCTGCCCGACGCCGTCCGGTTCGCGGCCGAACGCGGGCGGGTGATGGCCGAGTCGACCGCACCCGGCGCGATGGCCGCCGTACGGGGCGGCGAGGACACCGTGGCCGGGCTGGTCGCCGCCTCGCCGGGCACCCTCGCCGTCGCCGCCCGCAACGCCCCCGGCCGACTGACGCTCTCCGGAACCGTCGACGCGATCGACCACGCGGTCACCGAACTGACCTCCCGCGGTGTCCCCGTACGCCGGCTCGACGTCACCCGCGGCTTCCACTCGCCCCTGATGGCCCCGGCCGCGCGGGCGGTGGAGCGGGCCGCCGAGGCGATGGCTTCCCAAGAGGCGCGTACCCCCCTGCTCAGCACCCTCACGGCCGACTGGCGGACCCGGCTCGACGCGCCCCACTGGCGCGAACACGTCTTGCGCCCGGTCGAGTTCGGCGCCTCGGTCGGACGGCTGGTCGCGGACGGTTACGACACGTTCGTGGAGATCGGGCCCGGTACGGATCTGCCGGGCGCCGTCCGGCTGGCCGCGCCGGGGCCGGGTGACGTGACGGTGTCGTCGGCCTCATCCGCCTCATCGGCCTCATCCGCCTCATCCGCCTCGTCGGCCCCGCAGTCCGGGGTCACCGCGCTCTCCGCCCTGCCGCCGCTGGACGCTTCCAGCCCTCGGACCGCGTACAAGGAACTCCTCCGGACCGTAGGCCGGTTGTGGACGCTCGGCGTTCCCGTGGACCATGCCGCCCTGGCCCCGTCGGGCCGCCGTGTCGCGCTGCCGACCTACCCCTTCCAGCGGCGGCGGCACTGGCCCACGCCCGACGCGGCACGGCTGCTGCACGAAGTCCTCTGGGAACCGGCCCCTGCGGGAGACGGGCGAGGTTGCGCGCCGGTCACCCGCGTCACCGGACCCGACGCCGAAGCGGTGCGCGACCTGACGGAGCGCCTCGCCGGGCACGGGGTGCCGGTGTCGTCCGGCGGCTCCGGCGTGTCGGATGCCCTCGACGGTTCGGGGCCCGTGGACACCGTCATCCACCTCGCCCGCCGGAACTCCGACGACAGCGCTGCGACGACCTCTCCTGCGCTCGGTGAACTGCGCGACGCGCTCAGGGAATTCGACCGTCTCGGCGCCTCCCGGCTCCTGCTTGTCACCGAGAACGCGCACCGGACCAGCGAGGACGGGGGAGTGCGGGGAGAGGTCGGTGGGGCCACCTCCGCGTGCGTGACCCGTCCCGGGCAGGCCGCGTTGGTCGGGCTGGCCCTGGCCGTGCCCGAGGAGACCGGCGGCGCGCGCGTCACTTGCGTCGACCTGTCCACCACGGACCCGCTGGACAGACAAGTCGCTCAGATTCTCGTCGAGTTGACCGCCCCTGAAGTCGAGCACCCCGCCTGCTCGGTCTTGGCGTGGCGGGGTGGCGCCCGCCTCACGCGTTCGGTACGGCCGCTGACCGTGGCCATCGGCACCTCGCGTGAACACCGCACCCTCCCGGCCGACGGTGTCTACCTGATCACCGGAGGCGCGGGCGGCGTCGGTGCCGCGCTCGCGCGCGACCTCGCCGGACACGGCAGGCCCACCCTCGTCCTCATCGGCCGCACCGCCGAACCGCCCGCCGCACTGCTCGCCGAACTCCGCGACCTCGGCGCCGACACCCGCTACCACCCGGCTGACGTCACGGACGGCGCGCGGCTGGACGCCCTGCTTGATCCCCGGCACGGCATCGTGCCGCGCGTCGACGTGGTCGTGCACGCCGCCGGTGTCGTCGTACCGGGCTCCTTGCGCGGCACCGGCTCCCGGGACACCGAACGGGCCCTGGCCGCTAAGGCGGACGGAGCGCGCCTGCTCGCCCGCGCGCTGCACCGCCACGGCCACCGTCCCGGCGTGTGCGTCGCCCTCTCCTCCGTCGCGTCCGTCGTCCCGGGCACGGCCGGTGCTCTCGGTGACTACGCTGCGGCCAACGCCCACCTCGACGCGTTCGCGGCGGCCGAACGGGCCTCCGGACGGCCGTGGTTGTCCCTCAACCTCGACGCCGTCGCCCGTACCGGACTCGCCGCCCCCTTCGGCGACCGCCCGCCGGTCACCGCGGGACGCGCGCCGCTGACCCCGGCCGAGGCGCTCGCCGCGCTCCGGATCGCCGTGTCCGTCGACACCGCCCAACTGGTGGTGGCCGACCTCCCGGCCGTTCCGCCGCCCTCCGTCATGTCGGAAGCGGCCGGGACGTGGAGAAAGGCGTCGGTCGGCGCCCGCCCGGCCGTGCCCACCGCGTCCGCGTCCGCGCCCGCCCTCCGTCCCGGGGCCGAGGCCACGGCCTCTCTCCTGCGCGGCCTCCTCGCCGAGGCGCTTCGGCTCGATCCCGAACAGGTCGACCAGGACGAGGCGTTCCTCGCGCTGGGCCTCGACTCCCTCGCCGCGGTCGACCTCGTGAAGCGGCTGGAGCAGACACTCGGCCGCTCCCTGCCGACCACGCTGTCCTTCGAACACCGCACCGTACGGGAACTCGCCGCCCACCTCGACGGCCTCCCCGCCGCCCCCGAGGCGAAAGCCCGTCCCCAGGACCGTCCCCAGGACGACCACCCCCGCCACGACGACCCCCGTCCGCGGCCCTCCCGAACAGGCGCGGACCCCGATCCCGAGAACGCGACCGCCCCCCTCACCCCCGTCCAACTCGCCCTCCACACCGGCAGCGTGCTGTACCCCGCCACCCCGGCCCGCGGCTGGGTCCGGCAGACCGTCACCGGACCGCTGGACACCGACGCCCTGCGCCGCGCCCTGGTCGCGCTCACCGAGCGGCACGCCATGCTCCGGATGCGCGTCGACACCGGCGGCCCCCTCCCGCGCCAGCGCACGGCGCCCCCGACCGACCCGGACAGCTGGTTCGCGGCACGGGAGCGCCCCGAGGTCGCGTCGGACCCGTCCGTTCTCACCGCGCTGGAAAGGGAGTTCGCGAACCGGCCGTACAACCTGACCTCCCAGCCCCCCTTCCGGACCCTGCTGGTCAGGGAGAGCGCCGAGGTCGCCCACCTCGTCCTCGCGGCCCACCACGTCGCCGCCGACGGCTACAGCCTCCACGTCCTCTGCACCGAACTCTGGTCGCTCTACACTGACTTCGCCCTCGGCCGCACCCGCGCACCGCTGCCCCCGACGGCCGACTTCCCCACGTACGCGTCGGACCTGGCGCACCACACCGCGCCGGACGCCGACCTTGCGTACTGGACGGACCGCCTCGCGGGTCACACCCCGCTGCCCCTGCCCTACGACGGCCCCCACGACGCCTCGGCCGACGAGGACGGGCCCGGTCCGCTGGCCGTCCTCGCCGACACCCTCGACGCCGACCTCGTCACCGCACTCGGCCGGTACGCCGCCGACGCCCACGTCTCCCTCTTCCACCTCCTCCTCGCCGCCTACGCCCGCTGCCTCACCCGCTGGAGCGGACGCGCGGACGACGTCACCGTCAACGTCGCCCGCGCGGGCCGCCACGCCCGGACCCCCGGACTCGGTCACCTGGTCGGCCCCCTCGCCGACACCCTGCCGCTGACCTGCACCGCAGCCCCCGACGAGCCGTTGTCGGACACGGCTGAGCGGGTGCGCCTCGCCTGGCTGGACAGCGAGCGCCACGCGGGCGTCAGCAGCCTCGACCTGGCCCGCCTGCTCTCCGCCGACGGCACCGGCCCGCGCACCGTGAGCCCCGCGAGCTTCAGCCTCGCCCGCTTCCCGACGGCCCCCGACGCCGACAGCCCGGTGACCGTCCGGCCGACGGCGGCGGGCACCGGCTCCGCCGCCACCCGGCTCAGCCTGCTCTGCTGGGAGGACGGGCCCCTGCTCCGCCTGTCCTGGAACACCCCCGAGCGGCTGTTCGCCCCGGCCACGGTCGCCCGCTTCGCCGCCGAGTACGCCCGAGAGCTGCGCACGGCCGTGGCACCGGACGTGTCGAACGCGGACCAGCGGCCAAGAGCAGCCGAACGTAGCGAGGTTGCCGCCGCGCGCGGTGAGCGGGCGACGATCGTGGGCCGCCTGCTGGAGCGCTTCCGCGCCACGCCCACCGCGCTTGCCGTGGACGACGGCCGCACGTCCCTCACTTACCGCGACCTCGACGCCGCCTCCGGCGCACTTGCCCGACGGCTGCGCGACCAGGGCGTACGCCGTGGTGACCTGGTCGGACTGCTCACCTCGCCGGGACCGGACACGGTCGTCGCGGTCGTCGGCATCCTACGGGCGGGAGCCGGCTGGGTCCCGCTGGACGCCGAGCACCCGCCCGCCCGGCTCACCGAACAGACCACCCGCTGCGCGGTACGCGCCGTCGTCCACGACGACCGCACCCACGACACCGCGCTCACCCTCACCGGCCTCACACCGGTACCGAGCCGCGCACCCCTCAACAGCCGCCCACAGCAGGAGAATCCGGCCGACCGTCTGGCGGACGCCGACCCGGCCGGTGCGGCCGAGCCGGCCGAGGCGGCCGATGCGGCGGCGACCGCGTACGTCATCTTCACCTCCGGCTCCACGGGCCGTCCCAAGGCGGTCCCCATCTCCTTCCGCGCGATGGAGAACTACCTCGACTGGGCGGTCACCACCTTCGGTTACGGCCCAGGTGACCGGCTCGCGAACACCTCGTCCCCCTGCTTCGACGCCTCCGTAAGGCAGTTGCTCGCACCGCTGCTCAGCGGCGGCACGGTGGTGACCGCCGACCGGGACCTCGTACGCGACCCCGAGCTGCTGCTCGGACACATCGAACGCGCGCGGGTCACCGTGTGGAGTTCGGTGCCGTCGCTGTGGGAGCGGCTGCTGACCGCCGCCGAGCACCGCGCGCGGCGCGGCGAACCGCTGCCGGACCTGTCGGCGCTGCGCTGGGTCCACGTCGGCGGCGAGGCGCTTCGGGCCGACTGCGTGCGCCGTTGGTTCGACCTGTTCGGCCCCGGACAGCGCATCGTCAACCTCTACGGACCGACCGAGACGACCATCAACGCCACCTTCCACGTCGTCGACACCCGACCGGCCGCCGACGTCACGACGCTGCCGATCGGCCGCGCCGTCGCCGGTGCCGAACTCCTCGTCGTCGCGCCCGACGGCGAGCCGGTGCGGCCCGGCGGGACGGGGGAACTGCTCATCGGGGGAGTGGGCCTCTCCGCCGGGTACCTCGGTGAACCCGGCCTGACCCGCGCCGCGTTCACTGAGCGGCACGGCCGCCGCTGGTACCGCAGCGGGGACCGCGTGGAGGTGCTGGAGGACGGCGCGCTGCGCTTTGTGGGACGCCTCGACGACCAGGTCAAGATCCGTGGGCACCGCGTCGAACCCGGCGAGGTGGAGGCCGCGTTGCGCGCCCGTCCCGAGGTCGCCCAGGCGGTCGTCCTCGCCGACGGGGGACGGCTCCTCGCTTTCGTCACGCCCACCTCCGTGCCTGGGCGCGACCCGGCATGGGCCGCCGAACCCGGTGCGGATTCCGGTGCGGGCCGCGGTGGGGCCCCGGTCGCCGTCCGTCCGGACGCGGTCGCGCTGCGGCGGCATCTGGCGGCCACCCTGCCGCCGTACATGATCCCCGCGCGCGTCGCCGTGCTGGACACCATGCCGCTCACCGGCACCGGGAAGACGGACCGGCGGGCTCTGTTGAGTCTTCCGGAGGCCGCATCGCACCGCGCAGCGGCCGATGCGGCGGCCCCGGAGACCCCACGGGAGCCCGCTCCCGGTGCCGGGAGCGCCACCCGAGACCGCCTCGCCCGCATCTGGAGCGACGTCCTGGGTGTCGACCGGGTGCGGCCCGAGGACGACTTCTTCGACCTCGGCGGGGACTCCCTGCTGGCGCTCCAGGTGTTCGACCGCCTCGCCCGGTACGGCGGACCACTGCCCCGGCCGACGGCCGTCTACCGGCACCGCACCCTGGCCGCGCTCGCGGCGGCCGTCGACGCCGCCCGCGCCGACGGCAGCGGTGAAACCGCGACCTTCACAGGGGAGTTGGATGGTCTCAGGGACCACACCGCTCCCTACCCCGTCACCCCGAGTCAGCGCGGCTTCCTCCTCGCGGAAGCCCTCGCGCCCGGCACCGGAGGCGCCTGGCTGACCCGCGTGCGGCTCACCGGACCCCTGGACCGGACGCACTTCCAGTCGGCCGTGGACACCCTCGTGGAACGGCATCCGATGCTCCGCACCGTCTTCCCGGCCGGTGCGCGGCCCCCGGTCCAGCAGGAACTGCCCGCGTCGCTGCGCCTGCCCGTCGAATTCGAGAACGTGGCCGGGCCTGGGGAGGTGGAACAGCGGGTCGCCGAGGAGCGCGGGCGCCGCTTCGAGCCCTGGGCCTGGCCGCTCCTGCGGCTGCGCGTGCTCACCCTCACCTCGCGCGACCACGTCCTCGTGGCCCACGCCCACCACCTCATCGGAGACGGCTACAGCGCCACCCTCTTCCTCATCGAACTGGGCGCCGCGTACGAGGCGTTGGTCCGGGGCGCCGACCTTGACCTTCCCGCCCCGCGGGGCACGTTCCGCGACCACGCCCTCCGCCTCGCCGCCGACAACAGCGCTCCCCACGGCCCGGCCGACCTTGCCGCCGCCTACACCAAGCCCGTGCTCCGACGGCCCCTCCCCGACGACGACCCCGTCCCCGACGACGACTCCGCCGCCCTCACCGCCACCGGCAGTGCCACCGGCACCGATACCGAAAACGGCACCGTAGGCTTCCGCACCCACGCCTTCACGCTCGACGCCCCCACCACGGGCGCGCTGCGCAAACTCGCCGCCGAGGCGGGCGCCACCCTCTACGCGCCGCTGCTCACCGGCTACCACCGCGCGCTGACCGCGCTCACCGGCCAGGAGGACCTGATCGTCGGCCTCGCGGTGTCCGGGCGCGACCACCCCGTGCCCGACATCCACCGTGTCTTCGGGCCCTTCGCCACCGCCGTGGCGGTCCGCCCCGCCGGACCCGGCCACGCGACACCCTCCACCGGAGGGTTCACCGCGCACCTGCGCCGAGTCGTCGAGGCGACGGTCGATGCCCGTACCCACGAGGACGCCGTCCCCCGGGACGTGACCGGACTGCCGCTCACCTCGCAGTTCTTCTTCACGTTCCTGGACTTCACCGCACTCGGAACACCCGAAGGTGACGTTTCTCTGATGGTGCGTCAGGACGTCGACGCGGCGGACGACTTCACGCCGCCGCCGTCCGGCACGGACGTGTTCCTCGCCGTACGGCCCGAGGGCGAGCGGCTGCGGGTCACGGTACGGGGCTCGGCGGCCGTCTTCGGCCCGACCGAGCTGACCGCCTTCGCGGACTCCCTCCGCGACACCCTCCTCGATGCCGTACGCACGCCCGCACCCGTCCCCGCCTCCCACACCGCCTTCGTTCGCGACCCCGCCGACACCCCCCTCGACGCCGCCCTGGTCGGCTACCTCCCCGCCCCCGCCCACCTGGCCCGTCTCGTCGGCGTCCCGGCGTCCGGGCGGGCGCGGGAGGACATCCGGCGGCTGCTCTTCCCGGACGGCGCGCCGCGCCTCCTGGAGACCACCGCCACCCCGCTCGGCCGTTCGGGATTCGTGGCGCTCCCGTTCTTCGCCGACGAACTCGCCGGACTCACCGCCGACCGGGCCCTCGTGGCGCACACCGCCCGCGCGGTCGACACGGCCGCCGGACACGGCGCCCGCTGCGTGTCCCTGGCCGGGATGATCCCGTCGCTCACCGGCTACGGCTTCGACGTCCTGCGCGCGGTACGGGCGCCCGTCGCCGTCACCACCGGACACGCGACGACCGTCGCCTCCGTGGTGCGCACCGTGCACGCCGCGCTGGACGCCACCGGCCGCGACCTGGCGCGGAGCGTCCTCGCCGTCGTCGGGCTCGGCTCCATCGGCGCCTCGTCGCTCGAACTCCTGCTCACACTGGCCGAACGGCCGCCCGCCCGGCTGCTGCTGTGCGACCTGCCCGGCAGCGCCCCGCGCCTGCGGGACCTCGCCGACCGGCTGCGGGCGCGCGGCCTGGCCGGGGACGTCACCGTGCACACCTCGCACCCCGGGGGTCCCGGACGGGGCGGGGTGCCGGACGCCGTCCACGCCGCGGACCTGATCGTCGCCGCCGTCAGCGGCGCCACCGCCGTCCTCGACGTCGACCGGCTGCGACCCGGCACGATCGTCGTCGACGACAGCTTCCCGCACTGCTTCGACACCGGCCGGGCCCTGGACCGGATGCGGCGGCGGCGCGACGTCCTGGTCGTCGGCGGGGGACTGCTGACCGTCGGCGCCACCCGGCGCCACCCGGCCGCCGGTCTGCCGTCCGTCGTCACCGACACCCGCGTCCTCGCCCAGCACCTCCTGGACGACACCCTCGCGTCCTGCCGCGCGGAGTCCCTCCTCCACGCCTCCGGCGCGGACGTCCCCCTCGTCCACGGCCTCGTCGACGCCCCCACCGCCCTCGCCCACTGGAAGGCCGTCGGCCGGGCGGGCGCCTCGGCCGCGCCCCTGCACCTCCTCGGCCACGTCCTCGACGCCGACCTGCCCGCGGAGGTCCGCGCACACCGCTGACCCGCCGTCACACCTCCGCAACGCCCGCCGAGGCACCGCCCGTTCGCCTGATCGGGCGGAGTTTCGGCGTGGAGGCGAGAACTTCGGTCAGCCAGGTTGACGCCACTCCGTGACGCCTGCACATTACTAATCGGTAGAACCCTCAAGTAGCCGTATCTTCAGGTCACTCGGCGCATCACCGCCCGAGTGACCCCATTCCCCATGTTTCCCCCCCACCCCTGCTCGAGCCGCTCCTTCCTCGTGACCGTGCGCCCGCGGGCACCGCGCCGCCCGCCTCCGCCGTGTCCCCCCTCCCGAGAATCGAGAGCACATGCCGTACTCCCCCCTGCGCCGCTTCACGGCCGCGGCACTCGCCGCCGTCGGCGCGCTCGTCCTCGGCCTCACCGGCACCCCCGCCCAGGCCGCCGCACCCCTCGACTACGCGGCCCTCGGCGACAGTTACAGCGCAGGTTCCGGTGTCCTGCCCGTGGACCCCACGCCCCTGATCTGCCTGCGCTCCAAGGCCAACTACCCCCACGTGATCGCCTCCCGCACGGGCGCCCGCCTCAAGGACGTCACCTGCGGCGCCGCCCAGACCAAGGACTTCACCAACTCCCAGTACCCCGGCGTCGGCCCGCAGGTGAACGCCCTCGGCACCGGCACCGACCTCGTCACCCTCACCATCGGCGGCAACGACAACAACACCTTCGTCGGCGCCGTCACGGCCTGCG
This sequence comes from Streptomyces sp. NPDC091281, assembly GCF_044757425.1. Lineage (NCBI taxonomy): Bacteria > Bacillati > Actinomycetota > Actinomycetes > Kitasatosporales > Streptomycetaceae > Streptomyces > Streptomyces sp. NPDC091281. The sequence continues at coordinate 121,579 of NZ_JBIVUY010000003.1, read as the reverse complement.
CCACCGCAGGCGTCCTCAGCGGCGGCCGGGGCAGCCCCTGCAAGGACCGCAACGGCACCTCGTTCACCGACGAGATCGACGCCAGCACCTACCCCGCCCTCCGGTCCGCGCTCGCCGCCGTCCGCGCCAAGGCGCCCAACGCCCGCGTCGCCGTGCTCGGTTACCCGTGGATCGTGCCCGCCACCGCCGACCCGTCCTGCTTCGCCAAGGTCCCCGTCGCCTCCGGCGACGTGCCCTACCTGCGCGGCATCCAGGCCCACCTCAACGACACCGTCCGCCGCGCCGCGCAGGAAGCGGGCGCCACCTACGTCGACTTCGCCACCGCCTCCGAAGGACGGGACGCCTGCGCGCCCCCCGGCACCCGCTGGGTCGAACCCCTCCTCTTCGGCGGCAGCCTCGTCCCCGTCCACCCCAACGCCCTCGGCCAACGCCGCATGGCGGACCGCACCATGGACGTCCTCGGCCTCTCCTGACCGACGCCCGACGGCCTCCTGACCCACCGGCCCGCACCCCTGGGCGGGCCGGTGGCAACATGCCGACGGCACAGACCAAGTGACGACGTCGAAGATCACTCGTTTGACCGTACGAACGGAATCACCCCCGTCCACCGGAAGAGCGAACGATCATGTCGAAGCGTCGTACGGCGCCCCAGCACAGCGGCCTCCGCCTGCTCGATGTCGAGCACGCGGAGGCCGCTCTCGTGGAGCACTACGCCCAGTTGGTCCGTCTCGTCTACGTCACCCTGCCCCGCCGCTCCGGCCGCCACGGGCGGGTCCTCACCGCCCACCGCGTCGTGCAGGGCACGCTGCCCCACCGCGGGCTGGCCATACCGGGTCGCACCCCGGAGCCCGCCGACGGGACCGGCACCCCCGGCGCCGTCGAAGGCGCCGACGCCTACGACGCGCTGCGCACCCGCGCGCTGCGGGCGGCCCGCGCCCACGACACCCGCTCCGGACGGCCGCTGGCCCGCCCCTGGGCGCGCCGCAACCTCCCCGCCGTGTGGGGGCTGCGGGTCTTCCCCCAGTCCGGCGGCGCCGACGAACTGCTCCTGGACCGCGCCCTCGCGGAGGCCGACTGGCCGGTCCGGGCCGCCTTCGCCCTCCTGCAACTGGAGCGGCTCCGACCCGACGAGGCCGTCCGGGTCCTGCGCGACACCGGAGTCGACGACCCCGAGCGGGCCCTCGAAGCCGCGCACACGCTCGCCGCCACGACCACGCCCGCCGACCTCCCGGCACCCGAGCCGCCCCGGCCACCGGCCGTACCGGCAGCCGGATCACCGGCCGCTCCCGCAGCCGACGCACAGCCGTCGACACCCCCCGACGCCCCCACCACCGCCCCCCGGTCCACCCCCGAGTCCGCGGCCGACGCACCCCCCGCGCCGCCGCACGTGCCCTCCGCCGCTCCCGCGAGCGACCCCTCCGCCGACCGGGCCGACCCTGCCGGGCTCCCGCCCGCACCGCCGGACCCCGACACCGACAGCGACGCGGACCGGCCCGCCGACCCCCCGGCTCCCGTCCTCCTCGCCGCCGAGTTCGACCCCTGTCTCCTGCACGCGCGCCCCACCGACCTCCTGCGGCGCAGGCACCGGATGCGTGCCGCCGGGACGGCCGCCCTGCTGCTGACCGCCGCCGTCACGGCCGCCGCGCTCACCCTGCCCGGCGTCACCGACGGCGGCGGGGGTGGCGGTGACCGTGCCGTGGACGACGGGCGGCCCGCCCCCGTCTCCCGCGTCACCCGCGTCGACCAGCTCGTGCGCACCCCGGCCGACGTGTGGGCCGACACCGCCCGCGTCGACTTCACCGCCTGGCCCGCCCGCGGCGCCCGCGCCGGGGACCGGCCGCTCCTGGCCCGCGCGCTGAAGGCATGGGCGGACCCGGCGTGGCGGGGACGCCGTACGGCGGAGCCCGGAGCCGCCGCCACCGGCACCGGACGGCCGCCGCACCTGCTGTACGCCGCCGACGTCGACGGCCGCGCGGTCGTCGTCCTCCAGGACGGCCTCACCACTGTCCGCTACAGCGAGCCCCTGCGCGGCGACACACCGCCCGAACTGGTCGCCGCCCTCACCGACGGCGCCGACGTCACGACGGCCGCCGCCCTCGTCGTCTCCCGCACCCCCGACTCCGTACGGCTGCTGCTCGCGCCGTGGATCGCGGAGGCCGGCGTCCGCGACCTGCTGGCACCCGACACACCCGTCCGTGCCGTCGAGCGCTCCGACGACGGCGTCACCGCCCCCCTGCCGCTGCCGCCCGCGGCAGGGGAGTGCCGCAGCCGCCCGGTCGTCCAACTGCGGTCCTCCGCACGGATCGTGGAGGACCACGCCTTCCTCCTCGCCGACCTCGGCGGCCTGTCGCCCGCGCACCTCACCTACATGCCCGCCCCGACCCGCGGCGTCCGCCCGCGCCCGCCCCAGGAGGCCACCGGCCCGGCCGGACTCCAGGGCTGGGCGCGCGGCGCCTGCCGCCTCGACGGGCTGCACGACCAGGGCGTACGCGCCGTCAACCACTGGGTGTTCGCCACCCAGCCGCTGCCCGAACGCGCCGGACAGGGCACCTGGGTCTGCGCACGGGCCGACACCTGGCGCGGCCCCGGACAGGTCGAGTACCTGTTCCTCGGCCCCGACGGCGGCCCCGCCCGCCCCGCCGGGGTACGGCGCGACACCGCCGAGTGCAGCCGCTTCGGTCAGGACGTGCTCGCCGACACCCGCTGGCGGGCCCCCTCCGGTTCCTGGTACCTGCTCGCCGCGGGCAGCCGGTCCGTCGCCCGCGTCGAGACCGACGCGCCCCGCCGCGAGGCCGCGGACGGACGCTTCCTCGCCGTACGCGCCGACGAGGGCACCCGCGCCGAGGTCAGGGGCCGCCTCCCCGACGGCAGCGAGGTCCGCGCGGCCGGATGACCCGCCTCGTCAGCCTGGGGCCCCGGCGCCCGTTCTCAGGCGGGCGCCGGGGCACCGTCGCGCCGTACCGCGTGATCGGCGGCGCCCGCCTCCAGGTCCGCCGCCAGCGCGCGCAGCCACACCTCCACGTCGGTGAGCAGCGGCAGCAGGTGGGCGGGGACCCGCGCGGCCACCGTCGGGGGCAGCGGAGCCGGGCGGACCCGGACCCCGCCCGCCGGGAACGCCGCCGCCCGGACCGTCGCGTCCGCCAGGTCCTCCGTCGCCTCGCGCGCCCAGCGCAGCGCGGCGGGCGGCACCTCGGACATCCGGTCCGTGCGGGGCAGCCAGTAGGCGCCGACCATGGCGCGCGCACCGTAGTTGAGCACGGCGAGCCAGTCGTGGTCACGGTCCGGGGCGGACGCGGCGGGCTCCGTGCGGTACTGCGCGTAGGCGGCCTCCGCGATCCGCAGCCGGTGCAGCGTCTCCGCCGACCGCCCCCCGGGCGCCCGCACCGTGTCCGCCGAAGAAGCCGCCTCCGGCCGTACGGCGGGCCCGTCGCCGCCGGTCACCGCCGCCGTGGTCGCCCGTACCACCGGCGCCGCGGACCGCAGCAGCGCCGCCATGCTGTACCGGATCTCCGCGCGCGCCCCCGCGGGCCACGCGATCAGCCCGCACAGCAGACCGACCGCGCTGCCGGTCAGCACGTCGATCAGCCGGGCCTCCGCCAGCCGCCACGTCACCGGCGCGATCTGCGCGAACGCCGTGGACACGACCAGCGTGAACAGCCCCTGCGCCCAGGCCGGTCCACCCAGCGGCCCCAGCGTGAACGCGATCAGCATCATCGGCACCAGCAGGACCGCGTACACGTCGGTGGCGCCGCCCGCGCCCACGATCAGCAGCCCCGCCGCGAACGCCCCCGCCAGCGTCCCCGCCGCGGCGAGCCGCACCGCCGACCAGGTCGCGCCCGCCGTGGTGCGCCCCAGGGTCAGCACCGCCAGCAGCACCCAGAAGCCGTGCGACAGGTCGAGCGAACCGGCCACCAGCCGCGCCAGCGCCAGCCCGACCGCCGTGCGCAGCGCGTTCTGGAAGACGACCGAGTGCCGCGTCAGATTCCCCGACACCCGCACGAGCCACAGCCGCACCGTGCCCGACGCCGCGTACCAGAACTGCTCGCGCGGCAGCCCGTACAGCGTCCGCCGCCCGCCCAGCGCCAGCACGGCCGCCGTCCGCACGGTCACCGCCGACACCGCGGCCGTCAGCACCGTCGACTGGCGCGTCAGCGTCCCGTGCGGCACCGGCACCCGCCCCCCGGCGGCCCTGCCCCGCGCCGCCAGGAACTCCGCGACCATCTCCTCCAGCAGCTCCGGCCCCCCGCACGGCCGCCCCCGCCGCAGCGCCGCCGCGCTCCGCGCGCAGTCGGCCGCCACGCCGCGCAGCAGGTCCGCCGCCGCCGGGTCGGGACGCACGGCCGCGTGCCCGGCCAGCACCGCCAACTGGTCCAGCAGCCGCCGCGTCGCCGACCCGGCCTGCGCGAGCGCCCGGTCCGCGCGGCCCGCCCCGGTCGGCCGGGCCCCGGCGGGCGCCTGCGAGAACCGCAGCCCCCGCCCCACCTCCCGCAGCCGCACCGCCCCCGCCGGGTCCGACCGCCCGTCCCGTGCGATCCCGGCGGACGCCCCCGCCGCCACGTCCAGCGCGTCCGCGATCCGCCCCCGGTACGACGGCTGCGGCGCGTCCGGGAACAGCACCTCCAACAGGGCGAGCAGCGCCCCGCCCACGGCCAGCCCGACCAGCCGCTCCGGCAGCGTCCCCGGCTCGTACGGCGGGAAGCAGGCCAGGATGTAGAACAGCTGGAGCCCCGGCACCGTCCCCGCCAGCCGGGGCCCGCACGCGATCCCGAACGTCAGCGCGAACCCCACGACGAGCATCCCCGCCACCGCCGCCCACGTCGTCACCGCCAGTACGGTGCCGAGGGCGACCAGCGCGGCGGCGAACGGCAGCGCCCGCAGCACCGTCACCGCCCGCCCCCGCCCCGCACCCGGCACCGGCGACAGCACCCCGAGCGCGATCGGCGCGAACAGCGCGTACACCCCCGCCACCGGCCGGTCCAGGAGATACAGCGCCGGATAGAACCCGGCCGCCGCCGCGACGGTGACATGCGCCGCGTGCCGCCCGGAACGCGACACCGCGGCGAGCGACACCCGGCCCGCCATGAACACTCCTCTCCGCGACCGCCCCACCCCCGACCCGCACACCCCGACCAGCCGGCACACACCGCACCGACCGCCCGGAGGCGACCCCCACACGGCCCCTCCAGTGTCGCGCGGCTCGGCTCGTCGCGCGGGGCGGGAGGAGGCGGGGCGGGTTCTGGCCGGGGGAGAGGCCCGGAAGCGATCCGGGCAGGCAGGCGCCCGTCCCGTCGGCTCGCCGACGACCGGCCGGTAGCCTGCGCGCATGGACGGCGTGGACGGCATGGACCGGGCGGTGGGAGCGGTCGTGGGTTCGGCGGTCGGGGACGCGCTGGGCGCACCCTTCGAGTTCGGGCCAGAGGGCGCCTTCTCGGCCCGCTTTCCACGGCCGGGAAGCGGCGGCGAGATGTGCGGCGGGGGCGGTTGGGATCCAGGCGAGGCCACCGACGACACGCAGATGGCCGTCCTGGTCGCCGAGTCGCTGGTCGAGCGCGGCGCGCTCGACCCGGCCGACGTCTTCGACCGGTTCCGGCGCTGGGCGGCGGCCGACCCGAAGGACATCGGCCTCCAGACCGAGGACGTCCTCACCGGCGGCCTGCCCTGGGACCGGGCCGCCGACGCCCACTACCGCACCAACCTGCGGGCGGCGGGCAACGGCTCCCTGATGCGGGCCACCCCCTCCGCCGTGCACTTCGCCCCCGCCGGACGCGCCGCCACCCGCGACGCGGCCCGCCGGATCGCCGCCCTCACCCACGGAGACCCCGCCCCCCGGGAGGGCACCGCCCTCTTCCACGACCTGGTCCGGGTCGCCCTCGCGGGCAGCGACCCCGTCGCGGCCGTCCCCGACGCGCTGGCCCACGTCCCCGCCGACCAGCGCGCGCGGTACGCCGCCGTCCTCGCCCCGGACTGGCATCCCGACCGGGCGACGGAGTTCAACGGCGCGGTCTGGCCCTGCCTCGGCTCCGCCGTCTGGGCCCTGCGCACCACCACGACCTTCGAGGACGCGCTGCGCGCCGCCGTCGACCTCGGCGGCGACACCGACACCGTGGCCGCCGTCACCGGGGGCCTCGCGGGAGCCCGCTACGGCCTCGACGCGATTCCCACGCGCTGGACCGCGCCCCTCCACGTCCCCCTGCCCGGCTCCGGCGGTCGAGTCCTGCGCCTGCCCGACCTCGTACGGCTGACGGGTCGTCTGGTCGACCGCCCCCCGGAGGCCGCCCTACGCGTACCGCTCCTGTGACTCCCGTACGTACGCCCCCGGGGTGCGGCCGAAGTGGCGGCGGAAGGCCAGGATGTAGCCGTTGGCGCTGACGAAGCCGACGCGGGAGGCGACGACGCTGACCAACTGGCCCTGGTCCAGGAGGGGCAGGGACTGGTTCAGCCGGAGGCGGGTGCGCCACTCGGAGAAGGCCATGCCGGTCTCCGCGCGGAACGCGCGCCGCAGACTCGTCGAGCTGGTGTACAGCTCGGCGGCCCACTCCGTGGCCGTACGGGCGTCGTCGGGGGACTTGGTGAGCGCGCGGGCCACCGCCAGCGCGGCCGGGGTGATGGGCTGCGGCAGCGGCAGGCTGTCGGGGTGGGCGGCCGACAGCGCGGCGAACACCTCGGGGTCGTCGTGCTCCGCGCCCGAGGTCCGGGTCCGGCCGAGCAGCAACAGCCGCTGCTGCTCGGTGACGTTGACGGGTGTGGGCCGCCCGGTGTGCAGGGCGAACCGTTCCGCGTCGAAGTTCTCCACCACGATCAGCGCGTCCGGGCTGAACCGTGCCCCGTGTTCGATCCCCGCGGGGATCCACAGCGCCACCGACGCCGACAGCTCGTGCTCGCGGCCCAGCGCGGACACCGTGATCCGGCCCAGCGCCGGGTACAGGAACTGGTGGAAGGTGTGGACGTGCGGCGGGTGCCCGCCCGCGGTGACGAAACAGTCGTCCACGAGCACGGCCTGCGCGGGACCACCCCCCGGCGCGGTCCCGGCGGACCCCGCCGCCGTACCCGGAACGGGCCCCGGCACGGCCCTCGACGCCGCCCCGGAACGCCCCGCGGTGCCCGTCACGTCACGGACGCTGCGCAGAGTTCTCGTGGTCATGTACGCCCCCATTGTTCGTGTGCGAGGCCCAATCTGACCTCTCGCTGCGATTGCTCCGGTTCCGCCATTGGACCGGCCTTCGCGTTGGTAAGGCTAACCTAACCTCTATTGAGCAGGTGAGGAGCCCCAGAACCGTCATGAAACAACTGGCCCCGCCGACGGTGCCGGCGCCCGAGGCCGCCCCCGAGGCCGTCCCGGCGCGCACCCGTGCGGCACGCGGCTCGACCGCGCTGGTCGTGGCCGTCCCGATCCTGGTGGTGATCGCGCTCGCCAGTGTCGGGCTCGGCGCCCGCGACATCTCGCCGACGGAGATCGTGCACATCGTCCTGGACCCCTGGGGGTCCGGCTACAACCACGACGTCCTGTGGACCGAACGCATCCCCCGCACCCTCCTGGGTCTCGCGGTCGGGGCGGCGCTCGGCGCGTCCGGGCTCATCATGCAGGCGGTGACGCTCAATCCGCTCGCGGACCCGGGCATCCTCGGCGTGGAGCAGGGCGCGGCCATGGCCGTCGTCCTCGGCATCCTCTACCTGGACGCCCAGGACGCCAGCTCCTACTTCTGGCTGGCCCTGGTCGGTTCGGCGGGCTCCGCCGCCCTGGTGTACCTGATCGGCACCCGGACCAACGCGGGCAGCAGCACCGTCGGGCTGGTCCTCGCCGGTGTCGCGGTCGCCGCCGTCCTCGCCTCCCTGGTGACCCTGCTGGTCGTCCGCGACGAGGCCGTCTACTCCTCGCTGCGCTTCTGGTCCACCGGCCAGCTGTCCGGGCGCTCCCAAGTGCTCGACGAGATCGCCCCGTTCGCCGTCACCGGGCTGCTGCTCGCGCTGCCGCTCGGCCGCACCCTCAACATCCTCGCCCTCGGCGACGACACCGCCCGCGGTCTCGGCGTCCGGGTCGAGCGCGCCCAACTCGCCGCTGCGACCGTCGCGGTGCTGCTGTGCGCCGCCGCCACCGCGGCGGTCGGCCCGGTCGCCTTCGTCGGCCTGGTGGCCGCGCACTGCGCGCGCCTGCTGGTCGGCGCCGACCACCGCTGGGCGCTGCCGCTGGCCATGACGACCGGCGCGGGCCTCCTGGTCGGCGCGGACACGGCGGGCCGACTGGTCCTGGACCACGGCGAGATCCAGGTGTCCGTGATGACGGCCGCCGTCGGCGTGCCCTTCTTCGTGTGGCTCGCCCGCCGCCGCGACCTGGTACGGATGTGAGCCGCGTGCCCAAGGCGACCCCGTCCCACGACGGCACCCCGCAGGCGTGGGACCGGCCCACCGAGCCCCCGGCGCCGCCCCCCGCACCCCGCTCTCCTGCCGAGTCCACCACCGACACCGGCCTCCCCACGAGCATCGACGACCCCGGCCTCCCCGCGTCCACCACCGACACCGTGCGCCGCCTGCGCGCCGCACACCGTGCCGCCGTACGCCGTACGGTCGTCGTGGCCGCGGCCCTCGCGGTGGTGCTGCTCGGCCTGCTGGCGGCGTCGCTGCTGCTGGGCGGTCTGCGCGGGATGACCGTCGCCGACGTGCTGCCCGCCGCGTTCGGTCTGCGCACCGGGCTCGCGGACTACGTCATGCACGGCATCCGCTTCCCGCGCGCCCTCACGGCGCTCCTCTCGGGCGCCCTGTTCGGCCTCTCCGGCGCCCTCTACCAGCGGCTGATCCGCAACCCGCTGGCCACCCCGGACATCGTCGGCATCTCGGCGGGCGCAGGCGCGGGCGCCGTCACCGTGCTGCTGTACGCGCCCGCGTTCGCCTTCGGTGTCGAAGCCGCCGCCATCGGCGGGGCGTTCGCCATGGTCGGGCTGGTCCTCGCGCTGAGCAGGCGCGGCGGCCGGGTCGACACCTACCGGCTGGTCCTCATCGGCATCGGCATGGCCGCGGTGTGCACCGCCTACGTCAACTACCTCCTCACCGCCGCCGGGGAGCAGAGCCTCGCCCAGGTGATGCGCTGGCTCATCGGCAGCGTCAGCGGCGCCACCTGGGACGGCGTCACCAAGCTCGCCGTCGGGCTCGGCGTGTGCGTGATCGTCGCGCTGCCGCTGACCCGGGCGCTCGGCGCGATGTCCCTCGGCGACCAGCTCGCCTCGGGACTCGGCACCCGGGTCCCGGCGGCCCGCGTCGGCGCGCTGCTGCTGGGCGCCGCCGCCGCGGCCCTGGCCACCAGCGTCACCGGCCCCATCGGTTTCGTGTCCCTCGTCGCCGGTCCCATCGCGGTACGGCTCGTCGGCGCCGACCGGGCCGTCCCGCTCGCCGTCCCGGTCGGCGCGGCGATCGTGCTCGGCGCGGACGTCGCCGCGCAGCACGCCCCGCTGGTCTCGCCCGTGCCCACCGGTGTCCTCACGGCGCTGTTCGGCGCCCCGTACTTCGTCTGGCTGATCCTCCGGCGCAGACCAGGAGCCTCCTCATGAGCAACCCCGTCTCCACGGCGCCGTCCCCGGCGCTCGCCGCCCGCTCGGTCACCGCCGGGTACGACGGCCGCACCGTCCTCGCCGACCTCTCCCTGGAGATCGCGCCGGGCCGCATCACGGCGCTCGTCGGCCCCAACGCCTGCGGCAAGTCGACCCTGCTCAAGTCCCTGGCCCGGCTGCTGCCGGTCGCCGCCGGGACGGTCCTGCTGGACGGCCGCGACATCCACGCCCTCCCGACCCGCGAGGTGGCCCGCCGCCTCGGCATCCTCCCGCAGTCGCCCATCGCCCCGGAGTCCATCACCGTCGGCGACCTGGTCTGGCGGGGCCGCCACCCGCATCAGCGGTTCGGCAGCCGCCGCAGCGCCGCCGACGACCTCGTCATCGCGCAGGCGCTGGAGGCCACCGGCACCGCCGCCCTCCTCGACCGGCCGGTCGACCAGCTCTCCGGCGGCCAGCGGCAGCGCGTGTGGATCGCGCTCGCCCTCGCCCAGGAGACGCCGACGCTGCTGCTGGACGAGCCGACCACCTATCTCGACATCGCCCACCAGATCGAGGTCATGGACCTGCTCGCCGACCTCAACGAGCAGACCGGAAAGACCATCGTCCTGGTCTCCCACGATCTCAACCAGGCCGCCCTGTACGCCTCGACGATCGTCGCCATGCGCGACGGCCGCATCGTGCGGCAGGGCACCCCCCACGAGGTCCTCACCGAGCGGACGGTCGCCGAGGTCTTCGGACTCGACTGTCTGGTCGTACCCCATCCCCGGTCCGACCGGCCCCAGATCTTCCCCCTGGGCCGGCGGCACCTCGACACCACCCAGGAGAACCACCCGTGCTGACCCTCACCGACGGCAGAGGCCGTCACCTCCGCCGCGGCGTCCTCGCGCTGACCGCAGCCCTGTCCCTGAGCCTGGTCGCCGCGTGCGGCGGCGACTCCTCCGACGACGACAGCGCGTCGGCGGAGCCCAAGGCCGCGGCCGGCGGCGCCTTCCCGGTCTCGCTGAAGAGTGCCTGGGGCAGCAGCGAGGTGAAGAAGAAGCCCGTCAAGGTCGCCACGGTCTCCGACGGCGACACCGCGATCGCCCTCGCCCTCGGCGTCGTCCCGGTCATCACCCCGGACATCGAGGACGGCGACAAGCCCGCCGAGTACAAGCAGCGCGCCCTCGACAAGCTCGGCGTCGACAAGCTGAAGACGTACGACGACACCGACGGCACCGCCTACGAGGACATCGCCGCGGAGGCGCCCGACATCATCCTCGGCGTCAACACCTGGGAGATGGACAAGGACTACGCGAAGCTGTCCCCGATCGCGCCGGTCGTCACCTACACCGACAAGGCGCAGGCCGACACCATGACCTGGCAGGACCGTCTCAAGACGGCCGCGAAGGCGCTGGGTCTGGAGAAGAAGGCCGAGGAGGTCATCGCGGCCACCGAGAAGACCACCGCCGACGCGGCCGCCGCGCACCCGGAGTTCAAGGGCAAGACGTACACGTACGCCGTGTCGCACCCCGAGCAGATCAGCTTCATGTCCTACGCCGACCAGGACCCGGGCGTCTTCGAACAGCTCGGCTTCACCAAGACCGACAAGGCGAAGAGCTACGGGCCGGACAAGAACGGCATCAGCCTGGAGAACCTCGACCAGCTCGACGCGGACGTCCTCCTCGTCTCCTACCCGTTCGGTGACCGGGGTGTCATCAGCCCCAAGGAGCTGGAGAACAACAAGCTGTTCAAGACCCTGGGCGCCGTCAAGGGCAACCACTACGCGGTCATCCCCTCGGACAACATGCTCGCCGCCGCCCTCGCCTACCCGGACGCGCTGAGCGCCCCCTGGGTCGTCGAGCAGCTGACCCCGATCCTGGCGAAGGCCGTCGCGGGCAAGTAACCCCCGCACCGCACGCCACCCCCCACCGGCCCCGCCCGCACCCGAGTGCGGCGGGGCCGTGGCACGTCCGGGCCGCGCCCGCGACGGCGGGCGCCCCGGATCACCGGAGCACCCTGGGCCGCCGCGGGGTGCGCGCGGGTCACCCGTCTTCGGTGCCCCGCGGCAGCGTCAGCCGCCGGGTGGCGCGGGCGATGGTGTCGCCGCGGTGGGCGATGACGATCAGGGTGCGGTCCGCGCCGGCCGCCGCGAGGGCGTCCTCGATACGGGCGGCGGTGTCGTGGTCCACGCCCGCGGTCGCCTCGTCGAGGACGAGTACGGCCGGATCGGTGAGGAACGCCCGTACGATCGCCACGAGTTGCCGCTCGCCCGCCGAGAGCCCGCGGTCGGTGAGCGGCGTGTCCAGGCCGTCCGGCAGGCCGTCGGCCCACGCCGTCAGACCCAGTCGGCCGAGACCGGCCGTGATCCGCTCCCGGTCGGGGGAGGCGGCCGTCATCGCCAGGTTCTCCGCCAACGTGCCCTCGACCAGGGCGACTTCCTGGGGCACGAGGACGATCCGCCGCCGCAGCTGGTCCGGGTTCAGGTCGGCCAGGTCGTGGCCCGCGAACGTGACCCGCCCCCGGTCGGGCGGGTACAGGCCCGCCAGCAGCTTGCCGAGGGTCGACTTGCCCGAGCCGGTCTCCCCGACCACGGCCAGCCGGTCGCCCGGCCGCACGGTCAGGGTGAGGCCGTCCAGCACCGCCCGACCGCCGGGATCGTGCGCGAACACGACGCCCTCGGCACGCAGTTCACCGCGCGCGGGCAGCACGCCGGAAGCCGGGGGAGCCTTCGGTGCCGACCGCGCCGACCCGTCCGACCATTCCGACCGCGCCGACGGCGTCGGTGGTGCCGCCGGTGTCGTGGCCGTGAGCAGGTCGAGCAGCCGGGCGAGGCGGACGTGCGCCTCACGGGCGTCCCCGACCGAACCCGCCAGGTCCTCGGAGCGCGCCAGCATGTCCCGCGTCGCCAGGACGAACACCACGGCGGTGCCGGTGGTGAGCAGCCCCCGCCCCATCAGCGCCGCGCTCAGGACGAGCAGCACCGCCAGCGCCCCGGCCTGCACCAGCGCCAGCCGGTTGAGCACGAGGTCGGCCCGGACCTGGACGACGCGGGCGTCGAGCAGCCGGTCGGTGTCCCGGCCGAACCGCTCCAGCCAGCGCGGCACGCTCCCGCTGATCCACAGCTGCTCCCGCGCGGGCAGCGACTCCCCGAACGTGGCGGCGACGTCCGCCTCGGCCTCGGCCAGCCCGGCGTAGGCCGGTCCCGACCGGCGGTGGAACGCCCGTACGACCATAAGGGCGAGCGGTACGAACAGGACGAGCAGCGCCAGCGCCAGGTGCCAGGACGAGAGCAGGAGCAGTACGACGGTGAACGCCAGGACCGCCGCGGCGGACACCAGGTCGGGCAGGGTGCCGCCCGCGAACGCGGCCAGCCCGGCGATCTCGCCGGTGAGCCTGCGGTGCAGCTCGCCCGCCCGGTGCCGTTCCAGGAACCGCAGCGGCGCCGCGCCGACCGCCGCCGTCGCCCGGTCCCGGAGCGTGGCGAGGATGCGCTCGCCCACCCGGACGAGCGTGGTGCGCGACAGCCAGACCAGCGCGGCGGCCAGCACCGTGAGCAGCGCCAGCAGGGCGAGCCGCCGCAGGAGGAGGTCCATGTCGCGGTCGGCGGCGGCGTCGACCACCCGTCCGGTGACGGCCGTCGACGCCACCGCGAGGGCGGCCCCGGCCAGGTTCAGGACGGCGGTCCCGGCGACGGCGAGCCGCAGCCGCACGGGCACCAGGCGCAGCACCCGCCGGAACACGGCCCGCTGGTCGGGCAGCGCGCCCAGGACGACCGGGGCGGCCGGGGCCCCCGCGTCGGCGGGCTCGCGGGGACCCGGCACGGAGGGGCGGGGCGCGGAAGGGGCCGGCCCGGAGGGGCTCGGCGTGGTGGGGCTGCTCGGCATGGCGGGGCTCTCAGACACGGACGGGTTCCGTCCTCGGGGCGGTCAGGGTGATCTCGCGGTCGGCGAGGGCGCGTACGGCGGGGGAGTGGGTGGCGAACACCACGACCTGTCCGGTGGTCGCCGCGCGCAGCCGCGCCAGCACCTCCGTCTCGGTGGCCGCGTCCAGCGCGGAGGTGGTGTCGTCGAGCAGGAGGGCCGGGCTGTGGTGCAGCAACGCGCGGGCGAGGGCGACGAGTTGCCGCTGGCCGCCGGACAGTGCGCGGCCCCGCTCGCCGACCTGGGTGCCGGTGCCGTCCGGCCGTCCGGCGAGCGCCAGGTCGAGGCCCGCCGCCCGGCAGGCCGCGGTCAGGGCCTCGGGGGCGTGGTCGCCGGTCAGGAGCAGGTTCTCGGTGACGGTGCCCCGCATCAGCACGGGCGCCTCCGGCACGAACCCCACGGTGAGCGGCGGGAGTTCGGCGAGGGGGCGACCGCCGAGGGTGACGGTGCCGTCGGCGGCGAGCAGCAGTCCGGCCACAGCCCGCAGCAGGGCGCTCTTGCCGCTCCCCGTGGGCCCGGTCAGCGTGATCCACTCACCCCGGCGCGCGGTGAGGTCGAGGGGCCCCAGCGGAGCCCGGCCCGGCCGCCGCACCGTGAGACCCCGCACCACCAACTCGCCCTCCCCGCCGCCCTCCTGGACGGACCTCGACCCCGCCACCGGGCCCGGTGAAGCCGCCGTACGGCCCGATCCGCCCCCACCGGAGGCGACCTCCCCGGCATCGACCGCTCCAGAGGCGACTTCTCCGGAGGCGACCCCTCGGGCGGTGGCCTCCCCGGCGTCGAGCACCGCCGCGATGCGCCGCGCCGCGACCCGCGCGTCCGTGCGGTCGCCCAGCCGGTTGACGACCGCCGACACGGCCACCGACACCGTGCCCATCCACAGCACGAACGTGGTGAGCTGACCGACGGTGATCCGGCTGTCCACGGCCGCCGGACCACCGATCAGCAGGCCTGCCACGACGGCGAGTTGGGGGACGGCGAAGGCGGTCGCCTCCCACAGGGAGGACACCGCGCCGAGCCGCAGCGTGTGCCGGGTGACCTCCGCGCTGTGCCGGTGGTGGCGGGCCACCATCAGCCGGTCGGCGCCGACCCCGCGCAACGACAGGACCGCCGACAGGAGTTCCTCGACCGTGCCGGACCGGCGGGCGTGCGCGCGGGCCAGCCGCTCGGAGCGGGCCCCGTACAGCGGCGGGAAGAACCGGTTGACCAGCAGCAGCACCGGCACCGTGGCGGCGGCCACCAGCAGCAGCGCCGGATCGAGCCGGGCCAGCGACGGCACCAGCACCAGCACCGTCGTCCCGATCACCACCCAGGTGGTGAGGCCGTGCACCCAGTACACGACGGTCTCCACGTCCCGCGAGGCCCGCGTCGTCAGATCCCCGGACGCGACCGCCCCCTCGGCCGCGGGGTCCGCCGGGCGGCCCGCGTTCTCCAGCACCGAGCGCAGCAGCCGCGTCCGCAGCCAGGCGGCGGCCCCCGCCTCGGCGAGGTTGCTCCACAACTGCCAGCCCCGCATGCCCGCGTACTCCGCGACCGCGACGCCGACCAGTGCCGCCGCGTACCAGGCCGCGCGCGCCGGATCGCCGTGCCGCACCGCCGAGTCCACGGCGAGCCCCAGCAGCCAGGGCAGGGCGAGGAACGAGCACTGGCGCAGGACGGCCCACGCGACGGCTCTCAGGATCTGCGGGCGGGCCACGCGCAGGCACTGCCGCAGCAGCTCCGCGTCGACGGGGCGGGACCGGGCGCGGGGGTGGGGGAGAGGAGACACCGCCGCACCGTACGGCCGTACCGGCGGGCCCGGTCGAAGCCGCCGGGCCGGATCATCGAAGCCGCCGCCCACCCCCCCACCACCGGGGTCGCCGCCCCACCGCAGCCAGGCCGCCGAGGGGCAGCCGCTCGCGCGCAGGTCGCCCGCCGAGTGCCAGGAACCCGGACGGAGGGTTGGATGCGCGGCCCGCGGGCCCGCCTAGCCTGGGCGGGCCCGCCCGGATGTCCAAGGAGCCGCCCGTATGTCCCGCAACCCCCGCTCGGTCGTCACGTTCCCCATCGTGCTGAGGGAGCTGACCGTGCTGAACGTCCGGGACGTCACGCCGGGCATGCGCCGGGTCACGCTCGGCGGGCCGCAGCTCGGGGCGTTCCACAAGGACGGCCTCGACCTGCCGGAGCTGAGCACCGAGGGCTTCGACGACCACGTCAAGTTCTTCTTCGCCGAGGACGGCGCCGACACGCCCGTGCTGCCCGGCCAGAACGTCTCCAGCCTCGACTGGCCCGAGGACGCCCGGCCGCTGACCAAGGACTACACGCCGGTCCGCCACGACACCGAACGCGGCGAGATCGACTTCGACTTCGTGAAGCACGCGGGCGGCGTCGCCTCCACGTGGGCGCAGACCGCCCGCCCCGGCGACGTCACCTGGATCGCCGGACCCAAGATGTCGCACCGGCACCCCGAGGGCGCCGACTGGCTCCTCGTCATCGGCGACGAGACGGCCCTGCCCGCCATCGGCCGCTGGCTGGCCGAGATGCCCGCGGGCACCGTGGCGCACGTCTTCGTCGAGGTCGGCGAGGACAGCCACCGCCAGGAGCTGCCGACCGCCGCAGACGCCCACATCACCTGGCTGGTCCGCCACGGCGCGCCCGCCGGCACGACGACCCTCCTGGAGGACGCCGTCCGCGCCATGGACTGGCCCGAGGGCCGGCCGTTCGTGTGGGCGGCGGGCGAGAGCGTCACCCTCAAGGGCATCCGCCGCCACCTGCGCGTCGACCGCGAGGTGCCGCGCGAACAGACCCACATCACCGGCTACTGGCGCCGCGCCGAACAGCACCCGGCCGCCCCCGCGCCGTCCGCGGGCCCCGAGGAGACGGCGGACGTCCCGGAGGACGACGGGACCGACCCGCACGAGCGGCTGCACGAGCTGACCGACCTCGCCCCCGGCCTCGCGATCCGCTCCGCCGTCACCGTCGGCCTGGTCGACAGCGTCTACCAGGGCGTCCGCACCGCCGCCGACCTCGCCGCCCGCACCGGCACCGAGGAGCGCACCCTGTCCGCGCTGCTCACCTACCTCGTCGACCTGGAGGTGTTCGCCCTCGACGCCGACGGCTACCGCCTCACCCCGGTCGGCGAGGAACTCGTCGAGGACGACCACTCCCTGGAGGAGTACGACCTGACGGGCGCCCAGGCCGCGTTCGACCTGTCGCTGTCCGGACTCCACGAGGCGCTGCGCACCGGGCGCCCCGGCTACCGCACCGCCACCGGACTGCCCCTCGCGGGCGCCCTCGCCGCCGACGAGCACCTGGGCGGGTCGGCGCGCGCCGCCGTCGAGGACGAGGCCGCCTGGATCGCGCCCGGCATCCGCACCGGCCACGACTGGTCCGCCGCCGAGTCGGTCACCCTCGCGGGCAGCGGCGCGGCGGCTGTCGCCAACACCCTGGTCCGTGCCTGCCCCGGCCTGCGGGTGCGGATCTCGGCGCTGCCGTCCGTGCTGCGGACCGTCGCGGACACCGTGCTGGAGTCCGACGTCCTGCCGCGCGTCGAACTCGTCGCCCGCAGCGGCGCCGTACCGCCCGGCGACACGCGGGTGCTGCTGGTCAAGGCCCTCGACGTCCTCACCGACGAGGACGCCGTCCTCGCGCTCACCGAGAACGCGGCCGGACTCGCGGAGGGCGGCGTCCTGCTCCTGGCCGAGCTGGTCGAGGGCCCGGCCGGGGTCACCGAGGACGCCGAGGCCGCCCTCCACCACCTGCGCCTCAAGGCCGCGTTCGGCTCCGGCCTGCGCTCCGAGCAGGACATCACCGACCTCGCCGCCCGCGCGGGCCTGCGCGTCCGCGCCGTCCGCGACATCGGCTGGGACCACCGCCTGTGGGAGCTTCTCCCGGCGAACTAGCGTCGCCGCCCGCCGGTCGCGGGGCGACCGTGCCGTCTCTGCACGGGAGTCCGTTGTCGAAAAGAATCGGATGGGCTGCTTGAGATGGAAATACGGTATTGGTCTGAAGTTCTTCCGGTCTTGCGGGGTCGCTTGCCGAATGTCAATCGAAGAACTAAGGTCCGATTGTTCGTTCGGCGCTGCTATGCGTTGATAATGGCGTGATTCATGTACGGGAGAAATGCAGTTGATTCGAATCCTCAAGCGTGTGGGTGTCCTGGCTGTTGCCGTAACCGCAACGCTCCTTTCTTCGGTTCCCGCGCAGGCGTATCCCTTCTGGCAGGCCGTCAACACCAACGCGAACTGGCATTGTGGGCCGACAACGCATCACGTTGCCTCCACCAAGGTGTTTTTCCAAAGCTGCATAGTGCTCACGCCGGACCGTAAGAAGGGGCAGTCGGTCCTTGTCGTGCGGAACGATGCGAGTGTTGCCATCAGCATTCACGGCACCACCAACAATAACTTTGGTGGCTCGGCACCCTGCAATGTCAGCACGCTCAATCCAGGCCGTCTCACAGGCTGCTACGGCCCTACTGTCAGCGTCGTAGGACTCGCTCTCAAAGCAGATGGGCACCTGGTGATGAACAACATCGGGGATGAAACCCAAGTTGCCACCCTGCTCTGACGCACCGCCAGCCCCCCCCGCGAGAATTTCCGTGTCCGAAAAGGCGCGGGGATTCTGGTCTCGTGGTCGCCTCTTGCCACGTCGCGCCACCTGGTCTGCCACCACTCACTGGCGTGAATGCCGCCGTGGGTCCGGGGGCGAGTGCGCCTCAGCCCCTCCTCCCCTTGCTTGTCCGGTCCTCTGTGGGCGCGGCCCCCGCCCCCGGCGCGGGCAGCCCCAGGTTCTCCCGCAGTGTCGTCCCGGCGTAGTCCTCGGCCACGATGCGCCGTCTGCGCAGCTCGTGCAGCAGGCCGTCGACGACGAAGTCGTGCTGGGCGGGGTCGGCGAGGCCGGGGAGGTTGATGACGTCGACGACGCCCGCCCGGAAGCGTTCCTCCACGGCGTCCGCGATCTGCTCGGGGGTGCCCGCGACCGCCCAGTGCCCGGTGTCCTGGGCGGCCACGATCAGCTCCCGTAGGGTGCGGCCCTCGCGGGCGTACCCGGAGAAGATCTCCACCCGGCCGCGCCGCCCGCGCACCGAGGCGAGGTCGGGCAGCAGCGACTCCGGGAGCGGCGCGTCCAGCCGCAGTCCGGACAGGTCGAGCCCGCCGCCGAGCATGTCGGCGACCTGGCCCCGGCCCCGTTCGAAGTCGATCGACTCCCGCCGCTCGCGCACCCGTTGCCGTGCCTGGGCCTCGGTCGCGCCGAAGGTGGCGTGCAACGAGCTGAAGATCAGGGGCAGTCCGGGCGCCCGCCCCAGCGACCGGGCCCGCTCGCGGATGCGGTGGGTGAAGTCGCGGGCGATGTCCAGGGTGGGGAGCGAGGTGAACACCACCTCGGCGTGGCGGGCGCCGAGTTCGACGCCCGCCGCCGACTGCCCGGCCTGGAACTGCACCGGCCGCCCCTGCGGCAGCGGCGGGATGTTCAGCGGACCGGCGACGTCGAAGAACCGCCCGGAGTGGTGGATCGGCCGGACCCGCGACCGGTCGAGCACCGCCCGCCCGTCGGGACCGGCGGTGAGCGCGCCCGGTTCCCAGCTGTCCCAGAGGGAGTTCACGACGGCGAGGACCTCGGCGGCGCGGGCGTAGCGCTCGTCGGGGCCGGGCAGCTCGCCGGGGCCGTAGTTCTCCTCGCCGAGCGCCGAGGTCACCAGGTTCCAGGCCGCGCGGCCGTTGCTGACGTGGTCGAGAGTGCCGAACAGCCTCGCCAGGTTGAAAGGATGGTGGAACGTCGTGGACACGGTGGCGATGAGCCCGATCCGGGACGTCACCTGGCTCAGCGCGGACACGAACACCAGCGGTTCCTGCGACCCGATGGCGCCCTGCGCGTCGAACCGCAGCAGGTCGGCGGTGAACAGGGCGTCGATACGGGCCGCCTCCGCGAGCCGCGCGACCCGTACGGCGGTGTCCAGGGTGGACCGCGCCGGGTCCACCGCCAGGTCGTAGGTCTCCGACGTCCCCCCGGCGCCGGTCACGGTCCTGAGCGTTCTGGGCTGCTGGGCGCTCATGCGTCATCCTTCTCGCGTGCGGGGCCGACTGCGGCGGAGGTGGTCTCCGCCCCTCATGTCAGCGAGCCCCGCGCGAGCGGGCATTCCTGCCGGATGTGACAACCGCTTGTCAGTCGTGTGTACACGGTCGCGGGCGGCCGGGTCCGCGCAGCCCCACCGGCCCGGCGGGGGACGGTCGCGCACCCGGGGCCGCCCCGCCCGACGAACGTCTCGGACGCCGGACGGCACGCACGCCGGACGTCATGTACCGCGAAAGTCCGAAAAACCACCCGGCAGGTCTGGTGGATTTACTAGGACGTCCAACTATATAGTCGCGACGAAGGCCCGCGGTGCAGGGAAGCCGGTGTGATTCCGGCACGGTCCCGCCACTGTGACCGGGGAGTACGCCGTCGAGCAGCACGCCACTGACGCGAAGGACGTCGGGAAGGCGGACGGCGCGCGCTGATCCGGGAGTCAGGATACCGGCCGCGGGATGTTCCGTGTTGTCCACGAGGATGGAGCTGACACGCATGGCACCGGTGCGCACCCACGACCCCGGCGGAGGCCGGCCCCTGCCCGCTCCCGGGCACCCCTCCCGGCCCCGTTCCGCGCCGCCCTCGCGGCCCGGAGCGTGACCGCCGTCGTCCGACGGTCCGCACGCCATACGTACTCTCGCGCGACCCCCGTGCCCGCACGCCCCGGCGTGCCGTCACGGCCCGGCCGCGCGCCGTCCCGGATCACCTGACGAGAGCAGGCACCGATGGTCCGCGTACCAGAACACCCCGCACACGACCGCGCCCCCGTGCGTGAGTTGACCCACTTCGTCGGCGGAAAGCACGTCCCGGGCACCTCCGGGGCCTTCGGCGACGTCCACGACCCCAACACGGGTGAGGTCCAGGCCCGCGTGCCGCTCGCCGACCGCGCCGAGACCGAGGCCGCGATCGCCGACGCGCGGCGCGCCCAGGCCGCCTGGGGCGAGTGGAACCCGCAGCGCCGCGCCCGCGTCCTGCTGCGCTTCCTCCAGCTCGTCGAGCAGGAGAAGGACGCGCTGGCGCGGCTGCTCTCCGCCGAGCACGGCAAGACGATCGCCGACGCCCACGGCGACCTCCAACGCGGCCTGGAAGTCGTCGAGTTCGCGGCGGGCATCCCGCACCTGCTGAAGGGCGAGTTCACCGACAACGCCGGGACCGGCATCGACGTCCACTCGCTGCGCTCCCCGCTCGGCGTCGTCGCCGGGATCACCCCGTTCAACTTCCCCGCGATGATCCCCCTGTGGAAGGCCGCCCCCGCCCTGGCCTGCGGCAACGCCTTCATCCTCAAGCCCTCCGAACGCGACCCGTCCGTCCCGCTGCGGCTCGCGGAACTCTTCCTGGAGGCGGGCCTGCCGCCCGGCGTCCTCAACGTCGTCAACGGCGGCCGGGAAGCCGTCGACACGCTGCTCACCGACCCCCGCGTCGCCGCCCTCGGCTTCGTCGGCTCCACCCCGGTCGCCGCGCACGTCTACGCCACCGCCGCCGCCCACGGCAAACGCGCCCAGTGCTTCGGCGGCGCCAAGAACCACCTGATCGTCATGCCCGACGCCGACCTCGACCAGGCCGTCGACGCCCTGATCGGCGCGGGCTACGGCTCGGCGGGCGAACGCTGCATGGCCATCTCGGTCGCCGTCCCCGTCGGCGAGGCCACCGCCGACGCCCTCGTCGCCCGCCTCGCCGACCGCGTCCGCGCCCTGCGCATCGGCCGCAGCGACGACCCCGAGGCCGACTTCGGCCCCATGGTCGGCCGCGACGCCGTCGACCGGGTCCGCTCCTACGTCGACCTCGGCGTCAAGGAGGGCGCCGAACTCGTCGTCGACGGACGGGACTTCACCCTCCCCGGCCACGAGAACGGCTTCTTCGCCGGAGCCTCCCTCTTCGACCGGGTCACCCCCGACATGCGCATCCACCAGGAAGAGATCTTCGGCCCCGTACTCAGCGTCGTCCGCGCCCCCGACTACGAGGCCGCCCTCCGCCTGCCCAGCGAGCACGTCTACGGCAACGGCGTCTCCCTCTTCACCCGCGACGGCGACACCGCCCGCGACTTCACCCGCCGCGTCGACACCGGCATGGTCGGCGTCAACGTGCCCATCCCGGTGCCCGTCGCCTACCACACCTTCGGCGGCTGGAAGCGGTCCGGCTTCGGCGACCTCAACCAGCACGGCCCCGACGCGATCCGCTTCTACACCCGCACCAAGACCGTCACCTCCCGCTGGCCCGCCGCCGGGCTGCGCGAGGGCGCCGGCTTCACGATCCCCACGATGAGCTGAGCGCCGATGACCGTCACCCTCCTCACCGAGGACCAGCAGGCCCTCGTCGAGACCACCCTCGACTTCACCCAGGACCACCTCGCCCCGCACGCCCTCGACTGGGACCGCGACAAGCACTTCCCCGTCGACGTCCTGCGCAAGGCCGCCGGACTCGGCCTCGGCGGGGTCTACGTCCGCGAGGAGTCCGGCGGTTCGGGCCTCACCCGCGCCGACGGCGTCCTCGTCTTCGAGACCCTCGCCTCCGGCTGCCCGGCCGTCGCCGCCTACCTCTCCATCCACAACATGGTCGCCTGGATGGTCGACCGCTACGGCGACCCCGCCCAGCGCGAACGCTGGCTGCCCCGGCTGTGCGCCATGGACGACCTCTCCAGCTACTGCCTGACCGAACCGGGCGCCGGGTCCGACGCCGCCGCCCTCACCACCCGCGCCGTCCGCGACGGCGACCACTGGACGCTCACCGGCGTCAAACAGTTCATCTCCGGCGCGGGCGCCGCCCAGCTCTACCTGGTCATGGCCCGCACCG
Source organism: Streptomyces sp. NPDC091281 (assembly GCF_044757425.1). NCBI lineage: Bacteria > Bacillati > Actinomycetota > Actinomycetes > Kitasatosporales > Streptomycetaceae > Streptomyces > Streptomyces sp. NPDC091281. Next base: position 99,306 of record NZ_JBIVUY010000003.1, on the reverse strand, counting down.
GCGGCGACGGGCCCTCCGGCGTCTCCGCGTTCCTCGTCGACCGCGACGACCCCGGCCTCTCCTTCGGCCCGGACGAACGCAAGATGGGCTGGAACGCCCAGCCCACCCGGCAGGTCCTTCTCGACGCCGTCCGGGTGCCCGCCGACCGGCTCCTCGGCGGCGAGGGCCAGGGCTTCCGCATCGCCATGAACGGCCTCAACGGGGGCCGCCTCGGCATCGCCGCCTGCTCCCTGGGCGGCGCCCGCAGCGCCCTGGACCGCAGCCTCGTCCACCTCGCCGACCGTGAGGCGTTCGGCATGCGGCTCCTCGACGCGCAGGCCCTGCGGTTCCGCCTCGCCGACATGGCGACCGAGCTGACCGCCGCCCGCGCCCTCGTCCACCAGGCGGCCCGCGCCCTCGACGCGGGCGACCCGCAGGCGCCGTACCTCTGCGCGATGGCGAAGCGCTTCGCCACCGACACCGGGTACACGGTCGCGGACCGCGCGCTCCAGCTGCACGGGGGGTACGGCTACCTCAGCGAGTACGGCATCGAGAAGATCGTGCGCGACCTGCGCGTGCACCAGATCCTGGAAGGGACCAACGAGATCATGCGAGTCATCGTGGCACGGGGCCTGACGGAGGCGTTCGGATGAGCGGCACCCCCGCCGGTGAATCCGGCGCGTCCACACCGAGCGGCCCCGCGCCCGGTCCCGCCGAGGACGCCTCCACCGTCCTGCTCAGCACCACCGGCCGGACCGCGCGCATCGTCCTCAACCGGCCCCGCGCCCTCAACGCCCTCGACCACGCCATGGTCCGCCGTATCGACGCCGCCCTCTCCGCCTGGGAGCAGGACCCGGCCGTGGAGGCCGTCGTGATCAGCGGTGCGGGGGAGCGCGGGCTGTGCGCGGGCGGCGACATCCGGGCCATCCACGACGACGCCCGCGACGGCGACGGCTCCGCCGCGGCCGCGTTCTGGCGCGACGAGTACCACCTCAACGCCCGTATCGCCCGCTACCCCAAGCCCTACGTCGCCCTCATGGACGGCTTCGTCATGGGCGGCGGCGTCGGCGTCTCCGCGCACGGCAGCGTCCGCGTCGTCACCGAGCGGTCCGTCGTCGCGATGCCGGAGACCGGCATCGGCTTCGTGCCCGACGTCGGCGGCACGCACCTGCTCGCCCTAGCCCCCGGCGAACTCGGCACCTACCTCGCCCTGACCGGCGCCTACCTCGACGCCGGGGACGCCCTCCTCACCGGTCTCGCCGACCACTACGTCCCCTCCGACGCGCTCGGCGCCCTCACCGACGACCTCGCGGCGCTCCCCGTGCGCGATGCCCTCGCCCGGCACGTACGGCCCGCTCCGGACGGGGAGTTGGTCCGGGACCGGGAGTGGATCGACGCCTGTTTCGCCGCCGACACGGTGGAGGAGATCATGCGGCGCCTCCTCGCCCACGGCGGCCCGGCCGCCAAGGAGACCGCCGAGACCCTCCTCACGAAGTCCCCGACCTCCCTCAAGGTCACCCTGGCCGCCCTGCGCCGGGCCCGCCGCCTCGGCCCGCTGGAGCGGGTCCTCGACCAGGAGTACCGCGTCTCCTGCGCCGCCCTGGCCACCCACGACCTCGTAGAGGGCATCCGCGCCCAGGTCGTGGACAAGGACCGCGACCCGCACTGGTCCCCGGCGACCCTCGCCGAGGTCACCGACGCCGACGTGGCCCGCTTCTTCGCCCCGCTCGGCGACCGCGAACTCGGCCTCGCCCCGGCCGGACCCACCGAGGAGGAGGCCTGGTGAGCGCCGTCGTCGCCTTCGTCGGACTCGGCCACATGGGCGGCCCGATGGCCGCCAACCTGGTGAAGGCCGGACACCGCGTCCGCGGCCACGACCTCGTCCCGGACGCCCTCGCCGCCGCCGTCACCGCGGGCGTCGAGGCCGCCGCCTCCGCCGCCGGGGCGGTCGCGGACGCCGACGTCGTCGTCACCATGCTGCCCGCCGGACGGCACGTCCTCGGGCTGTACGACGAGATCCTCGCCGCCGCCCGCCCCGGCACCCTCTTCGTCGACTGCTCCACCATCGACGTCGCCGACGCCCGCACCGCCCACGAACGGGCCGTGACGGCGGGGATGCGGGCCCTGGACGCCCCCGTCTCCGGCGGCGTGGTGGGTGCCGAGGCCGCCACTCTCACCTTCATGGCGGGCGGCGGCGACGCGGAGTTCGCCGAGGCCCGGCCCCTGCTGGAGGCCATGGGCCGCCGGGTCGTGCACTGCGGCGGCCCCGGCGCCGGACAGGCCGCGAAGATCTGCAACAACATGATCCTCGGCGTCTCCATGATCGCCGTCAGCGAGGCCTTCGTCCTCGGCGAACGCCTCGGCCTCTCCCACCAGGCGCTCTACGACGTGGCCTCCGCCGCGTCCGGGCAGTGCTGGGCGCTCACCGTCAACTGCCCCGTCCCCGGCCCCGTTCCGGCCAGCCCCGCCAACCGCGACTACCGGCCGGGCTTCGCCGCCGCCCTCATGGCGAAGGACCTCGGCCTCGCCGCCGACGCCGCCCGCGCCACCGGCACCGACACGGAACTCGGGCGCCGGGCGGCTGAGTTGTACGCGGCCTACGCCGAACAGGTCGGTGCCGCCGAGGACTTCTCCGGCATCGTCCGCACCATCCGCGACCGGGGAGAGGAGCGCACCGCATGACGGGCGTACGGGAGAGCGACGGGGCGACCGGTGGTCCGGCGGGGGAGTACGAGACGATCCGGGTCGAGCGCGAGGGCCGTACCGCCCTGATCACGCTGGACCGGCCGAAGGCCCTCAACGCGCTGAACCTGAAGGTCATGGAGGAGGTCGTGGCCGCCGCCGAGGCCCTGGACCGGGACCCGGAATGCGGCTGTGTCGTCATCACCGGCTCGGAACGGGCCTTCGCGGCCGGGGCCGACATCAAGGAGATGGCCGACCGCGACTACCTCGACATGTACCTCACCGACTGGTTCACCGCCTGGGACCGCCTCGGGCAGCTCCGCACGCCGACGGTCGCGGCGGTCGCCGGGTACGCGCTCGGCGGCGGCTGCGAACTGGCCCTGCTCTGCGACATCGTGCTCGCCGCCGACACGGCCGTCTTCGGCCAGCCGGAGATCAAGCTCGGCGTCATCCCCGGCATCGGCGGCTCCCAGCGCCTGACCCGCGCCGTCGGCAAGGCCAAGGCGATGGAGCTGTGCCTCACCGGCCGCACCATGGACGCAGCCGAGGCCGAACGCGCCGGACTCGTCTCCCGGATCGTCCCCGCCGACGCGCTGCTCGGCGAGGCACGCGCCGTCGCCGCGACCGTCGCCGGGATGTCCCTGCCGGTGGCGATGATGGCGAAGGAGGCCGTCGGCCGCGCCTTCGAGACGACCCTCGCCGAGGGCGTCCGCTTCGAACGCCGCCTGTTCCACGCGGTGTTCGCCACCGCCGACCAGAAGGAGGGCATGGCCGCCTTCACGGAGAAACGGCCGCCCGTCTTCCGCCACCGGTAGGCCCCGCGGCGCGCCCCCGGCGCAGGCCGGGCGGCGCGCCGGTAAGGGTTCGGTGTGAGGGGCTCCCCGGCGGGGGTCCGGCCCTTGGCCAGGACCTCCGCCGGGGAGTACCGTCCCGTCCGGTATCGACGACGGACACGGAAGCCGGTGGAAATCCGGCACGGTCGCGCCACTGTGAACGAGCCGCCCCACCGCGGGCCGCCCGTGAGTCAGACCCTTGGCCGTCGTCCTGTGCACCACCGAGATGGGACGCGAACTCCCAGAGGAGGCCCCGCCATGGCGCAGCATGTCGCCCCGCCCGCCAGCACCCCCGCCGTACCGGCCCGACTGCCGCTGAGGGACATCGCGCCCTGGGCGGTCTTCTTCGGCGTCCTGATGCTGGTGCTGCTGTACTTCGTCGGCGCCGAGCAGGGTGCCACCGCCGTCGTCTCCGGCGAGGACGTCCACGAGTGGGTGCACGACGCCCGCCACCTGCTCGGCTTCCCCTGCCACTGACGAGGGGCGCCGCACTTCCATGAACTCCGCGATCGTCCGTAACCTCCTCGTCCGCGGCATGCTCGCCGGCCTCGGTGCCGGTGTCCTCGCCCTGGTCGTCGCCTACTTCCTCGGCGAGCCGAACGTCGACAGCGCCATCGGCTTCGAGGAGTCCCACGCCCCCGCTCACGAGCACGAGGTCGAACTCGTCTCGCGCGGCCTCCAGTCCACCGCGGGCCTGGCCACCGGCATCCTCGTCTACGGGGTCGCCTTCGGCGGCATCGCCGCGCTCGCCTTCTGCTTCGCGCTCGGCCGCGTCGGCCGCTTCGGCCCCCGCGCCACCGCCCTGCTGCTGTCGGGCGCCGCGTTCGTCGCCGTGTACGCGGTGCCGTTCTTCAAGTACCCGGCGAACCCGCCCGCGGTCGGCGACCCCGACACCATCGCCCGCCGCACCACCCTGTACTTCCTGATGATGGTGCTCAGCGTGCTGCTCGCGGTCGCCGCGGTGATCGTCGGCAAGCGGCTCGCCCCCCGGCTGGGCACCTGGTACGCCACCGTCGCCGCGGTGGCCGGTTTCCTCGTCGTGATCGGGCTGGCGTACGCCTTCCTGCCCACGGTGAACGAGGTGCCCGGCGACTTCCCGGCCGCCCTGCTGTGGCGGTTCCGGCTCTCCGCCCTCGCCCTCCAGGCCACGCTGTGGGCCGGATTCGGCCTCGTCTTCGGCGAACTCGCCGAACGCCTGATCCACCCCCGGCCGGCCGCGGTTCCCGCGGGCGCGGCGGCTGCCTCCCCGCAGTGAGCCGACCGAGCCGTCCGGCACGACGGGAGGGCCCGCGGAACCGTCCGCGGGCCCTCCCGCGTTCTCCCGGTGACCCCGCCGGACCGACTCCGTCACCGGCACGGCACTTCAGGACGGGCAGGACACCATGCGCGAACGACCGGGCCGATTAGCCACGGACCCCGACCGCGGAGACTTCGACCGCGGGGACGGGACCGGCGGCGAGGAGCGCAGGAGGAGCCGAGTGAGCCGACAACCCCAGCCGCGCCGCATCACCCTCGGCGGTCGCGAGGCGGTCGCCCTCACCCCGGAGGAGTACGCCCAACTCGTCGCCAGCCGACGGCAGATCGGCGGCCAGAGCGCCCGCGTCCGGGTGCTCGGTGAACAGGTGCGGCGCACCGACCGCCTCCTGCGGGAACTGGAGACCCTGGTCGCCGCACCCGGCGAGGGCTGCACGCACCCGCCGGACCCCGACCCCGCCCCCGGCTGCCTGCGCTGCGCCGTGGCCGACCTGCTCCGCCGCCACCGGGACACCGGCCGCTGAACTCCCGTACGCGCGGGACCGGTCCGTACGAGCGGCCGGGATCGGCCTGTCCGGGCGGCCGGGTCAGTCCGTGGCCGTGTTCGTGGTCGCGTCGAGCGGACGGCCGAGCCGCAGGTTCCAGCGCCCGGACCGCCCGCTGACCTCGGTCGCCGTCAACGGCGCCACGTCCAGCCGCCAGAACGCCTCCACGGGCGCCCCCACCACCCGCACCACCACGGCCCGTACGACGTCCGGCTCGACCACCGCGACCGTACGGCCCTCGCCCGCCGCCGCGTCCAGCCACACGGCGACCCGGTCGCACAGGTCCCGTACGGACTCCCCGCCGTGCGGCGCCGACGCGGGGTCCGCGAGCCAGCGGGCCACCGCCTCCGGCTCCGCCGCGCCGACCTCGGCCAGCGTCAGGCCGCGCCACCGGCCCACGTCCAGCCCCGCCAACCCGGCCGCCACGGAGGCCTCCTGGACGTCGAGACCGAGCGCCGCCGCCGTCTGACGGCACCGCGCCGACGGCGACGTCACCACGCGCGTACCGCCGGGCAGCGACCCGGCCGCCGCGCGGGCCCGCGCCGCCCCGGCGGGCTCGATCGACGCGCCGTCGTCGAAACGGACCTCCCGCAGCGAGGCGTTCATCGCGGGCGGGACGAAGGTGACACGGCTGGTCACACGCGTACTCCTGACGGGAGGGAGACAGAGAACGGCGAGCGGGCCACGGTGCTCACGGGGTGCGCGCCTCCACCGGGTACGGCACGTACGTCCGCCGGTCGGGGTCGACGGCGAGGCGTCCTCCGGCCGGGGGCCGGGCGCGCTGCGCGCAGTCGCGGCGTTCGCAGATGCGGCAGCCCAGGCCGATGGGTGTGGCCGCGCGGGGGTCGTCGAGGGCGATGCCCTCGGCGTAGACGAGGCGGTGTGCGTGCCGTAGTTCGCAGCCCAGGGCGATCGCGAACTCGGCGCGCGGCGCGTGGTGCCCGAATCCGCCGCGGGTGATGGTGCGGGCGATCCAGAAGTACCGTTTCCCGTCGGGCATCTCGGCGACCTGGGTGAGTATCCGGCCGGGCGCGGAGAACGCCTCGTACACGGTCCACAGCGGGCAGGTGCCGCCGAGGCGGGAGAAGTGGAAGTCGCTCGCGGACTGGCGTTTGGAGATGTTCCCGGCCCGGTCGACGCGTAGGAACGAGAAGGGTACGCCCCGGCGGCCGGTGCGCTGGAGGGTGCTGAGCCGGTGGCAGACGGTCTCGAAGCCGACGCCGAACCGGGCCGACAGCAGCTCGACGTCGTAGCGCACCTCCTCGGCCGCCGCGAGGAACGTGCCGTACGGCATCAGGAGGGCGCCCGCGAAGTAGTTCGCGAGACCGATGCGGACCAGGGCGGGCGACTGCGGCGAGGTGAGTTCCTGCGCGCCGTCGGCGAGGGCGCGCAGGAGGGGGCCGTGCTCCAGCAGGGCCAGTTGGGTGGCGAGCTGGAAGGCGCGCTGCCCGTCGCTGAGCCAGGGGGACAGGAACAGCAGCCCGGAGTCCGGGTCGTAGCGGCGGGCGTCGGCGGAACGGCCCGCGGCGGCCCGCACCACACGGACGCCGTGCCGCTCGGCCAGCCGGGCGGTGAGCGGGTCGGCGGTCCGGCCCGGCCGCAGGTCCAGGGCCTCCGCGAGCCGTTCCGCCTCGGCGTCCAGCGGCTCGAAGTGGTTGTGGTGGGCGTAGAAGAAGTCACGGACCTCGTCGTGCGGATCACCCGGCGGCAGCGGCATCCCGTACGGCGCCGGAGCCCCGCCCGCACCGGCACCGGTGGCCGCACCGTGCGCGGAGGCCGTGGGGTCGGGTGAGGCGAGGGCCGCCGTCTGGTCGGCGGCGTCCCGGTAGCGGCGGTGCAGGGCCACCAGGGCGCGGGCGATCTCCGGGTGGTCGCGGGCCGCCTCGGCGATCTCCTCCGGGGCGGGCGGTGCCGTCCCGCACGCCTCGTCGGCGAGCGCGGCCCGCAGATCGGTGGCGAGCCGGTCCTCGTCGGCGTCGGAGAAGAACTCCGCGTCGACTCCGAAGACCTCCGCGATCCGCAGCAGCACCGACGCGGTGAGCGGGCGCCTGCTCTGCTCGATCTGGTTGGCGTAGCTGGTGGAGATGCCCAGCGTGCGGGCCAGGTCGACCTGGTTCATGCCGTGCTCGCGGCGCAGCCGGCGCAGCCGGGCATGGGCGTACACCTTGCGGTCCGCCGTTCGTCCCGCCATGGGCCACCTCCTCAGCACGCGTCCTTGCGAACATAGCATCCGCATCCTTCGCAGAATTCGCAGATTCGCAGCTCGGGAAGGTACGGAATCCGCACGGGGGAGAGGTGGTCCGCGGGGCCGCCGCCGGGGAGGCTCCCCTTGTCAGCCCCGTAGCCCGGCCCTCCGAGGAGTTCTGTGATCGACCATCCCGTCCGCGTCCACCCCAGCGCCGACCGGCTGCCGCGCGAGGAGCAGCTCGCCTGGCGGCTCGCCGCCGTCGCCACCGGCACCGGCGCCCCGGACGCCGAGAGCGCCGCCATGGCCGTCAACCGGATCGTCGACAACGCGGCCGTAGCCGTCGCCGCGCTGGCCCGCCGCCCGGTCGCCGTGGCCCGCGCCCAGGCCACCGCCCACCCGTCCGCCGCCCCCGGCGCGAGCGTCTTCGGCTCGGCCGCCCGGGTCTCCCCGGAGTGGGCCGCGTGGGCGAACGGCACCGCCGTCCGCGAACTCGACTTCCACGACACCTACCTCGCCGCCGACTACTCCCACCCCGGCGACAACATCCCGCCGCTGCTCGCCGTCGCCCAGCACACCCGCCGCACCGGCGCCGACCTGCTGCGCGGCATCGTCGCCGCCTACGAGATCCACGTCGCGCTGGTCAAGGGCATCTGCCTGCACGAGCACCGCATCGACCACGTCGCCCACCTGAGCGCCGCCACGGCGGGCGGGCTGGGCGCGCTGCTGCGGCTGCCGACGGAGACCGTCTATCAGGCGGTCCAGCAGGCCGTGCACACCACGACCGCGACCCGGCAGTCCCGCAAGGGCGAGATCTCCAGCTGGAAGGCGTACGCCCCCGCCTTCGCCGGGAAGGCCGCGATCGAGGCCGTCGACCGGGCGATGCGCGGCGAGACCTCACCGTCGCCGATCTACGAGGGCGAGGACGGCTTCCTCGCCCGGATGCTCGACGGACCCGACTCCGCCTACACGGTGCCGCTGCCCGAAGCGGGCGAGGCGCGCCGGGCCATCCTCGACACGTACACCAAGGAGCACTCCGCCGAGTACCAGGCGCAGGCGATCATCGACCTGGCGCGGCGGCTGCGGGAGAAGACCGGCCCCCTGGACCGGGTCCGCTCGGTGGTCCTGCACACCAGCCACCACACCCACCACGTCATCGGCTCGGGCGCCAACGACCCGCAGAAGTACGACCCCGACGCGAGCCGCGAGACCCTCGACCACTCCGTGCCGTACATCCTCGCGGTCGCCCTGGAGGACGGCGTCTGGCACCACGAGCGCTCCTACGCCCCCGACCGGGCCCGGCGCCCGGAGACCGTGGCGCTGTGGCGGAAGATCACCACGCTGGAGGACCCCGCCTGGACCCGCCGCTACCACGACCCCGACCCGGCCCGGCGCGCCTTCGGCGGACGCGCGGTGATCACCCTGGACGACGGTTCGGTGATCGAGGACGAACTCGCCGTCGCCGACGCCCACCCGGCCGGAGCCCGCCCCTTCGACCGCCCCGCCTACACGGCCAAGTTCCGCACGCTCGCCGAGGGCATCGTCACACCGGACGCCCAGGACCGTTTCCTGGCCGCGGCGGAACGCCTCGCCGACGCCGATGCCGAGGCCGACGGCCTCGACGGGACCGGGGCCGCCGGCCCGGACCGTCCCGGCCCCGCCGCCGGTCTCGACGGGCTCTTCCCCGCCGTCGACACGGAGGCCCTGACGGCTCTCGCCGCCCTGGACGCCCGCCTGCCGAAGGGCCTGTTCTGATGCTGCACACCCGCACCACCCCCGCCGAGCGGCGCCGCGCCCTGCGCGAACGGCTCGCCACCGGACGGCTGCTGACGATGCCGGGTGCCGTCAACCCGCTCTCCGCGCGCCTCATCCAGGACGCCGGTTTCGAGGCCGCCTACCTCTCCGGCGCGGTCCTCGCCGCCGATCTCGGCCTGCCCGACATCGGCCTGACCACGGCCACCGAGGTCGCCGCCCGCGCCCAGCAGACCACCCGCGTCACCGACCTGCCGGTCCTCGTCGACGCCGACACCGGCTTCGGGGAACCCCTCAACGCGGCCCGCACCGTCCAGCTCATGGAGGACGCGGGACTCGCCGGACTCCATCTGGAGGACCAGGTCAACCCCAAGCGCTGCGGCCACCTCGACGGCAAGGCCGTCGTCCCGCGCGCCGACATGACCCGCCGTGTCCGCGCCGCCGTCGACGCCCGACGCGACCCCGGCTTCCTCCTCATGGCCCGCACCGACGCCCGCGCCGTCGAGGGCCTGGCCGCCGCCGTCGACCGCGCGAAGGCCTACGTCGACGCCGGGGCCGACGCGATCTTCCCCGAAGCCCTCGACGGCGAGGCCGAGTTCGAGGCGTTCCGCAAGGCCGTCGACGTGCCCCTCCTCGCCAACATGACCGAGTTCGGCAAGACCCCCCTCCTCGACGCCCGCACCCTGCAGAACCTCGGCTACGACATCGCCCTCTACCCCGTCACCCTGCTCCGCCTCGCCATGGGCGCGATGGAGGACGGCCTGCGCACCCTCGCCGCCGACGGCACCCAGGACACGCTGCTGCCCCGCATGCAGACCCGCTCCCGCCTGTACGAACTCCTCGGCTACGAGGGCTACTCGGCCTTCGACACAGCCGTCCACGACTTCACCCTCCCGCCCGGCCACTGACGCGCGCCCGGCCACCGCCCCGCCCGGCCATCCCTCCGCCCGGCCCCGACCCACGAAGGCAGGCACCCCATGCCCACCACCGTGCCCGAGATCCACCGCGGCCTCGCCGGTGTCGTCGTCGACACCACCGCCATCTCCACCGTCATCCAGGAGACCAACTCCCTCACCTACCGCGGCTATCCCGTCCAGGACCTCGCCGCCCACCGCTCCTTCGAGGAGGTCGCCCACCTCCTCTGGTACGGCGAACTCCCCGACCCCGTTCAGCTGCGGGAGTTCCGGGCCCGCGAACGCGCCCTGCGCCCCCTGGACCGCTCGACCTCCGAACTCCTCGCCCGGCTGCCCGAGACCTGCCATCCGATGGACGTCCTGCGCACCGCCGTCAGCCTGTTCGGCGCCGAGGACCCCACCGAGGACGACGCGGGCCCCACCGCGCAGCGCGTCAAGTCCCTCGCCCTGCTGGCCAGACTGCCCACCGTGGTCGCCGCCGACCAGCGCCGCCGTCGCGGCCTCGCCCCGATCCCGCCCGACCCCGCCCTCGGGTACGCCGAGAACTTCTTCCACATGTGCTTCGGCGCCGTACCGGACCCGGAGGTCGTGCGCTGCTTCGAGATCTCCCTCGTCCTCTACGCCGAGCACAGCTTCAACGCCTCCACGTTCACCGCCCGCGTCGTCACCTCCACCCTCTCCGACCTGCACAGCGCGGTCACGGCCGCGATCGGCGCGCTCAAGGGCCCGCTGCACGGCGGCGCCAACGAGGCCGTGATGCACATGCTCGACGAGATCGGCGACCCGAACCGGGCCGAGACGTGGCTGGACGAGGCGCTCGCCGCGAAGCGGAAGATCATGGGCTTCGGGCACCGCGTCTACCGGCACGGCGACTCCCGCGTCCCCGTCATGCAGGAGGCCCTCGACCGGCTGGTGGCCCGCGCCGCCGACCCCGAGGCGACCCGGCTGGCGACCCTGCACGCGGCGCTGCGGGACGCGATGGCCGACCGCAAGGGCATCCACCCGAACCTCGACTACCCGGCCGGACTCGCCTACCACCTCATGGGCTTCGACACCCCGGTCTTCACGCCCCTGTTCGTGATGAGCCGGATCACCGGCTGGACCGCCCACATCACCGAACAACTCACCCGCAACGCCCTGATCCGCCCCCTCGCCTCCTACGAGGGCCCGGCCCAGCGGGCGGTGCCGCCCGCCTGAGCGGGGCCGGTCACGCGGGGCCCGGTCGGTCGAGCCGGGCCCCTCGGCTCGCGCGGGGTCCGGCTGACGGGCGGGGGGGGGGGGGGGGGGGGCCCCCCCCCCCCCCCCCCCCCCCCCCGCCCCCCCCCAGCCCCCCCCCCCCCCCCCCCCCCCCACCCCCACCGCCACCCCCCCCCCCCCACGCCCCGGCCGCCCCCCCCCCCCCCACCGC